>CAYYIS010000025.1:14673-70823 GCA_964470965.1 uncultured Gemmatimonadota bacterium | reverse complement strand
AATCCTCATACTGCCCCTTCTCCGTTAACAATCAGTCCAAACACATATGACCCAACACCCGAATTCAATAAAGAATCTCGCCTTGATGACCTGGCAAAACGATGTCTGGCGATCATTACTGATCGGTGTTGTCAGTGTAATCATCGTTATCCCGCGACTGGGTGATATATATCTGTGGACGGATGAAGCCGAAACAGCGGTGTTAGGCAAAAACATTCTGAAGTACGGCTATCCCCGCATGTACGACGGACGTAATTTGATGAGCTATTATCCACCGCTGCATAATGAAGACTATGTTGAGGTGGTGTTGCCCTGGCTACAGTATTATTTGAGTGCTGCCTCGTTCGGTTTATTGGGAATCGATACATTCACCGCACGTCTTCCCTTCGCCCTTCTGGGTATTGCCTCGTTGATCTTCTTCCCGTTTTTAGTCAGGCGCCTCACGCAGGATCGTTGTGTGTGGATCGTGGCACCACTGTTGTTAACGGGTTGGATTCCCTTTCTGCTCTATTTCCGTCAATGCCGATACTACGGCCTGGTGATATTCTGTACGCTCTGGGTACTATGGGCCTATCTCTGTCTCGGGGAAAAACGCAAGTGGGCCACGGTGCACCTTGTGCTCGCTTCCATTCTGTTGTTTCATAGCCATTATGTGGTCTGTGCCGGCACTCTCATTGGCCTCGGCATGCACTGGCTTGTACTCTACCGTGATCGCATATCAATTCAAACAATAGGGTCGGCCGCCACCATATTCCTCCTGTTTACCGTACCTTGGATATTATATACGGAGTTCTGGACCCACGGCTACAACTGGTTCAGCATCCGTAAAGTGTTCGTATTTACAGGGACGCTTACTGCGAAGTTGTTCAATAACTTTGCACCGCCGCTCCTAGTCTCTGCCTTTGCTTTTCTTTTAAAGGACAGGCGTTGCAATTTCTGGTTTGCAACTTGCCTTGCCGGTGGTGTCTCGATGGTAGGCGTAATACATAATCTTCCCGGTTTTCCAATTATTACTGCATGTTTAGTATTCGCTGCAATTTGTAAAGGTATTCTGTTTCTCTTAAAAACTCCTACCCACAGGGAACTGCATATTATCTGGCTGGTGCCATCGGGTGTCATATTGACCATGTCATTATTGAGTCCGTCCAACGAAATCAGATATCTCGTTGGCATTGCACCCCTGGTGATTTTAGGCCTCACACTCGCAATCAGCTGTTTCAGGAAAATCAATCGGACGCTAGCTATTACCGCCTTGATTGTAATTTGGGGATGCAATATCTTTAACGTGTTACCCAGCAGAGCTCTGGCTATGCTTCCTGTCAACGCTTGGGACGTTGGCGTCTTCATTACAGAAAGTGATTGGGCTGTACGTTCCGGTTTGCCTCGGTATTTGCCTGATAACGAAAAGTTGTTTCATCGAATGGTTGTAATAGATCAAGCGATTGAGAAAAATCGACATCTGACCTCCTATCCCGGGGCCTATTTATATCAGATTATTAACGGTTACGAGGGGCCTACTGAAACAATAGCAGAATACGTGAATGCAAATAGTGACATGGATGACACTGCAATTACTGATTATGGATCGGTGCCCTTGATGTTCTACACCAAGTTGCAAATTTTACCTCCGGACCTTTTATATGATTCATCCCTGGATGCTGACTGGGTCATATTGCATCGCGGCGACTTCGTGTCACCCCCGGATGATGTGGTGGAATTATTAAAGACCAATTATCACTTGGTGGATTTAGCCGTACCTGATATCTTATGGGACAACCGGCCGGAATTGGAATTTCACTATTTTCAAGTCCCAACTGATATTCCGGATATGGCAATTTACCGTAAGATAGATTGACGAATGGTTAGTAATCGGGGCTCTTAGTGGTCATTATCATATTACCCGCGTTCAATGAGGCAGAAGGGATAGGGGAGTTAATCGAACAAATCGGGACTTCCCTGTCCGCGATCGAATATCATATCGTCGTCGTCAATGACGGCAGTGATGATGATACGGGCAAAATCGTCACGGAAATGACTAATCTGTATCCAGTGACGCTTTTGACCCACGAGCAAAACAAAGGCGCGGGACAGGCTATTGCCACCGGAATCGAGCATGCATGCCATCAATTTAATTCGGATGATTATGTAGTTACCATGGATGCCGACAACACCCAGAGTCCGGACTTGATTCTCACCATGCTGGATGCCGCCTCGTCGGGTGCTGATATCGTTATCGCGTCACGTTTCGTTGAGGGTGGTGGCCAGGTGGGAGTCCCCTGGCATAGGAGCCTCTTGAGTCACGGCGCACGCATTGTTTTCCGGATTCTTTTTCCTATGAAAATCAAGGACTATACCAGTTTTTACAGGCTATACCGGGTAAAACTGTTAAAAGATGCATCTGCGCTGTTTACCCCCCTTCTCGAGGTGAGAGGCTTTGCCGCCATCCTTGAACTGTTGATCAAACTACGGCCATTTCGCCCGACAATCACCCAGGTGCCCCTTTACTTGAGGTATGATCTGAAAGCGGGTGGAAGCAAAATGAAGATATTTAAAACACTAAAGGAATATGGAATCTTGATACTCCGTCTCAAACTGATATCCATGCGCACACCTACCGTTAAATCATGAAGATACAGAATCGAAATGTTCTTATTACAGGGGGCGCCGGGATGATCGGCAGCCATCTTGTTGAAGCCTTGCTGGATCGCGGCTGTGAGATTTCCGTGATAGACAACTTTAGTTCAGGTTATCCACAAAACATTGCCGAATATCCCAATATACGGTTGTTCAATCTCGATATCTCGGATGATGAAGGCCTCGATGAAGTATTCGAAAACGGTTACGATGTGGTTTTCCATCTCGCAGCGAATTTTGCGAACCGGAATTCGGTAGACCATCCGGAACGGGATCTTCTTACGAATGGGTTGGGAATACTGAAAATTCTGGACCGGTGCCGTCGTTTTGATGTTTCTCGATTTACCTATGCCTCTTCTTCCTGCGTATATGGAAATGCCGTGGGTGCAATGGACGAGGCTGCCACCGAATTTGATCCCGGAACCCCCTATGCCATGACTAAACTTCTCGGCGAACAGTACACTCGTTTCTATTCTGATTATCATGGCCTATCCACTGTAATGCTAAGATATTTTAATTGTTACGGACCAAGAGAGTTTCCAGGAAAGTACCGCAACGTAATTCCCAATTTTCTATACACGGCATTGTGTGGACAACCCCTGAAAATAACCGGCAATGGTGAAGAAACCAGGGATTTCTGCTATGTGACAGACCTGGTTAATGGTACAATTCTGGCGGCGGAATACCAGGGCGAATCGGCCGAAATATTCAATATATCAGGTGGGCGGCCCACTCGCATTCTGGAACTGGCAGAAAAGATAAATGACCTAACCGGAAACCGTGACGGTATTGCGATCGAAGGACGTCGGACGTGGGATCACGTTGTGCATAGACAACCTTCAACCTGCAAAGCCGAGGACTACCTTGGCTATTCCCCGATAACATCGCTCGATGTGGGATTGAAAAACACATTGGCATGGATGATAACGCAGATGGATGATATTCCCGCACAGATGGATCACGCCTGATATTTCTGATGATTAGGATCATCGCCATGTCCAATGTCCTCCTGCTGATTTCAGATGAGCACAACCCTTTCTATTCTTCTGTATACGGCCATCCGGCAATGTTAACACCGAATATGGAAGCCCTTGCCTCTCAGGGCACGACCTATACGGCCTATTGTCCTTCTCCTCTATGCATGCCCTGTCGTTCTGCGTTCCTGTCCGGACGCCGGGTGCATCAAATCCAGACATACAGTAATTGTGCGGTGAACGTTGACCGAATGATTCCGTCTTACGGCAAAGTGCTGTCAGACCAGGGAATTCACGCAGTAACCGCCGGCAAATCCCACGTTTACCGTCCCACGGAAGATTTAGGTTTCACTGAAACACTCGCTGCCGGAGAATTCAATGCCATTGGTGACACCGAAAACCGTAGGAATCCATTGAAGATACGGGACAACGCCGCGAACAGAGCCAATGGCTTTGGACCGGATGACCGAACGGCAAGTGGAGATAGAGCCACGGTCGATGCCGCAATAGACTGGATTAAATACAAGGCGCCGGCACTCGACAGAGCCTGGGTACTCGCGGTCAATATCAACAATCCGCATTTTCCACATGTCACCCCTCAGAAATTCTGGGATCTGTATCCTGACGGCGGAGATCTCCCCACGCATACAGGAGATTGCGAATCAGCCAATCACCCCAGGGCACTCGATCTACGGAAACATTTTGAGACGGATCTTTTCCATGAAGATCAGGTGCGCGGTCTCAGGCGCGGATATCGGGGTTGTGTTTCGTTCGTCGATCATCAGCTGGGAAGAATGATCAGGGCCCTTAAGCAATCTGGGTGTTTTGACGAAACGAATGTAATCTATACATCGGATCATGGAGAGATGCTCGGTAAATTCGGGATGTGGTGGAAGTGTAGTCTCTATGAAGACTCAGTTCGCATTCCCTGTATTGCTGCCGGACCAGATTACGGGTCGGGTCGCAGGAATCTAACACCTATCGATCTTCATGATGTACAAGCCAGTATTTTCGCATCAACCGGGGCGGAGCGCCCCTCAGATTGGATCGGCATCCCCCTCCAGAATTTAGGGGAGGCGGAGGCATTTCGTATCGTGTTCTCCGAGTACCACGGGCACGGCGCAAGAGCCAGTTCCTTCATGATCCGCCAGGGCGACTGGAAATATATACATCACATCGACGCACCACATCAGCTTTTCAACCTTAACGAGGACCCGGATGAATTGTCGAATGTATTCGACAGCGATAGTTCGAGAGCGGAATCCATGGAAGGTTATCTGCGGCAAATCTGTGATCCTGCGGCAGAAAATAAACGGGCTGAAAACTTCATAAACAAGCAGCTGGAACAAGTCGAACGGCACCGATCCGAAAGGTAGATTATGGCATCCCGTTTCCTTGGGATCACAGTAATGGGAGATTTCATCCTGAATGAAGGCGTTGATGGGATCCTCGATAATATAACTAAACGAGCGAAAGCCACTGCGGTGGCACTGAATCCAACCGTTACCGCTCCGTCCGAACAGGGTGATGGATCGTTTCAACCCCCTTCGGACGCAGGCAGCAGTCCCAGGTTGTTCGATCGACCGCTGTGGGGGAGAAGGTCGTTGTGGGTCAAGGGTGCGCCGAGTTATATCCCAAATGAAGCCTATTACAGCGATACCCCCTACAAACCCCGGAAACCATCTGACCTGACCGAGTCACATGGAGAAATCATAGAGAACTTCATAGATGAAGCGTTGAACCGGAATTTAAAGGTGTACTTCCAGACCAGTGCTGCAACCCCATCCGGGTTACGGGATGAAGATGTGCCTCTGCTTCCCAATGGCAAACGTCCTGTGCGAATGGCTGAAACCGGGAGTCTGGCCAGCCAGGCCATTCGACATTACAATCGCGCCTATCTTCGAGATCTATTGGAAAAATACCCTCAGGTCACCGGAATCCGCCCGGATTGGCCGGAATATCCCTGCTATAAACTGGATGAAGCGTTTCAGGATTTTGGTCCCCATGTAAAAATCTGGGCCGTGAAAAATGGATTTGATTTTGATACTATCCGGGAAGAAGTGGGAGCATTCTACGATTATCTTCATGGTCATCTTACCAACAAAGACCTTGAGCCCTTTGCTGGTCCTGATCGCGGGAGTGCTGCGCAGGCCACGCTCCTTCGAAGGTTTCCCGTGTTACTTGATTGGCTTCGATTGAAATCTGCCTTGTCCCTTGACCTTCTGCGCCACTGGCGTGAATCATTAACAATGTACGGGGGGGCGGAGAAAGAACTTTCCGCCAATGCATTTATGACCCCTTTAACCCTCTGGACCGGACTGGATTTCTCACAGATTTCGGATTACTGCGATGCGGTTTCACCGAAATTATACACCATGCACTGGTCTGCTATGGTTGAGTTCTGGGGTGTTGATCTCATTAAACACAATCCGGACCTTGACGAATCACTGGTGGTGAAAGCCCTCGCCCATATGTTCGACCTGGGTGACGTGATTACAGCGGACCGCATCAGCGATTTTGGATATCCTGAACCTCATGAACCTCATCCGATCCCTAACGACTGCCAGTCCCGGAAGATCACTCAGGTTTGTGCGGAGACGAACGGGCGGATCCTCGTCACCCCCCTTATGCATGGGTATGGCCCCCACGACGATTTCGTTCGCCGGTTCAGAGTGGTCGCAGAGAGCCCCGCGGACGGTGTGTGGATCAACCGGTATGGCTATCTGAGTGACCAGAAACTCGATGCGGTGGGTCAGATCTGGTCTTAGCAGCCGTGATTTATCTTTTGATGTTACCCCTTGACTATCGTTTCCAACGGAGTTTTGTCAATGTCCCGTCCCAATGTGTTGTTCATTATGACAGACCAGCAGCGGTTTGACACCATCGCCGCCCTCGGCAATGCACAAATCTATACACCTAATATGGATCGCCTGGTCAACAGGGGACTCACCTTTTCCAATGGTTATTCAACATGCCCCGTCTGCGTTGCGGCACGGATTACCGTACGTACGGGGTGCGAACCTCCTACTACGAGGGTGTTCAGCAATGGACGTTCGGATCCGGCGCCGGGTCAGGCAGATACTCTTGAAGGACGATGTGGTGATTATATCGCACGTACAATGAAAAAGGAAGGATATCGGACCTTCGGAGTAGGAAAATTTCATACCGCTCCCTGGAATGAAGAAATTGGCTACGATGTCCAGTTACATAGTGAAGAACTCTACGGTACCCCGGAACAGCGATCAGGCGATGCCTTTGCCGCATGGATCGCCCGTGAACATCCGGAATTTGACTATATCGAATCCCTGCAGGGTGAACGCACAGAAATGTACTATGTGCCCCAGGTGAGTCCGCTTCCGGCCCACCTGACCGTGGAATCGTGGGCGGCGGATCGGGCCGTTGAGCTGCTCGCAGTGGACGATTCACGGCCCTATTTCGGTTTCGTCTCATTCATCGGGCCTCATCCTCCCTTCGCTCCCCCCGTTCCTTTCAACAGGATGTACGATCCGGATCGGATGGCCAATCCCATATCCGGCAGCTTGCAGGTCGATCATATGGATGAGCAGATTCCTTACATGAACCGCATAATCTGGGCGGATGAAATAAACGACGCCTGGGCACGAATGCTGAAGGCACGGTACTACGGTGAGATTTCGTACATCGATCATTGCCTCGGCCGTATTTTGGATGCGGTAGAGTGCCGGGACGATGCGGATAACACCGTGATATGCTTTTTTTCAGATCATGGTGATCATATGGGCGACCATACAGCTTGGCAGAAGGAGAGCTTCTTTGATGCTGCGGCCCGTGTACCTTTCCTCGTGAGCTGGCCGGATCGGCTGCCGCAAAAGGAAAGAAGAGATGAACTGGTGTGCCTGACCGACCTGTTTGGGATCGCCACCCACGCAGCAGGAGCGACTCAAACTCGGGATGGTATCGATGTACTGGGTGTGGTGAAGGGCACCGCTCAACCGCGAAAGCATCTCATCGGTTATTATGGAACTCCCGGTACCAACCATTTCAAGATCATGGTCCGCGACGAGCAATGGAAGTATATTTATTTTTCGAATGGTGACCGGGAACAACTTTTCCAGATGAAAAATGATCCCGATGAGATAATTAATCAAGCGGATACCCGCCGGGATGTGTTGAGCAGGTTACGTAGCGTTGGCGTTGGCGCGTGCGAACATCCGGGCGCGTTAGATGCACTGGAAAGCGGGATATTCAGAGGCTTTGAATACACACCTCACCGCCGAGAGAGGATATATCAATTCGATCGGTCGAGAGGTGTAACGGGATTCCCGGATAGACCCGGAGACCTGTTAAAAAAATAGGGTTAAATAACAATCCCCCTCGAATGTCACTTCGAGGGGGATTGTTGCAAAGGACTTTACCTACGACCCGGTCGATTAAATTGTCCACGGGGCCCCCGTCCGAATCCCTTGGGGCCGAACCCGAACCGATGATGGTTTAATATTCTCTGGAATTTAGTTAACTGACCTTCATCCAGGATGGCGCTGAGACCCTCAATTTCTGACTCCCTGATTTCCTGAATCCGGCCCCGGGCATCCTCCCTGGTCAATTCCTCTGCTTCAACCTGTTCGCGGATAGCTAACATCTGTTCACGAATTCCTTTCATAACCGATTCCACCTGTGCCTGCTGATCATCCGTCAGATTGAGGATTTCGCTCAGAGGACGACGATTAAATTGACGGCCATGATGAAAACGTAAATCTTCAAATGCTGTGAGTTGGTCCGATGTCAATACTGCCTCGACCTGGGATTTCGTGTCTTCCCGAATGGTCCGCATTTGTTGACGTGCTTCCTGGCGGGTAATGGAACCGTCACGGACCTTCTGGATGATCGGATCGCGCAATCCTCTTGAGGCCTCCATAATCGTTGTGATCTGATCTACCTGATCATCCGTCAGACTTAACGCTTCTTTGAGCCGGTCTAAACGGGGCCGTGGACGCTGGCTCGGAAGAGCCTCAGTGCTAACAACTTCTTCGATGTCGTCGGCCAGGATGAGAAGTTCTGCGCCTATCGAATTGGCGACTACAGTTGCCACCGCTTCAGCATCCCGTTCTACATTCGAGAGCGACCCCGTGGGTGACGAGCCGTCAACCAATCCACATCCAGTACTTGCAATTATCGTCAAGGCAAATAACGCCGCGATGTTTTTTACATATCCGACCATGTGGTTGTCTCCTGCTCTAAGGTTCCTGAAGTCTTGCCTTCGACATTCCCGGGATTACGGTCAAAAGCTGTGTTTAATCCGTCCTGAATATATGACGACAGATTATGGAATAGGGTTCCAAAGTTCCAGTTAAAATCGACGGGACAAAAAAACCGGTCATGGCTGAAGCTATTCAATAACATTCGGTCGCGCAAGCAATTCGTCACATTGACCGGATTAGTCTGCCGTATCATATGTGATGCAACAGCTGCCTGCTTCCTCGATGTCGCTGAACTCTTTCGAGGCTACGGCTGCACAGAGGGAGGCACCGATGGCAGCCTCTTCACCATGCTTTACAACGTTGAGCGCCAACCCGAAAGTATCCGACAGGATAGGCCCGAGCAGCGGATTCTTCCTTACTCCGTTACCCGCACCGACCAACAGTGTACGTGGAGCAATGCCTTGGGACCTCATACTTTCATACATGCGGAAGAACTGCATTGCCATTCCCTCCAACAGGGACCGGGCCAAATGTCCGGGAGTCAGATTCATATCGTTTATTCCTGAAAAGCGGCCACGCCGATCGGGTTCCGATAGAGATCCCGTGAAAGCGGGTTCGCAGATAAGATCATCCGAACCGGCAGATACGGCCGAGGCAAGCTCGTTCAACCTGTCGTAGATACCGTCAATTGGTTCAACGCCGAAGATTTCTTGTCCGACTGCCCGGATGAACCGTTCCAACACGGCATAGGATCTCCCTCCGGTCATGCCAGCACCCACAAGCAGATACCCGGATTTCAAATAGGGGCGTACAAGAAATCCCTCGATTCGGATGGAACCCGGGTTGTACACGGAAATCTGGCCGCCGGTCCCGATATTTACCAGTACACTATATTTATAATCCGATACGCTCCCGGCGAAACTCGCTTGATTGTCGCCGCAGGCGTTTGTTACAGGCGTTCCGGCGGGGATCCCGATCTCTGACGCCAGGTTACCGCATAGTTTTCCGGCCCATGAACAGGAAGCTTGAACACGGGGCAACACCGATTGGGGAATACCGAGCGATGAGAGCAACTCCGCATTCCATCTCCTCTCAATCACATCATACAGTCCGGAGCCGGCGGCATTAGTGGGATCTGTGACCGGAACTTTGTTGCACAGTCGGCCCACAAGGTAATCAGGTGCGAAACTTGCAACAGCACTACCCGGGAGCATGCCGTTCTGCGATAACCAGAAAAGCGATGCTCCCATATATCCTCTCGCCGGGCTGCATTCACTCCTTGTGAATCCACGTCCTCCCAATGCCATCATATTCTCAAGGTAAGTTTTTCCCTCTTGGTGAGGGTCATGGCATCTGCGGTCCTGCCAGCCGATAAACGGCGTGATGGGCGTGCCTTCATGTCCGAGAAGGACCATCCCATGCTGCTGCCCCGTGACACCGATGCCTTCGATCGTCCCATGATCAGGGGCATCGGCGGCAACGAGTTTCAATAAGAAAATCGTCTTACTGATCATGCCATCTATGTCCCACTCGGATCGACCGGCTGCTTTTTGATCAGGCGAGGTGGTTTCCGTGTCGTTAGAAACGGAGTGTTTGGCGAGGACATCACCGGTACCAGTTTCCAGCAGAATCGCGGTTATGGACGTTGTGCCTAAGTCCAGGCCAATATAGGGCAATATATCATCCTTATGATGCGCAAACTAGATATGGGATATATCCGGAAACAATACGGTCAGGGCGGATTCGCCTTTTATATTAATGTGTTTTCACGCGATAGTTCGAGGCACGAACTTGTCCATTTTTTGAAACCGATCGATGGAAAACTGTTTCAACGGAACCGGCGGAGTTTCGTCCAGTACCAGGGCCGCGAGCATCTTTGCGACCACGGGACCGAATTTAAACCCGTGGCCTGAGAAACCTGTTGCTATAACAACGCGATCAAGATGGGGATGTTTATCGAGCACGAAGTGATAGTCGGGTGAGTTTGTGTAAAGGCACCTGGTGGTTTTAAACGGTTCCGGTATAAGATGGGGACATCTTCTTTGAATAAAATCATTTACCGCTTCCAGATTGGATTCATCAATAGGTCGAGGATCGTCCGGGTCGATTATCTCGCCTGTATGGTGCCATCCTGCTTTTACCCCAGGAACATCTACCTGTGGAAGGCAATAAAACGGGTGTGGAGTATGGTAGTCGATGCAATTAGGCATAACACCAACCGAATGATCGAAACCGTTCTTAGGAGCGAAATATGCGAGTTGTTCCTGTGTCGTGGTTAATGGGATTTGAAGCTTCAGACGGTCCGCCCAGTGGCCGGCCCAGCCGCCAGCGGCGATAACAAGGGTTTGACCGATCCAAGTCTGTCCTGATACGCTGCGTGCATGGATATACGCCCCATCGTGTTCGATCTCGTCCACACGTTCACCGCGAACGCACGTAGCCCCTGCTGAAACTGCCTGATTCCAGATTGTCTTTACAGCGGTACTGGCAAAAAGCACACCCGCATTTGCCTGGAACACGGCGGCACTGCCGTGTTCCAAGTGGAATTGAGGAATTTTTCTATTTAACTTCGATGCCGAAAGACGTTCAAACGGAATTCCAACACGCCTGAAATTATCCTCAATAGCAGCCAGTTGAGGGCTGTCATCCGGGCCGAAATTGCAGGAACCGGTAGGTGCCAGCAGTCTCGTCCCGCTTATTACGGCCAATTCGTCCCACGCCGCAAAGGCCTGGCGAACCATTTCTACATAAATCGCCTCGCTGTAATCATAACGGATCATTCGGCCATCACCGTGTGAGCTCCCACGGTCACCGGCCGGTTCGAATTGTTCCAGTACAAGAGTTTTAAGTCCACGACGACTCAATTCGAGCGCCGTCGATGATCCGACGAGTCCTCCGCCTACGATAACTACATCGTACACAACCAAGTCACTCATCATGCGGCCGTGATGTCAGATCCGGAAGACCCGTTTATTCGTTGCACCCATCCGAACGGATCCTCCCGTCGGCCGGTTTGGATCCCCGTCAGCTCGTCGTAGAGACTCCGCGCTACGGCACCGGCCTCACCGTTATTGACAGTATAAGTCTCCTCGCGGTAACCTATCCACCCGATAGGCGATATCACTGCAGCGGTGCCCGATGCGAAAATTTCCTTCACCCGCCCATTGATAATTCCGTCTATCACCTCGTCGATCGAAATCGCCCGTTCCGCCACCGCTAATCCCTTGAGTCTCGACATCTGGATGACCGAATCCCGGGTGACCCCGTCAAGTATCGTTCCGCTGGCAGGAGGCGTTACCAGTTCATCTCCCATCACGAAAAAGATGTTACTCGTCCCGACTTCCTCAATGTATTTATGTTCGACGGCGTCGAGCCACAGCACCTGGGTAAAGCCTTTTTCGCCGGCCTTATTGGCAGCCAGAAGGGTAGGGCCGTAATTACCGGATGTCTTGGCGGAGCCTGAACCACCGCGGGCGGACCGAATGAATTCGTCGGCAACATGAATTTTGGTTGGATTGAATCCTTCCTTGTAAAACGGTCCTACCGGTGAGAGAATAATGAAAAACAGGTACTCTCTCGCTGTTCGAACACCCAGGGCGGCTTCCGTTGCGATCGCTGTGGGACGGATGTACAAAGCCGTTCCTTCCGACGCAGGTATCCAGTCACGCTCAAGCCATACCAGCTCTTTCAGTGCCTTCAGATAATCCCCCGGGTCAATCTCCGGCATCGTCATCCGTGTTAGGGATTTATTCATTCTCGCGATGTTTTTATCGGGTCTAAAGAGCGAGGCATCGCCATCCGGCATCCGGTACGCTTTTAACCCTTCAAACACCTCCTGGTTGTAATGGAATATCATAGCGGCGGGATCGAGATTTAGCGGTCCATACGGCTCGATGCGAGGATCGCACCACCCCGCACCCTCCCTATAATCCATCTTAAACATATGGTCTGTAAAATACTGACCGAAACCCAGTTCCGAATCATTGTCGGGACGCGGTTTCTGGCCACGTGTCCCGGAGATTACCACCTTGATGTCCATGATACGCCCCTGCTGAATGCGGAATTTTTCGATATGCCCATTGCCGCCTGCGAATAACCTGTACTTCCTATTTAATCGTTAATTTCATCGGGACGTTTTATTATCGTCTCCATAAGTCTGACCACTGAAAATCGCTCTGACTTCTGCAGCGGAACTGGCAGAACCAAGCTTGGTGATACGCTCTTCTTCCTCTTTCTGCAATGCTTTTACGTTCGAAAGCACGGCTTCGACTTTGTTCGCGGGAAATTTACAGGCCCCGTTTTCATCCATATGAATGACTTCTCCGGGCGCGGCGTCCATTCCCCCCACGGAAACCGGTACATTTACTGCGTGGATCGCCATGTCTCCATGCCCGGCCGTCACTCCGCTTAATAAATACTGAAACCCCATAGCTCTGATTTCGTCGATATCCCGAGATGGACCGTTCGATATGGCGCCTACACACCCAACCGCTTTCATGGCACTCGTCATGTTTCCACCCGACAATCCGACCTTGCCTGCAATTTCCGGCGGAAATTTCTGTTGGAAAACCAGAATCGTGGGTTTCGGCGAAGCGTCCAACGCATCGACCACATCCATAAAGGTCAGTCGTGAAAAATTAGGATCCGGCAAACCGAATACGCAGGTCACGGCATACCCCACCGTTCTTCCCAGCTCCGGATACATGCAACGGATGGACTGGTCTGTATACCAGTTCTCCGACCAGGGATTATACAATCCCAGGCAGGTTTCGCTTGAAGGATAAGTGGCCACCACGTTTGTAATGGAGGGCGTATCGAAATTTTTCAGTTCTTCCAGGATTTCGCGATCTGCCATGATAACTCCTTATATGTAAAATGACTATCCTGACGACTTGAAGAGAACCGCCTGCTCATCAACCTATGCCCGGCGCGGTACACGATGATCTGTCCACCGTTACTCTTACATGCCGGGTCCGAAGTACATTGTTTTCTGTAAAAAAAAATCGGGAGAACTCGATCTACCGAGGTAAAGACTCCGACGCTTTGGCTGATGAACCCAGGCGCGTGCCGCAATCCATAAGTAATGCCGTACGACCTGAAACGGCTGCACACACACTGCAGGCACCATTAAATTTATACAGAGGTTCAGAAATCCAGTTCAAGATTCAATCTCCCGGTGTGTGGATATAAACGGTATTGCCATGGACGTCAAGGGAATTGTAGGACTTGACAAATCCAGCCAGGGGTCTTATTACTGGACCATGCAAAACGGTCTCTAGAACAAGGAGTTTAATGTGTTATCCCAAAAGCAGGTGGCCAGGTTTCTGGAGCAGGGTTTCCTTAACGTAGGTCCGGTGTACACGGCCGAGGAGGCCGATTCATTGAGGCACCGCCTTGAACAGGTCATCGGCGGTAAGTCGAATCGCGGCCCGGAGTCCATGCGCAATCTGCGGGGAGATGAGCTGGAGGAAAAGGATGTTGTCATCCAGGTCGTTAATATCTGGCAGGCGGATGACCTGTTCCGGACCCATCTCTACCACCCGGAAATCTGTGAAATGGCCTGTGACCTGATCGGCACCTCCACGCTCCGGGTTTGGCATGATCAGATACAGTACAAACCACCGAAAACCGGTGGTCCGACCGAATGGCACCAGGACCATCCCTACTGGCCCATAATTGAACCGTCCGATTTGATCAGCGCCTGGGTCGCTCTGGACGATGCCACGGTTGACAACGGCTGTATGAGTATGGTGCCACGAAGCCATCACTGGGGACCGCATAAGGGCGGAACCATCGGTACCATCGAAGATGGATTCACGCCAGATCCTGATCTTTCACTAATACCGCCATCCGAAAAAATCGCGATCATTCCATGCGAGGTTAAAAAAGGCGAATGTATGTTCCACCACTGCCTCACCTGGCATGGCAGCCCACCCAACCCTTCTGAAAAAGGCAGACCGGCCATCGCTGTTCACTATATGCCGGGCTACACTCGCTATCAACCCGGTCGTGGACATATAATGGAAAAAAGAATAGAGGTACAGCCTGGATCTTTGCTGAAAGGCCGATATTTCCCGACCGTGTGGGATGACGGACCGGTGACGCCTCCAGATCACTGGGATGGCTGAACGTTGATTCCGTAGGGTAAATGAAAAAGAAGGAGATTCAATGTCTGAAATTGAAAATAATGTGTGTACCGCATCCCGGCCAAGTGACCTGGAAATAACTGATATGCGAACGGCTACGATCGGCAATTGCACGCTGATCAGGCTGGACACAAACCAGGGCCTCTACGGCTTGGGGGAGGTACGCGACGTAGCCAGCAAAACATATGCACTGATGTTAAAATCCCGGTTAATCGGAGAGAATCCCTGTAACGTGGATAAGGTATTCCGTAAAATAAAGCAATTCGGAGGCCATGCGAGGCAAGGGGGTGGCGTCTGTGCGGTTGAAATGGCCTTAATGGACCTTGCGGGAAAGGCATACGACGTACCTGCATATCAACTGGCCGGCGGTAAATTTCGCGATAGAGTTCGGATTTATTGCGATACCACGACGTCCCCCGATCCAGAAACCATGGGCAATCGTTTGAAGGAACGAATGGACCAGGGATTCTCATTCCTCAAAATGGACGTAGGGATCAGTTTGTTAAAGGGAGTCCCGGGGACCCTCGCCGCCCCCTCAGGAATGCTGAACACCAACAATATCATGCACCCTTTTACCGGAATCCGACTGACGGAAAAAGGTATTCAGGTGCTCTGTGAATATGTAGGAACCGTGCGAGACATCGTCGGGTATGAAATACCATTGGCTGCGGATCATTTTGGCCATATCGGCATAGAAGATTGCATCCGGCTCGCAAAGGCACTCGACAGGTACAATCTCGCGTGGTTGGAAGACATGGTGCCCTGGCAGTTCACCGATCAATATGTACGCCTCTCAAATTCCTGCGACACTCCCGTTTGCACCGGTGAGGATATCTATCTCAAAGACGGTTTCATGGATCTGTTCACGCACAGAGCCATAGCAGTGTGTCATCCGGACCTGGCGACGTCCGGCGGAATTCTCGAGACAAAGAAGATAGGCGATCTCGCACAGGAGCATGGAATTGCTATGGCTCTGCATATGGCTGCCATGCCCGTTGCCCAGATGGCCAGCGTGCATTGCGCCGCAGCCACCGAAAACTTCATTGCACTCGAAAACCATTACGTTGATGAACCATGGTGGAATGAAATAGTTACAGGCCTTTCTAACCCCATCATCCAGGACGGCTTCATGGCAGTACCGGATGCGCCGGGTCTGGGAATAGATCTGAATGAAGAAGCCATTGGAGAACACATCAATCAGGACCAGCCCGGATACTTCGAGCCCACTCCCGAGTGGGACAGCGAACGGTCCCACGACCGACTATGGAGCTAGGATATGCCGCTGGCCATTTCAGATGAACAGCAACGACAGTTTGACGATGACGGGTTTTTCCTTATCGAAAACGTCTTGAGTCCCGATGAGATAGATCGACTTCTAGAAGCGACGGATGCGTTAGACACCTATTACAGAAAAAAACAGAATGTGGGTCCGGAACAAGCCTTCCAGGTACGCAACGCTCTGGCACAACATGACGAGTTTTTTTGGTTGGTCGATCATCGGATTACCCTCCCCCTCGTCGTGGATGTGATCGGCGTCAACATTCAGATACGTACCTCCCACATGGACGTCAGACCCCCCATGCCGGAGAAATACGGTTATCAGCCTCTGGGGGTCAAAGGCGGTTTTTTCCCCTGGCACTCCGATGGCCCTAACTTCGGTTATCCCGTCACAAACGGAGCGATGCCCTTTATGGAGGTCAAGGTGGGATATTACCTCACCGATCTGACCGAACACAACAGCGGCGCGATCTGTGTCGTGAAGGGGAGCCATAAGCTCTCACCCGAGTTAATTCAGAATCCTGATTATATCGTTGAACCGGACGATATCTTCGAAGTCAACGTAAAACCGGGAACCGCCATGATCTGGCGTACCGCCCTGTGGCACTGCCTTACACCGAATCTTTCCGGTCATACGCGAAAGTGCCTTTATTACGGCTACCATCATCGCTGGATTCGACCGTCCGATTACATGCATCAGCCGGAGGAATTACTCCAGCGATGTACCCCCATCCAGCGTCAGCTTCTGGGTGAACTTGGGTCCGGTGATTTGAATTATCAGGGTGACGATCCGGCACACCCCGCCAACAGGTTCTGGCGCCCTGAAGAAGGGGATCTACCGCTGGAGACCTGGAAAACCGAACAGGAAGCACTTAGAAGCGTCCCGGCCTCATAACAATCGGAGTTGCACATGACGGAAGCAGAGCGCTATGAGTTTGATTTAAACGGCATCATAATTTATCGAGATATCATTTCCAAAGATGACGTTCAGCGGATGAACCACTTGATAGATGCCTATCTGGAAAAACACCTCAAAACAGATGACCACAGGTTTCCATTCCTCGAAATCAGCCATGAATTCATGGATCTCATGGCCCACCCCCGAACCCTGAATATAATCAGACATATGATCGGCGACTGGCTAAGACTTGACCACGTCTACGGTTTGCAGATGCACAGAGAATCCGTATCACAGGGAAAGACACGGCCAAACCTTCATGGCGGACCTAGGGCTGATCACGGTGAGCATGAATATCAGTGGTTAGACGGAAAAATGCACAACGGTTTAATCGTCGTGATGTATGCGTTGGAAGATGTCAACCCCGGCGATGGTGGCTTTATTGCCGTCCCGGGTAGCCACAAAGCAAACATGGGACTACGATACATACCTCCAGTGGAATCACATCTCGTAATCAACCCGTCGCTTCAAGCTGGAGACATGCTCATTTTTACCGAGGCCCTGGTTCACGGCACCGCTACCTGGGTTTCGGAAAATCGTCGTCGATCGCTACTGTACAAGTATTCCCCCGGTCACTCAACGTGGTCGGATGCTGCACATCTTGAACAATACTTGCCATTGACAAGTAACGACCTCCAGAGGGACCTTTTGCGTCCCCCGAGCGTGGGTGAACGTCAACCGGTTAATTTCCCGGAAGTCTTCAAAGACCGACTATGAGGAGGTCCTGGTGAATGTACGCAACGAATACAGGTACAATCGACTGACATGGGCTGAAATGAACGAGGCTATTGCCATGCAAAAGGTCGTTCTTCTCCCGACGGGATCAACGGAACAGCATGGACGCCATCTGCCTCTTGATACGGATGTTTTTCTGGCGGAGTCGGTGTGTTTGGAAGTGGGACGGCGTGCTTCGGACAGGGTGCTTGTTCTACCTCCAATCTCTTACGGATTGAACATGCATCACATCGATTTTCCCGGCACAATCCATATCGAACCGGAAGTGTTTATCGCATTCTGCCTCAATATCACAAAATCTGTGGCTTACCATGGCTTCCAGAAAATACTGCTGGTAAACGGGCATGGGTCCAACACCCCGCTCGTCGATCTCATCGCCAGGAAGACAGTACTGGCAACCGACTCCCTCTGTTTCGCTTCCAATTATTTCACGTTTCTTCTCGAGGTGTTTGAGGAAATAAAAGAATCGGATGTAATGGCCCACGCAGATGAATTTGAGACCTCCCTATATCTTCATCTCGCCGGAGACAGAGTACAAATGGATAAAGCCGCCGCCGAAAACGATCGGGTAGGTAAATATGTGACATCCGATAGTACCGGCACGGTCCGGTTCAACGATATCTGGGGTCGGTGGACCAGACTCGGTGTCCACGGAGACCCGACAGTCGCAACGGCGGAAAAAGGAAACATCATATTTAACGCCGCAGTAAATGGTCTGGTAGAGCTGGTGGATGAAATAAAGGATTGGCCGATCGAAGATCGCTCCGACCAACATGAAGGAACGGTTCAGAAGGATATACGCTGGTAAAAAAATGAATGCCTATCAAAAAACAGCGTTAACCACTGTTATCGCGGTAGTGGTTCTAATTACCGTTGGAAGCCTCGTCCGCGTAGCCGGTGCCGGCCTAGGGTGTCCTGACTGGCCGAGATGCTGGGGATGCTGGCTGCCCCCAGCCAGCCTCGAAGAACTGGATATGGCGTATATCGAGGCAAAAGGATACGATATTAACGAATTTAATCCTACTAAGATGTGGATCGAGTATATCAACAGGATGGTGGGCGTCCTGATCGGCATCTTGATTTTTACCACATTCCTGCGTTCGTTCCCCTATAGAAGCACCCAACCTGCCATTTTTAATTGTTCATTATGCAGTGTGCTGCTGGTCGGATTTCAAGGTTGGTTAGGGGGTCAGGTTGTTCGTTCCGGCTTGATACCGGGCATTATAACACTTCATATGGTCCTTGCCGTCATTCTGCTATGTGTTCTAATCTACACGACATTCGAAGCCATGAAATCGAAGTTCAAGATAAACCTTCCGGAAGAATCGAAGCGCTTTATGATACGAATCACCACGGTGTTGTTTGCCCTAACCTGCATGCAGTTAATTTTAGGAACGCAGGTTAGGGAGGCGATTGATCCGTTTATAAAGAACCCGGAGTCACTTCCTCGGTCTCAATGGCTTAACAACGCCGGTTGGTATGATCACATGCACCGGGCGTCATCGTGGCTGGTTCTGATAGCGGGTATTCTGTTGTTCAGGTGGGTGAGAAAACATGAAATCATTGGCGTGTTGCGGGTCGTAAGCACGGTGATCATTGTTGGCATTGTCATCCAAATTTTACTGGGAATCACCCTGGCATATGGGGATCTACCGAAGGCGGCACAGGTAATGCATGTAACCGTTGCGACGCTGCTAATCTGCACTGAATTTTATGGAATCCTGGCGGTGAGAAGAGTATCCGTCGCATCGACTATTTGAAAATGGACGCTATTGCGATTGTTGATAGGGTTGTTGGCATCACAATTAAAAGAATCGATCAGAATCCCCGCTAATTGTTTCGAACAATACAGACCACCAGTCTGAACACTGCCCCCCTTCCTTGGATTCCTTCATAGCGCCTGCCGCTTGACTTCCCATTGAGAATCCGTTCATTTTCTCTCGCCCGAAGGATGTGATTCCAGTAACGGGGATTCCATTCCTTTATAACGCCCAAACAGCTCCGGAAGACCAAGAACGGCACCGTTTATACAGCGCGCGCCGGACTTGAAACGCCAACAGTCGGTAATATCGATCGATTCCCGTTGGCGCCTTAAATTCCTGCCAATGCTTTCCTGAACGTACTCACGAACACTTCCATTTCATCCATTGTACCCATGGTTACCCTGATATGGTTTTCTATATTCCACATTTGGTGGGCGTTCCGAACCAGCACTTTGTTCTTCCGCATGAAGTCAATTAATTCACTCGGATTTTTTCCCACATCCACTATCATGAAATTGGATTCACTCGGCGTGTGCGGCACGCCCATTTTATCGAGCTCACCGGTTAAATAATCTCTCGCCGCCCAGACCGTCTCTTTTGATAGCAGGACATGCGCCGTGTCACTGAGAGCCGCATCTGCAGCAAACACGCTCAGGGTGGGCATCATCCAGCCGGTGTACAGCCAGAAATCCCGAAAGTTGCCGGGATCACCAATTGCGTAACCCATTCTGACACCGGGCAGTCCATAGACTTTGGAAAATGTGCGTGAAACGATGACATTTTCTTTTTCGATAGCGAATGAGGAAGCAGAATAAAATCCCGGCTGTTTTACGAAGTCCACATAGGCCTCATCCACTAGGATTTTTGCCGTACCAGGTACGTTGTTTATAAATTCCCCGATTGCCTCGTGTGACACGATGGTGCCGGTGGGGTTGTTCGGGTTGGTGATGACGACTAATTTCGTCTGCGAATTCACGGCCTTCTGCATGGCAATAAGATCATGACGTTTCCCGTTAGTGAGCGGCACACGGGTGATGGTCACATCGCGGCCTTTCTGCTGCAGCGCTTTCGCGAATCGGGTGATATCACCATAGCCCCCCTCTGCTTCGATGACATGCCCCCCCTGTTCCAGTGCGCCCATGGTCAGCGCTCTCAGAACTGCCGTGGATCCTGTGGTGATCTGAACCCGGTTTCTACGCTGCGCTTCCTGCATCATCTCACGCGTCGGTGTCTTGAAATCGATACCCGCAAAACTCACACCGGCCAACATGTTTAATTTGACGTACATTTCAGTGGGAAAATCGTTCATATACCGGTTTAATTCATGCAGGTGTCTCGTTATGGCCTGGATCGCCATCGGCGACGGACCGAGCGGGTTCTCATTCTGATCCAGGTCCACGATGCCGGGTTTTATCCCCGCGCCATTTATATCCGCGGCTGTTTTTCCCTGCAACAAAGCCTTGGCCGCAGCTTCCGGCGTGTAAGTGAGCGCGCCCGCGCCACCGAGCATGGCGCCCTTCAAAAAGCCACGACGGGAAAGGCCGTCGGACCAATCACGTTCCGGGGTGAAGAAATTGCTCATGGACAACGGAATTTCCTTTCAAAAACGGTAAATGATTACGCTCTCTATCCTGGTTTTCAGGCAGCTTGCCTGATATAAATAGAGCCGTTCGTGGTCTTAATACTGATGTTTGTGTCCCCACCTCCGTTAAGGTCTCCCTTTACAGCTTTACCGGAGATTTTACCTCGAACAGAAATTGGAAAGTCGGTTTCGATGTGACCGTTGGTAGTCTTCGCCTCGAAATTGCCTTTAATATCTCCCGGAAGCGAAATATTGATCGAACCGTTCGTTGTGGTGTACAACAGATCTTCGCTGCCGTCGGACGATGTAAGTTCAACATCGATCCCACCGTTGGTGGTTCTGACAGACACGGATCCCTGAACTCCGTCTATTTCCACATTACCGTTAGTGGTATTCGCACGAAGCTGACCTTCAACGGTACCGATATAAATCGATCCGTTGGTTGTATTGGCACCTATTTTACCTTCGACGGTGCCTATTTCAATCGATCCGTTAGTCGTATTGAGGTCCAGATCTATCCGTTTGGGAACGGTCAGCTCATAGGAGACACTCAAACTGCGGCCCCAACCCCATTCTTTACGGGGATGATCCGAGTAAATTTCAAGCCTGTTGTCAGTCTGTTCTATTCTTATCTTTAACGCGCCGAGTATCTCTTCCACCTCTTCCCTGTAACGGCCTGTCGCTTTAATAAGAGCCCTGACTCTGACTTCTTCCCGCTCCCATGTCCGGACCTCTATTTTTCCGTTCAGATTCTCGAGTCTGAGCGCTTCACCCGGTTTGAACGATATCAATTCCTCGAAGGTTTTCTGTTGCGCGACATCTTCCGCCTGGCTCGGGGAAACTGAAAACACAATACAAAACATCGATAGCATAGCGAAACATTTCATTGAATTTCTCCTTTTTTAAATAATCGCATCAGTGGATTCGTAACTTTAGACCGATGTGGACAGCAAAATGTTGCAGAAAACGGGTACCCCATCGGGTTCTGTCAAGGTGGATATTGCGGGGGGAGTGGTGGTGGCATAAACAGCTGAAATATTTTCTTTATACGGTAGCTTTGCAATTAACCTACCTGATTCTATCTATAAACCGCCTTAATTAAAGCCTTCAGATATCCATTTGACCATGCCCGGCTCGACCACCCGGCCCCTTCGTGAGGAATACCGGGGGTGTGATCCATCATGATAGCCCCTTGGTATCCTATGTCACGATACGATTCCATAGATTCCACCATGTCCACTTGACCTTCATCTAGGAAAACTTCCTGGAACCAGTAGTCATCCCCTTGCGGAATACCCCTTATATTACGAAAATGGACGAATACGATCTTATCCAGTTTCCCAATATATCGAATCGCTTTCTGCACATCTTCCCCCATTTCAGCCACACAGCCCTGGCAGAACAGCATGCCGTTAGAGGAACTCGGAACCAGATCGAATATCCTCTGATAGTTGTCAAGGCTTACCACTATGCGGTCTGCACCACCAAGGGGTCTGTCGATCGGTGGATCGTCCGGGTGCAGCGCCAGGCGCACCCCTGCTTCTTCCGCAACAGGAATGATGTGTTCATAGAAATGACCAAGGTTTTCCCAGAGTCGATCCGCTGAAATCACTTTGACGGGATGTTCGGGAGCATCCGCCATATGTTCACGCAAATCGAATGTGCTGTAGGTAACACCCCCGCGTCCGGTGGTGTGTGACGTCCTGAAGTGGCCGATACCTTGAAACGTGAGCGCTGTATTTTGCACGCCAACGGCTCCCATGGCGCGGAGAACCCTCTGCCAGGACTGAATCTGTTGATCCCGACCGGGTAATCCATGCACAATTTTATCTCTGGGAACATAATGAGCATGCAACACGTGCAATTCTAGGTGATGCCCCTCAACGAATGATTTCATCCGCCGAAATTCAGTTTCGATGTCTTGACTCAGCGCGATTTCCTCCGGAAAATGAACGAGTAGACTTTCCACGCCCATTGCTCTGAAGAAGTTCAAGTTGTCCGTATTGACGTCGTTCCAGTGTAAGTAGTCGAGTAGTTTCATTTCAAGGTAATCTCACAAAAGCGGTTCTGTTTAATTAAAAGCGTATGACGAATATATACACTACATCCATACCCGGCCAACCAAATTAAGCCTTATGGGTGTCATCGATTTTCGGTTGACCCGGAACCACGCCTGCGATATCATATCCCAAAAGGCTGTTTCCAACCGCGCCAGTAATTATCGAAAAGGATCTCTACCATGTCCCTCGAGATGCGAATCGGCCTCGGGCAGTTTAAAGAACTTACAGAAGAGAAAATGCTGTTCATAAAGCAGGTAGGGGCGGATGATTTTCTGATGAACACCCCCAAGCTGCCGGGCGATGCCCGGTGGGAATACGAGGACCTGCTCGCTTTGCGAAAACAGGCGGACCGGGCAAAATTACGATTGATGGCGCTCGAAAACGTACCCATACCATTTTATGACAAGGCGATGCTCGGCCTGCCGGGCCGGGACGTACAAATCGAAAACATGAAGATTACGATTCGGAATATGGGCCGGGCCGGGATACCCATACTGGGATATCACTGGATTCCGAACGGTGTCTGGCGCACACCGGATCCGCCACCTCTGCGCGGCGGTGCCAGCACTACCTGGTTCGATTATGAGCGGCAAAAGAACTCGCCCCTGACCCATGGTCGTGAATTCACGGCGGAGGAAATGTGGGATAACTATCATTATTACATGGAGCGGGTCTTACCTGTAGCGGAGGATTGCCAGGTCCGACTTGCCCTCCATCCGGACGATCCTCCGGTTCCTGCCTTGGGCGGCGTAGCCCGTATTTTTGGTAGTTTTGAAGGTTTTGTGCGGGCGATGGATACATTCGACAGCCCTATGCACGGACTTGATTTCTGTATGGGCTGCTGGTCAGAGATGGGTGGTCATGAGAATGTGGTCAAGGGGATCCGTCATTTCGGAGGCCGGGACAAAATTGTGTATGTCCATTTTCGAGATGTCCAGGGGCGCATTCCGTGCTTTAATGAGTGTTTCCTCGGAACCGGCAATGTTGACCCCTATGATGTTATGAAGACGCTGAAGGATGTGGGATTCAAAGGGTTTATGATCCCGGACCATGTGCCCCGCCTGGTGGATGATACCGACTGGAACCACCGGGGTCGGGCTCTCGCTATAGGATATATGACGGCTGTGCTTGACATGGTAAATCGCGCCTCGTAGACCATGAAGTATGCAGGCGGTGCAGGGCCATCCGGTAATATCTGTAGAACGGGACCGAACCGGGTCGAAATGCGATGTAGGCCGGGCTGAACGGGTCAGCACCGGATTTCGGTATGGTCATACTCCGAATGGATTGCAAGCTGGAACAACGGTTGGGGTAGCCAGACCATACCTGGACTGGCCCATTGGACGCGATTTATTGTTGCCTGGATTTATCCCAATGAACGGATACAGCAAGGACACTGTTATGCGATCTATCCATTGTTTTACACTGGTCGGATTGGCAATGCTGGGATGCGGCGTCACGGAGGACCCCGATACCCCCACATTGGCCTCCGGGCCTGTGATTAACAGCCTCAGGGTTGCTCTTCCCGATGATGCGGCGCCCCTGGAAGAGCAGATACTGACGTACTTTATCGAAGAGCCTAATAACCTTGATGTGAGTTTGGATAACTATGGAGTGAAGGGCGCTGACCCCTGGTTGTTCGAACGATTGACAATGTTCGATGAAAACGATGTGCTCAGTCCCGGTGCTGCGGACAGGTGGGAGGCGTCCGAAGATGGACGCGTGTGGACATTTCACCTTCGACAAGATGCTAAATGGAGTGACGGTCACCCTCTGACTGCCCACGATTTTGAATACACTTTCAAAAGGTTTCTGGACCCCAACGAAGGCAATGTTTTCGCCTTCCTGTTCTATGACATTAAGAACGGGCGTGCATTCAGCCAGGGTGATATCAAAAACAGGGACCTGGTCGGCGTACGTGCTGTCGATGATCTGACTCTTGAGATCGAAGCGGAAGGGCCCTGTCCTTATCTGCCTTATATCATGGCATACAACTCAGCGGCTCCCGTGCCGCCCTGGCAGGTAGAAAAATACGACCGACGGTGGACTGAGGCGGGAAATATGGTCAGCAATTTCAGCTACAAGCTGGTAGAGTGGGTGCCGGATAGGTATTTAAGGTACAACTTGAACACTTACTACAACGGCCCTTATAAGGGTAGGCTTGAAGAAATAAAGCTCAAATTCATAACCGCGGGAGTTCATCCTGGCACAACACCTTACGAGAACAACGAAGTGGACCTGCAAATTGGCATAACATCCAATGATCTTGGGGTCATAGAGGGGAATCCTGACCTCAGCAACCAATTACATTCCAATCCTCATTTCCAAACCTGGTATCTGTACTTCCAAACCGCGGAACCCCCCTTTAACGATTTAAGGGTCCGGCAGGCCTTCAGCCATGCCATCGATCGGGACACCATAACCCGAGTAATTCTCAAAGGACACGGAACGCCTGCCTATACCATGCTTTCCGAGGGTTTTCCCGGCTACACGGGAGATAAGCTTAAACAAATCCAGAGATACGATCCGGACTTAGCAAGAAAACGGCTGGCAGAAGCCGGATATCCGGGTGGAAGAGGTTTTCCTAAAATTGAGTTCTGGCAACGCCAGGCAAACACCAACCAGATGGCCATAGCTCAAGCCATTCAGGCGATGCTCGATGATAATCTGGGGATAAGGTCCGAGATCAAGAATCAGGAAATCGGGCTCTACATGGATAATATGTACCAGTATTCCATACCATTCGGCCTGATCCCCTACCAGTATGACTACCCCGACCCTCAAAACATGCTCTCACAGGTATGGCATTCCCAACCTAAGGGCCATGGGCGCCACGACTGGAAGCATGAGGAATTCGATCGCCTGGTAGACCTGGGCGGTACGACGATGAACCACGAGGAACGGATGAAGTATTACGCGGATGCCGAAAGATATCTCGTTGAGGATGTGGGCGGTGTATTCATTTATCACACCCACAACCTCGAACTCCGCAAACCATGGTTAAAGGGTTATTCACCCAATAAATTCGGGCGGGATATGTTCTGGGGGAATCGCACGAAGCTCATGGAATTTTACATAGGCAATAATGTGGAACGACGGGTAAAATAACGACGGGGAATCCGGCCGCCGACATACGTTTGCAGCATGTCTCCCGATTTCGGCCCCCTGGTTCAAAGATCCAGAGAATCCAAAAATCTTAAAAGCGCCCTCCCTTGCCCCACGGCCTATTACCGGCAAAGGCAGAACATACAACGAGGAGGGATCGGAGACGTCCCCAGTGCGAAAGCACCCGGCCAAGATGTCGTGTTATTACAGAACCGTCGATTCTGGATTGGATAGCACCGTCCGTCAAAACAATGAACTCCCGACCAGGAACCACATTTTGGACGTTGGGACTGCGAACCCCGGCTAAACGGCATGGATGCTTTCGCACCGGTTTCATCGGGACCGAAATACATGTGCGAAACGAACTCGTTATTCGTGACACACATTTACGGCGGGAAAGCAGTTGGACCTAGTTCTTCTTTGTGTCCAGTAAATGATTGGGACAGCTTTCTCGCTGTCTCTCAGGCCGCAATCTTGAACCCATCATGACGCTAGAAAAATCCCAAATCGCCTCATTTCATCGGCACGGTTACCTTCCCGTTCCTGATGTGATCCCGGAATCAGACTTGTCACGGCTTGAAGGGGACTTTACCAAACTCATCGATGATGTCGCCGGGAGTTGGTACGATCAGGGTGTCATCGCCAACCTGTACGAATCAGAACCCTTCGAAAAACGAATCGCCAGCCTGTCTCTGGAAGCGGGGAAAAGTCTCCAGGGCAGCGTGTCTTTTCCTGTGAACCTGCGTCCGGCCATCTTCGAGTTCCTCCACAACAAACGATTACTCGACGTCATCGAATCGATCATAGGACCGGAGATTTATTGCAATCCAACGCACCATGTGCGCCCCAAGCTTCCCCACGAGATCGACGTGGACGACTGGAGCGGACGGTCCCCCTTCCACCAGGATGCGGCTGTTTTACTCCCGGAGGCCGATGATACACTCGTTATCACGACCTGGATACCGCTGGTTGATGCAAATGAAGATAACGGCACCATTCGGGTTTTCCCGGGGCTTCACGAGGGCGATATCAGAACACATGAAAAGTGCCCGTTTGGGTGGACCATAAAGGAAGATGAAGCACCGATAGGCAAGGCGGTCACGATCCCCATGAACAAAGGTGGGGTGGTTATTATCCATGGCCGTACGCCGCACGGATCCGGTCCCAACAGAACGGATCGGGTTCGCTGGAGTATGGACTTACGCTGGCATGATGCTCGAAAGCCCGCCGGTAGGCCGTTGCCCGGCATGCTGGTTCGAAGCCGTTCTCACCCACTCACCACTTATGATGAATGGGTCCAGGCATGGGAAATCGCGAAGCGGGATACAACG
This sequence comes from uncultured Gemmatimonadota bacterium, assembly GCA_964470965.1. Lineage (GTDB taxonomy): Bacteria > JAAXHH01 > JAAXHH01 > JAAXHH01 > JABIQT01 > CAYYIS01. The sequence goes on along the minus strand of CAYYIS010000025.1, from coordinate 43,080 downwards.
CCCAGGAAGATGTATCGGTGGCAAGCATGAGAAAACATAAATGAAAATAGCGATAACGGGTGCGGCCGGCCGCCTGGGTTGTCTATTGACACCATATTTAAGGGCGGACCATGAAGTATTCGCCTCGGATATACGCCCCGTTGGTCCGATGTTGCGGGCAGACGTGTGCGATCCGGAAGCAATGGCGTCTTTATGTTCAGGTATGGATGCCGTGATCCATCTCGCAGCCGCACGACGGGATGACCACGCAGGGGATAGTGAAACTTCGTCTCGCATCCTCGATTCACGGCTTAAAGGCACTTACAACGTGCTACACGCCGCTATGCATGCCGGTGTAAAACGAGTGGTACAGATCAGTGATATTTGCGTGTACACCGGTTATCACGCTGACCTGATCGTATCTGAGGACTTCTTGCCATTACCGGACACCTCAGCATATCAACAGTCAGTTTACCTGAGTGAACTTGTCGGCAGGGAGTTCGCACGCCTTTCTCCTGGGCTGGTTTTGACAATTCGACTTGGAATGGTAATAGAGGCAACGAACCTCCCCGTCACAGCTCCCCTGGATGAATCATGGATCGACACCCAAGACGCCCTCGCGGGAATAACAAGGAGCCTGGAGATCGATCATTATGATGGGATGGGACATTGGGGATTGTATAACCTGGTAGGAGACATCGATAACGGTCGATACTCAATACACAAGATCAAGACCGGTCATTTCGGGTTCCATCCATCGGAATCATTCTCCGCCTGGCAGAAGAGGGACAGGGTATGAACGTACTTGTGACCGGGGCTGGCGGTTATATCGGCCGTGTGGTGGCGAGGGACCTGGCGGCTCACCATATAGTTCGCGGTGTCGACATGCGTCCCATGACGGAAATTCCGGACTCAATGGTGGTCGATCTGAACGACCACCATGCGCTCGCAGCATCTATGGAGGGTATGGACGCGTTGGCTCATCTCGCCTGGCCAATGAGACCCTATGCAGGGTATGATCCAGCGGACCATTCTGATCTTGGTGCGGGGGTTCATGTTCTCTTCCAAATGCTCACCACGGCTGTGAAGATGGGAATCAAACGTATGGTTTTCCAAAGCACCATCAACATCACCGGGCCCAGCTGGGACAACTGGCGTATTACAGAGGATACCCTGCCGCGGCCGGGTATTGAGGGATATACATTGGGCAAGACCCTGGCTGAAGAGCTATGTCGAAGCTTCGCACGGGAGCACGACATCACGATCGCCGTATTCCGTATCGGGGGCGTTCCTACGTTGGAAGAATCAGGTAGGGAGGGGGCGGCGCCCGATCAACACGGAGTTCCCTCGTCCTGTATCGAGCGGCGGGATGTTGCTGAGGCTTATCATCTCGCGCTTACAAGACCGCTTCCGAGCCGGTTCGAGATATTTCACATCTTCCATTCGCGCCCCAGTGGGCATTTTCCTAATAAAAAGGCTAAAGACCTTTTGGGGTTCGAACCCAAGTATAATTACGACGCGTTATGGAGAAAGAGTTAAGGGCAGCATCAAACCGTATCAAACCGTTTCGGCATCACAGGAGCTGATACATCATCGAGTCGCGAGCGAGCCTCATCGGGCAAACGCCAATTTAGAGCACCGCAGGCATCATCCACGTGCTCCGGAAGATCCGGTCCTACCATGGCTGAAGTGATCTCGGGGTGGGACAGCACCCAGGCGATGGCCACCTGTCCAGGAGATTTTCCATATTCCGCGCCCATTTCTATGAGCGCTTCAACCACATGATCGATGTTTTTGGTCATGACCTGCTCAAAGCGAAGTTCTTTTCCGGCCCAAAACGACCCTTTGGGTGGTCGCTGGCCCAGACGGTACTGCCCGCTAAGGAGGCCGACGCCGAGTGCGGAGAATGTCATCATCCCGAGCCCGTGTTGACGGGATTTAGGTAAAAGTTCCGGCTCCACCTCCCACCTGTGGATCAGGCTATACTGATTCTGCAGGATCAGCGGAGGCGACAGATTATATTTATCACAGGTCCACAGGGCTTCAACCACCTGTGCCGCAGAATAATTACAGATACCCACGTACCGGGTCTTTCCCTGTTTCACCAAGTCATCCATTGCCCTGAAAGTCTCTTCCATTTTAGTATCAGGATCGAAATTATGTAAAAGGTAAATATCGACGTGGTCCTGCTGAAGCCTCTTGAGTGTCCGTTCTATTTCGCGCATAATGTGAAAACGCGACAGTCCTCTGTCGTTGGGTCCCTCGCCAATGGGACTCCAGACCTTACTGGTGATCACAAGGTCATCCCGTTTCTCACCGATTCCTTTGAGTGCTTTACCCAGAATCTCTTCGCACCTGCCTGCGAAATAAAAGTTGGCACAATCGAAAAAATTAACACCGGAATCTACGGCCCGTTCTATAACTCGGAGACATGTTCGCTCATCGTATTGACCGTTCCAGAACCCCCGGAAAGCCGTACCGATACATACAGGTGTTACTTTTAGCCCGCTGGATCCGATCTTTCTGTATTCCATCATCACCTCTTCTACCGGGGATTCCAACGGTACAAGGCCTGGGAATTTTCGGCGAAAAATTTATTCCTGATTGATTCGTCCTTGTCGTCATAGTATGATCGCACGATTTCGATACATCTGGCATAGGTACCGGCCCTTTCACAAACCGGCCAGTTGCTTCCATATACAAGGCGATCATCGCCGAAACAGTCTCTGAGTGTGTCGATGGTTGGCGCATAAAACGCTACATCCGCGGGCGCCGGCTGGATCGTGCTGTTTTCCATGAGGGCGGACACTTTTAGATAGACGTTCGGATAGGACGCCGCCCTGCTCATAGTGTCGGTCCATTTGCTTTCCGGCTTATTGCCGTCGACTTTGACGCCTGCAATATGTTCTATCATCACTCGCAATTCGGGTAACCGGTCCAGCATGGCAAAGAAATTCTCTGTCTCTTCCTCTGAGAACATGGTATCCAGTACCAGGTCCTGTTTCATCACTGTTTCCATATCGGTCATAAAACTCGAAGAATCTGATTCCAGGTAATAGGGTTTTCCGCGAAACCTGATGCCCTGGAAAATCGGATTATTGACAAACCGTTGGACCTGGTGGGCAAAATCATGTCTGCAGGGATCCAACCGCCCGACCAGTCCGAGGATAAACGGTTCCTCTTCTGCCAGATCCAGAATCCACTGATTATCATCCACCCAGTCGGTCGCTTCAACCACAACGATACCGGTAACACCTTCCGGCACTCCCTGGGCTTTAGCGTGGACGGGCAACGTAGACCGGTATAAAAGCTTGTTTTCGGGATCGGGCCAGGGAACCCCTTGCGGCCGCATTGGGTCATACAAATGGACGTGAGTATCGATGATCATTAAATGCCCTTCCCTATTGGCGGCCTACAACAATCTGTAGTTCCTGAAATGCCAGATCATATCACGGATTACGACTTTGGTGACACTGACCAACGGTACACCCAGTAACATTCCGATTAATCCGAACATTCCGCCCCCTGCCAGGACCGTAGCGATCACGGTGAGCGGATGCAGGTCCGTACTTCTGGATACAAGGAATGGGGACAGGGCAATATTATCAATTATCTGAATAACCATAAAAGCACAGATTATCGCCACCACGGGTTCCCACAAAGCTTCGTAGCCTGCCCCCCAAAGTGGGTTAAGCCCATCAAAAAACACAATGGAAACCGCAACAGCCGGCACCGTCCCTGCGATAGGTCCCAGATATGGAATCATATTCGCCAGTCCGGCCAGCATACCAATTATGAAAAAATACGGAACTCCCAATATCCAGAGGGCAATGGAGGATAATGTGCCTACCCATCCAGCAACCCTCAGCTGGCCCCGGATGTAGGTTCCAAGGTTTCGGTCAATGGTGTCGATCAGGTTGAGTGACATCTCAAAGAACCGATTAGGCACTTTGCTGATGATATGCTTCCGCATGGCGGTCATATCTTTTAAGAAAAAAAAGAGAATAAAAGGAACCACGATGAGAAGGGAGAAAAATGAAAGCATATTCAGGAGTATCGCCGCCACATCAGAAATTACCGCCGTGCCGTAATTCGTGACTTTTTCCTGCAGGTCGGTGACGGGAATGAACGGGAGGGTCTGCTCAATTACCCATCGGATTCTATTAAACGAATCGGCCCGAAACTGCTCATCGTTAAGGAGCGCATACGCCGTATTGAACTGGTCCCTGATGAGCGGCAGAAGGAACACAATGCCCAGTCCCACCAGCACCAGGCAGGCGGCGTAGAATATTATTATCGCACCCAGTCTGTTTACCCTGGTTAACCTCTCAATACCTACAATGACGGGGTCTACCATATAAAATACGAGGAAGGTTATAATGAACAGGATCACCACTTCACCGATTTGCATCATGATCCATGCGGCACCAGCAAGAAAAACCGCTGCGGCCAAAGCCAGGAGAACCAACCTTCGGCGCTGGTGCTGTCGGCGAGCACTATCGTCCTGATGGAAGGTGGAGTTCATGAAGATGCCTCCGGGTCTCGCCTCACCAGTCGAACCTTGAGCTGTTGTATTTCGTTATTGCTGCTCCTCAGCCTGGTACTGACTATTCTGGACAACTCCAGCAGCAGATGCGCCCCAAGCCTGGGAGTGCGTTCCAACAGGTTTAGGAGGTCCGGCCTGAAAAATCCTATTAGGGTACATGGTGTCTGGGCGATTGCGTCTGCCGAGCGAGCTGATTCATCGAGCAGCGCCAATTCGCCGAAAAAATCACCTTCCTCAAGGTCGGTCAATTTTAAGGGATCTTCGTTGGGAAGGTTCAGAACTATGGATACCAGACCGGATTCAATGATATACATTCCTGCACCGGATTCTCCCTGGTAAAAGACCGTTTCTCCCGGTTCAAATGTTCGAACATGCGTGATTTGAGCTATTTTTTCCACATCTCTATCAGAGAGGTCAGCAAAAAGCGGCACCCCTTTTAGGCGATCGACGATCGTCTTACGCATCTGATCTTCGCGCTTGAATATGTTACTCCAGAAACTGTCTCGCATGGTTATAATTCGGCGGAGCAGCCCCCCCGCCGTCCGTATGAAGGGGTAACGTGATAGGGGAAATGTTAATATCTTTATCTGTAGTAAGGGTGTCAATACTATTTTCTCTTTTACCTTGACCATTCTTTCAACGCCTGCATTTTATTTAGCTTCCAAAAACCAGTTCACTTTATTTCACATTATTCAATCAGAGAGGCGATCGATGTCATCGTGTCCGGAATATACCTGGGGACATACCATCCCATTCGGTCTGGAATATTACCAAAAGGCTAAGGCGTCTTTACTCGAACTGCGAGTGGATGTCGGAATGATCAGTGAGATTTCCTCCCGGGCAGCAAAAACGATCCGGGCTGGAAACAAAGTGTACATGAACGTTACTACCGGTCACATGCCTACCTATGAACTGGTGAATGAACGTGAGGGCAATCCCGCCCTATTTGAATTCAGCGGTAGTGACGCCTGTACCCCTGAACAATTTGCTGCAATGGAGCCGGGGGACCTTCTGCTTACCAACCACGTCGGAGAAGACGTCAAAACCGCCCGGCAGAAGGGTGTATATGTGGTTATTTTTACCACCTGCTATGTAAACAACAAACGAACACCTCCCGGTCGCGTAAATCCCAATGTAAACGACTGGATGCCCGAGGACATCGCCTCTGAGGTGGTGTATACATCGATTCCCTGGCAGCAGGGCCTTGTTAATATACCGGAAATGCCGTACATGGAGGCTTTCCCCGGATCGGCGAATGTATCATGCGCCATACACTGGATGATAACGGCAGAGACGGCCCGGGCCCTGGCTACCGGAGGTATGCCCGACGGCAGCCAGGGACTCGAATACCTGGATATTCTACTGTCCCGGGTGGACAAAGTCTTTGAATTGGAAATTGAGCGCATCAACGAAACGGCACTAACCCTTGCTCGGCGATTCATCGACGGCGGACGGTTTTTTGTCCGGAGCAGGAATGAGGGCATACAGTCTGAGGTCAGCCATGTGGCCCAGGGTTTGATGATAGCCAACCTGTTTGAACCGAGAAACCGGGAAGACGGCGGAGACAAAGACGTGATGCTCATCGCGATGGTGAGCGCGGGCGATCCAACGGAGATACAATGGGCAGAAGACGCCAGGAATTGTGGTTCTTTAGTTGTGGGGATTGGGCCCGGTGATAACCCGCAGATGGAAAGTCTATGTGACGTGTATTTCTACAATCGTTGTGATGAGGCGGAAGGAATCGTCAAGTCTACCGGCCATGAGGCCGGAATCTGTCCCGCTACGGGTATCATTAATAACATCTTGACGCAGGCCCTGCAGGCGCAGTTCGTCGATGAGATGTGCCGGCGGGGTGAGGTGCCCTATTTCTACATGGGCGGCTATCGTACAGGCGGGGGGGCATTCAATGAAATGATGCGTCCCCTGGCCGAAGCCCGGGGATATTAGCTATCCTGCACGGTTGTAGGCGATGGCATAAAAGGCCATGTCCCTGCCGGTGCGGTTCGGCTCGCTGCGGTGCCAGGTGAAATTGGTGAAGAACAGGCCATCCCCAACCTGCATGGGAATCAATTTCTCTTTCGAGAAGTCCACCAATTCAGCTTTAATGCGGTGCCTCTTGAACGGCCTGAAACCTCCGATTTCAGAACCCATTGGCGGATCGTCATAATACGATTCGTGTTCGGCGAGTGCCCAGGAGGCATGGCTCCCGGGTATCACCGCCAGGGCTATGGCGTCCTCAGCCACATCCGACATGGGAATCCAGCAGTTGCAGCCCAGTTGCGGCTCTGTGCGCCAGTAATAAGAATCCTGATGAAAATAACTGCATCCACCCTGGTTTTCTTGGAGCCGGCCGTATTTCACACCGATTTGATCGGTGTACCTGACCACATCTCCTTCCAGTAACCGGGCCATCGCTTCCGCAAGGTCGGGATGGTCGGCTAACGTCCCGAACACTGCCTCCTGACCTGCCGGCTGCTGAATTCCCGCGGGTATGGATTCCCCTTGGTCCGTCTGGTATCTGTCAGGATCAATCACTTGAAAATGCCGCCCCGGCCAATTGGGTTTGTTCTCTGTTATTTCCTGTACACGGGACCACGCATCATCGAGCGGTTGCCTCGGGATCAATCCGCGGACCAGGCACCAGCCTTCTTCCCTGAATTGTTCTTGGTGTTCATCTGTTACCGGCATTATCGCCCCTCACACCTCATAATATCCCATTTCATCCCATACAGTCTGTACCAGCGCGATCCCGCGGGAAGACGGTTCCGATCTCCCGAGTATACGGTGTAGGTCGCAACGTCGTATTCTTCGCAAACTTGTTGGAGTCGGGCCTCCCAGGTGTCGCACAAAGCGCCCACCTTCATGCCCACAGCTTCTCCGGCGCCCTTCATAAACACTATGGCCGCGGCCCACACCGATCACCCCCACACGGATTGTGCTGTGCTTCATTTTGTTCTCCTGCTTTTCAATACGTTCGTTCCATCATGCCAACAGGTACTTCAATCAGGGTCGGATTCCCGGACTTTATGCCGTCGCGCACGGCATCTTCTAGCTGATCGGCATCTTCCGCTTTTACGCCCCGGGCGCCAAACACCTTACCCAGTTCCGAGAAATCAGGATTACTCAGCTGGGTTCCTATCACATGATTGTCGTATTCTTCGATCTGGGCACGGAGTACATTACCATAGGCATTGTCGTTGAACACAATAGCGATTACGCCGATGTTGTATTTTACCGCAGTCGCAATCTCCTGGACATTATAGAGAAATCCACCGTCACCGGAGATTGAGACTACGGCTCTGTCAGGAGCAGCGACTTTTGCCCCAATGGCAATAGGGTAAACGCATCCCAGAGTTCCGTGATTGGACGATGTGTGGTAGGTCCCTGGTTGATATCCTTCGAAGTAATTTCTGCTGTAGTAGCCCATTTGATTCATGCCGGCGACGATCATACCGTCGTCAGGCAGTGCAGCCCGGATGGCGTTCATATAGCTGGCCTGGGGTTCCAGTTGTTCTTCCGGTCCATACCTGTGGTCATTTATTTTCTTTACTGCCTCCACAACTCCATCCCGTCCGACTACGCCTCGTTCACGAACCTGATCCAGGATGGCGCTCACCGCGTCGTCAGCTTCTGAAAGGACACCCAGGGCGTGATCATTCTGCCTGTCTACGGTGCTCGCCTCGTTATCGATCCTGACAACCTTGCACGTGCCACGGTAACTGTCGAACCTCGCACCGACGCCTATGGCCAGGATGACATCGCTGGACGAAATCCAATCTGCGAGGGGTCGGAAGCGGGGCTCCGCCATCCCAAGGCAAAGCGGATGTCGGTGAGACAGGATGCCTTTACCCCTTCTTGAACTTACCACCGGCGCCTGGAGATATTCGGCCAGTTCCCTGATACCTGAAGCGGCATCGGATGCACCGTTCCCTACCCATATAAGCGGCTTCTTCGCTCCGGCCAGCACGGCGGACGCAGCCGCAAGTCCTTCCCGATCGGGGGTTACCCTTTCTACCTCCCTTGAGGGCATCAGGGACACCGGAGACTTTCCCGCCAGGGTTTCGGTGGGAATCTCCACAACCACCGGCCTGGGATGACCGCTGCGGAGGTGATAAAACGCTTCCTGAATCACCCCGGGAATATCTGCCGGCCCGGCCGCCCTGCCGGCCCATTTGCAGACCGGCGCGAGAAGATCCAGCGCCGGTGCGGCATGTTCAGCGCCGTGATTGTAGTGTGGTGAGCCGGTCACTACCAGCACCGGTGAAGAAATTGCATATGCCGTGGAAAGGCCCGCCATCGCGTTGTAGAACCCCGGTCCCGGCACCACCAACGCCACGCCAGGCTGACCCGACACACGGGCATACCCGTCCGCCATGTAACTGGTGGCCTGTTCGTGCCGGGTGCTTATGTATTGAATCTTGTTAGATTCGTATATTCCATCGGTCGCCTCATATTGGCCGGCCCCCGGGAGGCCGAATACATATTGAACCCCTTCGTTTTCTAGGGACTTAATGAGTGCGGTACCGCCGTTCATCGTGGACATGGATGCTCCTATGTTAAAACCGTATAACAACGGATTGGATCGATCGGTGCTGACATTGACGATAGCTACCGATAGCTTCACTACACAGGCGGTAGAATATGGCATCCTCTTTCTAATTGTCAAGATCATGCTGTTTTTTTCGTACGCACCGCCTCGATGTTTGTGTTGCCTAAACCTCAATCTCCAGTGTATATTGGTTCATTACCCGTTGTCAATTAGCGACCAAACCGATCGGACATCGTGACATTCACTCAACAGACCGGAGGCGCATCGTGAAATCATCATTTCTCTTGTTCCTGGTATCCTTGATCATGTCCATGAACGTTTCCCACGCCCGATCGAGCCTTCCCACCACAAGCGCGGAACCATTCAAAGTAGGCACCTTCGAAATAGGCGGCAAACCGGAGATAGGCGTTGTACTCAGGGACGACCTCATAATCCACCTGGCTGAAGCGAACCGTGCCCTCGAGAAAAACCAGATGTATCCTCCCATGGCCATGCCCGACAATATGATCGAACTGATCGAACGTTACGAATACGGCTTGAAATATCGCTTGTATGAAATTGTAACCGATCTCGTCCAGAATGTACCGTTATCCGGACCGGAACGACCCGGTCACGTCTATGACCGGGAGTCGCTGCGCACGTTGCCGCCGATCATCTACCCGGGTAAGATCCTTAACGCAGCGGTGAATTTTTACAGTCATGTGGATGAAAGCGGAACCGATGACGAACGGGCAGAGGCCCGAAGACAGAGACGTGAGAACAGGGGGGTCCCCTATCTGTTTATCAAACCGTCGAGGGGAGCGGTCATCGGGGCGGACGACACCATTGTTATTCCCCATGGTCGCAATCGCACGGACTGGGAAGTGGAACTGTGTGCGGTAATCGGCCGCCCCGCGCGGTATGTCTCAGCAGACGATGCACAGGCCTATGTGTTCGGTTATACAATCACTATGGATATCTCGGACAGAGGAGGACGACCGCCCGGGGGCAACCCGCTGAGATCGGACTGGTTCGTGGGCAAGGGCCACGACACCTTCGCTCCCATGGGGCCGTGGATCGTGCCGAAGGAGTTTTACGGTGATCCCATGGAGAAATTGAGACAAACTTTGACCGTTGACGGCGAGACCATGCAGGAGGCCATGGCCGGAGACATGATCCACACCCTCTGGGAGCTGATAGAATACGGCTCCTCCATTGCCACCCTCTTTCCTGGCGATGTGATCAACAACGGTACCTCTGGCGGCACGGCCATGGGAACCGCCGTTCGCGGGCCACAGCGATACCTGCAGCCTGGAGAGGTAGTTGAGGCGAGTATAGACGGCATCGGCAGTATGCGGTTACATGTAGAGGCCGGGACAGAGCCGTCGTCAGGCACGGGCGCTCGTTTGCCACCCGTCGACTCGTATGAACCAAATTAAGAGAGCGGCGAACCAAAGCACCGTCGACCGGATGTATGTAACGGACGCTATGGTCTGAATCCTGCCCCTGTCGAGGGGTTTTTCATCCATTCCTGTCTGCCAGTGGCGCGTGCGGCGGCTTCGGTTTGTGTTAAACCGTTTTAAATGCTTTAATCCAATTTAACGGCCGATCCCGAAATGCAATACAGACAAATTGGAAAAACCAACATCGAAGTGTCCGTTATGGGCCTCGGTTGCTGGCCCATGGCCGGCATGGCCGGCGGTGCCAACTGGAGCGGGATCGACGATAAAGAATCGATCGCGACGATCCAGCATGCGGAATCCCTCGGCATAAACCTTCTCGACACCGCTGATGGGTACGGTTCGGGGCACAGTGAAGAAATCATCGGTCGTGCCTTGTTGGGGCGCAGAGACCGATACGTGATCGCCACAAAAGTCGGACCAAATCCGGACGACCCCAACCCTTCCCGCGCCCGGCGGCACATACTCGACGCCTGTGAAGCCAGCCTGCGACGGCTGAAGACCAGTTATATCGATATCTACCAGCTGCATTGCGCTCCCCATGAAGACGCCTTCGGCGCCGTGACGGACACCATGACCGAATTGGTCGAAGTCGGAAAAATCCGTTGCTTCGGCATTTCCTCTTACGAAACGGACGACATGAGAAAACTGATGCATCTGGGAGACCTCGCCATGGCCCAGATCGGATACAGCATCGTGAATCCGGTGGGCCTGGACGGTTTACGGTTTGCAGAGAAGCACAACCTTGGCACGCTCATACGTGTTCCCCTGGCGCAGGGAGCGCTGACCGGTAAATATTTCGACAATCTCGATGCTCTCGACGACACCGACAGGCGGCATGACCGGTTTAATAACACACGGATAGCGGCTTCTTTCAGAAAGTTATCGGAACTGCGTTACCTGGTCAAAGACGGCCGGCGTACGATGGTACAGGCCGCCCTGAGATTCGTTCTTGACACACCAGGCGTGACGTCTGCAATCCCCGGCGCCAAAGATCGCAACCAGTTGGCCGAAAATGCAGGCGCAGTGGAAGCGCCTCCGCTCACGGAAGAAGAGCGGCGAAAAGCGCTTTCTATCGCCGTCAAGGCCGGCTGGCCCCAGCCCCCGTATACGACTTGGACATGAAATGGCTTTGCCTCAATTACAGTTCGACCATTTTTTTACCTACGAGGAACTGTCCGGATTCTTGCGGGATATCGCGTCGGCCAGCCCAGGCTTTTGCCGGTTGTCACACCTCGGCCAGTCCCGTGACGGCAGAGACATTCCCCTGCTTACCCTGACCGACCACACGACCGGACCGCCCCAATCGCGACCCGCCTGCCTGATACACGCCGGTATTCACGCGCACGAACCGGCCTCCACACACGGGGCGCTGCACACGGCAGTGAGATTACTACAGGATCATCGAACCGGGGGACTGCTCAGCGGGATGACGTTCTACATCATTCCCCGCCTGTGTCCCGATGCCACCGAATTCTGCGTGTCGACATCGGCACGCGTGCGAAGCAGAACGGATTTCACCAACCGTCAGGCCAATGTCGTCTATCCGGAGGATATCGACGGGAACGGTCTCGTGCTGACCATGCGGCAGGAACATCCGGACGGCAACTTCATCATCGACCCGGAGGAACCGAGACTGCTCGTGGACCGTCAGGGTGGCGCCCCTGGGCCGTATTACCGGATTTTTCCGGAAGGTTACATACACGAATGGGATGGCGGAGACCAGATTTTGCAAGGCGGGATGCACTCATTTTTCCCGAAAAATCTGGATCTGATGGGCGGACGCAGCGTAGACTGGAACCGAAACTGGTCATACAACTGGCGTCCCGATCAGATCGGTGCGGGAGATTTCCCCTTCAGTGAACCGGAGGTGAGATCCCTCGCGGAGTTCCTCACGGCCCATCCCAAAATATTCGCCGTACTAGGCTATCACTGTGGGCACGCGTCGATTATCCGCCAGCCGGCCAGCGGATCCCGGAGCGATCTCGATCCCGATGACGATGCAATGATGGAATCACTCGCTTCCCTGGGTGCAGAACGGACCGGCACGCCTGCGGTGTCCCTTACCCGGTCGTTTGCTAATGGCGGCGACACCTCGGGCAAAGCCGGTCATTCGCTCGATTTCCACTATCATCACCTGGGTATACTCGCGTTTGAGATCGAACTGGGAACCGTCCTCAACAACGCGGGTTTGCGGACGGAGGAAGTTCTGTGCTGGTCAGACGGCGACGAGAAAAACTGGATGCGTAAGCTGATGGTATGGTGGGACAGCCGAGGGCAACAGGACCGAATTTTTGAACCCTGGCGCGCGATGGCACATCCGCAGCTGGGAGACATAGAAATAGGGGGCCTGCTCCACACGCAGTTAGACAACCCGCTAATAAACGAATTGCCGGCGACGATAGAAGGTACGTACGCATTTACGATTGACTTGGCCCAGCGGCGGCCCCGGATCTCCTTGGAAGAACTCGCGGTAGACCGCGTGGGCGACAGCACGTACCGGGTCAAGGCACGCATAGGAAACACCGGAGAGTTAGCCTCCAATGTAACCCAAAAAGGAAAGACGTTACGAAGGGTGCCGACGGTAAAAACCGTATTCAAACCTGCCGAAGGGGTAACGTCGGACCCGGCTACGAACTCTGTCGACCTCGGCCATCTCGCAGGGAAGAGCGCCGGTCCGCCGGTCGAATGGTTCGTGTCTGTGGACGGTCCGGACCGGCGGTTACTCGGAGAACTTGTCATTCGTGGCGGCGCCGGAGAAGATGTTGCCTGTTCGGTCGACGTGCGAATCTGAGCTGAGAAAGAAACATGCGACGGTATTGGTTGTTTACCTTGCTTACCATCACCACGATCATCGGCTGTCAGGATACACGCAGCCGCCGTGCAATACGCTTGGAAGACTACAAGGCCGAAGCCCGTGCGGTTGTAAAGGCCATAAGCGTAGCGGATGTGTTGGATTCGAAGGGCGACCTGGTGCTGGTGGACGTCCGTGAGAAGGAGGAACTGGACAGATATGGCGTAATTCCCGGCTCGGTCCACGTGCCCCGCGGCGTCCTGGAGTTCTACATCGATCCCGCGAGTTCGATGCACCTGGATGTATTTGCGTCGCAAAAGCGGGTGGTCTTCCTTTGTGAGACGGGGGGACGCTCACTGCTGGCGGCTAAAGTCGCGATCGATATGGGGGTAAAAAACCCATTTCTGCTCGCTGGAGGATTCAAGGCGTGGACGGAAGAAGGCGGCCCGGTGGAAAAGACTGAAGAGGACGCGAAACAGTAAGAAGGGACCAAAGCCTCCTGATCGCGAATCACGCGGTATAATAACGGTCCCCATCACAACACTTTGGCTGGCGTAACACTTAAAGGCCCCATCGGAACTCCCTGCATGTTTCTCCGTTCCCACCGGTGCGGATCGGAAGGATGCATACGGAGTCCGAATTCATCCACCGGCCGGTCAGGAACGCTCACGAGTATATAAATGCCTTGACAACCAGACTTTTAGCTTTATGTATACCTTATATTCTTAAACATCGGCAACATTCTAAACGCCCACACATTTTGCAGGGAGGATATGACGTGGCAAAACTTATCATTGGTTTAATTGTCGGCGCCCTGGTCACTTACCTGGTGCTGAATCCGTCGGAGGAGGTACAGAAAAGCGCCAAATTAAGTGAATCACCCGAGTACGTGGCCAACAAGGCCGTCGTGGAAGCCATGTTCCAGGCCCACATGGACGAGGACATGGAAGCCTGGAGCGCCCTGGTGGCGGACAGCCTGAAATGGTCGTCTCCCTCATACGGTTCGGTCAGCCAAGCAGGTACGAAGGATGACTGGACCGCAGTTGTCAAAAACTACCAGGAGGAATTCGATGATCTCGCCCATCAGCAGTCCGTCTACCTTCCCGGCCTAGACGGCGTGACGGCGGAACCAGACGGTTCGGTGCGTGTGTATGTCCACTGGAAGGGCACCCATACCGCCACCGGCGTGGTCGCCGAACCCTGGTATTACGCCAACTATGACCTGGAAGGTGGTAAGATAGTTGCGGCCATGGAGTTTATGGACGTCGGCGGCATGATGAATCATATCGCCGCTGGTTCTGCGGGTGAGTGATTCCAAGACGAGCCGGCAATTTGAATCCACCAGGATTCCGGAATGTGAGTAGGGGAAGGGGTACGTGAAATGCGTACCCCTTTCTTTCAATTTGCGTCCACCGTCCCGAACTGTGGTAAAGGCGATGGCCTCAGAAGGGTACAGGGAACAAACGCGGGGCTTATGCGCCTTTTCCTCATTTCCGCCGGAAATCCTTGACATTACAACCGTTCCCGCGCAGTTTAGGGTGTATCTATCCCACATCAGCAACATTTCAACTGTTTCCACCTTATTCAAGGAGTATAGGACGTGGTTAAACTTATCATTGGTATTGTGATCGGCGCACTGGGCGCTTACCTGGCTCTGAACGGGTCGGCAGAGGCGCCGGCGCCTGTAAACCTGAGTGAAGACTCTGCGTACGTGGCCAACAAGGCCGTCGCGGAAGCCATGTTCCAGGCCATCATCGACGAAGACTTGGAAGCCTGGTCCGCCACGGTGTCCGACACCGTGAAGTATAACCCGACCGCGTATTCGCCCGGTAGAGTCCAGGGCTCAGGCACCAAGGAAGACTGGATGAAGGACACCCAGAATCTTTTCGACAATTTTGATGATTTCGCTATTGAGCAGGCAACCTATCTTCCGGGGCTTGACGGGGTGACCGCGGTACCCAACGGTTCTGTCCGTGTCTACGTGCGCTGGAACGCCACGCACTCGTCGGGCGTAAAAGCCGATCCAATTTTCTACTACAACTTCGATAAATTCGAAGGTGGAAAAATAACGACCTTCGGAGCCTTCGGCGATGCAGGAGGCGTGATGAATAACATCGCTGCCGCGTCGGACGGAGACTGATATCCGACGTAACTGGTTGTTCGCCCTACGATGAGCAGGTGAAGGGGTGCGCGGTATGCGTACCCCTTCTTTCTTTGGCAGACAGACCCGGGCACCGCTCGGTCAGATCAACCGGGCTCACACGCCACTCGATCCTTCCGTTCTGCCGGTTTATGAGGCTTGTTTCACGGGAGACCGGCTTCTGTCCGCAAGGCCCTATATATCTGCCGAGCTGCTAAAATCCTTGACATATCGGGCGGTAGCACGCAAAGTTGGTTACATCTACCCCACATCGGCAACGTTTCAACCGTTTCCACCTTATTCAAGGAGGATATAACATGGCTAAACTCGTCATCGGTATTGTGATAGGCGCCCTGGGCGCTTACCTGGTCCTGAACGGGTCGGCAGAGGCACCGGCACCCGTAAACTTGAATGAAGACCCCGCCTACGTGGCCAACAAGGGCGTCGTGGAGGCCATGTTCCAGGCTCTCATAGACGAAGACATGGAAGCCTGGTCCGCCACGGTGTCAGACACCGTGAAGTATACCGGCGCGGCATATACGCCCAATGCGACACCGAACTCCGGCACCAAGGAGGACTGGCTCAAATCCCTTCAAAATATGGATGAGTTTGATGACTTCGCGTTGGAGCAGGTCGTGTATCTACCCGGTCTTGACGGAGTGACATCGGAACCGAACGGGTCTGTGCGTGTTTACGTGCACTATAATGCAACCCATTCGTCAGGCCTGAAAATCGATCCATGGTTTTACCTTAATATCAATAGTTTCGAAGACGGGAAAATAACGTCGTATCAGTCCTTCGGTGATGTTGGCGGCGTTATGAATCAAATTGCGGCTGCCTCCGCCGGAGAGTAATTAAGGGGTGGACCGCTTTGGGGAAGTGATGGCTGGTAGATTCAGGAGGGGGCATGCCTTAAGCATGCCCCCTCTTTGATTCAGCCTGGCTTCCCGGGCCCACGGGCTGTGCCGTTTTCTGCGGGTTGGCCGATCGATATTTCCACTACCTCCAGATCGGTCTCCTTGGCGAATTCCCAGATACCTCAACATACCGACCGCCATTGGCCGGGTCTGCGGCCGGCGGTGAATTTTCTTGACATACGGCTTCCAGCACCCATTTTTACGTTTCGTAATTTTGTTTAATCCACCACATTTGTCTAGAGGAGCACGTTCATGGGAAAAGGTATCGTTATTGGATTGATCATCGGGGCCCTGGTCGTTTACCTGGCCCTATCTCAGAACGCGCCGGACGAAGCGCCGGCGGCGGCTAACCTTAGTGAGGCCCCCGAGTATGTGGCCAACAAGGCCGTCGTGGAAGCCATGTTCGCGGCTTTCACGGCCGAGGATCTGGACACCTGGAGCGGCGTGGTTGCCGACAGCGTGAAATGGACGACACCGGCCTATGGAGCCGAGCTGGACGGGGGCACGAAGGACGAGTGGCGCGCGTTGCTTCAGGGATACAACGACGGCTTCGACGATGTAACCATGCAACAGTCTTTCTGGCTGCCGGGGCTGGATGAGTACACCTCGGAACCAGACGGATCGGTACGGCTGTACGTGCATTGGAAAGGCACCCACACCGAGTCCGGTGTTGTGGCGGAACCCTGGTACTACGCCAATTTTGAATTAGAGGACGGGAAGATCACCCGGGCTTCGGAATACATGGATGTAGGTGGGATGATGAACCACATCGCGGCGGCGGCCGCAGGCAATTGATTCTGGGACCGGGGAACAGTCCTTTGGGGTACATTAGAATCCGTTTTTTTGACAGGCAACAGGTGATTTTGGCGGAAGGGGCAGGCTGCCGTGCAGAGGTGCCTGCGGCCGGCGGTCAAATTCCTTAGCATACGGTTTTAGTCACTCAATACTACAGTTAATATTCGTGTTTTATCCACCACATTTATCTAGAGGAGCACACTCATGGGAAAAGGTATCGTTATTGGATTGATCATCGGGGCCCTCGTCGTTTACCTGGCCCTGTCTCAGAACGCACCGGAGGAAGCACAGTCAGCCGCTAACCTTAGTGAGGCCCCGGAGTACGTAGCAAACAAGACTGTCGTGGAAGCCATGTACAAGGCCTTCATGGACGAGGACATGGAAACAGCGAGCGCGCTGGTTGCCGACAGTGTAAAATGGACTTCCCCTGTTTACGGATCGGACCTGGATGGCGGTACAAAGGACGAGTGGCGGGCATTGCTGCAGGGATACAACGACGGTTTCGATGATATTAGTATGCAAGAAACCTACTATCTACCGGGACTGGATGAATTTACTTCGGAACCCGATGGTTCCGTACGGATGTATGTGCACTGGAAGGGCACGCACACCGAGTCCGGCGTTGTGGCTGAACCATGGTGGTATGCCAACCTTGAATTAGAAGGCGGTAAAATCACACGGATAGTCGAATTCATGGATGTAGGCGGGATGATGGGTCACATCGCGGCTGCGTCCGCCGCAAAGTGATTCAGGGATAGCGGGAAAGCGCTTTACGGAATGTAAGAATCCAATGTTTAGAAGTGGGTGATTTTGGCGGAAGGGGCACGCGGAAAGCGTGCCGCCGGTCCCAGATTGAGCACAAGGGAGCCGCCCCGGACTCGCCTGTCACCTTAACTGTTTCCGGATGTGGACCTGATTTGAATTTCATTCAGGCCATGATCTTCAGGACAATGTATGGAACAAGGTTCAGTACCGCGAGCGCCAGTCGATATTGCTGAATAACCCGGAAAAATGTCACCTTCGTTTCTTCGGCGGTGACCCCAAAAATCTTCGCATGGATGCGTGCAATATCCTCTTGAAAGACACTCCAGATCAGCACTATCATCAAAATCATCCCGATATTGATGATAGCGCACCAACCGAAAAAAGTCGTCAGTGACTCTATTGAAATCATGATATTAGATCCTCCTATTTTGACCGCCCAAACATCCAGGAACCGGCATCCTGACGTGTTGCCTCCAGGCAATACACTCTTTTTCAACCGTTTCATCCTTTAAGTATCCATTTAACCGCTGCCGTTGGTGATGTGGTGCAGGTACAAGCCGCTGGACACGCTGGTGTCTACTGCGTTGGTACCGGTCCATATGGCCTCGTAGCGTTGTGCCCCGTTATCGATGCCGGCTGGTAGAAGGGGTTCAAAGCACCGGGCACCAGGAGGCCATCCCCGGCACGGTGCTGCCAGACTAGGCCGCCACTCGCCCCTTAACCTATTGTCATTAGTGTCAGACCGAAGGAGAAGGTAGTCTGTACACCTGACATCATGGATCCCCGCCCAGAACCACGGGCACCACCCACAGCCCGACAGCTGGCACGGAAGGTGTACATGTTTGCCAAGGCACCTTGCCGGATAAACAATGCGGCGAAGCCTCACGGGTTTACAGCCAGGCTGAAGGCGTTGCTGCCCGCCAAACTAATGGCTGGCAGGATACACACTAAGGAACACCTTTCATGTTGCCTCCCATTTTCGGTAATGCAGTGACAAAAGGTTATGTTACACGTAAACGCAGTCAACGTGTTAGACGGTATCGCTTCAGGGCTTGTTGCCACCCATATAGATATCTATGTGATTCCAGAAGGGATATTCACCCAGAGAATTTTCTTTGATACCCTTGAGCCACGGTTTCCGCAGGTAGGCTTGCTTCCGGTAGAAAAGGAACACGCCGCCCGCATCCTCGGTGAGTATCCTCTGGGCGTCAACGTACATACCGAGGCGTTCTTCCTGATCCATTTCCCTGCCCGCTTCATCCACCAAACGATCGAATTCCTGGTGCTGCCACGATTGCCTCCCGGCACCTTTAGGCCGACTGCGCCACACCATGGTCAACATGCTGCTCGGATCGTAGTAATCGGATGAAAATCCGTTCAGGCTCATGGGCAGCTGCCACTGATACATGGCATCAATGTAACCTGAATAGTCTTTCAGCCGGATATTCAGGTCTATATTCAGCGTGGATTTGAGCATCTGTTGTATGGCTTCCGCCACCTGCCTGTGTTGAGGGCGTCCAAGTACAAATTCCTGCCGTGAAAAACCCCGTCCGTTCGGGTATCCTGCTTCCTTCAGCAATTTCTTCGCCAAAACCGGATCGTAACGCTGGATCGGGGCAAGCTGATTGTCGGCATAGGCAGGATAACCGGGCGGCAGCATGGAATGTGCCGGTGTCGCAGTATTCTGCAGCACGGTACGGCACAAGGCCTCCCTGTCTATGGCATGGCTGATCGCTTGGCGCACCTTCAGGTTATTGAATGGTGGTTTGGTCGTATCAAAAAATATAAACTCTGTCCAGAAGGCATGGGCGAGGCGGAGTTCACTCCCCAACTCGGGGTTGTTGCGGATGGAAGCTACATCCATGGATGTTACCGCTTGATAATCCACTTCATCATTTTCATAAGCCAGGTACCCCGCGGGGGATTCAGCGCCGATAAACCGACCGACGATCCGTTCGAGGTACGCCTTGTGGGGACCGTTATAGTACCGATTCAAACCAAACTCAAATGAATCACCGACATCCCAACGGTTTAAAACAAATGAGGAATTCGTGGCGATGTTTCCCGGTTCGGTCCAATTCACTCCATATTTTTCCACTTTCCATCTGGGAACGGCGCCGGATCCTCGCCAGGTTGTGATGTAGGGCAAATACGGACAGGGAACTTCTGTTTCTATGATCAGAGTCAAATCATCCAGGGCCGTAATGAGGACCGTACCTGGATCGGTAACCTCGCCGATATTGAACGCCCTGGCACCCTTGATGGGATAGTTCATAAAGGCATAAACATTTCCGTTTTGAGGATCGAGACCGCGTTTGTAGGTGTATTCGAAATCATGGGCCGTGACGGGGCGTCCATCACTCCACCTCGCCCCTTCACGCAGATAAAACGTCCATTTCAACTGGTCCTCGGACACTTCCCATCGGTCTGCCGCAGCTGGCAGGAGCTCCTGGTCGGAATTAATCAACGTCAATCCTTCAAAGGGCAAAATCCCGCTCTGGGCCTTGTAATTAGCGATGTTGGCATCAAGCGTGGCCGGTTCCACCACAAGGTATCGGAACACCTGCTCATCGAGAGCGGCCGCATCTTTCGGCATGATTCTACCTACCGTATTATGCACCGCCTGGGCCTGCAGAGCAGCGGGTAGAACCAGACACAAGGCGGTCAGGCACAAAACGATGTCATAGGGCATTGCCATTCTCATGGGCAGACCACCAATTTTAGCGAACATTGGAGGCAACGCCCAATCTACCGAGCGAGCCTCAATGCCGTATAGGAGACAAAAGATGTCCCGATTGATACCGTGGGATGCCGCCTTTTGTCCCAATCAAAGGAGGCCACTGAAACATCGATTCTCGTCTCAACTGATGTGATATGGTCTTTAGTGCACAGAACGCAAATATCTGTCAATGCCTTTATGTGCACGGGATCATGTTATCGCGGCCGCCTCATCAGGGTGTGATACAGCGGAGTCGCAGGCTGATGCTCCACCAGAATAGACAGCGGGGGATTGTGATCTCTTCTCGACTGCCAAACCAAGGGGTGCCCGGGCTTCCACGATATTTTGATATTTTTCACCCCACAATTTAAAGAACCGTTTCTGCATCAATAAAAAAGGAATAACGGAAGAAATCTGCTGACAGCAAAGAATATGTGTGGTATTAATATAGGTTACGCCACAAGTGAATTTTTTCGATCCTGTACCTCAAGGCAGGAGTTCAACATGTCTTCTTCTTCTTTTATATGTGTCGCTTGTTTAAGTTTGATCATAGTGGTCGGGGCCTGTGACAAGGGAAACTCCAACGACGTCAATCCGTTTGCCTCGCAGCCGTCAAGCACGTTTCAGATACCGGACTATGATGAGGGGGATGCGACATTCTCCGCCAGTGGGACCAATATCACCATTTCCGGCCTTATCACCTCCTCATCGCCGGATAGTTTTAATGCATTGCTCGCCCTCAATTCAGGTATCAATACAATCATCCTGCAGAATGTGGGAGGTACGAAGGATGCGGATGCTTCGTTTGCCATCGGTCGCACCATAAGAAGCAATGCTTTCTCCACCACCATTCCAGCCGGGGGCCTTGTAGCATCGGGAGGTACAGATATCTTCCTCAGCGGGACCATACGCACCCTGGAATCCGGAGGGTATATAGGGGTACATTCCTGGGAATCCGGTCTATACGTAGGAAGTGAGTTACCTACGACCAGTGACCTTCACCAACCTTTTATTACTTATTATGCCGAGATGGGTATTTCTAGCGATTTTTACTGGTTTGCTGTCAACGCGGCCGCTCCGGACAGTGTCCACTGGATGACCAACGCCCAAATTAACCAATACGGGATGACTAAGGCTAACTAGCCATAGGTTACGGCTCCAGGGATCAGGGGCGATTCATGGCTAAACTCTATTGCATGGGTTTGTAATCTATAGATCGACGTCTACACCTACATTTCGTTCCAGAGCCCGTTCATACGCCAGACGGGCTGTCACGGCATCCTCCATGGCAAATCCTACGGATTTGAAAACGGTTATTTCCTCTTCCGAAGTACGGCCCCTGGCTGATTGGGTTATCACCTCACATAAATCCGCGTAAATCTCCTCCTGAGAGAAATGGCCCTGTTTTATCGGGATAAGCAGATCTCCGGCCTCAGCCATTGCCCCTTCATACGTGTCCACAATAATCTTCGATCCACAGATGGTATCCGTGCTCAGCTCCCGCATGTCGGGTGTATAGGCACCGACCGCATTTATATGGGTGCCCGGCTGAATAGCTGTTTTCTCGAACAATGGTGTTGAAGTCCTGGTACAGGTGGCTATGACTCCTGACTGTTGGACACATGCTTCCGCCGTCTGAACCTGATGTACACGGGGGTATTTTTCCCGAAGCATCTCGACAAATTCCGTGCCGTTTTCCCTGGTTCGGTTATAGACGACTATTTCCTGGATATCCAGGATCGTACTGATCGCTTGTACATGAAATCGAGCCTGGACACCCGCGCCCAACACCCCGAGCACGCCCGCATCCCGACGTGCCAAATGTTTCGTTGCAACGGCAGATGCGGCGGCCGTCCGGATGCCGGTAATATACGTTGCATCCATGATGGCTAGCAGCTGCCCTGAATCCGCATCATGTACCAGATAAACGCCCATAATTACAGGCAGCTTACGATCTGAGTTACCCGGAAACACGGATACGATCTTGGCCCCCAGCGTACCTGTCTGAGGTAAGTAAGCAGGCATAAAAAGAACCACTGCCTCACGATCAGGGACGTCGACAGGCAGGCGGACCGGGACGTTGAAATCACCACTTGCACAAGCCTTAAATCCTGATTCTACGGCTTGTATCACATCCGGTATCGTCAGTAGGGAAACAACATCGTTTTGAGAGAGAATACGCGGCATGAGTCCTTGAAAATTTAAAGCGGCTTATTCTTGCCAGCCACACGTCCGAATCATGGGACGGGTCTCTGTTCCATGGGAACCCCATATTGGCGTGCTTTTCCGGAATCTGGACGTGTCAACGCATGGGGTACGTAACAAATCTCGGAAATGTAGGTAATGTAAATCTTGAGCACATACGTGCGCACGCCTACAGACTCACAGACGGTGAGTAGAAACAGATGCCCCTGATGGGGTACCCTTCCGTCTCGCCTTTGGACGGTCCAACACCGATTAACAACCTTCTATCTCCCGATCTATTTATTCCGCGGAATAAATAGGACTGAGCGTTCGCTGGACACGTCGTCACGTTACGCAAAGGGCACCTAACAAAACATCGGGGCGAGCCAGAGACCGTGAGCCAACGTGAATCGACACATCCCCCTATGACAACCAATGCGAGATCGAACATTTCCTGAACGTGTTGAGCGATTGGGCCAGCCCGGCAGGCCACGATGCGGAATTATCCGGCTTGCTCCTCACCCTCTACATGGTCAGGGACGACAGTAGCCACCTCTTCGGCATCCTGTTCCGTGTCCAGACCTGCGCATACCGATTCATAATAGGTGGTCTGGCCGGCATAGAACAGGCAGCGCATCCAGATGCGGCTGAGTATGTAAAGTTGCCCGAGTAAAAAAACACCCGTAACCGCAACCCATGAGGATAGGTTAGCGCCGGGCACGATGAGCCAGTAAAAAAGCATCAAAACGATTCCCGCCAGCCCCAGGCAGAGGTACAACCCTGTGGTGCTCGCAAGGTGTTTACCGACAAACCGCGCAGCGTGCCACGGTACGGTCAGAACAAATTTACGATCTTGCCATACGGTGATTATTTTGCTGTAGTCGAAGATTAAATTAACGCCAAGTACCAGAAGCCAAAGAACCAGGTATTTGATCAATACATAACCGAACACCACGCGTTCATCTACTATCTGCCGAGTCAAATCTGTGAATTGATCCGACAGCCATGGCATAATATACTGAAATAACAGGTAGTAAATTACACCCGCCATTGCTGCCAGTTGGAGAAACCGCCAGAAGAATTCTGCACCCTGCTGGAAAAACGCATGGGAACCGGAAGCCGCGTCCCTGTGAATATATACTGTGATAAATGCAGCCGAGAAAAATGTCCATAAAAGCAGGTAAAATATACCGACAGCCACGATGCTGAATTCCATATCCAACAAGTTTCCCTGAAGAAAAGCGTCCAGACTGTTGAAGATCGCGCCAACCCCCACGACGCTGGGATCAAATGTGGCGGCCAAATCCCGGGCCTGGGCAGAATAATTGCTGTACCAGAACCCATCGAACCCGTCCCGCAGGCGTTCAGCAGCCATACTGGACCCCAAACTGTCCTTGATGGAACCACCCAGGCTGACAGCCAATCCCAATGCTAGCAATACGTTCATCAAATAGACCACAAGAATATACCGCTTGGCGCTGTTTACACGCCTTAAGCCGTCCATTATACAGGTAAACATTTTCATCGCGTTATCCTCGGTTCAATGGTCTCAGGAAAAGAAACTCAAGTATTCCATGACACTCTGTACCCAGATCATCCACTTCGCAGCCCATTTCCCGGCTGCTATGGGCGCTGAAGATTCTTTAACCCAACTGTTATTAGTGTAGTTGATGTCCAGCGTCAGCTTATGTTCGGGGTCTATTACGACCCTCTCTATCCGGGATGATCTGGTATAATCATAACGGGTCCAGCGTTCCCGACCAGGCCACTGCTCGATCGCCTGGGATCCGTCCGCAAACGTAATCTGTATCTCAACAGGAAAGACGCCTTCTCCCCATCGATTTACAAAGACAGTTGAGCGAAACTGTTTCCCATCTTCTCCATCTTCCGAATCCTTTCCCGCTGGGTTTTCAAAAACCAGCTCAGCCCCTTTTTTGAGATAGCCTTTGGTCTCTGCCACGGGTTTGGAATTTACTGTGCCCACGCCATAATCGAAAACATTGGAAGAGAAAAAGATCTGTTCAAAATACCAGCCCATATCCTGGCCGCTGACTTCATCAACAACGGCGAAAAAGTCAGCGGGCCTGGGATGTTTGAACTTCCATCGATCGAAATAGGTGGACATCACCTTCTGGAAAACCTCCCATCCCAGATAATTCTCCAACGTGCGAAGCATCAAACCTGGCTTGGTATAGGAATTGAGCCCGTACGCATTCGGCCCCTGGCGCCAGGATGGAGAAGCCATGGCGTCTCTTTTAAGGTTGGAATAAAAACCGCCAAAACTGTCCGCACCGCCCGTCCTTGAAGCCCGCCCCACCACACTGCTGAAAACGATGGGAATGAACCCCTCAAAATAGCGCTTGGTCAAAACCCGTTCAGGATAAGCGGTTTCCATCGTGCGGGTGGTAGAGTAGGTATTGAATCCCTCATCCATCCACGCATCTTCGAATTCATCATTGCCGATAATGCCATACCAGAACTGGTGACCGGCTTCATGAACGGTCACGCCTTCCGGCGACAACGTTTCCGGCGGGGACAGCCACCGTGTGCCACCGGTAAACAGGGTGGGATATTCCATGCCGCCGGAACGGGATTGATAGGCCGGATCGACCACGGTAATGTGGCCGTAAGGATAAGCGCCGAACCAGGTACCATAATATTTGAGTGCAGCCCGTGTGGCCTCGAAATACCGATCTTTATGGTGGATATGATCAGGCATGAGTAAGAGGCGCATGTCCACCGGCGGCAAAGAAGGATCCTCAAAACGAGCCGTAAAAACTTGGGTATCTCGATTAACAGTCCACACAAAATCGTGAACATCCTCCTGAAAATAACGATGGGTAGTGGTCCCATCCCCGTTATCCTTCTGAGTTTGTTCCAAGCCCGTAGCGCCCACCACCCAGCCGGTCGGTACGGTCATGCTCACATCATAATTTCCATAATCCGCATAGAATTCGGTCTGGATAAATTGATGGCAGCTCCAGGTGCCGTTGGCTTCGAACACACCGATTTTCGGGAACCATTGGGCCACAAAATAATAATCACCGATAGCGCCTGTACGCGCGAAGGCCCGTGGAACTTTCGCTTGCCATTCGATGGCCACGGTCACCTTGCCGCCCGGCTCTACAGGTTTTGTCAGGGGAGCCCGTAAGACAGTACGATCATCCGGGTTACCATCGTCAGGCTGGACAAAAGTCAACTCAGGTGTCAGGTCGATTTCGTGGCCATCCCCATAGGTTATCCTCATGGTCTTCACATCGCTGTAAGCCCATTCGTTGTCACGATAACGAGACCAGTTAAACGAATCGTAACGGACCGATTTGAAGAAAGAACTTTTGTTGTTGCGCCAGGCATTGTAATACAGATGAAACCGTAAATCCGGTGCCGCATGCCCCGTGATGTTTGTCCATTCCAGAATAGTGGAGCCAGTCATTATCTTGTTCTCTGGATTTAATTTGACGTCCATGGTATAATTAGCATTTCTCGGACTCAGTGGTTCCGGGCTGGGATCTGACTCTGGCTCCTGACCGAAACTTGGTGTAGCGAGAAATAAAGTGCCCATGAGAGCCCATCTGAAGCATTTGTAACGCAGCATGCTACCTCCTTGCCGTCTCGGGATGTCCCTGTATTGAAGAAACAGAATGATCAAAAGCGCTCGAATTTCCGCGTGAGCAAAATCTTTCAACAACCTGTTTTCGGTTCTTATTTTGTGACTATTATTGGTGTGAGGAATATAGTTACTAATATATGACTCGGGAAGTAAACTTCAATTAATAAATAGGCAATAGAACGCAAGAGAGTCTACAAAAAGTAAAAGGGTCTTTGCTAAGATGGCATCGAATCCATCGCAATGAGAACAGATCTGGGCAAACCCGAACAGTGTTGACCTCTTTTGTCACTCTGGGAAAATGACGAATCCTACTGAATAATAGACCCTCAATTTGACCTGGTTTATCCTGGGTAAAGGGCCTGCGGGAGACGCCGCATGAGTCGGAGGCCCTCCTGAATAAGCCGGGGGGCGTCACGCCTGAAATCTCCTTGCAGGAGAACTGCGTCTCAATTCATTACCAACTGCTTCGAACGCCAGACAAAAACCGTGCCTCTAAAAACAATCCTTGAACGGACTCATTTCTTTCACACATTCCGCCGCATTAATGTCTCCCGAATCGGAAGGCTTTAGTCTTCGGTATACAGGTCTGTTGTCAAGTATTTAAGACCGGAGTCGACGACCAGCGTGGTCACGATCGCGTCGGGCCCCAGTTTTTGGGCAACCCGGATCGCAGCCACCACATTGGCCCCGCAGGAGGTTCCCGCAAAAATTCCTTCCTCATTGGCCAAGCGTCGCGCCATCGATCTAGCCTCCGCCGTGGACACTCCGACTATCTCATCAACCGTGTCTGCATTCCACAGAGGCGGGATGAATCCCAGTCCTATCCCTTCAATATGATGCGTACCGGTTGTGCCGCCTGAAAGTACGGCTGACTCCTCCGGTTCTACAGCGGCTACGTATAGATTGGTATGATGCCTGCGCAAGCCGGCCACGGTTCCTTCCAGAGAGTGGGCCGTGCCTATCGCTTGCACAAAGGCATCCACTTTACCATCAGTCTGCTGCCACAGCTCTTCACCCAGGGCATGATAACCCGCTATGGCATCGCTGTTGTTAAGCTGGTCTGTCCAAAAAACATGAGGCTGCTCACTGATTTCCCGGGCTGCCCCAATCATAGACTGAATCAGTTCTTTTGTTATCCCTTTCCCGTGACTGGGGATAACGATCAGATCGGCCCCCAGTGCTTTCATGTGCTTTCGTTTTTCTAAACTGAACGCATCTGAGGTGACAATCTTGAGGCTATAACCTTTGATAGCGCATACAAGGGCCAGTGACGTACCCGTACTCCCACCGGTGTATTCCACCACGCCGCCCCCGGGCTCCAGGCGGCCATCTGTTTCTGCATGTTCAATAACGGATAATGCCATACGGTCTTTCATACTGCCCGTCGGGTTGACGGACTCCAGCTTAACCATAACCTTCCCGTTCCCCGGCGGGACCACCTTGTTCAGAGTGATCAGGGGCGTACGACCGATTGATTGAAGAATCGTCGAAGAATGATTCATGAACAGTACCTCTTTCATATTGAAGGTATATTTATATCTGAATCAGCCAAATGATGCCGTTTCCAAAAGAATAACCGGAACACACGGGAGATATTAAAGATATTCGCTGTTACGGTATAGTAAAGTCAACCAGGTGCAACAAAATTATTGAGATGCCCGCGGCCGCCCTGTCGTTGGTCCGAAACGGCCTATTCGTCTTTATCCCCCTACAATCCTAGCGGTTATCCCTCCTCAAACGGCTCCTGACCGATAGCCGGTAGGGGAGAGGTCGTGAACACCGCATGGGTCGTGAACACCGTTAAGAGATGCTTTCCTATGCAGGATTTACGTGAGGCTGTTTCAGGAAAACATACATAGCCTCCTTAAACAATCTCCGACCAGGAATTCGTAGAGACGACAAATCGAAAACAAAGATCCATCTGTATAAATATCCACGTGTATGACAAGCAGGGGAGGGATTTTTTAGAA
>CAYYIS010000025.1:12529-14573 GCA_964470965.1 uncultured Gemmatimonadota bacterium | reverse complement strand
CTGTATAAATATCCACGTGTATGACAAGCAGGGGAGGGATTTTTTAGAAAATACAGATGAGTTCGGGGATGTGTCAATCAATTTTGAATGATGGGTATGCCTACTGCGTGCGAGGGATCTCGGTATCTGAAGTATTGAGTCACTAAGTCGTGTTTTACTGACTTTATGTCAATTGTACTTGACATTATGTAAATACAACATACCATTATGAGTACTTTACATCATAACATAGTAATTTCAATTTTCTACTACTTCTTATGGTTGTGATGTGGTTGACGTGGGATTTCCTTAATGAGAAACCTTCCTACGACAACTCCGTTACCGTCGAGTAGTTTCAAACAGAGATTTAAAAGGAAAAATCAATGAATAAAAAGAGCAACTTTATGCTGTGGTTCACTATTTTATTTGTGATGTCTTTGTACTGGTGGTTCCTTAATCGATGAGAAAGAATCTGGTTATGGACACTCCGTTACCGTCGGAAGGAGGTAGACTCATGGACAAGCAGGCGGTCACAGCAAGCGGTTACGCCGCACGTACTGCCAGGCACGGCATAAAAATCGTCCTCTGGGCGATTGCGTGGAGCGGAACTTTGGTGTTGGCGGACAAAGCCGAGTTATATGGGTGGTTTACCGCTGATTGGATGACCATACTCGCCGTTATCATAAACGCGGGGACAGGTATTGGTGTGATTGTATCGTATATGCAATTATTGAAAAACCAGGATGAATTGCAGCGGAGTATCCAGCTCAATGCACTGGCCTTATCCGTTGGCGTTGGTCTGGTAGGGAGCTTCACCTACACGCTCCTGGTGACCGTAGGGTTCGTAGCGGCGGAAGAACTCACGAACATCATCCTGCTCATGGTGGGCACCTATATGGTCGGTGTAATTATCGGCCAGGTCAGGTATAGACTATGAGAAACCGCTTGAAAGTGCTCCGTGCCGAAAGAGACTGGACCCAGGCGGACCTGGCTGACGAACTGGACGTCTCACGCCAGACGATCAACGCCATTGAGAAAGGGAAATGCGATCCTAGCCTGCCTCTAGCGTTTAAAGCCGCCCGACTGTTTGAATTGCCGATAGAAGATATCTTCCAGGATGAATCCCCTTTAAACGGTTAACCCTATAACCTGCATCGGACGCGACATCCGTTTCGTCCCGGTGACGCCTGTACCGCTGGCCGCGGCGGCGTCCCCCAATAGGGGTCCCTTTCAGACCTCTTTACCAACGACCTTGCTCAACTGGATAGAAGACTTGAGGAGCGACCAAGCATTCGTTCACCATAGATAGATACTTCTCAGTTTCTTCGGGGCTATGAACTGCACCGATAATACCAGAGTACGAATAGTTTGCCCCCTTGACAACGGGATCCATGAGCCAAATGTAAGTGTAGCTACTGTCCTTATTCGCCCTTATCGGCTCCAACATTCTTGTATGTTCTATAACATCTCTGGCCCCCTGATCGCCTTCAGAATTCTTTTCCAAGGCTGGCAGCAGTATCTCGTAGACAAACTTCTCGAACTGCAGGCGCTTGTTTGCCTTCACATGATTGAGTACAACCCACACCCGGTCGCCAGTTGCTGCCACACTAGAAATTGCGGCACCGTCTTGTGCATACAGTCCCGCACACAAACCGAATATCACTACAAAAGAAATTGTTCCTTTTAACATATTCCTCCCCCGTTGTCAGGATTACGATCAACAGTATTTGTCATTAATTCTGCGCGTGATTCCACATCAAGGACGGCTGAAAGTTTCAGCGGGTAGTGCCGTTCGTTTACTTCCACAACGTCATCCCCCTCTTCCCAGCATAGCCACCGACACAAGTGCTGATTCCCGGGCACCGGCACCACATCCTCCCACGGCGCCCAGGTCATTCCTAGGTCCGTGGACAAGGATGCCAGTCAGTCCACCAAGCCGTAGCAACCCCCTATAGGCTCAAGATACTGCGATGGCCGGCCAACCTTCGGCGAAAGTAGGCAACACGGGAAAGGCGAAGCTGCTCCCCTTGCTTTCAAAACGGTTCAGTGGTGCCATAGAGACAAA
>CAYYIS010000025.1:0-12429 GCA_964470965.1 uncultured Gemmatimonadota bacterium | reverse complement strand
CGGCAAATGTACAAATGCCTTTGGGGCTACTTTACTTCAACACCCAGTGTATCTAACGCCCCGACTAACTGGGCTTTACCGTCCCCGCTCAGGTCCACGCGCGGTGGACGCACGGGGCCACCGGTCAGTCCCACTAGATCCAACGCGCATTTAATTAACCCTTCACCGTAGGCTGACCGTAACCTTTCCAATGGTGCAAGCTGTGCCTGTATTTCGATCATTCGGTCCCACTTTCGCTCTGTGGCCGCCCCAAACAGCTCCAGTTCATAGGAGGGTGCAAAATTAATAAAGCCAGCGGTAAAACCATCGATGCCGGCTTGAAAACGAAAATGCAGGACACCCGGATCATGCCGTTTGTTGCCAATCCACACAAATCGGTCACCCAGTGTTTTTATGGCGCGGAACAAAGGATGGTCGTCAAAGCAGGGATCTTTTACGCCGATAATCTGCTTCACGTCTGCGAGTCGAGCGAACATGTCGGCCGACCACCCCTGCGTGTTGTAGGGTAATAGTGCGAGTCCGGAGATCTGGGCCAGTGTTTGATAGTATTGTACGACTCCGCTAAGATCATCCGGGATGTTATTTCGGAGATAGGGCGCCATGGCAAGAGCAACGGGCACGCCCAACGACTCATATTTCCGGGCCAAAATCACGGCATCAGCAAGATTGCCGGGTAGGGTTGGCACGATCAAACTTTTATCTGCGGCGATTTCTACAGCGTGCCGGGTGATAGATTCCAGTTCATTGACCGACAGGGCGTTGAATTCGCCTGTGCCTCCCCCTACGTTGATCACTTCCACACCACGCTCAACCATGAATTCGATATTGCGGGCGAATCCATCCAGATCCAACTCGAGGATATTATGCGGGTTAAACGGCGTCACCGCATAAGCATGAACCGACTTGAGTCGATTTTTCAATTCGTCAGAAAACATAAGTTATCCATTTTAAAATGGCCCTATAGAACCGTATGATTTTAATACCTGACGGCCGTTGCCCATTACCCTATGGCCAACGGGTCTCGAACCGATCCATGCCATCACCGTAGACCAGTTTCCCGAACGCCTCGCACCGATCTATTTCCTCTTTGCTCAAAGAGTCCGGGTGGTCAAAAATCCCCAAATTCTCTTTCAATTGATCCGGGGATTCCGGTGCGGTCATAGCCAGGCGTATCCCTGGATGCTGTAAAGCATAACGGTAACAGGTCACCGCGTCGAACAACGTGCCGTTCCATTCAGGATGTTTTTTCAACAAACGCCCCCACCGGGTGCAGGTAAAAGCCACTAAGGGTACGTCATTCGCGATTGCTGCCGGCAGTACATGCTCTTCTGCCCCTCGATGCGCCATATTGTACCGATGCATCATGACATCGACTTTACCAGATTTAATCAGTTCGACAGCGGCAGTCCGGCTGTGTGCCGTAGCCCCCACGTATCGGATCAGGCCTTTTGCCTTCCAGTTCTGAAGCAAATCAAAAACACCATCGGAGGTCAGGAGATCGCCTAGATCATCGGATGGTGAGATATATTCCATATAAAAAATATCCAGCATATCGATCTTCAGGGCCTGGAATATCTCTTTCAGATACTGAGTAACAGCGTTGGTATCCCGTAGCTCGGTGCCTGTGGCAAAAACCATATTTTCGCGGTTTGAATGGACGAGTGGTTTTAATCCTTCAATTAAAGATATATGGGTAAGGTCATAAAAGAAAAAGTAATTCAAACCTGCATCATAGGCGAGGGGCACACAGGCACTGTCCATTTTCGGATTGCCGCCAAGCCCCAAAATATTCACGGGCTGCCCGTTGGGTGTTGTTATCTCCATGGCTCTTTGCTTTGGTGTTATCAAGTTGTGCATCGCTCTCTTTGAAGTCACACTAGCAATCATACTGGAATAGAAGAGTGCCGGTGCCCATAACGGAAATGGTGGAGAAACGAATACAATTTCCGATTTAAGCTGATCGATGGATTGTCAGCGTGTAGTTCATTTTTTAACCGCATGGCAGAAGCCGAACAAAGCTCTTTATCTTACTTTAACTAACGCCTGAAACAAATTATGCCCCAATAGGTTGCACATATTTTCATAATTGAACAGCCGGTCAGTGAAGGGCTCTTTAATAGTCCAATTTACGACACGCCATCCCCGGGTATCTTATGCCTTCTCTGCGTGTTTGCCCAGCACAGTGCCTTTGCCGGTTAACATGCTTTTGATCCGATTCACGGGGCCCTCGCGGGCCAATCTACTGAAGACCTGGTTTTAACGTTCCGTTTGTTACAGCCGGATCTGCGCCAGATAGATATTAGCCGGGCAGGTCCAGTGTTCTGCACTGTAGTTGACTTCGTGCTGTGAGTAATAGCTAAGGAGCACCGATTCGTCCTCGCGGATGATCACGCCCACATACGACGTATCGCCGCTCGACGGCAGATCGAGCACGTGCTCAATTTTATCATCCTCGAGCCGCCAGACACTGGTGCGCCGGTCAATGCATGAATCTACGTTTTCCGGATCGGGCAGGTGTTGGCGCCCTATGATGTATTCCTGACCGCCGACCTGAATTAATTTGGGGGCGGGTATGACTTTGTCCACGTCCGTGATCTGCCAGTCTTTAAATGGGGGCTTTGCGACGGCTATGGACAGCCTGGTTTCGTTCT
Organism: uncultured Gemmatimonadota bacterium; assembly: GCA_964470965.1. Lineage (GTDB taxonomy): Bacteria > JAAXHH01 > JAAXHH01 > JAAXHH01 > JABIQT01 > CAYYIS01. The sequence goes on along the minus strand of CAYYIS010000025.1, from coordinate 9,778 downwards.
TGTCACGGATGGCCACACGCATGGTACCGTCCTCGGCAATCCGAAATGTGGCTTCAGAACCATCCGGCGATACCTGGGAGACTTTTTCCCAGTCCAGCGCATCGCTGGAACGTACCAGGTGTAATTGCGTGATCCCGCCCTCGAACATCCCGGCGCCGCCGTATGCCAACCCATAGAAAACACCATCCGTGTATCCGACGCCCCATACCCAGTAATGGTCTTTATAAATCTGCTGTGGCTTCGACCAGTTTATCCCATCATCGGTATACGAACAGTACGAACGGACGTAACGATGTTCTTTTCCCACCTCAGGTATGGTTTCGGACCACGAACTGCTACCTGCAATCACGTATAAGCGGTCTCCGGCCACGATCAAGTGCGGATCCCTGTCGTCGCCCATGGTGTTGACCGGCACCCCTACCCGCTCCCATCGGTAGAGGTCGTCACTGGCGACAACCACCACTTTACCATCTGTGCTTACGTGCGAGAGGCCGTTCCGAAAACAAACGTAGTATTTACCTTTGAACCACTGTAAATCCGTAAATGCGTTATGCCAACCGTCGCTATGAATGCAGCGTACCCAGTCGATAAGTGCCATAGTTAGGGGGGGGGTTAGAGTTAAGGGTCAGGTGATTTCATGTAAGTAGTCTACAGATCAGCAGGCTCAAAGCCGAGTTCCACGAGCCGTGCGACCATCCGACGGATACGCGACCGATCGCTGTTAATGTAAGAAGCCGGAGGACGCATTTCCTCCCCCCCGCTGTAGCGCTCTTTCAGGTAATAGAGTTGTTCGTCGGTCCTGGGATTGCCCATGAAGTTCAGATTCAACTGTCGCCGCGTTGCCCGACCGCCGAATGAACCGTGGATCAGGTCCTCGGAAAAGACGAGTACATCGCCGGGACTGGACTCCAGGAACATACACGGCACCTCGTCGGGAGCAAGCCCATAGGGCTTATAATCCGGCGATGTGTTCCGATTCCGCAGCGGGTACATATTGTCCGGCGGCTATGCCCAGCGACTGTCCACATGCCGCAAATAGTTGCGGTGCGATCCGGGAATCACGCGTAGACAGCCGTTGTCCTGACGAAGTTCATCGAGATATAGAGACACCTTGATGTGCGGCAGCGGCCAGGTTATGACACCGCTCCCGCCGTGCCAGGGTGTATCCCCCACGTGGTAATGAGCTCCGGATCCTTCATACACGAAATCCGGACCGAGCAGGTTGTAGGGAATATCACGAATTCTGTCGTCATCGACCAGCTGCGCCAAAAACGGCCGACACACTGAAATATATCCGGCCCCGCATGCCAATAACTTCACGTAGCGGTGCGCTATGACAGCGCCTTGAATATTAATTACGCAATAAATCAGGATTACGCAATACATCAAGATTATATTATCTTAATACCAGACCGGAAAAGATGTCAATCTCCAAATAGTCAAATATGATTCGGACTATCATTTCGACTGTGAATCTGGCCCACAATATTTCCAGACAAGCTAGCGTTTCGGGACGTTTCTGACCTATCAGCAATCTTAATCCTCTCAAAGGTAAAACTACAGAAGGTCGATACGCATCTCGATGACTATGACCGCCATGGCCGGCCGGCTGTCCTGCGTAATGAGCGATAGCTCGCTGCCATCCAGACTACTGAACCCTGGCCCAGCACGTTCTGGCAATGCGGACGTCACAGTATTCGGATGAGTCCAGATCTTCAGGGCGGTTGGATGGCGCAAGCTCACATCACCACCTGGTTTTTGGATCTTGACTTTGGGGGAGCTCCACTTAATATTCCACACATAACTGTCCACACCATAAGCAGTCCGTGGGGATGTCTTTATCCCCATTTGCCCAGAGGCAGGTAATGAACGATCCCATCCGTGTCGGACTGATCCGCTGCGACACCCACGGCGCGTATTACGGAGCCCTTTGCGCTCGTCACGATCCGCTCCTCCTGCAGAATCCTTTGCCCATCGATCAGGAAGCCCGATATTCCTGGCAACACGGCGGCACCCACTTCTATTTCTACACCCACTATGCCGACCCGCAACGAATGACCGTTGAATTCGTCGAAGGTTTTAAGCTGTCCAAGGTTTGGGATGAAGACCGGTCTGCCGCCGTGTGTCTGGCCAGGGTCTTTGACGAAAAACCCATTGTATGCGAAGACTTTTCGGACGTCAGCGATGAGGTGGACCTGGTGTTTATAGCCGATTGTAACGGTGACGGTAGTGACCATCTCACACTGGCGCGTCCCGGTCTGGAGAAAGGGGTCGCCACCTTCATCGACAAACCCCTGTCGTATACAACAGCCGATGCCCGCACCCTCATCCGACTAGCCGAGCAACACACGGCTCCCATGGCCTCCATGTCAATACTGCAAGCCCTACCCCACGCCGCCCGCTTTGCCCGGCGACTCGATGAGGTGGGAGAGGTACAATTCGGCAGTGTACAGGGAGGCGGCACGGCCATGGCCGGCCATATCCACGCGGTCTGCCTGGCTCATGCTCTATTCGGCAATGGCGTCGAGAGCGTCCGTGCGATGGGGGAGACGTCACTGCACACGGTTCACTTGAACTACGGTACGCGCTCCGATCGGCCGTCCAGGGGAGTAACCTTGAACTGTGACGTGGGCGGAGTCTGGCACTCCGCCTTCCACGCCAGCGCCTACGGTCCCAACGGGGCGATCCACTCGCCGCCCATGAGCGATTGGGACTACCCCTTCGGGGCCGCAGCGATCCTACGTACCATAAGGGAGATGGTGGAGACAAGAATATCACCAGTGGCCAACGCCCATATGCTTGAGGCGGTGGCTACCTGTGAAGCGGCCCGTGAAGCCCAGGAAACCGGTCGCGCCGTGCGCGTACGGATCCCCGGACTGGAGTAAAATATGACTGTTAAAAAATGCCACCACCACGGTTTCACTGTCTCTGAACTGCAACGGTCGGTTGATTTTTACCGGGACTTGCTGGGCCTCGAGTTAGTGCGCGTATCTGAACGCCGGGACCTGCCTTCCTACGATCAGATCCTCGGCCACGACAATATCGTCCTGAAGATCGCCATTCTGCAGCATCCGGCCAACGAGTTTATCCTCGAACTCATAGAATACGAAAATCCAGAGGGACAAAGGCGTGAACTGGACAATCCTTTTGTCGGATCTTCGCACCTGGCCTTCGAAGTGGAGGACGTCGATGTCATGTATGCATCGCTCCAACAATCCGGATACGGAGCGATTAACCCGCCTGTAAATGTCGAACGTGATGGCGCGGTGGTGGCCCGGGCTATGTACGGATTGGACCCTGACGGAATCAGCATTGAGATATTCCAGGAATATGAGGATGTGGTTAAGTCTTGACTAAGAGAGCTAAACAGCCCCTGGCGCTGGTCACGGGCGCCGCCCGAGGGATGGGAGCCGCGATTGCGATGCGGCTCTTGGGCGACGGCGTGCGGATCTTGGCGCTGGACCGGGACGAAGAGGGCCTGGCGGCTCTGGCTGCGCGGCACGGCTCTATCGTTCCCTGCGCCTTCGATCTGGCCGCCCTTGACGGGACGCCGGCATTCCTGGCAGACCTGGTGGATTTACACGGGCCGCCCACAAAGCTGGCACTCAATGCCGGCGTCTGGCCCGGAGGGCCCATTGTCGAGATGTCCGATGAAGTCTGGAATCTGAATTTCTCAGTCAACGTGACTTCTCCCTTTGCCTTTATGCGGGCGCTTGCACCGGCGATGGCCCACGCCGGTGGCGGGGCGATAGTCTGCACCGCCAGCCGCAACGCCTACCGCTCGAGCGTCGGCAATGCCGCCTACGACGCGTCCAAAGCCGCCCTGCAGGGGTTGGTGCGTACGGCCGCTGGGGAATTCGCCCGTGACAACATCCGCGTCAATTCGGTTTCCCCTGGCGTGGTTTCGACGCCGTCAACCCCCGAGATCGAAGAACCTCTTTTCAAGGCGGCTTACCTCAAGCAAATCCCTATGGACCGCTACGGTACACCAGAGGATATCGCAAGGGTGTGTGCCTTTTTACTTTCGGACGACGCAGGCTTTATAACCGGCCAGGACATCATCGTCGACGGGGGCCAGATAGCCTGCCAGGATAACGGTCGCTATATGGAGATACCGGAATTGAGAAAGGAGAGGTAGCATGGAATCTCTCGCAAGCTTAGTAGATTTTTCAGGGAAGGTAGTCTTAGTTACAGGCGCCAGCCGCGGCATTGGAAGAGCGGTTGCACGGGTCTTTGCCTGTGCAGGGGCAAAGGTGGCACTGGTCGCGCGGAGCGCCGAGAAACTAAATGAAGCCTCTATGGAGATACGCACCGCCGGAGGAGAGGCACGGGCTTACGCCGCCGATGTTGCCGTGGAGGACGAGGTCAATAGCACCATAGCGGGCATTGTCGAGGAGTGGGGGCGTCTGGATGTGCTGATCAACAATGCGGGTCTTATCGACTTCGGACCGTTTAATACAATAAAGCCCGAGGCCTGGAACAGGGTGATCGGGGCGAATCTGACAGGTCCGTATTTGTGCTGTAGGGCCGTCGCGCCCGTAATGAAAAGGCAGCAGAGCGGCCGGATTGTGAATATAACCTCGGTCAGCGCCCAGACCGGCGGTGTTTCGGGAGGCGTCCACTACACAGCCTCAAAGGGAGGCCTGGCCGCCATGACCAAAACACTGGCCCGAGACCTGGCACACCACGGCGTCACTGTGAACGCCATATCCCCCGGCCAGATCGATGCCGACCCCGACCTGTTGACCCAGGAGCAAAGGGAAAAGGTGACCGCCATGATCCCCCTGGGCCGGTTGGGCGAGCCGACTGAGATCGCCTATGGCGCACTCTTCCTGGCCTCACCGATGGCCGACTATATTACCGGTGCTACGCTCGATGTCAATGGCGGAATCCTGAAGCGGTAAACAGGTGTCGCCTGGATAACGAGAATGGGCGGATGATTGTCTCTGAGACTACCACAAGGGAGAGGCCGGTGAAACGTCGAAGGCCCATGAAGTCCAAGGACGCGCCGATGCAGCTTTCACACGACGGCCTGGATGCCGGCGGCAGGTCCGGCCCGTCACTGGACATAATAAACGATATCTGGCCGCTCGCCGGTGCCGACCCCGCCGCCGATGCCATCGTGGCCGATCCCTCCCGGGAGGTCCGCGTGGGTGTGATTCGGTGCGATACGCACGCGTTCTGGTACGCACATTTCTTCGATGTGCCCGACCCGGAGGCCATGCGCGCCGGCCACCGGTGCAACCACTATTACTTTTTCCAGCCTGACGATCCAGAGGTCCGGCGTTTCGAGGCGGTGCCGGGGATGAAGATCACCCGCGTCTACGATGAAGGAGACGCCAACGCGGCTGAACGATTGCGGCTGGCGCTGGGTGGGCGACCCAAAGTCTGCCGATCTATTGAAGAGGTCTCGGACAATGTAGACCTGGTGTATTTGGCTAACTGCAACAGCGACGGCGAAGATCACCTCCGCTACGCGACACCGGCCCTCAGAAAGGGCGTGCCCATCTTTCTCGACATGCCTTTCGCCTACACCCTGGCGGAAGCCCGGGAAATCGTCGCCCTGGCCGACCGGCACGACAGTGTTGTGATGTGCGGGTTCATGCTCCGCGAGTCACCCCATTTCAAGCGGTTCCGGGACCGCTTTCCGGACATCGCTCCCGTGCGCCGCCTCGTTGTACCGAACCACGGTCCCACCCTGGAAAACCTTACCGCCGCACTCACGATCGTCCAGGTTCTTCTCGGTGACCGATGCAAGTGGGTGCAAAGCTCCGGCGACACTCCTCTGAACCTGTTAAGATTGCATTATGACGGCCCCGACGGCGGCACGGATACCATCGTGGCCAACGCCAGCCATCCTCACCCGGATGGCCACATGACCAGCTCTAATTACCACCATTGCGGTTGGACGGCGTCTGCATACGGTGACGGCGGAGCCGTCCACAGCCCGCGCGTCGATGACTACATGTTCATGAACGGTGGGATAAGGCTGGCGAAAATGGCAAAGTATATGGCTTTGACACGCAAGCCTCCCATTGCCCGCGAGTCCATGCTCGAATTGATGAGGATGGTCGAGGCGGCACGCCTGTCACACAGGACAGGCCAACCCGTCGACCTGGCCGACATAGGTTAGAGACGGAACAGAAGAAGGGAAACTCAACCCAGATGCCCAACGATATACGCGTGGGCCTAATCGGGTGCAATCGGCGGGCCCTGTGGTACGGGGCCATCTTTGATGACATCGATCCCGATGTCTATGCGCGGACTGATCCGGCTGCATACCACCACTTCACCTACTGCTCCAATCGGGCCCTGCTCCACCGCCGGGCGAACGGGTTCAGGCTGTCCAAAGTGTATGACGCCGATGATGAGGCCGCGGGCAGATTGGCGGACGCATTCCGTACGCGACCCGAACCAGTCGCCAGTCTCGAAGAGGTATCTACCGACGTAGACCTGGTACTCATCGCCAACGAATCGGGGGACGGTGGCAAGCACCTCGCCCTGGCCACACCGGGTCTCATGGCGGGCGTGGCAACCTTCATCGATAGGCCGTTGGCTGCAACCCTGACGGACGCAAGGGCCATCCTGGCTCTAGCTGCGGATAACCACGCCCCCCTGCTCTCCTGTTCCCATATGCGAATGCTACCCCATGCAAACCGGTTCAAGAGGCGATACGACGAAGTGGGGCCCATCGAATTCGGAGTGGTCCACGGGCGCGGGCCCAATCCCGCTGACATAGCCGACGGGATTGAACTGATGACCTTCCTGTTCGGTGACGACTTCGACGGGCGGGCGGCCGAGGTGCGGAGCGCAGGTGCCTGGCCGCTGGAGCTGATCAACTTGCGCTACCTAGACCCTCAAACCGGACGACGTTTGGAGGCGATCTCAATGAACTCGCACTCCGGCACACCACGCAACACCTTCTATGCCCACGCCATGGGACTGATGACCCCCATTTATGGCGATAACATGGATGCCTTCGCACAGACCGAGGGAGGTGTCGAAGTCATGATAGCGGTTAAAAGGATGATTGAAACGGGCAAAACGCCCTTGTCGGAAGACGAGATGACCGAACCCGTCGCTGTGGCCGAAGGCGGACGCCGGACTCACAACTCACCGACCAGTCTCGACCTGAGTGAATTCCACTGATGTAGGGAGCCGCATTTGATAGATGATGTTAAAGTCATCTCGTCTGTTAGTGATCGGGTTTCCGGACTGTCAGAAATCAGATAACACCTTGTAACCGTCAGTCCTAAAATTCGTCTCAGTGAAACTTAGTCTATTCAGCACCTGTATGGGGCGTTATTTTGGATATTAAAATCAAATATATAGTCAATGCTGTTGCGGCAGGTTCTTCCGGGCAGGGAGATAACTGAGTTTGGAACATTAAAACGAACACCCCAGGTTTATTCAGCCCCAATGAAACATTTTGGGATCAGCAATTGATGTTTTGGAAAGCTGCCCGGTGTGTATGATACCCTGAACAACCCAGGTTTTTGACACCGATACCCCGCCCCGCCTGTTGGTAAGATTGCGGTGCCCAATCCGACGAATTCAACGCCAAACAGGTCGCTCGTATCGGGCACATCATTGACTTCAGACGGGTACTTGGAATATGTTTACGCCGCCGCCTATTTCAAGTTTGTCCTTCCATCCCATATCAGGGTGCCAGTCACAGGTATAAATTGGAGATTGATTTTATTTCTTAGATCTACTCCAGGACCTTCATCGCCCCCATCGAAAACACCCCAACCTGCCCTTTGGCCCATCTTCCCCTTGATGCCTCGCTCGCACTTCAGGGAGTACAAGGTTCCACTACCACAGCCCTCAAAGAAATACACGGTTGTTTTGCGGTTGAACAGAAGAGCCAAGTAGCAGAATTGGCAACGTCAAAAGGGTCAGTTTTGGCATGGGATGTGTCTTCATTTGGATGCACGGAAGCTCCCTTTTCGTACGTACTTTACTCCCTTTATTAGACCGTTGGGAAATTCCTGTACCTTCGTTGGCCCGACATAATATTACGGGTTCACCGATGTCGTTCCGATATCCTATTCGAACATTCTGGAAATGGGACCCCAGAGAATGTTTACGAGAGCAAAGATACCCCCACCTACAAAAATAAAATAGAGGGTGTGTGGAATGTAGTTCGACCAATTCTTCATGACATGCACCTCTGGGTAGCTTCTCTCAGACGGACCCGTTTATGGTGTTTTCGGCATTTCACACACCTCTACTGTCCCGCCGTTTATTACCACCGGTTGGGAATCCAGACGGACCAAAACCTCTTGAAGGGTATCGGCATCAAATCTCATATATCCACCGACTGTATCTGTAATAGACGGTACTTTTTTTTCCGACTGCATATCCTTTCCCGATAGCGCTGCCGCCTTTAAAATGGCCGCTTTTCCGGGCCGTAAAGAAAAATTTATCCCACTGTTCACTATCTGTTTCTGAATCGGTATTGTTATGGATAAATACAATGTATTCCATTACATTCTACCTTTGACTTTGGTACAACCTTCTACAGAAGATCCCGCGTCCCACCAACTTCCAAGGTGTTCGGCTACCGTATGCAGGTGCGGAGGGCCGTCGGCGCAAGCTCTACAACCAAGAGTCGTCATGTTACTTAAGCAAACTCATCCGCTTCACACCGATACACCCGGCGCGTCTGCTCATGCAATTCGTAGGCAATGGCGGCGATCTGATTGAACCGGCTGAACACGGTGGCGTCCAGCATCGACACCAGGTCATCTACCAGCGCCGCGCCTGTCGAGCATCGGGCGTATTGTGCCAGGCTATCCTTAACCTAGGTCCGTAACATCTTCGATCGGTCGATTGACATCATCATGGCCTTTGACATATTTTCCGCACCTGATTTGTCCACCTTATGTGTGATGAGATCTAACTCATCCTTCTCATTTTAATTTATATACTTACCACCTGTCCGTGGGTTTCGTACTCAGGTTACGCGCTCAAATATCAGCGAATTTAACAGGTTCTGCATCAGATTTGCAAGGAACTCTCTAAACAGTCCGCTTCAGTCCTGGCCCCGCGCTTCCGCTTCGGCCATCGCGAGCTTTACGGCTCGTCTCACATTTCCCAGACAACAGGTGCCCTGCGGGTTCTCTAATTCACACCGGCAGGTTCCGGCCTCTACTTCCGCCCGAATCCTGCCGGGTACATCCGTCTCACCGGTGGCGGCGATTTCTTCCTGTACGTCCAGCGTGGTATAGTCGAAGCAGTAGCAGATAGGTACCGGATGCTCAGTCTCTTTCAAACCGACACGCACCTTCAAATCAGCCTTATGGAAATACTGGCCTGACTCGTTGGCGTAATATACCACATCACAGGTCGGCGTAGCACAGAAGCGACAGGCGGTCTCCTGTAATTCAGTCGCCGCATCCTGTTTCAGCAGGGATGCAGGCGTGAGGCGGGATACCGATTTTCCTTTCTGTCCACATGATTCACAGATAGGGCTTGCGGTCCCGTTATCCGGAGGCGGGGTGCAGCAGCCGGTACCCGGCACGCAACAGTCAGGCATCACTTCGTCTCCATCTCTGGTATCCACTCTTCCGCTTCGAATCCGGTCTCTTAGACTACCGCGATCAATTGCGCGACGAGATCGGCGTGTGTCGTGGGTGTGACTACTACGCGCTGTTCCTCAGGGCTGACCGCTACAGATTTTACACCTTCAACTTCAGTCAGTGCGCCCTGTACTGTGAATGCGCACCCGCCTCATGTCTTCCGGGTCGTAATCGCCAGTGAATCGCCTTCCGTC
>CAYYIS010000024.1:71658-73859 GCA_964470965.1 uncultured Gemmatimonadota bacterium | reverse complement strand
GTTGGCGTCCTGCGTGGAGGCTGTGAAGACATTAACCAAGAATGGCGTATCGGTTCGTCTGTTGAGCATGCCAACTGTAAAGCCCATAGACCGGGAGGCTATCCATCAGGCTGTGCAAGAAACAAAAGCCATTATTACTGTAGAGGAACATAGCATCATCGGAGGACTGGGCGGAGCTGTCGCCGAAGTCATCGCGCAGTATGATCGAAAGAAAATCCCATTCAGAATCTTGGGAATTCAAGACTGCTTCTGTCGTGAAGTCGGTGATCATGCCTATTTAAGACAGGTTTCTCAACTCTCTACCGATGATATCATCCAGAATGCACTTAATGTCCTAAAGTCAATCAATTGATAATAGATGAGTCCAAAAAGTTTTTCAAAGGCATATTTGATAATATTGAGATAACTGATTATAAATACAATACTTTTGAAGATTTGATGATTTACAGGTGTATCCTCTTAGATATCTTGTGACATTCTGTCTCGAGATCAGCACTCTGTTCGAAATTTGTCGAACACTCGGATTGATATGAGGTATCGGCAACAAGGATGGTGAGAGGATAGGGATGCAATTGGATCTATTTCATGAATTCTGAATCAAGTAGTGCTGGAGGGTAGAAAAAATTTTTCGAAATTCACGCAACACCCTAGACAAGCTGGTTCGGATGTTGGCGGATACGGTGATGATTTGCATTGCCGCACTTCTGGCTTTTGTGCTTCGTTTCTGTTATCTGGTTGCTTTTGAGGATCAACAGGGAGAAATCAATTATTCATTTGTTTTCTGGGATTTCCTGGCATCATATAGCTACACCGTATGGTACTTAATCCTAATTTCTCTAACTGTATTCTCATTAAATGGATTCTATTCATATGGTCGAAGATATAGGAGTCGGTATCAGGCTTTGATTGTTGCCCAGGCAGTGAGTCTATCATTCCTTTTGGTCGGTTTCCTATCCTATTTTCTGAATGGTATGCTCAAATTTTCCTTTCCTCCATCCATTCTGGTAACCTCATGGACACTGAGTCTGGTGTTCTTAGTGACCGCCAGACTATGGTCCAATTTCTGGAGTAGGTTGAATCACACTGAACAACGCAAGTATAGTCATAGGTCACCACTGACTCCCGAGGAATCGAGAATTCTAGTTATTGGGGGAGGGGGATATATTGGTTCCGAATTGCTTCCTAGGTTATTGAATATGGGGTACCAAGTCCGATTACTTGATCTATTACTCTATTCGACTGATCCGATTAAGGATGTATTGGGGCATCCTCGCTTGGAGATCATGGAAGCTGATTTTCGGCAGGTTGATAAAGTTGTAGAGGCCATGCGTAATGTAGACACGGTTATCCATCTCGGGGCAATCGTCGGCGATCCGGCGTGCGATCTTGATGAAGAGCTTACCATCGAAGTAAATGTGATGGCTACCCGAGTAATCGCTGAAGTTGCCAAAGGTATTGGTGTGAAACGATTTATTTTCACCAGCACCTGTTCCGTTTATGGCATTGGTGATCAGATTGAAACCTTGGACGAATGTTCGAAATTAAATCCCGTTTCACTATACGCTAGAAGTAAAATTGCATCAGAAAAAGTCTTAATGAGTATGTCGTGCTCCGATTTTGCCCCGGTAATACTTCGCTTTGGGACGATTTTTGGTCTTTCCGGACGACCCCGATTCGATCTGGTAGTGAATCTCCTGTCCGCCAAAGCTGTGCTGGATGGACTAATTACGGTCATAAACGGAAACCATTCTCGTGCGTTCTTATTTGTCGGTGATGCTGCGGAATCTTTGACACAGGCCTTAACGGCACCTCTCGATATGATAAGGAATCAAATTTTCAATGTTGGATCAGACTCTCAGAATTTCACGATCAATGAGATAGCAGAAATGATCCAACAGAAGGTACCTACTGCACGGATCGTCGACATGGGTGGCGATACAGATCGTCGAGACTATCGGGTGAGTTTTCGAAAGATTCGAAATATAATTGGCTTTGAACCTCAGGTCACTGTGAAACAGGGCATTCAACAGGTATTAGATTCTATTAACAAGGGCGAAATAACGGACTATACAGATATTAGATACAGTAATGTAAAATTCCTCAGTGAGGAAACCAACTCCAAACTTATTCAGCGAGAGAATGGATGGGCTCATGAACTGGTCAACGATATCATTCCAAATGGTTGAGTCATATTACTTAAC
>CAYYIS010000024.1:0-71621 GCA_964470965.1 uncultured Gemmatimonadota bacterium | reverse complement strand
TCCCCTGAACAATACCTGTGTTTGTGATCTTTCCTAAATATTATGTCAGCTCACTGCACCAGTAAAAACAAGCACGTATGAAAAATTTTACGTGATTCAAAATCAATAAACAATCACGACTGGAGTATTTGTAGCTATGCATGTTCTTATTACTGGGTCTAGTGGTCAAATTGGTACTAACCTTGCCCTTAAGCTGATCGGCAGTGGACATACTGTTGTTGGTGTAGACAACCGACATAACAGCTGGACGGATCGGATACCTATGGTGTTAGTCGATCTGACCGAGCAAGCACCACTCGAAGATCAACTCAACCTTAATGGTCATCCATTCGATATTGTCGTACACCTGGCAGCTCATGCTAAAGTGTATGAACTTGTTGGAAATCCCCGGAGGGCGCTTGAAAATGTTGAAATGACATTCTCTGTGCTCGAATACTGCCGCCAACACCAAATACCGATAATAGCCGGAAGTTCTCGAGAGGTATATGGAGATGTCAATCGGCAGGTAACAGATGAGGAATGTGCTGACTTTGTCGTCGCAGAAAGCCCTTATTCAGCCAGCAAAATTTCCCTCGAGGCATTTATTTACTCCTACGCACGCTGCTACAATTTGCCCTATCTGGTCTTCCGATTCAGTAACGTATATGGGCGGTATGATAATGATCTCGAACGTATGGAACGTGTCATTCCATTATTTGTCGATCGGATCAGGCGGAATGAACCTATAACCATCTTCGGAAAAGATAAGATTCTGGATTTTACCTATGTAGACGACTGTGTGGCCGGTATCCTGCATGGCATGGAGAAATTGATCTCAGGCGAAGTGGTCAATCAAACAATCAACCTCGCTTACGGGGACGGTAACACCCTGGTCGAACTTGCCGGGTACATCGGAGACACTCTTGGTGTAGAACCCCAGACCACCTTAAAACCTGCTCGTCCGGGTGAAGTGACACGATACGTTGCCGACATTCAGAAGGCAGTCACTTTGCTCGGTTATCAGCCGATGACCAGCTTGGCAAAGGGAATAACTGTTGCAGTGGAATGGTCTGAGTCCTATAGGCGCCTTGAGGAACCCATAGGGTAAAATCCGGGTTATCCCCTGGCTCCGTGCTCAGATTAGAAAGCCCGACATCAACCGTTTCAATTCCTCGGCTTGACAAACCCGCGTATTGTCCTTAAATAGAAATGACAAATTTGCGGCCGGTTTACGGTTGCAAAAATAGTGTGCGACGTTTAGAGTTTTATTACTAGGATGATATTATGCATATTAAGGTCCGATGCTTCGCCGCCTGCAAGGATGCAGTTGGTGCTTCTTCGTTGAACCTGAATATTCATGAGGACGCAATGGTAGGCGCCGCACTCGATAAACTGATCGAGCAGTATCCCGCCCTGGCGTCCTACCGCCAGAGCATGATGCTGGCGGTGAACAGGGAATACGCCAGCCATGAGGATATGCTGCAGGACGGAGACGAGCTGGCTTGCATCCCACCTGTCAGCGGAGGAAAACAATTTCCGTTCACGGTCAACTATCACTCTAATGTATAAAATCACCACCGATCCCATACAACCTGATGCCCTGTTTGACTGTATCTGCAAACCCCGTCACGGGGCTGTTGTGACCTTCGCCGGCACCGTTCGCGACAATTCCGATGGACGTACAACAGTCCGGCTCGAGTACGAAGCCTACGCGGAAATGGCGGAGAAAAAAATGCAGGAAGTCGGCGAGGAGATACGGCAGAAATGGGGTATAGATGATGTCGCCATGCTCCATCGGACCGGTACCCTGGAAATTGGCGAAATCAGTATTTTGATTGCTCTTGCCGCCCCCCATCGACAAAATGCCTTCGACGCCTGTGCCTATGCCATAGACCGTGTCAAGCAGGTTGTACCCGTCTGGAAAAAAGAAATCTGGACGGACGGGGAAGAGGAGTGGAAGGGCCAGTCCGATTCAAAATAATCGGAGATGGGTGTTTAAGGCCTTCAGCCGGTCGACGATACAAGCGTTCGGGTAACATCTAAAAACCCTTGGGCAGTCTCAAAATTCCATCCTTCTAACAGTGCATTATTTCGATCACATCGCAGCGACGCCACTGGATCCACGCGTCTTTGAGGCCATGCGCCCCTTCTTCGGTTCTTCAACCGGCAGCACGTTGAGTCTGCACCGTTGTGGTGAGGCTGCACGGCTTGCGGTAGAGACCGCACGGGGGCAGGTGGCGGCGCTCATCGGGGCACAGCCTGGAGAAATTGTCTTTACCGCCAACGGGACCGAAGCCAGTAATATGGTGATCAAGGGAATAGCCCGGGCGTATGAAAAGCGCGGCCGACATATCATTGTTTCGTCCATAGAGCATCAATCGGTGTTATACCCGGCGAAGACGATGGAACGTCAGGGGTTTGAGATAACACAGGTACCGGTGGATCGTTGCGGTCTCGTTGATGCTAGAGATGTGCAGCGGGCGCTTCGGGATGACACTGTCCTCGTATCCGTGATGCATGCCAGTGACGAAATCGGTACCGTTCAACCCCTTCGAGACATCTGTGCGCTTGCCCACGAACAGGATATACCGGTCCACACGGACGCTGTGTGTACAGCCGGTGTCATACCGGTCGATGTAAAGGATCTCAAAGTCGATGCGCTGACTCTGTCCCCTCAGCAGATGAACGGTCCCCCGGGCGTCGGAGCCCTGTACCTTCGTGACGGCGTCCGTATCCGTCCGCTGTTGGACGGCGGCATCCAGGAAGGCGGACGCCGGGCCGGGCATGAGAATGTCCCTGCCGTCGCGGGGTTCGGCGTAGCCGCGGAACTTGCGGGTGCCGAGATGGGGCACCGTGCCGAACGCGTAGCCGCTCTCCGTGAACGTCTGCACCGTGAACTGGTCGGTCATATGGACGGCCTTCATCTGAACGGCCACCCCGAGAACAGGCTTCCAGGTCACCTCAGCCTTACGATCAGGGATGCCGACAGTGAATCCATGGTGCTGATGCTGGACGCGCAGGACATAGCGGTCTCCCTGGGCTCTTCCTGCAGTGCCCAAGCCTCTAAGCCCTCACACGTTCTTCTCGCGATCGGCCTGTCGCCGCGTGAAATCCGTAGTACGTTGGTGATCACACTCGGCTACACAAACACCGTCCAGGATATAGACTGTGTGGTGAAAGCACTACCGGATGTGGTCATGCGTCTGCGTCAAATAGCGGGGTCGACCGGCCTCTCAACCTCCAACAATAAATAAAATTAAAAGAGTTGGTTGGAAAAAAAGCCGATATCCCTTACATTATACAGCTATGTCACGACCGGATGCCACCCTCGATACCTTCGGACTGCTGTGTCCTGTTCCGATCATGAAGACTTCTTCGATGATCATGGATATGGTATCGGGACAGGTGCTCGAAATCCTGGCAGACGATGAGCAGATACTCGAGGATATGCCTGCCTGGTGCAAAAGTATGGGCCACGAGTTACTGCAGGTCGACGAGGTCGGGGGGGAGTTCCGGTTATTGGTGAGAAAAGGAAATTGAGAGGATTAATTCATTGAAAACGGTGACCCTATGGGTATACTATCACTCATAGACAGGGTGCCAGCGTTATAGTAAAAGTTGGTACAGGTTTTCTGATGAAAAATTGAATCTACAAAAAACGGGGTATCATAAATGTCGGATGTATCACCTCAGGATGTCATGGATGTACTTAAGCAAGTCAAGTATCCCGGATTCGACCGGGATATCGTTTCGTTTGGACTGGTTAAGGACGTCCGCGTGGATAACGGTGAGGTATCGTTTGTACTAGGGTTTTCTACACAGGACGAACAAACGCGGGAGGCGATAACCGTTGCGGCCAGAGAAGCGGTGCAGCGGTTGCCGGATATAAGTGTTCGCATCATGGGGCCACCTCCCGGCGCTGCTGCCGGCGGGCAGCAGCCCATGGGAAGCGGTGACGGTAAAATATCGTTGCCGGGTGTAAAATCCATAGTGGCGGTAGCCAGCGGCAAAGGCGGGGTAGGCAAATCTACCACCGCAGTCAATCTTGCGGTGGCCCTGGCGGAGACGGGGGACAGCGTGGGTTTGCTCGACGCAGATATATACGGTCCCAGTATTCCGACCATGATGGGCAGTAAAGATCAGCCCGGTGTGATCGGCAAACAGTTGGTGCCCCTGATCAGTCATGATATAAAAATGATGTCGTTCGGATTTTTGATTCCGGAGGACCAGTCGGTCACCTGGCGTGGTCCCATGGTACATCAGGCGGTGCAGCAACTGCTGCGTGACGTGATGTGGGGCGAGCTGGACTGCCTGGTTATCGATATGCCACCGGGTACCGGCGACGCACACCTGACGCTGACTCAGTCCGTGCCGCTGACAGGTGGCGTGGTGGTCACCACGCCACAGGATGTTGCGCTGATAGACGCTCGCCGCGGTGTCGCTATGTTCCAGCAGGTGAATGTGCCGATCCTGGGGATAGTCGAAAACATGAGCCATTTTTTGTGCCCCCATTGTCATGAGCGTACGGATATCTTCACCACAGGCGGCGGCAAACGCGCTGCAGAATCACTCGCCGTGCCTTTTCTGGGCGAGATACCGATCGACCCCTCCATTTGCCTGGCCGGCGACCAGGGGATCCCGATCGTTAAACAGGCGCCGGATTCTCCCCAGACTCAGGCATTTCGGACGTTGGCGGAAGCGTTAAAGAAGATGTTATGATATAGACTAGGCCGGGAATATCATCTCCTGGCATCAAGGAGCGTAACGATGGCGAAAAAAATAAAAGCAGTAGGATTGCTGTCCGGAGGACTGGACAGTACCATCGCCGCGGCGATGCTGATGCGGCAGGGCATTGAGGTTCAGGGGTTGACGTTCTACACAGGCTTCTGCGTGGTCGAACACAACCGGCGGTCCAAAACCCGTAAGAAGAAAAAGCCGGTCCGTAATGAGGCGCTGCAGGCGGGGGCGAAACTGGAAGTACCAGTGGAACTGGTCGACATATCCGGGCCGGGTTATCTGAAGGTTCTGACAGACCCGAAATACGGTTATGGCTCTGCCATAAACCCCTGCATCGATTGCCGTATTTTCATGTTCAAACGCGCGAAAGAGTATATGAAAGAAATCGGAGCGCAGTTCATATTCACGGGGGAAGTCCTGGGGCAGCGCCCCATGTCCCAGCGCACCCATCCCATGCGCGTCATCGAGAACGACAGTGAGATGGAAGGTCTGCTCCTCCGTCCCCTTTCCGCCAAACGACTGGCGGTCACCGTACCGGAAAAAGAAGGGTGGGTGGACCGCGAACAACTCGGCAACATCCAGGGACGTTCGCGGCAGGAGCAGATGCGGCTGGCGCGAGAGTATGGCATCGAGGAATACCCCTCTCCGGCCGGCGGTTGCTGCTTTCTGACTGATAAGAACTTCGCCCGTCGCATCATGGATTTCTTCGATTATGAAGGCAAGGAAAACCTGACCATGGACGACGTAATGCTGCTAAAAATCGGTCGTCATTTCCGTTTGAGTTCCGAGTGCAAGGTGGTGATGGGGCGAGAAGAGGGTGAAAACAAGTTTCTCAACCGCTACGCTCCTGGGCGCTGGAAGATGGAAACAATGGACGTGACCGGTCCTACGACGTTGATCGAAGGTACACCCTCTGAAGCAGAACTGAAACTCGCTGCCGGAATGACCGCCCGCTACGCCGGAGTGTCTGATTTCTCTTCCGCCCGTGTCCAATTCTGGAGGGACGATAAGGAAGGCGTTCTTGATACGGCTGAAGTGGACGAAGGGATGCTGGACACCTGGCGGATTTAAAGAAGGACTTAACTCAATAGAATGTCTGTGCCCGGCGCCTATTGAAATCAGTTGCCTTTATGGTGTTGCCGAGATAAAAGGCCTTGTCCGTTACCACCCAAAACGTAATCCGGGTGTACTGACCTTCATCCTTTACGTAACACCTTCCCGGTCAACGCCCCCGTATGTTCTCCCTTTTCAATTGCGACGGATCCGTTCACCAGCACGTACTCGATGCCCGTCGCATACTGGTGAGGGTTGAAGAAGTCCGCCTGATCGTTGACCGTCTCAGGGTCGAACAGTACAATGTCAGCGGCGTAACCCACGTCGATTTTGCCACGGTCTTTCAATCCCAAGCGTTTTGCCGGCATTCCTGTCATCTTGTGTACGGCTTCCGGAAGCTGGAAATACTGCTTTTCACGGCAGTACTGGCCCAGTACGCGGGGGAATGTGCCGTACCACCGCGGATGGGGTTTCAAACGACTGAGAGGACCGCTTGTAGCGGCAGCGCCGCCGTCTGAAGAGATCATCACCAGCGGGTGGGTGAGCACGGATTTAATTTCCTCTTCGCTCATACCGAACCCGATCATGCCGACACTGCCCTTTTCCTCGATGAGCAGATTGCGTACGAAGTCGAACGGATTTTCTTCGGTCCCTTCAACTATTTCCGTTACCCGCTTACCGATGTATGCCCTATTGTTCTCGCTTACAGATGAAATCATCACGTGGCTCCAGTCACCGAGCATATTGACTTTACCTAAAGCGGCACGTTTCATCTGACCCAGAATCCTGGGGGTCTGCAATCGTTTCACGAATGCCTCGGCGCCACCGTCGCGGTAAGAGGTAGGGAACAAGTTCTGAAGTGTGGTGGCGTAAGCGATGTACGGATACCTGTCGAGGGTAATGTCCATCCCTTCCCCGTTGGCTTTTTCAATAATCTCAAAGCACCGGCTGACCTTGTCCAGGTTTCTTTTTCCTATGGATTTGAAGTGGGCGATCTGCAGCGGAATTCCGGCTTCCCGGGCGATCCAGATGGCTTCTTCCACCGCTTCGACCACCTTGTCGTCCTCGTTGCGTATATGAGTGGCGTAGATGCCGCCATAGGACTGCGCCACTTTGCACAACTCGGCGATTTCTTCTTTAGGGGCAAAGCTGCCCGGCGTATATTCCAGGCCGGACGATATTCCCCATGCCCCGCCGGCGACAGATTCCTCGACCACCGCCTTCATTTCGTCGATTTGCCTGGTGGTGGCACGGATGTTTCTGCTACCTACCACCATGCCCCGAATGGTCCCCTGTCCAACGAAGGAAGTGAAGTTGATACCGATTTTATTCTGTTCCACGGCGTCGAAATAGGCCGGAAAATCCTTCCAATTGATATCGACACCGTAACGCTCTCCGTATCCTTGCTGCAATCCCAACAGCCGCTCATCCGTCATCGGGGCATAGGAACTGCCGTCCTGCCCCGCCACTTCTGTGGTGACACCCTGGCGGATCTTGCTATTTGCTTCCGGATCTACCAGCAGAGACAGGTCCGTATGGGAATGGATGTCGATGAACCCGGGTGATACAATCAGGCCGGTGGCGTCTATTACCCGTTTGCCGCCATTGGCCGCCAGGTTGCCTATCTCAACGATCTGATCGCCGATAATACCGATGTCTCCGCTGAATGCCACGGCACCGGTTCCATCGATCACGATGCCCCCAGTAATAAGTATATCAAACCCCGACGGGTTCTGACAGTTCGTTACAAGCGTTGCACCACCGGCCAGCGTCCCCGCGCCCGCGACACCGATAGTCTTTATGAAAGTGCGCCGTGTCCAGTGCATGGTTCCTCTCCTATCCTATGGGATGTACAATGGAAATTTCCAGATTAAAAAATGGTGAGATATGGGTCGGGTTAATCTCCTGTTGAGACGGACATAATTACAGATGGTAAAAAATTGTTCAGAATAAAAGAATTGGTTGAACGGCACCACGGCCCGATCACGCCAGGCAGATTATATTTAAATCAGAATCTGGATTGCGTACCGTGCCGGAACCTCAGATGCCTATCTTACTACCGTGTAAATTTCACCCGTTCCTTGATTCTCCCCACCAATTCCTCCACAACCGTTTCCGTATCCGGTACCCCTGCGAGATTGCGCGTTTCTCCGGGGTCCTGCTCCCGGTCGATCAACAGGTACGGCTCCATATACTCGTTCACCGCCATCTTCCATTTATCATTCATTATCATCGTTTCCTGCCGGTATTCTGAGATCGCCTCTTCTCGGTGGACTAAAGACGAATTGGACAGGGAAGGCAACAGCGATTTAGCAGACTGCTCATGTGTGAGTTCGCCGCCCGCAAGTTCGACGAGCGTCGGTCCCGCATCGAACCATTCCACGAAGGAGTCGTTTACCTGCCCGCCCGCGTGGCTGTTGCACGTGTCGGGCGTGCGTACGAGCATCGGGACACGCACCGCGCCGTCGAGGAACGTTTCCTTGTAGATCAGGCCGGCATCACCGTTATGTTCGCCGTGGTCCGAGGTCAATATGATCACAGTGCTGCCTAACTCGCCGCGCTCCTCGATGGTATCGAGGAGTTCCCCGATTTGGGCGTCTATCAAGGAGACATTGCCGGCATAATCCGCCCTCATGGCGCCCGTGTCGCCCGGTTCCAGGATCGGTGCCTCTTCATATCGGCTGTCCAGTGTGTTGGTGGGGTGTGGTCCTAGTGATTTCGGACGGGTTGCAGGCGCGGGCATTCGTTCGGAGGCGTACTGACTTGCATAGGGCTCCGGTGTGTCCCAGGGTTCATGGGGCCCGCCGAAGCTGACCCAGCAGAACCAGGGTTCATCACGACGGTAGTCCCGTAGATAGTTCTTCGCGTGCCGGCCGACATATACGTCTGCATACCACTCCAGCGGATGCGTTGACGGCCGGACCATGTTGGGTTTTTTCGAAAACCGTTCTTTGAAATCCTCCTGGTACGCTTCCCAGATCCCTGCCTCATCCCAGTCGGCCGTCATGTGGCTCAACACCCGGGCGCTGGCCCGTGGTCCGCCGATCTCGTTGACATCGTCCAGGCCATAGGCGTTTAAGAGGTATTCCCGTTCCCGGAGGTCGCCGCTGTGAGGATGCAGATGCGTCTTACCGAACAGGCTGGTTCGGTAGCCGGCGGAGCGGACAGCCTGCATCCAGGTGGGTGTTTCCGGAGGCAGGGTATGTTCCATATTGTGCCGGATGCCGGTGTGGTGCGGATACAGGCCGGTAGCCATGGAGACACGGGCGGAGATACATACTGGAGAGGTGGTCACACAGTTTGAGAACCGCACCCCTTCGGATGCAATACGGTCCATGTTGGGCGTATCCACCCAACCGCCGCTGCAACCCATGGCATCCCACCGCTGTTGGTCGGTCATCAAGTAAAGTATGTTTGGTTCAGCCATTGGTTTGTCCCGGTTTGGCGCTATTAACAATAGTAGACCCCGGCCTTACTCTTCCCGGGTCCGTTGGGTCGGTTCTCTTTGATCTTTCACATGTGGTCGCAATCGGCTTCTGTCCTAATTTTTCAGGTACGCCTTCTGCTCAGGGAACAATACCACGGCGCCGTCCAATCGCATTCCCGTCACATGGGCACCTGTTGTGTTACCGTCTCCAGGCACGCCACAGAACCGGGCAACAGTAAGGGTGGTGTCCCTGAAATCAGTATCACGGAGGTCCGCACCGGTAAAATCAACGCCTTCCAGATCCGCGCCGCATAACGCGGCGTGCCTTAGGGAGCTGTTGGACAGGTTGGCGCCTTCCAGATTCGCGCCGGACAATTCAGCGTTTCTCAGGTTGCAATTCTTCAATTGAAGCCCATGTAGATCCATTGTGGACGGCTGCCATCCTGAGAGATCGACACTGATTAGCATCCGGTTATTTTCGCGGTACCAGTCATACGATTGAGCTTTGTTGTCGTTCAACTTCACCTTGTAGCGAACGGACTGTGTCTATTGCACGGACTCCTAAAGCCTCGATAACATCTCCCTTTATGAGTGCCTTTCTAGTTGAGTGTTGTGTGAATTCTATGCGATGAACAGACCCGATATTACCCCTCGCAACCATCGCCTTTTGAATACCTGATGAAATCTTAAGAGAAATCCGACTGAAAGCGATTGCCCTGTTCTACGACTGCACGACAATACTGCTGCTTCTGTTTCTGAAAAGCCAAGTGGTTTTTCAACTTATACATCGATGCCGCGTGACATCAATCCTGTTGATAATTGGCAATGTGTTTCTGGCGGAGTTACAATGGCGACTAAATCAACCGAATTGTGTTCAACCGTTTTGCGCCAAGTAGTGACGGTTGCATCCCCTTGTGGAGAGAGATTATTTAGTCTGTCTGAATCTGTATCACAGACGAATAATTGTTTAATCAAGCCTTCTTCTTTGAGAGATGTAAGCGTTCTAATGTGAACCAGCCCCCAACGACCTGCACCAAGAATTCCAACTGTGAGACCCATACCAACAAATCATTCGTATGGTCGGGGTTTGATAGAGTTGCCCTGTTGGTCCTTTGCTGTGAATTGGAATGTGGATGGAACCTCGGTTAGAGTTGAGAGGTCTAGGGTGTTTTGATCTTCGAATCCCAATTGAGCATATACTTTAGGAGAAAATGAAAAACCCTCAACTCCAATATATTGCGCTCTTGATACGCGTGTGGTGATTCTTGCAAATCCATGATGCCATAATGCAAGTGCTGTTATCGCATCTTGACTGGTTGGAGATTTTCGTGGAATCTTAGGAAATGGGGCTGTTAAACACTCATCTGGCACCATGCGATTTCCGCTACGTGTTTGTTGTTTCTTGCTCATCCATGAGCGCATGAACATCCAGCGAATGCGGAAATGTGAGCGTTTTTCATAGGAAGAGTTCATCAAATATTTCTTTTCAAAATCATAAACGATAGGTTTGATAATTTGCCAAACATCCCTGGTCAGAACATAACCCCAAAAATGACGGTTAGTAGCGATAACTTGGTCTTGTTGTGATTGTTGTTGCTCTAGACTATCATTATTGATGTTGTAGGCCATTACCGTTCCAACATCGCAAAACTGTTGTGACCATTGTGATAATTCTAATACTGTTTGAATATAACTTGGAGCGAGTATCATGTCGTCTTCTAAAAGTATTACTCGGTCATAATTTAACTCATCGAATAGCGTTCTTCTTGCATCGATAAGATGGCGACCAATACCCCAGTTACTTTTGCGTAAAACATAATTGACATTTTCAAATGTTGATGCTTTAACGAGGGTGATGATTTCTTCTTGTCGTGCCTTCTGTCCCCCATCAAGATAAACGTGCAAATCGCATTCGTGTGCTGCTTCATTAGCTTGTAGAGCTGCAAGTGTTTGACCAAAGTAGTCAACTCGATTGAAACCGAGAAGAAGGATTGCATTTTTCATTGATATTCCTCCTTGGGTGGCGTTTCAATCAACAATTTTCCGACAGGCAAAATATCACTATGATTGGTTCCGCGCATGTTATTGCCTACCTGTCTTCTTTCAAGAAGAACGCGCTATTATTACTTGTCCTCACCGTCTTCACTAGAGGTTTCGGTTACCGCTACATCCCCGTCACCATAGTAACTGTATGTATCATAAGTTGGTTGTCCTAATTTCAAAGTAGCAACATCATCCATAGTGGTTAGATTGGTAACTGAAACTCCAGCAGAGGGATATGAACCGTTTGACCCGCTCCGGTTTCAAAACACCGGATACATAGCGCTGATCGCCCGGCCAGGGATTACCGTTGTTGTGGTAGCTACCGGTCCGTTCCCAGAACCCGACACGGTCTTGCGACAGCAGTTCGATTCGGTGGATCCATTTGAGGCTTTTGTAGAAATATCGGGACGGTGTTACGGTACGAAGCGGATAGCCGTGGGAAGGCTCGAGCGGTGCGCCGTTGGCGTGCGTCACCAGCCAAGTGTCTTCCCGGGCCAGATCTAGAGGAAGAGAGGTGTCGTGGTTACGCGGGGAATACGCTCTAAACCAGACGTATTTTGTCTCCGGAGTGGGACGGACAAGGTCTAGCAGGGTTTCAAGGGGAAATCCGGTGAAGCGCATGCCCCTGTAAGACCATCCCGTGACACAATGGATATCCGTTTCCAATTGCCGCGTGGCCAATGTCTGCACATCGGGCAGTGTCAGCGTGCGCGGAGTTTTAACAAGACCGGTGATAACAAGCCGCCAGTTTTTTTCGTCCAGCGCCCCGGGAGGCGCCTCTCGTTCCCCGGTGATCTGGAACGATCCGGTTGGCATCTGGTTGGGAGGTAGCCAGGAAGGTTGCATAGGATTACCAGGGTTCCATGCCCAGGAGTTTTCTGCCAAGAGGCGTCAACTCCGCGGGAGGGTTCTGAGCTTCGAGGCGGCGTGGATCGCCCGGAAAGGCTGTGCCCTCCGGGTGGAGGCGCTCCTGCCACATCCGGATTCGCTGCTGACGCGCTTCTTCCGACGGACTTGGATTGGGCGACATGGAGATATACTGCGCCAACCGGGGTTTTGTCGCCGTGTTTTGTCCGTTTCCGTGGGGCAGCAGGCTGTGCCAGATCAGCAGGTCGCCGGCATTACCGGGAATCGGTTTTACATCCAGGCCGGTCAGGTCCGGCCGTCGTGTATCCCGGCTTTTAGGCTGCGTTTTTACCCATTCGAAGAATTCCCGATGAAAACCGGGGATGCACTGAAAGCCGCCCTGGTTTACCGCTGTGTCGGTAAGGTACAGGACACCCTGCACCCGGAGTGTCAATTCCGTCAGGCCGGCCGTATCCATATCCCAGTGTACCATTCCGGGATGGTTCCATTCCGGCTTGTCCTGTCGGACCGGCGGTTTCATGTTCACCCGGTCGAAGCTCACCCACAGCTCTTCCGTATCCCAGATTTCGGTAAACGCCTGATGCACCCTGGGACACTGCCTGTTATTCCAGAGGCCTTGCGTCTGGTACATTTCCACCATGCCGCCCGGTCGGTGCGGTTCACGGTACCAGTCGTTCGGATCGTTTCGGTCCATCTCCAGAAACCACCAGATCTCATCGATCACCGTTTCGAGGTGTGACTGAGGCACCGCGTTAGGTATGAGGATGTATCCGTTTTCTTCCCAGAAAGTGTGGTCGGAGCAGGATAGAATTGGCATTTTACCTTTTATTTTGGAAGAAAAGAACTAAAAGAAACCCCTGTTTCAGATTACTCGGAGGGGGGTGGATCAGAGATTGGACCGTTTGTGGATCCCCATTCCTCATTTTCCTTGCGGAGAACAACGCAGTACATAGCGATGCGGCCTATCCGGTTCTTGCTATACCGCTGTTGAAGACTTCGATCCGGATAAAACGTGCCGGAAAAACGACTTTAGCCGGGCGGACATTGCTATGGGGGCACCCATATTTCAACTTGATGGATTCAATGTGCTAAGTCGCATTGACGATCTGTTACCCCTGCACCGAGGTCGTTCACGGCATAGGGCCCAATCTAAGAAATCGATCGCAGTCGGCTTGCGAAAATGAAGGTTCATAACACCTTTTCCATCGTCTGCGTCCAGGCAGTGATTATGTTAATCATGCATATATCCTGAACATGATTTCCAGGGTATTGTGATTTTCAACCAAAATGTGATATAAGGAAAAAGCGTGGGTGGATGTCAAGAGGAATAGTCGTATGATGCATACGCGGTTCTGTTTCGCAGTGTATCCGGAATATTATCTGGTTATGATTACGACAGCCTCGGTTTACCGTAGCTTAAATACTACTTGACGCGTGGTCCACAAACGGATACAGATATGCGGATCAATTTATACTGCCAAACAGATTTTAGAACGCCACGGGAGAACCAGCCTGATGAAAGCAGCCCTGATGGTCGCATTCGAAAAGCCGCTTGTTGTGAGAGAAGTACCGGATCCCAAACCTTCAGAAGATGGGGTCGTCATCAAAGTGGAAGCCAACGGAATTTGCCGGAGCGACTGGCATGCCTGGATGGGGCATGATCCGGGCATAACGGAATTTCCACATGTACCCGGGCATGAGATGGCGGGTGTCATCTCTGCGGCGGGCGCCCGGGTTCAGGCTGTGGAAGTCGGTGACCGGGTCACGGTACCGTTTTGCTGTGGCTGCGGTTACTGTCCACAGTGTCAGTCAGGAAATCAGCAAATCTGTGACAATGAGTTTCAGCCCGGCTTCACGGGATGGGGTTCGTTTGCGGAATATGTAGCCATTCCCTATGCGGACACAAATATCGTTAAGCTGCCCGACCAACTGGAATTTGTGGAAGCCGCGAGTCTGGGCTGCCGGTTCATGACCGCGTTCCGGGGGGTGGTGGTCCAGGGGCAGGTCACCGCCGGGAAACGTGTTGCTGTATACGGGTGCGGTGGTGTGGGGCTCTCCGCTATTATGATCGCTACGGCGCTTGGCAGTTACGTTATCGGAGTTGATATCGACGATGCCAAGCTTGACCAGGCGGAGGCATTCGGGGCGAAGAAAACGGTAAACTCAAAATCTGTCGGAGATCCTGCGGAGTACATCCGAATGGAAACAGATGGCGGCGTGGATGTGTCGATCGATGCCCTGGGGCTTCGGGAGACCTGTAGGAATTCCGTCCGGTCTCTTCGGAAACGAGGGCGCCACGTGCAGATCGGATTGACGCTGGCGGAGGAGAGTGACGTTGCCATACCCATGAATGAAGTTGTCGCCCGGGAACTGGACATCGTCGGCAGCCACGGCATGCAGGCGCATGGCTATGATGAGATGCTGCAGATGATAACTGCTGGTATGCTGCAGCCGGACAGATTAATCGGTAAACGGGTGTCACTGGAAGAAGCCGGGGCCGAGCTGGAGGCAATGGGACGGTTCGCTCAGCAGGGAGTTACCGTCATAGATCGGTTTTAGGCTGGTTCGTTTCTCCACAGAAATCGAACCAGAGACTTGCCTTTTTGCCCCCTTAACCTGCGGGTGACTGACAAGCCGGGACGGTATCAAAGGTCCGTGAGCACGCCGCATACAATAGTTTCGGCCGCCAGGTGACTCCTGTGGACTTGCCTTTGTTGCGGAAGGCGGTGCCGTATCGATACGGCAAGCGTGTCTGGTAGATGACTCGGCCGATCAGGCCATGGCGAACCTGCCTGGCTTCACGGGAAAACAAATGAAATGAATACAAAAATCTCATGTTATCGTTCCAATTATAGTTGCTTTGGGATATTTTTTTTAGCATTCGTTGCGAATAACCGAGGACTACTGGATCCTTAAACCCATGAGGATTGTGAAATCGAACGGCCAACGAAGTTTCCCGACGAACGGAGGAAGGCTGTACTTGAGAATTTAGATAGTGGTGTTACCCCATAGCCGGGTAGCAGCCCTACGGGCATCTGATCTAGGTCCTGAGACCCAGCGAAATTGGATACGTTACGGTGGGGAGGCAACCACGGGAGCATATTTTCAGATCGGCATTATTGTACCATTCTGATTGGATCTCGGCGGATTCCCGGGGCAAATCTCCCTCCGCTTTAACAACTCCGTTACCATGCGCCCCGTCCTCCGACACAACGGTTGAATTGGTCCATGCGCATTCCCCCAATGCCGTCTCATCCAGGGTCTTTAACCGGGAGCCAAGATTGCGCTAAGCTTGTTGGGCATAACCACTACAGGGTATGGTGCAGGGCCCCATCCGTCAGGGTTCCTGCGGAGCAGTTTTCCGGGGCATGGATTTGTCCAGTGAGTCATAGCCGTAGGCCCGCTCAATTCGTTCTTCAAGCACATCTAAAATGACACCACCGTTCTGGGCGTTTGTCATAATGGCGAATCCGTGACCTTTTACTTTATGGGCTCTCAGGACGCACCTGAATCCCCAGTTGTCGCCGCCATGTCCGAAATACCATCCCTGGTCCTGTTTGGTGACGGAAAAACCGATCCCGTAATCGCCTATGCCGACTGGATCCAGCATCTCTTGTACCATCGCCTGTGAAAGCACGTTGTTCGCCTTCCCCTTTATGGACTTCTGCACTTCGATCGCAAATTTCGCCAGATCAGTCGGCGTGGTCCACAATCCCGCGGCGGCGAGTTCAGGATACACATGCCATTTGGCGCCCATGATGTTGCCCTTCCCATCATGACCCCGGGTGGCGTTTTTATCTTTTTCAGGGGAAAGGGGTTGTTCGAACGTGCTACGGGTCATGCCGACGGGGCCAAGTACATAGCCCTGGAGAATATCAGGATAGGGGCTGCCAATGGCATCGGTCAGAGCTAGTTGCAGAACCATGACACCTCCGCCTGAATAATGAAAAGCGGTCATGGGTGGGCGGGCGAGCATTACAGGGCCGACATTGGATGGCTTTTCCCCATTGAGAATTTGAACAACAGTGGGAAGAGAGGCGGATGGGTGATACCCGGGAAAGCCGAACCCATCGCCTAAACCGGAGAGGTGGCTGGCCAGCGCACGTGCTGTAACCGGATAGTCTTTCGTAAGTGGACCGTCGGGTACATTCCACGACGTCAGGATGTGGTTGATATCCTCGTCCATCGAAAATTCCCCGTCCTGTACTGCTTTTAAAAAGGCCATGGCATTTACCGGCTTACTGATGGATGCGGCCTGAAAGAGTGTTTCTAGATCGACCATTGCACCCGTCGCCACATCCGCGATACCATACCCTTTTGCCCAGTGAATTTCGAAGTCCTTGATGACCGCAATACTGACACCGGGTACCCCGAATTTCCCCATGAGCTCTTCAAGCGTAAACGAATCAAGCGGTTGCCGTTCAGGATGCTGCGGCCTTTCGATGATTTTCGTTAACTCTTCTGCGGGCTCCTGACTCAGGATCGCGTCTGAAAAAAACCACGGGGTCAAAATGGAAGCCAGGTGCGATTGCCGATATTTCATTACTTTTCTGCCTCAACTACCGTCGATCACGGTTAATGTTTTGTGTGGTCTTGGTTTGGCGCACAGTCTAATTCAAACACCCGCTGATATCAAGGCCTGTCCGTCATCCGGATTTGAGTCCTGATTCCATTTAAAGTGGTCAACAACCTGTCCGGATCGACGATATGCATTCATTCAGGGCACCGGCATGCGGATAGAACTATCGAATAATTGTTTCCTGCGGGTGTCAATCGGGATTTCCGTGAAACCTTGGGCGTTGCTGTGTTCGCAGGACGTGCGGAGTTTTACCGAGGTGCCATCCCTCGACAGGGAGGCATACACACTCGTAATTTTGGCGGATATGGCAGCCACCGAACGAATATACACGGTATATCCCGGAGAGACTTACCTCTGGGAAAATCATCCATGATCGGGCAGCACATCAACGACCCGCAGCACTTCTTCCTCGGTATTGTAAAAATGTGCCGATACCCGGATGCCGCCGAAACGGAGTGCTTCGATGATTTTATGATCCCGAAGAATTTGGTGTAACGCTTCCGCCGGATACCGGTCGCTAACAAACGTGACGATTCCGGACCATTCGGTATCGCTTCGATGACTAAGAATTCGATACCCTTTACGTTCCAGTCCTTCAATGAGTGTGGCCGACAGAATTCGAAGCTGTTCTTCGATTGCCTCACTGCCCACATCCATTAACAATTCGAGCGCCGCGCCGAGTCCGTATATGCCGACCGTATTGGGCGTACCGCACTCGAATCTTCGTGCATCCGGTGCCAGCTCGAATTCGAAAGTATCGTATACACCGGCTTCTGCCATAGCGTTACAGCCAATTTCGTGGAGCTGAAGCCGTTCCATTATTGCCGGGGAACAGTACAGGATACCTCCCCCTTCCGGCCCCATTAACCATTTGTATGTCGCACCGGTTAATATGTCTACAGGGGTTTCAGTCAGATCCACTTTTATGTGGCCCAGGGACTGGATTGCATCGACAACAAAGAACACGTCCCGCTGCCGACACAGGGTGCCGACCGATTCGATATCGCAGCGGTAACCGTTCCCAAACTGGATGTGGCTCATAGCCACGACCCTGGTCCTGTCGTCCATGGCAGCCCGGATATCGTCTGTGAGAATGCGTCCGTCTCTGTCTTCCACGAACCGCGTTTCAACGCCCAGATGCTTCAGGTTCAGCCAGGGGAAAACATTGGCGGGAAACTCCAGCGTATTGATCACAACATTATCACCCGATTGCCATGGGAAGCCGCTGGCTACGAACGAAATACCCTCCGATGTATTCTTTACAAATGCAATTTCTTCGGGCTGAGCACTGATGAACGCGGCTGTTCGTTCCCGGACCTGTCTTATTCTGGTGTCCCAGGCACCATGATTCAACGCCGCATTTTCGTTGTGGTCCTTCAGCAGAGATTCCATCGCCGTTCTGACTCTGGTTGAAATGGGTGCGCAGGCGGCATGATTGAGATAGGTGATCGAATCGACGACCGGGAATTCTTGGCGGATGGTTTCGAGATGTAACAATATAGAACACTCCAAACAGATAAATAAATGCCAACAGATCCGAACGATCTGGTTTTCAAATTCCACTCTACGCGAAAAGGTGCGTTTAGGCTACAGGTGTATGATTAAACTCTTGCGGAGACAGCCGATGATTTTGCTTGATACCCTGGACAGAAACCGTCGTCTATGTAAGGACAGGGACTACGCGAAACAAGCACTCTCAATCCACTTGACGTCAGCCCCTCTTTCAGCGCCATGCGGGTCTCAATCGGCTGCCAGGGATCGATTACTTGCAGCTGCGACACGGGACAAGCTTCCGCTACACCTTCTATGCGGAGAGGGTTCGAGTTTTTATCTGGTCCTACACCCGGAGCCGGTTGAAACCCGGATAGTGCAGTAGTGGCGTTATCAAGTACGATCACCAGCAGATCAGATCCTTGGTGCGCAACGTTGAACAGGGCGTTCACCCCCAGATGAAAGAAATCCGAATCACCCACCACCGCGATTACGGGATCGGTGACACCGGCTAGTACCAGTCCGGATGCAATTCCTATGCTGGATCCCATAGAATACTTGACGTCGAGCATCTGAAAAGGAGGTGTGTTTATCTTGATGGCACAACCGGGATCCACCACATAAACGGGTTCCACTTCAAGCTCGTGGCTCAGTTCCTCTAGTGTCTCAAATACCGGTGTGTAAGGACAATTCGCCGGTAACCCGGAGAGACTCGGCATGTATTTCTTCTCGTCCGCCGGAGAAAACTCCCGGTTCGATGACCAACCCGGATTGAATGCAGGCAACGCCTCCGCGATCTGCCATCTGAACAGCTCCCCTTCCCTCGAGACCATCCTGTCCTGTTTGCCATGCACGGGCGTTTGGAGACCGGCGTCGTACGCGATGGCCTTTATCTGAGTCTCGATGAACGGCTCGTTCTCCTCTAGGACCAGCACCTCGTCGACCGAGCGCATGAATGCCGTAATGGTTTGCTTCGGCAGGGGTGCCAGCGTTCCCAGTTTGAGGACACGCCAGGATCCCTTGTCCAAGTTGTCTATCACATCCATGAGTTTGGTATATGCGTATCCGGCTGCGATGATACCCCAGCTGCCTGAACCGGCAATACAGTTGAAGGAACTCTCTTCGAACCGATCGGCCACCGATGCCACACGTTCATGTAGACGGCGATGCAGTTCCACTGCATTAGTCGGGACTGAGATCCAGCGCATGGCCTCTCTCGCGAAGGCGTGTCCAGTCAGTGTCGTCGGTCTGGGAAGGTCCGCCAGGTCCACCTCCTGTTTCATGACACCGAAACTCTTGGTGATCCGGATAATGACAGGCATCTGCATATTCTTCGACAGTTTAAACGCCGCCACTGTCATATCCACGCCTTCCTGAGGTGTCGCCGGTTCCACCATAGGCAATTCCGTACCGGCGGCGATCGGGCGGGTATCTTGGTCGTTCTGTGAAGCCCAGGCGCCCGGATCATCGCCCAGTAGAATTACCAGGCCGGTGCCAACATCAGTCAGATTAGCCACCATGATGGGGTCGAGGGCTACGTTGAAACCGACCCCTTTACACGCCATCAATGCGGGTACTCCGCCTATGGAGGCGCCGACGGAGGTTTCGAAGGCTACTTTCTCGTTGGTAGACCATTCCACATGGATTCCGTAAGCGTCGGCCAGCGCGAACAGCGTTTGCATGGTGCCGCTGCTGGGAGATCCCGGGTAGCTGGTGGCAACGCGAATTCCTGCCAGCAAGGCGCCGTATGCGATGCTTTCATCACCTGATATTGTTCTTTTGGACACTGCGTTCTCCTTCAATTTTGAGTCGGCAATGTACCAGCGTTTCGTGAATGCTGTCAAGGTATTTCTACCGGTATTAAACAGACATAGAATCTCTTGTTTGGCGCCTCACACAGGTAGAAAAAGTGCTTGCGCCACTGCCGTTCGGGGATTATGTTGTAACTACTGTCATATCGCATCTCAGTTCTGTTTTTAGTGTGTAAACGCGCCCTTGATTTCCTACATCATATGATTGGGGTCAGCATGCCATCGAAAACGGCTGCACGGTCTAATAAAACCCACGCAGAGGGATTTGATAAGAACGAAAAACAGCGGAAGAAAAACGGGAAACCGGCTCTCCCGGTCGCGCAATCCATCGACGAATTGCAGAAATTACTTGGAGATTCAGGGGAGCCATCCGTAAAGAACGAGGCGTACTGGCAGATCGTCAGGGCCCAGTTCCCGTTTAAGTCGGAGATGCTTTACCTGAATAACGGTACGATCGGCATTCAGCCTCAGGTCGTGTTGCAATCACAGCTTGACGTGATCTCACACCAGGAAATCGACCCGTGGGGGGCGATGCCCAACCGGTGGCCTTCTCCGAACGAGGCACGGCAAAAGACCGCAGACCTTCTGAACTGCTCCCCTTCCGAACTGGCTTTTACCCGAAATTCCACCGAAAGCATGAACATTATCGCCATGGGGCTCAAACTCAACCCCGACGATGAAATTCTCACCACTACCCACGAACACCACGGCGGCTGGTCTTGCTGGCAGAACCGGCACGATCAGTTCGGAAATCCGTTGCGCAAGATCGACCTGCACGATCCGCCGGAGGACGAGGACGATATTTTGGAGATCTTCAGGCAAGCTATTCGTCCTGAGACACGAATCCTGAGCCTGTGTCATGTGACCTGTACCACCGTCTGGCGGCTGCCGGTCAAGAAAATCTGCAGGATGGCCCGAGAACAGGGCATCATCACGGTGGTGGACGGCGCACAGTCGGTCGGTATGATCGGGGTAGATCTGAAGGATATCGGATGTGATTTCTATGCCAGTAGCACGCACAAGTGGTTGTTTACACCCAAAGGCACCGGCATCCTGTATATTCACGAGGGTGCGGAGGACAAAATCTCCGGCGGATATCATGTTCCCCGTGGCAGAGGGGCCCGGCTCACGGCGGCCCGGTTCGAGAACCATGCCTCGCAGAGCGCGGCACCCTTGGTCGGATTTGGCGTGGCCGTGGATTTTCACAATACCATCGGCACAACACTCATCGCAGATCGCGGCGCCATCATGGCAGCATACCTCAAAAATAAACTCATGGAAATTCCAGGGGTTCGGGTACTGACACCTATGAGCCGCAAGCTGTCCGCCTCTATGGTTTCGCTGTCCATCGGCGGTATGACGTCCAACGATATTGGCCAGCCGCTGCGCCAGCGATACAACATCGAGACACGGGGGCTGCATGAAGGCGCATACCACGGTGTGCGAGTCTCGTGTGCGATGCACAACACCTATAAAGAGTTGGATGCCCTGATCAGCGCGATCAGTGAAATAGCCGAGTACCGCGTGTGACACCGTCGTAATGGACTTCTCCACAGGAGCAAAAAACATGGCGTCGACATCTCTCAATATCCAGTTACTGCTCGAAAAATTGAGAAGCGAGTTTTCGGATATCGTTGCATTCCGGATTAAAAGAGACGGATCATATGTCGAGCTGACCGGCCAACAGGTGGTGGACCGGGCAGAGATCATCGGGGCACATCTGCAATCGCTGGGTTTGAAAACCGGAGACCGGGTTGCCCTGCTGTCGGAAAACCGGCCGGAATGGGGGGTGTCGTATCTTGCTATTGTATGTCATGGATTCATAGCGGTACCGCTCGATCGTCTTCTGAAGCCTCTGGAAATCCGTAACATTCTTGAAGATTCGGGGTCCCGGGCCGCGGTCCTGTCGGATGATTTCCTGAATGATGTGGAAGCGATCGCGTCCGAATTGCCAGAATTGACACACGTGCTGCGGATGGATCATTTGATGACTGTTGAAAAAGCGGAAGCATCCGCCGGACTTTCAGAGAGTCAGCCGGATGATCTGGCCGCGTTGATTTATACTTCAGGAACAACCGGAAATCCCAAGGGTGTTATGCTTTCCCATCGCAATATCATGTCGAATGTGGCGGCATGCCGGAATGCCATATCCTTCAGTCGCGGCGATAATTTTTTATCCGTCCTGCCGCTTCATCACACTTTCGAATGTACTGCCGGGTTTCTAGCTCCGCTATACGGTGGAGCCAGCGTCACCTATGTGGGGAGTTTGAAGTCAAGGGACATCATCGACACCATGAAAGAAACCAGCGCAACCATCATGCTGGGGGTGCCTCTGCTCTATGAGAAAATGTATGCCGGTATAATGCGTGCGGTGCGTTCCAAACCGGCAAAGGTGCAGAAAATATTCAACATGAGTATGGGTGTTGTTAAAGCAGCAGAAAAACTGGGGCTGCATCTCGGCGGAAAGGTGTTTCACGGTCTCCGAGAGAAAGGCGGATTCGGAACCATTCGCTTCTTCGTCTCCGGCGCGGCGGCACTGCCGGTGGAAGTCAACGAAGGTTTTCAACGTCTCGGCTTGAGAATCCTCCAGGGTTATGGTCTTACCGAGACATCCCCGGTCGTTTCGGTCAACCGCTTCGATGCACCCAAGAGCGATTCGGTAGGACAGCCGCTGGCCGGTGTGGATGTGAAAATCGTAAATCCGGATGAGACCGGCGTGGGCGAAATCATCGTTAGCGGTGACAACATCATGCGGGGGTATTACAGGAATCAAGAAGCCACCGATGAGATCCTAAAGGACGGCTGGCTATATACCGGTGATTCCGGATGGGTGGACAAAGACGGCCATCTGTACATTGCCGGACGCATCAAAAACGTGATCGTGACGAGAGCAGGTAAAAATATTTATCCAGAAGAGGTGGAAGGCGAAATCGCTCAGAGCCCCTGGGTTGGTGAGGTGCTGGTGCTCGCAGATGTGGACGAGTCGTCCGGTGATGAATCGGTCAAGGCCATCGTCGTACCAGATTATGAGTATCTGGACGAGGAAGCCAAAGCCAGCGGCAATTCCTTGTCAGATGAAGAGATTGCAGCCATAATAAAAGAAGAAGTGAAAACCAGATGCACGAATCTGGCCGATTACAAACGCCCCAGAACAGTGGAAATTCGGAAGGAAGAATTTCCGAAAACTTCCACGCGTAAAATCAAGAGATATCTCCTCAACAAGCAGGAGCCCCCTGAGTCTTCTTTTTCATGACCTCTCGTATGGTTGAAAAACGAGATAGATTCCTGCCGGTCTGTACTCTTGCCCTCCTTGTTTTTGTATGCCTGATACATTCCGCGGACGCCAGCAAACTGCTGGCGCCATCAGTTCGTGCGTTGCTGGGTAATGGTATCGGCGAACTGGCTTCCGACGATCAATACCTCTGGGCTGGCACTGATGCCGGCGTCAGCCGCATTTCGCTACAGGCGTCCCTGTCCGGCTATTCCTCTGATTCCGGAGACTGGACCACGTTTACGGTGGAGGACGGCATCGGCGGCGACAATATTACCGCATTGGCGGTTGGCCAGGGAGAAGTATGGATCGCCGCAGCCCATGACAGTACTGTGATGCAGACGGAAGTCAGCGACGGAATCAGTGTGACGCGTGACGGAGGGCGGACATGGCAGCATTTCCGCCCGGAGCGCGGGTTCGGCCTGGCCAACACAGTGTGGGGGCTGGCGGTGTCACGGGGCACCGTCTGGGCGGCAACCTGGAACGCGTTCGGCCAGTTCGACAGCGGTTTGATCCGCAGCAGAGATGGCGGACAGACGTGGGAATCTCTCGTACCGAACTCGAATCCCAACGGTGAGTTTTCGTTTGCTGTCCTGGCCGATGGTCCCAGAGTGTGGGTAGGCACGGCCGGCGGAATCGCCCGCACCAGTGACGAAGGGGTTACCTGGGACCTTGCTACTACAGGGGATGGACTCACCGGGAACTGGGTATACGCTCTGGACGTTCAAGAGGTTAACGGCGATTCCGTGCTCTGGGCCGGGTCCTGGCCTTCCGGACCCGGTGAACGGTACGGCGTTGTGCAATCCACGGATGGTGGCGTCTCCTGGACATCCATAGATGCTTTGTTAGATGTCCAGGCGGTGGACTTCGCTTTTTCCGACGACACCTTGTGGGCGGCTACCTTCGACGGCCTGTGGAGCTCGTCGGACGGCGGAAACGCCTGGATCAGGCAGGATTATCGGGATGGTCTGGCGGAAGGAGAGGCCGTCTCCGTGCATGTGCTCGGTGAAAACGTCTGGGTCGGTTCCTCCCAGAACGGCCTCAGCCTGTCCGCCGACAGGGGGCGATCCTGGCGGGTGATTCAGACGTCATTTCCGACGGTCAGCCTCGGCAGTGCGGCCCGGGTTGATACCATAGCGACGTATGCGTTTCCCAACCCCTATTCGCCGGTGCACCACGGTTCGGTGCGAATTCGGTACAGCTTGAAAGCGTCTACAAACGTAACCGTCGAAATTTTTGATGTTTCCAATAATAAAGTGAAGACGCTTCTGGCGGATCAGTCTCTGAGCGCCGGAGAACATTTTGTTCCGTGGGATGGGAAGAACGGTCGGAATGTGAGAGTTGCCAACGGTGTTTACATCTACCAG
Source organism: uncultured Gemmatimonadota bacterium (assembly GCA_964470965.1). Taxonomy (GTDB): domain Bacteria; phylum JAAXHH01; class JAAXHH01; order JAAXHH01; family JABIQT01; genus CAYYIS01. The sequence continues at coordinate 46,996 of CAYYIS010000024.1, read as the reverse complement.
GTGTCGACCCGGAGTGGTTTGAATGCATTTGGGAAAATTGTGGTGTTGGATTAGCGTTGTTTTTATCACAGTGCCGGGGTTTGCTCCCGCGTCTATTTTCGCCCAGACGGGCGGTGATGCCGGCGCATTCCTGAGGTTGGGGATGGGCACCCGGGCTCTCGGTATGGGCAGCGCATTCACCGGCGTGGCCAACGACGGTTCGTCGGTCTACTGGAACCCCGCCGGTTTGGGATTCGGTGAACCCGGTCGGCGGTTCAATATCATGTCACGCAGGATGCCTCTGGACCGGAACCAGACTGCGATGTCCTTCTCCATGGGCTTGAAACCCGGCGGGGGAATAGGCTTCACCTGGATCCGGTTTGGCGTGGACAACATTGATGCACGGGACCTGAACGGGCAGCCGCAGGGCACCATCAGCGATTCCGAGAACGCGTTGCTGTTTTCGTTCAGTCCTAAAATACACGAAAAGGTATCCATCGGTGTCAGCATGAAAGTTCTTCTCTACCGACTTGCCGGACAATCCGCCAAAGGGTTCGGCGGTGACATCGGCATTCTGGTGCAACTGATGGAGCCGTTGACATTGGGTTTGATGTTTCGCGATATGGGCACCCGCATCTCATGGAATACCTCCGGACTCTTTCGGCAGAATGTACGGCGTGAGGAGTCATATCCCCGGTCGTTGACGCTTGGCGCCGGTTACAGGCTGTGGGATCGACGTATTCTCCTGTCTGCCGATCTGGAAACGGTCCAGCGTGTTGGATCTAAATTCCGGATCGGCACCGAGGTAGATATAGTGAAAGGATTGCACTTGCGCACAGGCTTGAACCACGGCCAGTTTGCTGCGGGTTTGGGCTTCGCCACTTCGATCAAATCCATACAACAGCGGCTTCATTATGTATTTTTGACGGATCGGATCGGTCTCAACGAGACGCATGTCTTTGAATGGGAAATAGGGTTTTAGATACAAGGATCGAGAATGGTAATTCTTGGGAGTCGGTGGCTTTCTCTGTGCATGGGCTTTTTACTCGTCCCCACGCTCAGTCAGGCACAGGTGGGACAGACCGGGCTGGCGTTTCTGAAGTTGGGGGTCGGGGCCCGGGCTGCGGGTATGGGTGGTGCCTATACGGCAATTACCAGTGATGCTACGGCTCTGTACTGGAATCCGGCGCGGATGACTACGATGGTGGGCAAGGATGCGATGTTTATCCACACCCAATGGTTTCAGGGGGTGTCACATGAATTCATCGGGGGGGTGTACAGTGACGGCACTTCCGCATTCGGCCTGGGGTTTGCAATTTTGGAGGTTGACGGAATTGAACGGCGAACCAACATTCCCACCGCACAACCGTTAACCACATTCAGTGCCTATGACGTCATGCTGTCCGGATCCTACGCGCGGCAGGTCAAGGAATCGGTCAGTATCGGCATTACGATCAAAGCGCTCAACGAAAAGATCCTGTTCGACTCGGCTTCCGGTCTAGCGGTTGATCTAGGGGTGCAGTACGCGCTGGCCCGCGAAGGGTTGACGCTCGGTGGGGTGATTCGAAACATAGGACCGAAGTTCTCGTTTATCCAGGAGAAGTTCTCGCTGCCCAGGGAGTTTCGTGTCGGAGCGGGATACCAGCCGCCCCTAGAAGCACTCAAGCGGAACCTGTTGCTGAGCGTCGATATCAGCAAGTACCGCAGTGATCCCATGCGTTTCCACGTTGGCGCTGAGTACACCTACCAGGAACGTTTCTCAGCAACCACCGGTTATCAAAGCCGGCACGAAACAGCCGGTTTCAGCGCTGGACTGGGGATGCGGATGACGAAATTCCGATTGGACTATGCGTTCGTGCCGTACGGATCAGGCCTTGGCAACACCCATAGGTTTGCACTCGGCTATAGATTTTAAGGAATCAACAAACTTATGACAAATCCCGATTGGCGTCCTGAGCAGACGCCGCGAAACAACAACCCGGATGAATGGCAGGAGGACGTCGAAACCAGGGCCCCTTCATCTCTCCGCCTCCATATCATCCTGTTCCTATTGACCGTGCTGACGACGCTCGCCGCCGGTGTGGCGGGTCCCTTGAACTACAACATCATGATGGTTCCCTATTTGATAATGGATCCGGCTCTTTTGTTGCATGGAATCCCCTTCGCCGCTTCCCTCCTGGCGATACTCACCGCGCACGAAATGGGTCATTACGTTTATTCCCGATATCATGGCGTCAAGGCCTCGCTACCCTATTTTTTACCATCACCATGGGCCTTCGGCACCTTCGGTGCGGTGATCGTAACCCGTTCACAGTACCCTAACAGGAAGGCGTTGATGGATATCGGCGCCGCCGGTCCGATAGCCGGGTTTATCGTGGCACTGCCGATCACCGCCTACGGTGTCAGTTTATCAACCATACAGAAACTTTCGGATGTGGAGACGGGATATGTAACGATGGGAGATCCATTGATCCTCAAGGGATTGACTTACCTTGTACTGGGACCTCTGCCCGAGGGGCATGATATATTTGTACATCCCGTCGCATTTGCCGGTTGGTTCGGATTTCTGGTGACGATGCTGAACTTGATGCCCGTAAGCCAACTCGACGGCGGGCACATCCTGTATGCCCTGGCAGGCGGGTCGGAATACGCCCGGAAACTTCAACTGGGTGTTGCCATGGTGAGTTTCGCGGTAATGGGCTATCTGGGGATATATTTCGCCGGCTGGTATGTGTGGGCGGCCCTGCTGCTGTTTATGAGCTACCGGTTACGGTTCCGCCATCCACCCTCTCTGAACGACTACACTCCGCTGGATATGAAGCGCAAGATTATCGGGGCCGTAGCGATCGTGATCATGATCGTTACGTTTATCCCTGTTCCGTTTGCGTTTCCGGAATTTTAATGAGTTAGGATTAAGGTATACGAACCGGGGTCAGCTAATGAGCAGTTTTTCCAGCTTCTGCTTCGTCCGTTCATCGGCTGCGTCGATCCGGTGGGCTTCGAGGAGTTCGTTGATGGCCCGTGCATTTTTACCCAGTATTTCAAATACGGAGCCCAGGGCGAAATGGGCTGCAAAATTGGAGGGTTCCATTTCCAGCACGCGTTGGTATTCTGTTATGGCGGCTTGCCATTTTTCCTGACGCACATAAATTTCGGCGAGACTGGTTCGGTTTTCGACAGTTTCACTCCCGCAGCGGATGGCCTGTTTGTATGTGACGATGGCCTCGTCGTATTTTGCGTGGCGTTTATAGACGGTCCCGAGCATGTTGTAGGCTTCCGCATGCCCGGGACGCCGCCGGATAACCTCACGGAAGCAGTGGGTAGCCTTCTCGAACTCACCGAGGTAGTAGTAAACGCGGCCCAGATCCACGAACAGAGCGTCTGTGCGGAAACCGCCTTCCGTGGCTGCCAGCATATGATCCCGGGCTTGGCTGTAGCATTCCTGCTTCATATAGATCAGCCCAAGGTCGTACTGCACCGCGACTTTGTTCGGATACTGCCGCAGGCACTTGGTCAGCCACTCGAATGACTCGCTCGTACGGCCTACATTCATGAGACTGATTCCTAGCGCCCGCAACGTCCAGTAATCCGGCGGGCGCTGCCGGAGGCGGTCGAGGCACATGGGAATGATGACGTCGTGCTCGCGCGCGGCGAGTAATTTTTTCAGCTTACGGGACCAGAACCACATGTACATTTCTTATTGTGGCGCTGTACATTACAGCGACTGGGTGAAAACCGGAGGGAAAAGAGGGTTGATTTTGCCACCCTTTAGCCATGGAAAACCATCCTGAAAAGTGTCAATAAAGATACGGCATCCGGTCTGTGCTGTCAAGCGAGAGGATTCGTTTTTATTGAGATTCAAGGGAAATTTTACGAGGGTTATGTCTCCACCGATACAACCCGCCGGGTTTCGCCCTCGATAATTCATTTGATAGTCATTTCTTTATCGCTAATTCTTCAGCATTCTGTGAAAAATCGGCCGTGGCATAAAAAGTGCGCAAGCTGAGATTCAATCGGTTGACGGTAAGGTCCGTCCCCCAAACCGTCGGCCCCAACCTGCGAGAAGTGGTTGCCTCACTGAAACATCAGGGATGAACCTTTTTCTGCTGTTCACGATTTTATCGGACATATCGTACACTTTTTAGGAGAATTCATGCCGAACACCCGTTCCACTACCGGCATTATTCTGGCGGGCGGAAAAAGCCGGCGATTCGGAGAGAACAAAGCGTTAAGCATGTTTCAGGGAGAACGGTTGATCGAACGGTTGATACGATCGGTCCGTCAGGTTACTGATGAACTCCTCCTCGTGACCAACACGCCGGCCGAGTATGAATTCCTCGGATTGCCTATGGCTGGTGACCTCAAGCCCGACTGCGGTTCACTGGGTGGTATCTATACCGGTTTGAAGACCATGGATACATCGCACGGTGTCTGCATTGCCTGTGATATGCCGTTTGTATCGTCTTCGTTTTTGATGTATATGATCGATTTCGCCGATGGGGTAAACGACGTGGTCGTCCCCAAGAGTGACTACGGCTTCGAGCCCATGTGCGCCGTATACAGCGCTACCTGTGTCGAACCGGTCGAACGCAAACTGAATGAGGGAGATCTCAAGATCATCCGGTTTTATGATGAGGTAAAGGTCAAGATAATTACGACGGATGACACGGAGCTGTTTACGCGGCAAATTCTGTTCAATGTCAACACCCGGGAAGATTATGAAGAGGCATTGCGGTTGACAAGGGGAAACGAATAACTATCTTCGTACCACAAAGACGAGTTCCGTCTCAAACACCATTCGCTCGACCTCCCACGAATTATCCATCATCTCCAGAAACCACTGTTCGTAGTGCGCTGCCATGCCCTTCTCTTTTCCACCTAAACTTTGAGTGGGAAAGGATACCGCCATGTGATCCGCGTTTACGGTCTGCAGGAAAGTGCGGGGATTCGTATAGGGCAGGTGATCAAGTACCGGAAGGATCTTGAACATCAGTGCCAGATCTGCGTGGGCATCCGGTGGAGTAGCCGTAATGTCCGTTGCAGTTGCCTTTCCCCTGATGCCGCAGCAGGTAAAGAAACGATTCAGGTAGTCTACCTGGTCCGTGTAGATGTCGTATACATGAAACACGGTATCCGGGGATACCGGCATCCAGGGGATCGAAAGCGGGTTCAGGCCACAGCCGATGTCGCAAATCGATTTCGGTTCCGGTAGAAGGTCGAACAGGGCGGTATAAAATTCCGATAACACAGGTAGGCGTTCCCTGGTGGAGGCGTGGTACCTCATCTGTCGCCTGCATGCATTCTTGAGCGATTCGTCTGAATTATCGACGAGCTCATCTATCCACCTGTCGTATCGCATTCGTCCCTGAATGTAGGCGCCGGCGACCTGGTGCAGCGTGTTTTTCGTTTCTTTTACCGCGTCCTTGTATGAGTGCCGTATGGATAGTTCGTGCCTGCCGATATTCCGGATTACCGATTCGCATACCGTGCGGTATTTCGCACTCGTGTGGATATCTTTTATCAGCTTCTTGAGGAGATCGGGAGAAGGCTCATTCATGTTCGGTCAGGGGACAACCGGGACATCAGGGTCATCATGAAGTGGAGGTTGTGGATCGTCGCTAAACGAAAGTACAGCGTTTCTTTTCCAGTAAAGAGATGATGCAGATAACCGGAGGAATAGCGAATACATGTAAAACACTCGCAAAATCTTGAGATTGGCTCTCTACGTTTTATGTGTTCTTGATCTTGGATATATATCCGGTCAAACCAATCGCCGCTGAACGAAAAGTCCTGATCCGATGGGTCAGCCGTGAACTTATACAGCCGTCCGTGCCGTGCGTCCCGGGTTGGCAGTGCGCTGTCGAAGAGAGTGTAGCCCATGGCTACGCAGTCTACGATTGATTCCGGATGGCCGACACCCAAGGCGTGCATCGGATACTGTGCAGGAACGTATGATCTGACGGCGGCGAGGACCTCGCGAAGCAGGTTGCCGGCCGGGTCCAGGGGCCAGCCGCCATAGCCGAACCCGTCAAAGCCGATCTCTATCAGTGCATCCGCGCACTGCCGCCTCAGGATCAGGTCGGCGCCGCCCTGGATCACACCGAAGATCATAGGACGTTTAGCCGAATCCGGTTTCCGTTGAGCTATCTGCCGCTCGAATTCCTCCTTGCACCGCTTCGCCCACATGATCGTTCGTCCCACCGCCTTTTCCTGGTCCGATGCTTGCGCTTCCACATGGGTACATTCGTCCAGGCACATGACCGCGTCCGTACCGTACATAAGTTGCAGCTGGACACTCTTTTCGGGTGTGAGCTGGAACTTCCGCCGTGTCCCCCTGGATTTCACGCTCATTCCCTTGTCACTGATGCTGCCATTGCCGGGCTTCTGACGAATCAACGAATAGATTTGAAAACCACCGGAATCCGTAATGATAGGACGCGGCCATCCGGCCATGCGGTGCAATCCACCGAGTGCCTGAATGGTGGTGGATCCCGGGTTCTGCATCAAATGGAACACATTCATTACAAGCGCCTGCACACCTGCCTGCTCCAGGTCCAACGCATCAACAGAGCGGACGACACCCCTAGTTGCATCCGGAAGGAATGCGGGAAGAGGCAAGGGACCGTGATTAAGTTGAAGATCGGGCATTTACATCAAACTCCCGGATGTTTCCCACATTTTCTGTGCTGAGGCGGCAGTACATGGCCCAATAGTTCGGCTGGTCTTTCCAAAAGCGATTCCGGCGGCACGTTGTAACCGTTGAGCGACAGTGTGCCGGTAATACCATCCGGGGGGCTTCCAGTCACTGTCTTCCTGTCGGATCAGAAAATAAATCGATCCAGGTATCACTAATACCGGTTGGGATATCGTTGCGCTTTACAATATGCTGTCCCGGCAAGGCATCGAACAAGCCGTTAGTATTCCGCTTTTCCCGGTTTAAATCCCGGAGGGTGGCCCAAAAAATATGCTGCCTTGTTCAAATTCATTAACAAAGGATTTAGATTCTATTTCACAGAAACCGATTAGTTTTTTCCTGCCACCACCACCACGAACTCGCCGCGTTGGTCTGTTTGCTCCGCTCTATCCCGTAGGTCCACCAGTGAGCCGTGCCAGACGGCCTCGTGCATCTTGGTCAGATCGTTGGCTACCGCGGCCTTTCGATTCCCGAGAACGGCAACGGCATCCGTCAGGAAAGAGGCCAGGCGGTAGGGACTTTCATAGTATATCAGAGTATGGGGAGACGGCTCATCGACTTCAAGAAATCGCTTCCTGGGACCTGGCTTTCTTGGGGGGAAGCCACGGAACGTAAAACTGTGTACCGGCAGGCCGGAGAGCACAAGCGCCATAACGCAGGCGCTGGGACCCGGCACCATAGACACCTCGATCCCGGTCTCGATCGCCTCACGAACGAGTGTAAAACCGGGATCGGCGATACCCGGTGTCCCGGCGTTGGTCACCACCGCTACTGAGTCTCCGTCCTGGAGCATTTGAATGATACGGGACTTCACCTGATGTTCATTGTGTTCATGGAAGGAAATCTGTCGCGCCTGTATTCCAAAATGCTTGAGCAGCCGTCCCGTCTTACGGGTATCCTCACTCGCCACAACATCAACATCCCGCAGCACCTGGATCGCCCGTATGGTGATATCGTCAAGGTTTCCTATGGGAGTGGCCACTAGATAGAGCATAGGCGGGCTGACTTGGCACTTGTGTTAATATACTGACTGAAATTAGGGGCGATATATCCCCTCTCCGGCAGCAGTGGTCTCCGTCAGGCCGGCAATGACTGATCTAATGTCTGGTTGCCTTGCATCGGGAGATTCCGGCTCTTTGGCCGGGATGACAGCCGTGAATGTATCCGGTCAGAACTCGCTAATTCTCATCCTGTCCGGGGAACGGAGCGCGGATATCGTATTGACCTGGAGTAATAACCGGGAGTGTTCCGTCTTCTACGAGCAGGTCCAGCGGGTTCTCTCTGGTGGTGAATGGCATTTCCACAACATCGCGGATTCTCAGGGATTCATAGATAGCCATCATGATATCCATCACGATTTTTGCCTGAGACCCATTGTTGCGATGCGTTTCGAGTGTGCCGTCCATCCAACCGACAAAATCGTCGAACTGATCAACAGGCACTTCCGGCGGCGTTATGGTCTGCCATCCGGCTTGAGCCCCGTTCATGAGAAGGATTGTGCCTTCTTCCCCGCGTTTGAGCTGCCCCTCTGTGCCGTAAATGGTCGCCCGTTCGTGCAGTCCTGGCTCCGGTAGATCACTTTCGTAGACGCCCCGAACGCCTCCCTCAAAGCAAATGATGGCGGAACAGGAGTCTTCACAGCGGACACGCCGTTCCCATCTGTCAGATTTGCGCCCCACCTGACCCATGACCCACAGAGGAGCGGGGTCGCCCAGCATGAACATCAATTCATCGATTTCGTGGGTGCCCCGATTGAGGAGGCCGTGACCGTCCCGGCGCAGCATGACCGTCGGCTGCCCGATAGCACCGGTCTGAACGAGCCGCCGTGCTTCCACATTCTGGGGAACATACCGACGTTGGTGGCCGATGGCCAGTTTCACTCCATGACGCTGGCACGCCTCGATCATATCACTCGATTCTCCGGAGCTGGCGGCCATGGGTTTTTCGCCAAGAATGCCCTTTACCCCTGCTTCGGCAGCAGCAACCGTGATTTCCGCTCGTACATTTTGCCAGGTGGTGATGCTGACGATGTCGGGCTTCTCCTGGTCGAACATGGCTCTGTAATCGGAATAAGCGTCCACGCCGTATTCGTGACCCAGGCGATCGGCCGATTCCTGGCTGACATCGGCTACGGCAACCAGTTCGATTCTGTCTTTAGAAGTCCAGGCTCTGGCATGGGATTTCCCCATACCGCCACAACCCACGATAGCCACGCGATAAGTCTCAGGCAAAACAATCTCCAAGATTCTGTTAGGTACGTCTATACTCCGATGGCCGGAATGTAGAAGGCTTATTCCGGAATGTCAACAGGGATTACCGGTCTTTCGAAATATATATCTTTGTATAATCCAATGTGCCGGATATACCGTCGGGATTAATCGTGTACCCTTTGATCCAAGGCTTACGCAACTCCAGATTCACCGGGTGGTACAGGAAAGCACCGGCATAATCTTCGACCATGATCTTCTCAGCCTGTCGGTACAACGATTTACGTCGTTCCGGATCAAGTTCCGCAGCTGCTTCTTCCACCAGCCTGTCGAACTCCGGATTGCTCCAGTCCGACCTGCTGAATCCCTGTGGCTGGGAGTGCCATATCATATCGAGCATATTGCGCGGATCCAGGTAGTCTGCGTAGAACACGATGAAACCAAGGTTCCTGCGCCAGTTGTATAGGTCGTTCATATACATCGTTCGATCGGCTGTGCGAATCGTTGTGTCAATTCCCAGATTGTCCTTGAGCATGCTTGTGATCGCCTGCCCCACCAGATTTACGGACGGCGTCGGAGCCCGCAGCCACATCTCCTGCCTGGGAAAACCACGACCGTTGGGATAACCGGCCTCTCGCATCAGTTGCTTGCTACGGGCGGGATCGTATGCCTGGGCCGATTTTAACGCATCACCGCTGTACTCCGTAAATTCGGGCGGAATCATCGAATATCCAGGAACCGCGGTGCCGCGCAGGATCACCCGGCTGATCGCCTCCCGGTTGATGCCCCGGGCAAAGGCCTCGCGGACCCTGATGTCATCAAAAGGAGGTTGCTTCGTCCGGAAAAACAGGTACCAGGACGCCCGCGCCGCCACCTTTACGAGATCACGGCTCAACTGCTGATCTTTTTCAATACGATCCAAGTCGGTTATATCCACCACCTCTATATCAACTTCATCGTTTTCGTAAGGCAGGATGGTCGCCGTCGCGGCCTCCCGAAAAGGGTGAATGACTTTTTCCACATACGGTTTGTGGGGACCGTTATAGTTGGGGTCCGGCACGAATGTCATGTGGCTGCCGTTGACCCAGTCACCCAGTTTAAACCCGGAGTTAGAAACGATGTTGCCCAACAACGTCCACTTCCTGTCGTACTTCTCAACCTGCCATTTCGGCACTGGAAACGCGCTACCGTACGAGACGATGTAGGGCAGGTACGGCGCGGCGTTCTCGGTCTCTATCACCAGCGTCAGATCATCGACAGCCCGTACACCCAGCCGGGCCAGATCCTTAATGTCGCCTCGATTGATCGCCTGGGCGTTTTTGATGTCGTAGTAAAAACCGGCGTACGGATTGGCCTCACCGGGGTTGACCATCCTCCGGAAAGAATACACGAAATCATGGGCGGTCACCGGTCGCCCATCGCTCCATTTTGCACCGGAACGCATCTGGAACGTCCAGGTCTTTCCATCTTCCGAGGACTGATAGGAATCGGCGGCACCGGGCACGGGCATCCAGTTTTCATCTCTGCGCAGCAGCGGCTCAAACGGAATGATCGTGGATTCCGTATCGTAATCGTTGATACTGGAATCGAGAGTCCTGGGCTCCGGACTCATGAATCGCACCACCTGCTGTGATAAAGGCGCCGCATCCGCCGGTAGCACCTTCCCGGCTGAATTGGTTGGCCCGGTATTTTGCGTGTGGCTTTCACCGACCCGGAGCATAGTAATGGTGACAAGGACAAAGCAAACGGCAGCCAGCTTTGATGAATAATGAAACATAAAGGGATTTTCCTCCCGCGGCGTTGGCACAATTCATGTTGATTGTGGTAGATAAGACGGTTTTCGACGTTGACGTGTGGTGTGTTACAGATACCTCTTTCATTTGTCAAGAGGAAATACCTCTGTAGCCCCATGAATTATATTGCCTATCCAGACTGTTTCGCGTATGATAAGGATGGAATTTGACCTAATTATCACTATGGCGTTGGGCATGGGAGCAATCAGATGTCGTTCGATTTTCAGAATCTTTGTGTCGCAGTATTTGCGGAGGAAAAAACTGAGGAAATTGTATCCGAAATCTATCGGTTCAGCGGCATACCGTTGGTCGCCTTGCGTGATGTTGAAAGCTCTATCGCCGGCGTTACAGACCGGATGATGGCAGGAAAGGTTGACGTGATGCTGTGTCTGTCTGCTGACGCTGTCAGCCAAGCGTTTAATTATGCGTCCAAACAGGATCAACTGGAAAGCATACGGGACGTCCTGCGCCGAATCGTAATCGGTTCCATGGACACGGATACCACCGATGCGCTCCAAAAGTTTTCTATCAGCAGTGATTTTGACTCCAATCGTTTACAGGCCCCCGACCTGATTGCCGCCGTTGCCCGAATCTGTAATCATCTGGTATTGAAGAAACAGTCTGCCGTAGACGCCGGCATAGACACCACCTGCTGGCGACGAACGGATATGGTGTGGCCGCTCGTTGAAGACCGGCACAACTCCTACGAAGAATCCGCTTTCCTGAAAGCCTGTCGCGGAGAGCCGGTGGACTACACCCCGATCTGGCTGATGCGCCAGGCCGGTCGGTACCAGCGTGAATACCATCATTTACGAAGTTCGGCGGGTGGATTTCTCGACCTCTGCAAGACGCCTGAACTGGCCGCGGAAGTCACCTTGATGGCCACGGAACGGCTGGGCGTAGATGCCGCTATAATTTTTTCCGACATCCTGCCGATCCTCCAACCCATGGGTTTCGATCTGGAGTACCTGACCGGTACCGGTCCAGTTATCCATAATCCGCTCACCTTGCATTCCCCCGTGGACCAGATCCCTGAAGTGGATGTCCAGGCCCTGTCGTATGTCTACGAGGCCATCCGCATGACACGGCGGGCACTGCCACCCGCGATTCCACTCATCGGATTTTCGGGCGCCCCGTTTACGCTGGCAGCCTATGCCATCGAGGGGGGCGCATCCCGGAATTACCAGCAGACAAAGTTGATGATGTATGATGACCCGGGTACCTGGCATGCGTTCATGGCGAAACTCGCAAGAGGTGTCACCGCCTACCTGAACGAACAGATCGCAGCAGGTGCACAGACTGTACAGTTGTTCGACAGCTGGGTTGGCTGCCTGTCACCGGACGACTACCGCGAGTTCGTGATGCCCTATGTCAGCTACATTTTCTCACATCTAACACCCAATGTACCCGCCATACACTTCGGTACGGGAACGGGTGCACTGCTTAAACTGATGCAGGAAGCCGGTGGCACCGTTATCGGAATCGACTGGCGGGTAGACCTTTCCGAAGCCCGTTCCCGTTTGGGCTACGAAACGCCGGTCCAGGGCAACCTGGATCCGTTGATTCTGTTTGCCTCACGCAAGGAAATCGAAAAACGTGCAAAAGAAATTTTGCACAAGGCGGAGGGGCGCGCCGGACATATCTTCAATCTGGGCCATGGTATCCTGCCAGGCACTCCTGAAGATAGCGTGGCGGCCCTGATCGATGTGGTGCATGAATATCGCATGTAACGGGAATATAATCCGACAATTAAACATCCATGAGACGATTAGATGGACATAATCTGAAAAAGTGTTATATTGGCACCTCACAGGTTTTAACCAAGGGTTTTAGGATTCTGCGGATTTAATACAATACATGGCTCATCGCGTGATCATTATAGGCGGCGGCATCACCGGGTTAAGCGCCGCCCATCGGCTGTTGGAATTGCAGGAAGATCCTTCACAACTCGATGTAAAACTCATTGAGTCCAGGGATCGGGTCGGTGGCACGATCCAGACGATTGAACGGGACGGCTTCCTCGTTGAAAAAGGGCCGGATTCTTTTCTGTCCACCAAACCCTGGCTTCTGGATCTGTGTAAACGGATAGGCATCACCGATCGTGTGATCCCTTCCGACAGTAAGAACAGGCGCACTTATATCGTCTACCGGGGCGAATTGCATCAGTTGCCCGAAGGGTTCCTGATGATGGCCCCCTCGAAGTTCCGGCCATTCGTTACCTCCTCTCTTTTCTCCTGGTCCGGAAAGCTCCGGATGGCACTCGACCTGGTCTTGCCGCGTGCCGAACCTGGCGGGGATGAGAGTCTGGCGTCTTTCGTACGGCGGCGTCTCGGAAGTGAGGCGCTGGAGCGTGTCGCCCAGCCGTTGATCGGCGGAATCTACACGGGCGATCCAGAAAACCTCAGTCTGCGCGCCACTATGCCTCGCTTTCTAGATATGGAACAGAACCACGGCAGCGTCATCAAAGCCATGTGGCGGGAACAGCGGGCAGCCGCTGCGAAACGGAGTCAAAGGAACGGCGCCGCGGATTCCGGGGCACGTTACAGCATGATGGTCTCGTTTGACCGCGGCATGCAGACAATCATCGATGAGATGGTGGCCAGAATACCGGCAAACAACCTTCATCTGAACGAAAAGGTTTCCGATATTCGACGTCTCGGCGCCGAATGGCAGGTGAAAACGGGGAGTGGGGCGTCCTTTGATGCTGATGATGTGATGATAGCCCTCCCCGCATATAGTGCTTCATCACTGCTCAAAGATTACGACGTCGGATTGTCCAAACGACTTTCCGCCATCCCCTACGCTTCTTCCGCAGTCGTCAATTTCGCTTTCCGCCGGGAAGATATCCCGCACCCGTTGGATGGGTTCGGCTTTGTGGTCCCCGAGATCGAGGGCCGGAACATTATTGCCGCCACTTTCTGCAGCGTGAAGTTTCCCAATAGAGCGCCCGACGGACAAGTACTCCTGCGAGTTTTCGTTGGCGGTACCATGCAGGCGCATCTTTACGATTTGGAAGATGCAGATATTTGCCGCGTGGCGCTTGAGGAATTACACGATCTGATAGGTATCGTTAAAGACCCGATGTGGACGATGGTAACCCGTTGGCCGCTTTCAATGCCACAGTATATAGTCGGCCATACGCAGCAGGTGGAACAAATCCAATCGCTCGCAGCCCATCATGAAGGATTGTCGCTTATGGGCAACGCCTATTCTGGTGTCGGTCTGCCGGATTGTGTTCGATCCGGTGAGTCAGCGGCCGAACGGGTAATGGAACGGGCCATCCGGTAGCGCAGGAATAACGTAATGACAGCCCCACTTGTGTCCGTCTTAATGCCTGTTTACAACGCGGCGGACACCCTGCCAGAAACGCTCCAGAGCATTCGGAATCAGACATTCGACTCCTTCGAGATCGTCGCCGTAGACGACGGTTCAGAAGACGGGAGTCTGGGTTTACTGGAAAACTGGTATCTCCGCGAAAGGCGTCTGATTATCTCGTCCCAGCCACATCGGGGATTGATAGATACCCTCAATACCGGACTTTCTCTGTGTCGCGGCGAATACATCGCACGGATGGACGCCGATGACCTGATGCACCCCGATCGATTGAAAAAGCAGGTAGCTCTGTTATCCTCCCGGGCCGACGTAAGCGTGGCCAGCTGCCTCGTGGAAACCATCGCTGAAGGTTCGGTTGGGGAGGGTATGCGAATCTATGAGACGTGGCTCAATGGTTTAATTCACCATCAGGATATCAATCGGGAAATTTTTATCGAAAGTCCCATTGCCCACCCTTCCGCCATGGTACGGCGTGAGGAGTTGCTTGCATTAGCCGGTTACCGGGAATGCGGCTGGCCGGAGGATTATGATCTGTGGCTCAGATACAGTGCTGCCGGTAAACGATTTGAGAAAGTACCGGAAGTGCTGCTCTACTGGCGTGATCATGATCAACGGGCCACGCGTACGGATAGCCGGTACTCCGTGGAAAATTTCATTAAAGCTAAGGCGCATTTTCTGGCGGATGGTCTTCTGAGAGATTATGAGGAGCTGATTATTTGGGGTGCCGGACAGACCGGTCGAAGGTTGTCCAAACACCTGATCGGAAGCGATCGGTCACCACGGGTGTTTATAGATATCAACGAAGACAAAATCGGCGGTACCCTTCGGGGCATTCCTGTGTCGTCCCCCGACGACCTGGCCGGTATCTGGACGGGTTTCCGGCATCCGGTGCTGCTTGTCGCTGTGGCATCACGAGGAGCGAGGCAGTTGATTCGTGAGAGGCTTTTAGGCCTCGACATCGTAGAAGGTGTCGATTTCTTCTGTGTGGCCTGAACATGATTTTCCTGTTTTGCTGTATGCGATAGAACGTTCGTGCCTTTATAGTCACCATGCTTTTCTTGCCACAATTACCGGGAGCTTCATCCTTGATCTGGGATATCATTCTTATCATCGCTCTGGTCGCCGCCAATGGATTTTTCGTGGCGGCGGAATTTGCACTTGTAAAAGTCCGACAGAGTGAAATCGAGTCGCTGGCACAGGAGGGCAGTCGGCTTGGGCAAATTACCGATCATATACTGAAGAGGCTGGATTCCTATCTGTCTGCCTGCCAGCTCGGTATCACTCTGGCCAGTCTCGGTCTCGGTTGGTACGGAGAGGTACAGGTGGCGGGCATGTTGGAACCGGTCGTACTGTCCTTTAACCTGCCCCCTGAATCGGCGCATTTCGTTGCGTTGCCGATCGCGTTCGGTATCATTACCTTCCTTCACATCACAGTGGGGGAACAGGTACCCAAAATGCTGGCCATTCAAAAATCACGGCCCACCGCATTGTCGGTCAGCGTGCCACTGATCGGATTCTACAAAACATTCCGGCCGTTCATCTGGCTGGTAAACGCCAGCAGCAACCTTATGCTCCGAGCCGTCGGTGTGCCTCTTGTCTCTGATCATGGAGAGAATGCCACCGAAACAGAATTGAGGTTGATGTTCATCAACGCAGCGGACGGCGGCCACGTGACCCGGCGTGAACTGTCATTGATGGAAAATGTGCTCGACCTGGAAGAAAAACCGGCACGAAAATATATGACGCCCCGACAGGAGATCGTCTACCTGAATCGGTATGATTCCATGGAAGATAAGCTCCGTATTGCGGTAGAATCCGGACATACCCGTTTTCCGCTGTGTGAAGAAGATCTGGACCATATTCTCGGGATCGTCCATGCAAAGGACATGTTTCACGCCATGCACACCCAGCCGGAATTTACCCAACTGGTCGAACTAGCTCGCGATCCTCTATTTCTGCCGGAAACCATCAGGCTGGATGTTTTACTGGTGGAATTCCAGCGCCGCCAGACCGTAATTGCCATCCTGGTCGACGAATACGGAGTCGTGTCTGGGATGATCACCCTGGAAAATGTTATTGAGCAGGTAGTCGGACCGATTCAAGATGAGTTCGACAGTGAGAAACCGCCGCTCATCCGTAAAGGTGTTCACCGTTATGAGGCCGAGGCCAACTGCCCCGTGGAACGGGTGATCGACGCCATCGAGTTCGAAGTGCCGGGAGAAATCATAGCGGATACCATTGCCGGTGTGATAATCGGCGTGATGGGCCACATTCCGCAAAAGGGCGAGGAGGTGGTGGTGGGACGTCATCGACTGACGGTTCTGGATGCCGAACCACAACGGGTGTTGCGGTTATTAATCGAACAGGTGAGTGAAAAAGAAACTGATGAAAAATAGGTCTTTCAGTTAGTGTTTGTATATCGGGTACGTATGGGATGCGGTGAAGCCGTATTCGGGTTGGTTCGTAACCTCTGTCATGATCAGGTCTGCCACAGCGAGGGCGCCTTCTACATATAACCCAGGAACGTCCGTAGCACCGAAAATCATCGTGTACTTACCCTCGGGGACCTGGCCATTGACACTGTTAATCCCCAAAGTGACTTCTCTTACCAATACTCATCTATACCTCTCGACCGATCAGCTTTTTGATCGGTTTACTGAATATTGCGAACAGGAGTCCCGAAAAGACAGCGACCGTAGCAACGGTGAAGAACAGGACGGCCAGCGGCAGTGATTCGAATTTGCCACCGATCAGTCCCGCGAACAGATTCCCCAGCGCCGCGCCCATGAACCAGATTCCCATCATCTGGCCCACATATTTGCTGGGCGCCAGTTTGGTGATGCTGCTCAGACCGACCGGACTCAGACATAACTCGCCGACCGTGTGGAAGAAATAAGTGACGATCAGCCAGGCAGGGCTGACACCCGGACCCTCTTCAGATGTGTACGTCGCCCCCCAGGCGATGACCAGGAAGCCGACTCCCAGCAGAACCAGGCCAAATGCGAACTTTGCCGGTATCGATGGCTCACGATGCATGAGTGCGACCCAGAGCCAGCTGAATACCGGCGCCAGAATGATGATGAACAGCGGGTTGACCGACTGAAGCCAGCTCGACGGTGCGTCAAAGCCGCCGATGGTCATATTCGTCAGTCGTTCCGCGAACAAATTAAGACCCGACCCTGCCTGTTCGAAGCCAGACCAGAATAGCGCCGCTCCGATAAACAGGAAGAAAATCACTACGACGCGTTTTTTTTCGTCACTGTGTAACCCTCCGAGAATGAGAACATATGCAAAGTAAAGAATTGCGATGACAATCACCGAATAGCCCAGGCCGACGCCGACATCTTCAAGCGTAAAAGGCAGCACGGTTTGAATACCGAACAGTGCGACCGCCACAAGCGCTATAGTGCCCAGACCTCCGAAAAACTTTTTCCAATTTCCGGCGATTATATCAGGGTGCTCTTCAGGTGCGGTTCCGACATTCCCCAGATATTTCAGCCCATTTCTGTAAAACAGTAAACCGACAACCATTCCAACTCCAGCAGCGCCGAATCCCTGATGCCAGTTGATGTTCTGGCCCAGGTACCCGCAGACCAGCGGTCCGACGAATGCGCCCAGGTTTATGCCCATGTAAAAGATCGAAAACCCGGCGTCCCGCCGAGCGCCGCCATCAGGATACAGCCCACCCACGATTGCGCTGACGTTCGGCTTGAGCAAGCCTGTTCCCACGACTATCAATGTCAGCCCCAGATAAAACGGAATTTCACCGATTATCGCCAGGCTGAAATGGCCGGCGGCGATGATTAGTCCGCCGATGAAAATCGCGTTGCGCTGACCGATCAACCGGTCAGCGATCCACCCGCCCGGCAACGCCACAAGATATACGGCGGCAGTGTAAAGGCCGTATATCACTCCAGCCGTCTCGGAACTCATGGCAAATCCACCGTGTTCCGTATCCGTCAGGAATAGAATGAGGATCGCCCGCATGCCGTAATAGCTGAACCGCTCCCACAGTTCTGTGAAAAAGAGCGTCGACAAACCGATCGGGTGTCCCCACAGGGTCCGCGTATGTATCCCGGGATCAGTACTCATCCGGTCCTCCTGATTCACGCATCGCCACACCCACACAATAGGGGGTGTGTTTTGAAATCCGCTTTCTGTGAATGCCGATGCTGGTTAAGGCGTTTACCTCCACTTTAAGTTACCTTTGTGCACCGCCATTTTATTTAACACGCCGCGCCAGACCTGCCCGGACGCAATTCATACTGAATTGGTGTTACTATTCAGGCCTTTACACCCCAAGGTACCGGGTCATTTCGTAAACAGGATGTTTCAATGATGTATGGCGTTGAGGGGCTATATCGCCGTACCGTAGAGGCGTCGACCTGCCCGTCGAACCGGTTGGTGTCTCTGATCCATTTTGATTGACTACGATGATCCACCGTGGCGTGTGTTTTCCGGTTTCATATGGTGTTGCCGCAGATAATTCAGTGACACGCCCTCCGATGATTTTTGCAGAGCAAATACCTTCATGGGGTGAATAATATTCCGATTCAATGATGCAGAATAAATTTTTTTAAGCAAGACAGCGAGTTGCAGTCGTTTTGTTGGTGAGCGTATCCCATGTACCATTCTGTTCGAGTTCCTGCAATATAATGTATAGGAGATTTACCTGCAAATGTCGCTTGCATATTTATTTTATTCTATTAATGTTATTACGATCATTTTGATTTATTCGGTCCGCACAATAAATGTATGTCATACCCGGACGCTATCATAGTGGGGAATCCATTTACAGTGTTCGTACAGTACGGCTGCTGATGACTGACAGGCAACCGGGCGGGGATCCCAGCTTAAAACCTGTTGAGTTGGCAACCTTCCGACTTTCGATGTGTGTTCCCCTTCAGTTTTTTTAGAGAAATTGCGGCAACTTAAAGGAGCCTCAAATGCGCAGCAGAAAATACATAGGGCTACTCACCTTCTTTCTGTGTCTCACGTTGCCTCAGTTAATATATGCGCAGGACCTGGCGGCGTTTGAGAAGACCGTGACGGAATTCACGCTCGAAAACGGACTCACATTTCTGGTGGTAGAGAGGCACGAGGCTCCTGTGGTATCGCTAATGACTTACGCGGATGTGGGATCGGTGGACGAGGTAAAGGGGATAACTGGCCTGGCCCATATCTTCGAGCATATGGCATTCAAAGGAACCAGAACAACCGGCAGCAAAGGCCTTGAGGAAGAGCTTAAGGCTATGGCCCAGGTGGACCGGGCCTTCAAGGAACTCCGGACGGAACGGAACAAAGGTTCTCTCGCGGATGGGGACAGAATCGCGTTTCTGGAGGAAGCCTTCGACATGGCCACGAAGTCCGCCAAAGAATGGGCGGTATCCAGCGAAATGGACGAAGTGCTGGCGCGGGCCGGTGTGGTTGGCTTGAACGCCACCACAGGTGCGGACGCGACACGCTATTTCTACAGCCTTCCATCTAATAAAATTGAATTGTTTTTCTCCCTTGAATCGGACCGATTTTTCAATCCGGTGTTGCGCGAGTTCTATATTGAAAAAGAGGTGGTCATGGAAGAGAGACGGATGCGAACCGAAAGTAGTCCGGTCGGCCGTCTTGTAGAGGAGATGATCGCGGCGTCCTACAAGGCGCATCCATACGGAGAGCCGAACGTCGGACATATGTCCGATCTGGCCACGGTCACTCGGGAGGAAGCAAGGGTTTTCTTCGACAAATACTACAGCGCCAGTAACCTCACTATCGTCCTGGTAGGTGATGTCGATCCGGTTCAGGTGAAGCAGTTGGCACAGACCTACTTCGGACGCCTGCCGGGAAAACCCAAACCGGCGCCGGTGGAAACGGTAGAACCGCCCCAGTTGGGCGAGCGACGCATCATCGTCGAGGACCGATCCCAGCCGGTGCTGCTCATGGGTTACCATAAAGTGGATATCCGTCATAAAGACGACTTGGTATTCAACGTCCTGTCCGATATCCTGGGACGGGGGAGGACGAGCCGGTTGTATAAGACGATGGTCAAGGAAAAGAAGATCGCGGTCAATGCGTCTACATTCACAGATTTTCCAGGTAGCAAATATCCTAATATGATGGTGTTTTTCTCGTTCCCGAGCCAGGGACATACCGCTGATGAATGTGAAGCTGTGATTAACGAGGAGATCGAACGAATCAGGAACGAACCGGTTTCTGAAGCGGAACTCCAAAAGGCTAAATCACGGGCCCGCACCGACCTGGTACGATCTCTGGCCTCCAATTCCGGGCTGGCCGGGCAACTGGCCTATACTCATGTGCTTACGGGTGATTGGCGGAACCTGTTTTACATGCTCGACCAGATCAATGGTATCACTGCCGAGGATTTGCAGCGGGTAGCGAAACAGTATCTGGTTAAAAAACAGCGCACGGTGGCGATGATCAAAACGACAGACCAATAGGGCAAAGAGGTGGTATAAATGAATATAAGCCGACTCATACAAATTACTTTCGCCTTCGCGCTCATTGCCCTGTCGGGTTCTGAGGCGGCGGCACAGAAGCATTATAAAGAACTTACCTACCCACCGCTTAATGAAATTCAAGTGCCAGAAGCGATCCGGGTCACGCTGAAAAATGGCATCATTGTCTATATGGTTGAGGACCACAGCCTACCGCTTATCAACCTGAGGGCACGCATCGGCGTGGGGTCCATCGACGAACCGGGAGACAAAATCGGGTTGGCCGCCATCACCGGTGCGGTGATGCGCAGCGGTGGGACGGCCACCATGAGCGGGGACGAGATCGATGAAGAGATGGAGGGGATCGGGGCATCGATTGAAACTGGCATCGGCAGGGCATCTGGTTTCGCGAGCATGTCCGTACTCAAGGAAAACCTGGGCACCGCACTGCCGATCCTTGTCCAAGTGCTTATGAATCCGGCTTTCCCGGAGGATAAGATCGAATTACAGAAGGTGCAGATTCGATCGGGTATTTCCCGCCGGAATGATGACGCCCAGAGCATCGCGGGGCGCGAATTCAGTAAGCTCATATACGGCGCAGAAAGTGTTTTCGCCCGCCACAGTGAATTCAGGACCATAGATGCGATCACCAGGGATGACCTGGTGGCTTTCCACAAGCGATACTTCCTGCCCAATAATGTGATGGTCGGTATCTCCGGAGACTTCGATGCGAAAGCCATGGGTGAGACGATCGCGGCCGCCTTTGCTTCCTGGAAGAAAGGCAAGCTGAATCGGGCCAAAACTCCGACGTTGAATTATACGTATGATTCTTCAGTTCATTATATCGAAAAAACGGATGTCAACCAGAGCAGTATTTACCTGGGCCATATTGGTGGCCTGCGGAACAATCCCGACTATTTTGCGCTTCAGGTGATGAACGATATTTTGAGCGGCGGTTTCTCCGGTCGGCTTATGAAGAACGTACGCTCGGATCAGGGACTGGCCTACGCGGTGTTCGGCCGGTACAGCGCCAACTACGATTACCCCGGTTTATTCTACGTGGGCTGTATGACCCAGTCCAGTACCACCGTCGAGGCCATCCGGTCCCTGCTGCGTGAAGTCGAACGCATGATACAGGAGGACGTGTCCGATGAGGAATTAGCATTGGCCAAAGAGAGTTTCCTCAATTCCTTCGTGTTCAACTTTGATACGAAGGGTGAAGTAATCGACCGCCAGATGACCTATGAATATTACGATTACCCCAAGGATTTTCTCGAACGCACCAAAACCGGAATCGAGAAAGTCACCAGTGCAGATGTGCGTCGGGTGGCGCAGACATACCTCAAACCGGACAATGTCCGAATTCTTGTGGTCGGGAACGGCAACGAGTTCGGAACGCCGCTGGCATCCCTCGGTGCCGTGAACGAAATCGATATTTCTGTTACTGGTCCAGAAGTAGAACAGCCAGAGGCGACCGAAGATGACATCGCCGTGGGACGTGCCATACTGAACCAGGCCATCGAGGCTGCCGGTGGTTCGGATGCCATCAAGAGAATTCAAGCCATTCAGGAAAAAGGTCAGGCCATCATGGTCACCCCGCAGGGGGAGGTTGAGATCGGACTGGTGCGTACTATGGCGTTTCCGGATCGGTATCGGGTAGTCATGGATTTTCCTCAGGGGCAGATGGTCCAGATCATGAATAGCGGTTTGGCCTGGCTTGTCACTCCCATGGGCTCTCAACCTGCGCCGCCGTCCGTCAAAGAAAATCTTATCAACAACACCTGGCAGGATCTGACGTATCTATACCGCCACAGCGATGTGGCAGGGCTGCAGGTGCAGTACCTCGGTTCCGAGGATATCAATGGAACCCCTACTGAGGTCATCCTGTTCAGCCCCCCTGACGCACTCAGTTTTAGAATGTTTTTCGACGCATCAACCATGTTGCCGATCAAACGGAGTTCTCAGAATATGACGCCGAACGGTCCCGAGGAAACAGTAGAGTTTCTATCGGATTACCGTAATATCGATGGTATTTTACTGCCGTTCAAGACATTGATAATGAGCAATGGTCAGAAAGTCGGTGAGTCTACGGTCGTTGAAATAATCATTAACCCGACTGTTCCAGATGACATGTTTACGGTGGAGCGTTAAAGCATGAATTATAATACCCGCAGATTCAAATATTCCCTGTTCGTCGGTGCACTTCTGGTCCTCACAGGAATTTCAGGAAGGGCCGTAGCACAATACCGGGCGGTCACATCAGAGACCGTGGTCGACCTTTCTCCGGTCATCTCACTTAAACATTACCAGAATTGGCCCGGCGGTCAGCTTCACCATCAGCCGCTCGTTGTACCTTATATCAAGCATGGTCCAGGCCCCTGGGCTTCGGATGTTCTCATTGTCGATGAGAACACCGCCACTCAGACTGATTCGCCCACCCACATGATGCCACCGCAGGGGAGTGGTCTGCCCAACGCCCATTATTATGGTTCGCTCACGGTCGATCGGATCCCGGTATGGCGCTGGTTTGGAGAGGTTTTCAAGATCGACGGACGAAACCTGTTGGACCAGGCGCCGAATGGTGTCAGTCCCATATTTACGGTCGATATCATAAAAGCCGCGGAACAGGCGTACCGTCCTATGGGGGAGGGCGATGCAGTGCTGTACTGGAGTGGGTTCAACAACAGATATGATCTCCCCATGCCCGAAGGCAGCCGTTTTGTTATTGATCCGATTGCCGGTACGGCGCCCGCTTGGCCGGCTCCCGATTTCGATGCGGCGGATTATGTGGGCAGCAAAGGTGTTTGGATCATGGGGGTCGACAGCCCGAGTATGGGAGCCCTTGGACCGTCCAAATACTCTGAACCCGGTCCGGCCGGCATGTCCGAGATTCCCCTGGCCCTGGAAAGCCATTTGGGACACTTCAAACACGGTGCCGCACACACGGAAGGTATCATGAACCTGGACCGGGTGCCGAACGGGTCCCTTTATATTTCGCTGCCTGTGAATCATGTAAATTCTCCCACCGCTGAAACCCGTGCGGCGGCTATCACAGATCCTGAGCTGGCAGCGGCGTTGATCAAATCAATAAAAGCATATCGCGTCGTGGATCTATCAGTACCCCTCTCTGTTGAATACCCTGTCTGGTGGCCTGGTCGTGGTTTGGGTAACTACGCGTTTCCGTATCATGCTGTCAATCCCGTGACTGATTTTACAGGTCCATTCGGCCCTTACTGGGTCAACACTCACATGATGGATGCTCACACCGGCACTCATATCGATCCGCCGGCCCATTACGGACCTCCGCCGGGATTCGATGTCTCATCGTACGATGTAGCGACCCGGACAGTCCTACAGGAATTCGAATCCAGGTTCGGTAGCCTCAGCCGTACGGACAAAACGTCCGATCAAATTCCGGTGCATTATCTTATGGGGCCGGCCCGCGTGATCGACGTACGACACCGGATCGGAACGACGCGTGAGAGCGATTGGCCCGCTTCACCGGCTATCACCGTGAATGACGTTCAAGCCCACGAAGCAGCATATGGTGATCTCATAAAAGGGGACGTGGTGTTATTCCACACCGGACACACGGATACCTATTTCCGAAAATTCGAACGTAACGTAGTCGAGCGGACGATAAAATCTCCCCTCGACGGACTTTCCGAAGGCTGGCCTGCACCCACGGCGGAAGCAATCCGGTATATCGCCCAAAAAGGTGTCCGGCATGTTGGCATCGATGCGCCTGACATGGGATCTGTGAATGCGAAAGAATCTATGATGACCCACTGGGCCGCCGTCAACGCGGAAATGGTCTTCACCGAATACCTAATCAGTCTAGGCAGACTGCCGCCGACCGGCGCGTTTTTCATCTTCCTGAATCCGAAGATTGAGAACAATCACGGCGGTCCCGGCCGGGCCGTCTCAATTTTACCGTAATGTGAGGGATCATGCCGTGCTTGAAAAATGGGCCGCCTACTTCAACGATAGAAACAACTACGCCATTCTCCTGGCTATCATACCTACCACGCTTATCATATTACTCGCGGTGGTGGTTTACATTTTATTCCTCTTTTTGCCCTGATTATGCCCGACAAGGGATCTGACCTGGTTACCTACACCACCGTTGGCGAAGACTATCTCGGAAAACGCTTGCTAAAGCGATATGCCGGAGTGTGGTCTCTCTGGGCGTTGGGTGTCGGCGCAGTGATATCGGGTGATTTTTTCGGTTGGAATTTCGGTCTGGCGGCTGGTGGTTTCGGGGGTCTGTTTATAGCGACCGTCATAATCTCCGTCATGTATATCGGTATGTGTTATTCCATCGCGGAAATGTCTCCGGCACTACCGCACACGGGCGGAGCGTACTCTTTCGGACGCACGGCGCTGGGTCCCTGGGGTGGGTTCATAACGGGTCTTGCCGAAAACATGGAATACGTGCTCACACCCGCTGTAATCGTCGTAGGGATCGGCGGTTACATGGGCACCGTATTCAATGAATTGTTTGGTCTGGTCATACCGGGCCCTGTCTGGTGGCTGGTCGCCTATCTGGTTTTTGTAGGGCTGAACATTTTAGGCGTAGAGGTCACCTTCCGCTTCACGGTGCTGATTACGTTTCTGGCCCTCGGTATTCTCTGCGTTTTCTGGGTCGGTGCGATCCCGTATTTCTCCTGGGAGCACGCCCTGAACATAGAACCGGACCCCGGTCAGTCCCGCTGGCTGCCCAAAGGTTGGACCGGTGTGGCAAAGGCATTGCCCTTTGCCATATGGTTTTATCTGGCCATCGAACAGCTGCCGCTGGCTGCTGAGGAATCACATGATCCAAAACGTGACATCCCCAAAGGATTGATGTACGGCATCGCCACCTTGATAACCGCCTCGTTCCTGACCTTGTTCCTCAATGCGGGTATCGCACCGGGCAGTGCGACCGTCGGCTCGTCTGACGAACCGTTGTTTCTGGCTTTTCGTACCGTTTTTGGCACGGGTACCGGGTCTGCGTTGCTTGCCCTCGTGGCGGTTGCCGGCCTGGTGGCCAGTTTTCACGCGATTATTTATGCATACGGCCGTAATATTTATTCACTCAGCCGCGCCGGTTACCTTCCCAAATGGCTGTCCGTAACCCACAGAAAGCGCAAGACGCCGCACATCGCGCTGGTTGCCGGCGCGGTGGTCGGATTTGGCGTGGCACTGATCATCGAATTCGGCGAGGACACCTTCGGTGGCGTGCCGGTGGGTGGTGTCCTACTCAACATGGCGGTGTTCGGTGCAATGATCGCGTACATCATGCAGATGATTTCATTCATCGTCTTGAGAAACCGATATCCCCACATAGACCGTCCCTATATTAGTCCCATGGGGCGTTGGGGTGCCTCTGTTTCGGGTCTTGTGGCATCGGTGACGTTCGTTTTTCTGTTCCTCAACGAGGACTATGTCGTGGGCGTCTACGGATGCGCAGCCTGGTTCCTGATGGGTATTGCCTATTTCTGGATATACGCTCGCCACCGCATGGTGCTGTCACCGGAAGAGGAATTTGCTATGTCACGATCCAACGTGCCAATAAGCCAATGAATTTTCTTGCTCACCTCTATTTGTCAGACGATAACCCCGAGTCACGTTTGGGCAATTTAATGGCGGATTTCGTGAAAGGGGCAGCGGCGGTAGAGTCCTATGGCCCCGCCATTGTTACGGCTATCACTCGGCATCGTGTGGTGGACAAATTTACGGATACACACGACTTAGTGGTGGCCAGCAAGCGGCTGATAAGCGACAGACGGCGCCGTTTTTCCGGCATCATCGTAGATGTCTGCTACGATCATTTCCTTGCCAGAAACTGGGAGACGTACTCCTCGGTTGAATTACCGGTGTTCGCCCAAGAGATGTATGCGACCTTTCGCAACTATTCGGGTGAATTGCCTATCTCCATGCGAAAGATGCTACGGCATATGATCGAGCAGGACTGGCTGGTGGCCTATGGCACCACCGCCGGTATCGCCAGGGCGTTGGATGGCATA
Source organism: uncultured Gemmatimonadota bacterium (assembly GCA_964470965.1). GTDB lineage: Bacteria > JAAXHH01 > JAAXHH01 > JAAXHH01 > JABIQT01 > CAYYIS01. The sequence goes on along the minus strand of CAYYIS010000024.1, from coordinate 20,536 downwards.
TCCCTACGGATAAAGAGAGCAAATACATTGACCGGTGGGGTGGAAGAACTGGAGCGCAACTACGACGTAATGGGAGCCCACTTCCACGAATTCTTCCCCGATCTGATACAACACATTCGGGAACAGGATAGAGAATCTCCAATTTGCCTACACAGACGTTGAGTTGCGGAACGTCGATCGATCATGTAGATTAGTCAAGTCCGACCGCAACCCAATATTCATCAATCATATTCCATCGTCAAAAAAAGCGAGTCAAACATGGAAGCATTTGAAATTGGAGCGACGTGGTTTCGGGATTTTCTGTGGAGTGTTTATTTCTTGGTGCCGCTGCTACTCGGAACCGGATTGCTGCTGACCATCCGCCTTAAATTTATCCAGACCCGGAAGCTGGGTCACAGCATCAACCTGACCCGCGGATTATACGATAACGATGACGATCCCGGCGAAGTCTCCCATTTTCAAGCGCTTACTTCGGCATTGTCCTCGACGGTGGGCACTGGTAACATCGCGGGGGTGGCCACCGCCATTGCATCCGGGGGACCGGGAGCAATCTTCTGGATGTGGCTCACCGGTGCATTTGGCATGGCGTCCAAATACGCGGAATGCATGATGGCGGTGCATTACCGGGAGATTACGGACGAAGGGGTAGTACGTGGCGGTCCCATGTATTACATTACCAAAGGGCTGGGCAGTTCCGAAAATGCCTTACTGCGAGCGTTGGCAAATCCGTTTGCTCTGTTCTTTGCGTTCTGCATGATGTTGTCCCCCCTTGCCGGTGGTGGCATGGCCCAGGCTAATTCTGCAGCCGATGCGCTGAGCGGTAATTTCGGAGTGCCTCATTTTGTTACCGGCATTGTGCTGGCTATTCTGGTAGGCGTTGTGATCCTCGGTGGCATCAAGCGCATCGGCGCGGTTACCGGAAAACTGGTGCCGTTTATGGGGGTTGTCTACGCCATGGGCGTCCTGTTCCTGCTGATTATGAACTGGGAGTCAATCCCGTCCGTTGTTGAAATGATCTTTCACTACGCGTTCAATCCGATGGCAGCAGTAGGCGGGTTTGCAGGCGCAACGATCGGTGAGGCGGTCTCGTTCGGCGCTGCACGCGGCGTATTCTCCAACGAAGCGGGCCTGGGCACCGCACCCATTGCCCATGCGGCCGCTAAGACCAAAGAACCGGTCCGGGAGGGTCTGGTCGCGATGATGGAACCGATGATTGATACCCTGGGCATCAATACCATGACCGCCCTGGCCATCCTCTGCACCGGTTCATATGTAACCGGTCAGACCGGCGCGTCACTGACAACGGAAGCCTTCGACCGGGGGTTACCCGGCCAGGGGGGATACATCGTCGCGGTTGCTATGGCCATGTTTGCGGTGTCCACGTCCATCACACAGGCCTATTACGGCAACCGTGCCGCGGATTTCCTGTTCGGTCACACGGCAGCGACCGCATATCGCTGGTTCTTCTGTGTCGTTATATTTATAGGTTCCGTTACGGCACTGCAGCTGGTCTGGACTTTGGCGGACGTCGCAAACGCTTTGCTCGCTATCCCGAATCTATTGACACTTATCGTCATGAGCGGCTTCGTGGTTCATAAGACCAAGGACTACTTCTCCAGGCCCCAGCTGACACTCGAAGAACGGGAGGCCGAGAATAAAATTGTGGGATGAAGTAAAAGACCGACCGCCTGAAAACACCTTTAATACCTCCACTCAAACGGGAGCAATTATGCACCAACTCACAGTAGAAGGTATGCGTAACATTCTGGCATGGTCTTCTGTGATTTTTCTCGTCATTGCCTGCGGTTCACAACCGGAAGACGAGTTTCAAAACGGCCCCATGATCACCGATCAATACGTGCTTCGTACGGACGCTCTGATGGAAGACCGTACGCCGCCCGAGCCGTCTCCGAACACTTATGGTATGGATCCGGTGACCGGCCGGTTCATACATCCCACCGCCACACCCGAGCAACACGACCCAAAACCATTCCAGGGACAGCTCGACTACTGGGATACCAACGAATACGCCAAAGACATGACCGTGGAGGCCTACTACCAGATCGTCGTGGAGCCGTTTCACACATGGCAGAACATCGTGGACTTCGATGAACGCCGGTACATGTACCAGTACGTGCGCGGTGATCTGAAGATATATGATATAACCGATCCCAAAGGTGTAAAGGTGCTCCATGAAAAAGGGCATACCTGGACAAAGGACGGCGGTGGCGAGGAAACCGCCCCCTATCCTGAAGGCGACATGTTCGGTGCGGCGTCCATCCAATGGAACAAAGACCTGGCCAAATACATCATGGTACAGGCTTTCGAAATCCGTCGGTTTGGCCTGTTGAGCGATAAGCGCCGGGAGCCGGACAAGGTCGCGATGATACGCAATGCCAACCATCTCAAGGGATTCAAGGTGTATGAGATGAATGGACCGCTTCCGGACGACTGGGTGCTGCTGGCGGAGCGGACCACGGACTATGAACATCCGAACGCGCCGATCGGACAGCAGCAGGGATCTGGTGTACGGGACATCCCTGCTTACTACGGCAGCCAATATATGTTTGTGGCAGCGGCACCGAGTCCCGAATATTCTCTCACTGAATACCCGAATGATCTGTATTCAGCCGGCTACCAGGCTTGGGATATGAGAGATCCATCCGATCCGAAATTTATCAGCCAGTTCAATGTGCCTGGGCAGAAATTGGGTGACCCCGAAGACGAAGCGGTCTTCAAGGCTAACCCGCGTGCCGGAAATCGGACCTCGTGGTTCGGGGCCCGCATGTCGATTTTTATGCCCAAACCGGTCGAAGAAGGCGGTAAATACGGCTATGCAGCGATGGGCGGACTCGGCTTTTATGTACTGGATATCTCCGATCCCTCGAACATTAGGATACTCAGTCAGCTGGATTTTCCGCCCAGCGTCGCCGGAACTGAAGGGGACTTCATTAACGTAACCCAGGTGGAGAAAACCGGTGTTGTCTATTACAGCGGGTATCCGCTCAACGAAGATGGCTGGGAGCCATACAAAGATATCTACATGATTGATGTAAGTCATCCCGAGGCCCCGAAGATCCTCGGCACGCTGCCCCGACCGGTTCCGCCTGAAGAAGCACCGTTCACTGACTTTGCCCAGCGTCGAGGTAGTTTCGGTCCCAAGCGTAGCGGTTATTATACTCAGCCGGGGGTGCCGGACCCCGGTATCCTGCCGTACGCGTTCTATAATGCGGGGGTGCAGATTTTCGATGTATCCGACCTCAACGATCCTAAAATCACAGCTTATTTCGTGCCCAAGTTCGATCCGGACAAGATACCTGGTTACGCACTTGGAAATCTGGCCCACGGCATCTATATCGAATGGGACCGTAATTTGATCTGGTTATTCACCAACCACGGATTTTACTGTCTGTCCACTCCAGTCCTTGGTGAACCTGAATTTGGTCCGCCGAAGAATCCCTGGCCGAAACGATAACCGTTTTCAAGTTAAAGACGGCGATGTCGGCACGGCGAAAACCGGAAACCTGCGTCTTTCAAAGACCGAATGGAAATGGAATCCACTTATGAAATATTATATCTCATGTATTCTGACTGTGATTTTCCTCACAGCCTCCCTAACTTCGGCTCAGACACTGCCTACACCGGAGAGCGCTTTCGGCTTCCGGGTCGGCGCAGATTTCAAGCTGGCTACCTACGATGAATCCCTCGCGTATTTCAGGCAACTGGATGCGGCCAGTGATCGGATGCGCTTGGTAGAAATCGGGCGTACGTCTGAAGGGAGGGCCTGGTATTTTGCCCTGGTTTCGTCACCGGAGAACCTTGCCGAGGTGGAACGATACCGGGATATCGCTCAACGACTCGCCCATCCACAGAATTTGACTGACGAAGAAGCACGCCGACTGGCAAGAAACGGTAAAGCAATCGTTCACATCGACGGAGGCCTGCATGCTTCGGAGGTGGCCGGCGCGCAGCATACCATCCAGCTCGCGTACGATCTGCTCAACGGTGCAGACGATCCGATGATCGCCAGCATACTCGATAATGTGATTGTCATGCTGTGGCCATCGATCAATCCGGACGGGCAGAATAGTGTCGTGGAGTGGTACCGTTCAAATCTGGGGACGCCTTACGAGATTTCTTCGATGCCCAAACTGTATCAGAAGTATATCGGCCATGACAACAATCGGGACGGCTACACAGTCAACATGATAGAATCCCGAGTCATCGCCCGAACCTGGCGCCACTGGGAGCCGAATATTATCTACGTACACCACCAGTCCTCGCCGTTTCCCACACGGATCTGGTTACCGCCTTTCGCAGAACCTATCGCTTCTCAGGCGCCGCCGTTGATTTCCCGTGAATTAAACATGATCGGTATGGCCATCGCCCAGATGTTGGAATCGAACGGCCAGCCCGGTGCGGTGCATCTGGGTACCGGGTTCGATGCCTGGTACCCGGGGTATGTGGATTACATGCCGGTGATGCAGAACATCGCGTCTTTCTGGACGGAAACCGCAGGATATCGGTATGGCACGCCGCGTTTCTACACCATCAATGATTTTCCGCCCACTCGACGGGACTTGAGGGCGGAGACCCTGTATCCGAGTCCCTGGCGGGGCGGCTGGTGGCGGCTGCGTGATGCGGTTGAGTACATGCACACCGCTTCAATGGCGACGCTCGATTACGCTGCAAAATACCGAGAGACAGTCCTCTATAACAAATATCAGGCTGCTCGTAATACGATCATGAAATACAGGGAAGAACCACCATACGCCTACTTCATCCCTCGCTCACAACGGGATCCGGTGGCGCCCGTGGAGCTGCTTCGGCGGCTCGCATTTAACGGTATAGAAGTTAAACAATTGTCAAAGGCGGTCACGTTCGACGGAATCGGATATCCTCAAGGTACTTGGGTGATTGCAACGGATCAGGAATACGGAGAGCTGGTTCGGCAGGTTCTCGATGTGCAGACCTATCCGGACCTTCGCGAGTTCCCGGAAGGTCCACCCGAGCAACCTTACGATGCGGCCGGCTGGACTCTGCCCTTCCAGTTTGGTGTATCCGTAATTGCTGCTTCGACACCGTTAACGGAGGCAGTGCGGGAGGCAATGCGGCCGATAGAGGGGCCTGTCATGGACTGGGTCGGAGCAGACGGAACGGACGCGAGTGTTTTCGACAGTGCGCCGGGAATCGGTTTTGACACCAACGCCAATGCGGCGGGAATCGTGCCTGTAAGCGGGCGCGCAACCGGTTCGGGTTCACGATTAATGATCGATCCAGCGCAAAATAATGCATTCCGTGCAGTCAATCAGGCTTGGGAGGCCGGTGGTACCGTTCGGTACGCTTCTGGAAAATATGTCATAAGCGGTGTGCAGCAGGCCACCCTCAACCGCTGGGTGGACGACCTGGCTCTTCAGGCGGAGCGGACGGGAAATGCCGGTGGTGTGCAGGTTCGGGTGCGAATCGGGTTGTATCAGCCCTGGTCGCCCAGTATGGATGCGGGATGGACACAGTGGCTTCTGGAACAATACGGATTTAAGTTCGGGAATATCAGAAATGCCGATTTTCACGCCGGTGGTCTTCGAGACCGGTACGACGTTATAATTATGGCGTCCGATCGGCCCCGAACCATAAAAAATGGCTATACTAAAGGTTCTGTACCGCCACGGTACGAAGGGGGATTGGGAGCCATTGGTATCCATAACCTGGATGCCTTTGTCCGTGGAGGCGGTACGCTGGTGTGTATGAATCAGAGTAGCGATTTCGCGATCTCAGAGCTGCATCTCCCGGTTAAAAACGTTGTTTCAGGTCTGGACCGAAAAGATTATTTCACCGGCGGATCGATACTTGAAGTTGAAACCGATCCTACGCATCCGGTAATGGCCGGAATGCCAATGAGTGCGGATGTCTTCGTCTGGCGTAGTCCAGTATTTACCGCCCTAGAAGGATTCGAAGGAAAGGCTCTGGCGAAATACAAGAACAACGGCTCGCCACTGCGATCCGGGTACCTTCTTGGTGAAAGATACCTCAACGGATATGCGGCGGCCATGGACGTCAACCATGGTAATGGTCATGTAATACTCTTAGGCTTCCGCCCCCAGTGGCGGGGGCAGCCCTTTGGTTCCTTCCGTGTCCTGTTTAACGCAGCCCTCTACGGTGGGTTGCTATCGGGAGGATCACACGGAACACCGGATTTCTGGTCTGCGCCGAAGACCCCGGAGGCACCGTAAAGGACGGTGTGCGGGGATCCCTGTCCCAACGAAATTTTCACGCTAAGCCCGGCCCCATAATCTGATACCGGCCATTTGGAAAATGAAATCGCAATCGTGTGTAAGGCAGACGACGCCTCCGATATGAGGTACACGGCTGGTCTGGTCCAAGACCTATTCCGGTTGCCCTTTACCGTTTTCATTTGTACCAGTTATTTATACGGTGCCCATGAAATGAGCCCCAGATTCTAAGGTAATCAAGCCGAATAAGGCTGCACCAGGTTGGGCAACGCCACGCCGGACCGACCGGATTCCGATAAACAGGCTCCGGTTCCGCTGTGGGAACACCCTACTCAACGTATGAAGAAATGCCGGACATGATGACGGATATAGATGATCCCCACTGGAAATTCGCCGATCCATTTTACTCCGGCCTGTCAGGTGAATTTCGTGATCTCTCCACTGTAGGAAATTACGTGGCGTGCAGCACGAAGGGTTATCAGAAAGGACCGGTTCGGTTCAACATGTGGAAATTACACCGCGATGGATATGGCCAGCCTCAAACGCGAAGCCCTTCTTGGGACGGGCAACAAGGGATTGAATTCCCGGTGATCGAACACCAGTTTGGATACCGCGCCCACACGATTTGTAAATCCTTCATCGACCAGGTTGATGCCATCGATGAAGGGGACCGTTTGAATGGAGATTTTTTATGATCGCCGGCCTTCATTGGACTGCATGGCTGCTTCTGCTGCTTTCTTTTGGCATCGGCCTCACTATAGAACTCGTATTCTACTTCAGACACAGAAAACGATGATATCCATAACCATCCTTGTCGTTCTCGTCATCTATCTCCTTGTACTGCTGGCCATAGGCGTCTGGGGTGGGAAGGAATCCAAAAGTGTGGCCGGGTATTTTGTGGCCGGAAAGAAACTGCCTTCGTGGGTGATCGCTTTCAGCTCCAATTCCACCGGTGAGAGTGGCTGGCTCCTGCTCGGACTGACGGGCATGGGTTACCTCGTGGGAATTCACGCCCTCTGGGTGGTGATGGGAGAGGTGCTGGGCGTGGCACTGGGTTGGGTGCTGGTCGCTTCACGTTTTAAGTCCTACACCGATCGGTACGACGCCATCACTGTGCCGGATTATCTTGAAGCCCGTTTCCGGGATACCACTCATCTCATCCGCTTGGTGAGTGTGGTAATAATATTCAGCATGGTCACCGTCTACACTGCCGCACAGTTTACCGCGGCAGGAAAAGCGTTCAGTGCTTTTCTGGGTATCAGTTACACAACGGGTGCCTTGGTCGGCGCAGCGGTGATCCTGTACTACACGACAGTGGGCGGTTTCAAAGCGGTGGCGTACAGTGACCTATTGCAGGGTGTCCTGATGTTCCTGGGCTTGCTGGTGTTGCCCATCGTAGGTATCACGGCAGCAGGGGGATGGATGGCTATGATTTCCGGTCTGCGGTCGATCGATCAGAATTTGCTCAATCCTATGGGTTCCTTCGGAGTGTCGGTCACGGGTGTGGTGAGTGCTTTGAGCTTTCTCGGTATCGGTCTGGCATTTCTGGGTGCACCACAACTCCTCACCCGATTTATCGCTGCAAAAGGTCGTAAGGAAATCGTATCCGGCGGGTTGCTGGCGGTCATCTGCATCATCGTCTTCGACATAGGTGCCGTGTTCGCCGGAATGGCGGGCCGGGTGCTTTTTCCCGGTCTCGCCGATTATGAGACCATCATGCCGATCATGAGTTCTGAGCTGTTCTCTCCCGTATTCACAGGCATATTTCTGGTTATCGTCCTCGCCGCTATCATGTCGACCGTTGACTCGCTCCTGATTCTGGTATCTTCAGCCGTGATTCGCGATGTGGTACAGAAGATCTTCCAACCCCATATCACTGAGCAGCGTCTGTCATTGTACGGTAAACTCACCACGATCGTGATCGGTGTCCTGGCTCTGGTGACAGCCCTTGGTGAGGTGCGGATGATTTTCTGGTTCGTGCTGTTCGCCTGGTCTGGTCTGGCTTCCGCATTTGCACCGGTGATCCTTTGCTCTCTGTTCTGGAAACGCACCACCCGCACCGGTGCCGTGGCTGGCATGATCGGAGGCTTTCTCACAGCCGTAATCTGGGTACTGGTGTTTAAGGAAAGGTTCTATGACCTGTACGAAATGCTGCCGGGCTTTCTCGTGGGCTTCGCGGTAACCATTATCGTAAGCCTGATGACCGAGCCGCCGGAGGGGGTAGACGAAGAATTTGAGGCCGTCAATTAGCCGGGATTACATTTTCGGAAAGGAGGCACCGCCATGTTCTCAGTCTCTCGCCGCGATTTTTTCAAGTCGGGAGCAGGGATGGCCGCTTTACTGGGGGTACAGGGGACAGCCCTTGCACAGGAAACATCGACGGGTGCTGCCGCGGATCTTGCGGTAATAAACGCGCGCGTTTACACCGTTGATGAAGCAGTGCCGCGGGCTGAGGCTTTTGCGGTCAAAAACGGCCGCTTCATCGCCGTGGGGAGTACCGCGGACATCCGCAATATCATCACGTCAGAGACCCAGGTGATCGACGCGGAGGGGATGACAGTCACCCCAGGTTTTATTGACGCCCACTGCCATGCATCCGGTGTCAGGGAATTGCTGGGGGTGGATCTTGATGTCCGCACCATCGCGGAAATCAAGCAGAAACTGGCGGCCAAGGGTGTGGACACCAAGCCCGACTACTGGGTGTCCGGGTTCAAATACGATGATACGAAAGTGGTGGACGAAGCGACCGGCAGATACCGGCGCCTCAACCGCTGGGATCTGGATGAGGCGGTGCCGGACCGCCCAGTCCGGGTGACCCATCGCGGCGGCCATCTATCGTGGTATAACAGCAGGGCACTGGAAATGGCTGGTCTCACGAAAGATACGCCTGACCCCTTTGGTGGACGTTACGAGAAGGATGTAAAAGGGGAGTTGACCGGTCTTGTAGAAGAAAATCATGGTGCTTTCAGCGGTATCGGAAAATACTCGGAAGAAACGAGAACGGACCGGCAGGCGGGAATCAAACACATCTCAGAAAAAATGACATCATCGGGGCTTACTTCCGTACACCATGCCGGTGGCGGATCGGACATGCTGACTGCCTTGCAAGATGCCTACGCAGCCGGAGAGATGCGGTATCGCATGTATTTCTTTCCGAGGGGGCAGCGCATATTCAATGCCCTTAAAACAGCCGGCATATACACCGGGTTTGGAGACGAATGGCTCCGTATCGGGCCGGTGAAATACGGATGTGACGGATCCTGCTCCGGGAGAACTATGGCGATGAGTACACCCTATGAAGGCCGTCCCGATGACTATGGCATCCTGACTATGACGCAGGAACAGGTGCATGAAGCGGTGGAAGAGGCCCATAGGCATAATTTTCAGGTCGGCATCCACGCCAACGGAGATGTTGCGATCGACATGGTGCTCAACGCGTACGAGCGGGTGCAGAAAAACTGGCCGAGGCCGGATCCACGTCACCGCATCGAGCATTGTACGTATGTGAACCCGGATATACTGCAGAGAATGAAGACTCTTGGGGTCATTCCGGCGCCTTTCTGGACCTATGCCCATTATCACGGCAATAAGTGGGACGCCTACGGACAGGAAAAACTGAAATGGTTTTTCGCCCACCGATCGTTTCTTGACTACGGCATCCCGGTCGCCGGAGCTTCAGATTATGTACCTGGACCTTATGAGCCGCTAATGGCCATACAGAGCATGGTCACCCGTAAGGACTTTATGGGCCGCGTCTGGGGCGCCAACCAACGGGTGTCGGTGGACGAAGCGCTCAAAATCGGGACTATAAACGGAGCCCATGCTTCGTTCGAGGAAAATATAAAAGGGTCAATCACGACCGGGAAACTGGCTGATTTCGCGATCCTTGAGAAAGACCCGCATGATGTGGAGCCGGAAACCATAAAAGAGATCAAAATTGTCCGCACGGTGGTGGGCGGCAAAACCATGCATGAGGGGTAAACCATGAAAGCAGCCGTGCTCCACGGACCGCAAACACCGTTAGAAATCGAAGAACTTGAACTCAGAGAGCCCAGGTACGGTGAGGTGCTGGTAAAGATGAAAGCCAGTGGTGTTTGTCATTCCGACTGGCACGTAATCAAAGGGGACTGGAACCATTTCCCGTTTCCGATTGTCCTCGGACATGAGGGGGCGGGCGTCGTGGAAGCGATAGGGCCTGGTGTAACGCACCTGAACGAAGGCGACCACGTGATCCTGGTCTGGCGAACCAGCTGCGGCCAGTGTGAGATGTGCCAGGCGGGACGTCCGGCGTTGTGTGAGCGGTCACCGGCTGCAGGTGAAAAAGCCCGGTTCCGAGGCACCCATACTACTGTGCATCAGATGGTTAACCTCGGAACTTTCTCATCTTATGCCGTGGTTCCGGAAGTGGCGCTTGTGCCGATCTCCAGGGATATCCCGTTCCCGCAGGCCTCGCTGGTAGGGTGTGCGGTTATGACCGGTGTCGGCGCGGTCATCAACACCGCAAGCGTGACGCCGGGAAGCAGTGTGGCCATATTCGGTGCGGGCGGTGTCGGTTTGAATTGCATTCAGGGGGCGGTGCTGGCAGGCGCGACCACAATCATCGTAGTCGATCTGCTGGATACCAAACTGGACCGGGCCAGGACGTTTGGCGCCACACACACCGTCAATGCGTCCCAGGACGATCCGGTAGAGGCCATCCTGACATTGACGGACGGCAAAGGGGTTCACTATGCGTTCGAGGCGATCGGACTGGTGGAAGCGCCGTTCGTACAGAGTATCCGATGCACCCGTCGTCGTGGAATGACCGTCTGGGTCGGCCATGCGCCAGTGGATACGCCGGTGACGATAGACGCCCGGGACCTGATCTTCGAAAAAACGGTGACCTCTTCCATGTACGGTAGTGCCCGGCCGCAGATCGATTTCCTTCGCCTGCTCGATCTGTACCGCACCGATCTGCTCAAGCTGGACGAACTGGTCACCCGCACCTTCCCGCTCGAGGAGATCAACGCGGCGTTCGATGTTATGGATAAGGGTGAGGTGGCGCGCAGCGTGGTGGTGTTCGACTGAGTCCTACGGGTGCCGGTCTATCAGCTCCCGCAGTTTGTCGAGGAACCGGTCTATCTCCTCGGTGGAAACATAATAATGCGTGGAGATTCGCATGGCCCGGTGATTGTCCAGTGTGTGGTCGTCCACATGCAGATTTGCCTCATCGAGGAACAATTCGACCCAATCCGGCAGGTTGATACCTTCTATCTCGAATATGGTAGACCCGGGTGACGATGTCTCAGGCGAAGTCGGGCTTAACAAGCAAACCTGCGGAATTTTCTGCAGACCGTCTTTGAGATAGTTCGAGAGCATACGAAGGCGTTTTTCGATATTACGTATGCCGATCCGATTGAGAAAATCCAGCGATGCACCCAGCGCTGCCCTGGTGGGCAGGTCGTAAGTGCCCTGCGTCTCATAGCGGCTCGCGCCAGGCATCTCATCCATGTCTGACACATAGAGGGAGCGGAACCTGTCCTGCACTGCCTGGCGAACGAATAAGAAGCCGGTGCCGCTGGGTCCCAGAAACCATTTGTGGAGGCTATTGGCGTACATGTCACAGCCCAGATCATGCAGGTCCACGTCCATCATCCCGATGGCTTGAGCGCCATCGACTCCGACGATGATATCCCGTTCCGCCGCCATTGCACTCAGCTGTTTAACCGGATAGAGGTAGCCGCCACGAGTAACATGGCAGAACATCATGACCCGCGTCCGATCCGAAATACCGTCCCGCATCAGCCCAACGATCTGATCCGCACTCTCGAACGGACTCGGGATCGATACTTGCCTGAAGGTGATCCCGAGCCGTTCAATTTTCACCTTCAGCGGTTTGAGTGTGCTGGGATGTTCCTGCGTGGTTGTGAGGATTTCGTCTCCCGGCTGCAGGTCGAGGCAATTAACGATGTCGTACAGGCTCTCCGTGGCGTTTCGGGTTAGTGCGATTTCCCCGGTGTCAGCACCCAGATATTGAGCGAGCGCGGGACGCAATATATCACTGATATAGGGCCCCAGGGCACGTTTGGTGCCGGTAGGGTTTTCAGAAAGACGGCGGAATCCCGATGCAACCGCCTCTACCACCGGCTTCGGCGGCATACCCAGACTGGCATTATTCAGATAGCAATGTCCGGTTTCCGTAATGAAATGTGAACGCACCTGTGACCAGTAAGAAGGATCGTCAGGATCGATCGGATAGGGATTAGGCGCAGTAATAGGAGTAAGCATCCGGATTCCTTTAAAACATCAGATGAAGTTCCAGCGAGAGCTGGTCCTGGTTGGGATTGGGGCCGAATATTGGATCGTTAAAGTTTCTCGGTCGATTCACATCGTAGAAAACACGTACTTGCATGTATTCGTTAATGGTGGGTTCCACTCCGACCCGGAAACGTTTGGCCGTAGAACCATTTTGCCGGCGGTCAAAATAGTCGAACGCTAACTTCGCGTTTAAGCCCCTGGACAGCAGAAGGTTAGCTTCACCATAGGCGGCATACCGAACTTTAAAGTCGCCCTGTACGATATCGTAGGCACGGATAAAGTCTATTTCTCCGAGTACCGTCAGTGGGCCGCCGGTAAAACCAAAAAATGAACCGGCCATCGCAAAAATCCTGTCACCGGCTACCCCATGGACAACCGGATCCTGCGTATTGATCGACAGGGAACCGCCGATCCGCCCTCTCGGGTGAATTACAGCCAGGCGCGTGGTTAACTGCTTACCGTCGTTGGTATCCGCGGTTGAAAACTGCTCACCGTTGGAAATCGCAGCCTGAAACGAGATGTGTTTGGGTTCCAGGCCCAGTTCAATGCCGAAATCCTGTCCCAGCAGATTAGTCTGACTGCGTGTGTAGCCGAAATCCCATAAACGGTAACCGTACGGTAAATTCATCCGGCCTACTTTCACCCAGCCCCCGTACGGCAATCCCTGCAGGAGGCCCACAAGTTCACGGCTGTTTGCTCCGCCGGGCGCCACTTGTTCGTCCATATAAATGGTCAACCGATCCTGTTTTACGACGATTTCTGCATAAAGATTGGCTTCAAACAGGAGGAAACTGTTGGTAATGTCCTGTGCCCCCACTTCCGGAAAACCCGTGTTGTGGACCACGCGGACGTCACCGCCAATGCCGATAAAATCAGTGAGCGCCCGATCGAGTACCGTGCCCGATTGGTTAGAAGGTGTCGGTTTTATTGGCATATCGGACTGGGAATATTCTAAACCGTACAGATTCCGTTTTCCCATACCGGTCTGATTGGTGTGGCAGGCGCTGCACATCAGACCTTCCCGGACAGCCAGGTACGGCTCGGCCTGAGATACACCGGGCGTGAAAAACAAGATTACTGAAACAACGGGCAATAATGTACGTGACATATATATTCCGGCTATAAGGGCGTGTTGGTTGCCCGTTCATTCATCCCCGGCTTGACGACGGGGGCACGGTATCGTATAATAACACTGCGGAAAGTATGCGTCAACAGATGTCTTGAGTGTTTAAACGAGGTTATCATGATCGGACGAACGGCAAAACAGGTACTCACTGTAGAAGGCATGTCTTGCAGTCATTGTGAGCAGCGCATCGAAAAGTCAGTCGGTGCTCTGGAACATATTCGAAAAGTCAAGGCAAGCCACAAAAACCAAGCTGTAGAGATTCGCTACGGTAAAAGCGACACACTGGATCTGGCACGTGTCAAAGAAACCATTTCCGAACTGGGATTTGACGTAAAATAAGAGATGCCCGTCCTTATATCTCTTCCAAAGATTCCTCATCTACCCATCCTTCGTTGCCGTCTGGCAGAGCGATCCGCTTCCAGCTCCCCCGTTCCTCCACGACAGTAACTTTCGTGCCTTCGTGGAGTGAAAACAACAGTTCTTCACCATTGGCCGGTCCACTTCGAGCCTCACATTCTCTGGAGAGGATAATGGCTTCGACCCGACCTTCATCGTAGACCCGGATCGCGGCCGTACCACTGCACAGAACGAAAAGGGTGCCCACGATAATACCTATCTGAAACAGCCGGCGGCGGAATGTATTGCCGTCTGTCAGCACAAACAGGATTCCTATAACAAACAGAAGACTACCTGAAAGGGAGGTCGCTGCGGTGACCTCGTTCACCGTCACAGACCGCAGCAGACGATATCCCACCCACGGATCGGTATTTTCGAGGCGATCGACGGTACGCAGGTTGGCGATCTCCAGGTTTGCCTTCAGGTCCCGGTCGCGGGGCATCAGGCGGGCCGCCCGCTCGTACGCCAGGATAGCCCGACCGATCTGGTTCTGCTTGAAATGCGCGTTGCCGAGGTTGTAAAAGACGAATCCGTTGTGAAATCCCTGTTGCACAATACGTTCATACGTGCGGCTGGCTTCTGGGTATTGCTCCCTTTCGTAAAATGCATTTCCCTGCCGATAGAGTTCCGTTATTTTTTCGTCCTGGATGTCTCCGCCGCAGCTGACAATCACAGCTGTTAAAATCAGCAAACCGATACTGTGCGGCACACAGGCGCGAGAAATGGCGTGTATTATCGGCCTCATGACCTTTTCACAAGCCGTTGTTCAAGGGTGTCGATAACCCGTTTGGCCGAATCGAGTACCGAGCGGGTACTCTCCGGCGTCAGCATGGTCGGTGCAAACCGAGCCATATCACAGGCTTCCAGGTTGTGTTTCAGTTGGTCTATGGTCTCCGGTTCGATTTTTTTCTCATGTAACAGGTCGATTACCTGTTGTGATGTCAGACCCGCGGTGGAAACGTTGAATTTGTCACCGATGTACTGCTGTAAGGCGGAGGCGATGTGTGTGTACGCCCCATCGAACGATTCTTTCTGGAGAGCCTGTTCCGCGGCCAGGAGCGCACGACGCGTTTTGCCGTGGGCACGACGCCAACGGGCATAGCCCACGTCCTGGCGTAAACGCGCTGAGTGGGTTTTGTAAAGAAAAACACCCACAAGCGCCGCGATAGGCAATGCGTTCAGGATGAAAAACCAGGGAGATCTGTATAACTGATGTCCCTGTTGTACCAGTGTAATGCCGCTAGCCTTGATGTATTGTATATCCTTCCGAAGCTGGCGTACCTCCTCTTTAGGCACGGTATAAACCACAGACGACTCGCCGCCCTCACCCGGCGCCACTTGGAGCGCTATAGGCTCCGTCTTTATTGTATGGTATGTTTCATCCTCCGGATCGAAGTAGGAGAATGTGACCGGAGCAATCTCCAGGGCACCGGACTGAAGGGGAATCAGCACATATCTGTAAGTTTTATCTCCACTGATCCGGCCGTTCTCAAACCCTATGTTGTCGTCGCTGGAGGAGGCGTATTGCTTAAAATCCCGAATATCCGGAAGCACAGGTTCATTCGCTGTCTTCAGGTTTCCTTCTCCGCTGAGTTTTACTGTCAGCGTGAACGGCTGGTTTACAGTGGCATTCGGTTCATCGATGGAACCTTTCAGTGAAAATTGACCTACGCCGCCGCTGAATTGCTTCGGTCTGCCTTCCGCAGGTAATGGCGCCACCTCGATCGACAGGGGTTGGGTCCTCAAGGTGATAGGCTGACTGCGGGAAAAAAACGAATCGGCAAACGGATCATCGAAAAAACTGTCCAACCGGCTGCGCCGTCTGTTTACAGGCACATGGCAGAATACGGAATAAGGATCGATTTCATGCTTTCCCGCTATCGACGGCAACAGGGAGACCCGTTTTATCACAACCGTATTGTAACGCTTGCCGTTCAGTATTTCCTGATCGTATTCCAGTCGCTGCGCCGTGAAAAATTCTTCCGCCAGAAACCCTGTATAGGACGGCAGCTGGTCGTATTGGACGTTGGATAATCCCACCCTGGTATAGAGCTTGTATGTAATGGTGACCTGCTCACCGATGTACACCTGGCGTCCGCTGACATGAGATCTTAGAAACAGGTCATCGCCCATAGTTGCCTCGTCAGGCGTGGACGGGACCGAACCGGGTGGAAGACCACGCGGATTCGTTGGAGAATTAGCGGACGGTGCGGGCGCACTATCCGATACATCGATCCTGATCGGCCTGGTCCGATAAATGTGTCCGTTATGATTGATGGTAGCGGCATCGATCGTTAGCTGTCCCGTGTTTCGTGGACGCAGGCGGTGGATGTATTGAATCGTGCGTGAAGAGGTGATTTTTCCGTTAATTATACTGATGTTTGATGAGGTGGATGAGGTACGGCCCATTATCAGAAAATCCGGGAGTTCCGGCAGATTCGGCTCGGGGACGCTGTCTATATCGTTACCCGAAATGGTGAGCTGGAGCGTAAGATCCTGATTAAGGCCGATCTGCGTTTCATCGACGCTGGCATCGAACGTGAATTCCTGGGCAATAGCCTGTGTTCTGACGCACAGCATGCTGACCGTCAGCAGGATCCATATTGGAAAGGTAAGCTTACCCATAGCACACCTCAAAAATAGCCCTGTTCCTTCAACAGCTCTCCGTTCAAAATGGCAGTGCCTGCAGCGCCGCGGATAGTGTTGTGAACCAGAACCAGCATCTTGAAATCCAGTACTTTACAGGGACGAATACGGCCGACTACCACCGACATACCGGCCTCAGTATCTCGATCGAGCCGCGGTTGCGGTCGATCCGGCTCGTCCCGGACTACAATCGGCTGTTTCGGAGCGAACGGAAGACCCATTTCCTGGGGAAGCCCTGTAAAATCCCGATACACATCTGCCAGCGCCTCCGTATCGACAGCTTCCCGGAGCGCTACGGAGACACACTCCAGGTGGCCGTCGTGGACATGCACCCGGTTGCACTGCGCACTGATCGAGATAGACGCGGGTGTGATCGACAGTCCATCACAGTCGCCCAGCAGTTTAAGCGGCTCCTGTTCCATCTTCTCCTCTTCTTCCCCGATAAAAGGAAGGACGTTGTCCAGGATATCGAGCGAAGAAACACCCGGATACCCGGCACCGGAGAGTGCCTGCAGGGTGGTGACTGACACCTGTTCCAGGCCGAAGCGGTCCCTGAGCGGTTTTAACGCCATGGTCAGGCCGATCGTGGAACAGTTGGGGTTGGTTGCTATGAAACCGCTGTCGTATCCCCGGTTCTCACGTTGATGTGGAATGATGGCAGTATGTTCCGGATTGACTTCCGGTATCAATAGTGGCACATCATCGTCCATTCTGTGATTCTTTGAGTTGCTGATGACAGGGTACCCGTTCCGGGCGAACGCGGCTTCCACCGGTCCCGCCACATTTGAATCCAGGCCGGAAAAAACCAGGTCGCACGGTAGGTTTGGTTCGCACAGCTGTACGGTCAGTCGGCCGACTTCCGTCGGCAAGGGACTGTCCATCCGCCATGTGGCGGCTTCATGATAGGGTTTTCCTGCAGACCTCTCCGATGCTGCTACGGCGGTTACCTTAAACCACGGATGATCGTCAAGGAGCTGAATAAAACGCTGCCCGACGGCTCCCGTGGCCCCAAGTATACCGACCTGTACTTTTTCAGACATCATTTTTCCTTTTGTTGTGCTATTTCTTGTTTGCGCTCACGGCCTTGATTAGATCCCCGAACATACCGGCGGCGGTAACATCCGGTCCTGCTCCCGGCCCCTGGATCACAAGCGGGTTTTCGGAATACCGGCCGGTTCTGTAGACCACCAGGTTTTCCGGTCCCGACAGACTTCCGGCTGGGCTATCCTTGGGCACGCTGCGAAGCCGCACGTCACAGTGTCCGTCTTTGATGACAGCCATGTACCGCAATACTTCACCTTTCTCACTACCCTTTTCTGCCCGTTTCCGATAAGTTTCATCTTCTCTGTCGAGACGATCCATGAATACTTCGACCGATTCCGCCTTTTCAAGCGATTCCGAGATCATACTCTCCACGTACACATCTGCCATGTTGACCTTACAGCCGATTTCTCTGGCCAGGATGAGAGCCTTCCGAGCTACATCCATACCGTTCAGATCATCCCTTGGATCGGGCTCGGTCAACCCCTGATTACGGGCATCGGTCACGATTTCCGAAAACGGCCGTCCAGTATCCAGCTGGGAACAAATATACCCCAATGTGCCGCTCAGGCAACCTGATATTTCCAGGACTATGTCTCCCGTGACCACCAGGTCCTGCAAGGTGCTGATCACAGGTAAGCCAGCGCCGACCGTTGTTTCGTACCAGTAGAGTTTCCTTTCCCGCCTTCCAAGGCGTTGAATTTCTTCATATGCCGTGAACTCATCCGAGACCGGTTTCTTATTAGCGGTTATTACCGGAATTCCCTGGCGAAGGCAGCCTAAGTGGATGTCCGTCAAATCCCCTGACGTACTGTCGATCACGCATAGATTTGACCTGCTGAGCCGAATGGCCTCTTCGAGTAATTCGGCAGTGCTGTCATATGCCCTGCTATCCTCGTGTTCTGCGAGCACTGTTCTGACGGCGTCCCCGCCGGTCAGCGCACTGTTGAGTCCCCCCGGGCTGAGTGCCACCTGCGCCTGGCCGCAGAAGCCAATGTATTCCAGTTTGATACCGTGCTGTGCTGCCAGTGCGTCGCCGTGACGGACGATCTGTCTGATCAATGTTCCGCCGATGTTACCTTTTCCATACTGAAACAGATAGGTAGTTTCCACTGATTCCTCTGACCGTTCCGTCCGACTACCGCTATTCCGTGTCCAGATCGAATGCGTTATGAACGAGCCGGACTGTCTTCTCCAAGTCGTCGTGGCCTACGACGAAGGAGATGTTAAGTTCCGATGACCCCTGGGCAATCGCGATGATGTTTATCTGATGATCCCCCAGGATTCCAAACGTCCGGGCTGCGATCCCCGGCGTACCTTTCATGCCCTCCCCGACTACCGCCACTACCGCCACGTTAGGCTGAGCCGTTACGCCGTCTATCACACCCCGCTCCAATTCGTGCCGGAATTCTTCCTGAAGGGAAGAGACCACAGATTCCCGATCTTTTTCATCCATCAGTATACAGATATCGTGTTCCGACGACGCCTGGGTGATCATGATGATGTTGACCCGCTGGGCGGCAGTCGTCTGAAAGACACGGGCCGGTGTGTCCGTAAGGCCGATCAGTCCGCTGCCCTCGATCGTGACCAGGCAGAGCAAGTCAATACTGGTGACCGTCTTTACCCCGGTGGCTGAATAGACGGTCTTGTCGGAGATGAGTGTACCGGTCCTGTCGGGGTTGAACGTATTCTTGATTCGGATCGGTATCCTGTCCCTCACGGCCGGCAGCATGGTTTTAGGATGAAGAACCTTGGCCCCGAAGTAGGACATCTCGGCAGCTTCGTGATAGGTGATTTTCTCGATCACCCGCGCTTCGTTCACGATACGCGGGTCCGCAGACATAGCGCCGTCGACATCGGTCCAGATCCAGATTTCCGCCGCATGGACAGCGCTGGCGACGATCGAAGCGGTGTAGTCGGAAGCGCCTCGCCCGAGCGTGGTTGTCACGCCCTCCGGTGTGGAACCTACGAATCCAGTAACCACCGGTACGGTGCCGGATTCCACCGCTGGGATCAACGCATTGGAGATCAGCCGGTTGGTTTCATCAAATTCGACTTCCGCCTCGGTATAGCGTTCGTTGGTCTTGATGTACTGCCGTGCATCAAACGCCTCGGCAGCGATACCAAGATGCCGGAGTGCCGCTGCGACCAGCGGTGCGGAAAGGCGTTCGCCGAATGAGCTGATCAGGTCCTTCGTTCGCGGTGTTAATTCCTGTAGAAGGGCGATACCTCTGCAGATATTCTCCAATTCCTCGAACATGGATCGGAACATGGTCACTAACCTATTGCTTTCCGAAGTATCCAGGAGTGTCTCCGCGGTATCGATATGCCGGCCTTTTGCTTCTTCGATCAGAGATTTTGGGAACGCACCCTGATACGACGCTTTCGCCATCTGGACAAGTACGTCCGTCATTCCGCTCATGGCGGACACGACCACAATCGGTTGGAGATCGTGACGCGATTGAACGATTTTGGCAACATTGTTTATGGCGTCCACACTACCGACGGACGTGCCACCGAATTTCATAACTACCATAGTCGATTCCAACGTAAGAAGGAGACTGGGAATTTGTCACCATGCCTCACCAGTCTTTTTTGGGTTTCTTCTGTTTCACTTCCGATTGTTTCCGAAGCTGTTTTTGAAGTTCTTGCTCGTCCTGATTGAGAGCGTTCAGTAACCGCTCTGCTTCTTCCTTCGACATTTCTCCTGGTTCCGGCTGCTGCTGTTCCTGCTGTTGCTGATCTTGTTCCTGCTGTTGCTGATCTTGTTCCTGCTGTTGCTGATCTTGTTCCTGCTGTT
>CAYYIS010000023.1:20078-74094 GCA_964470965.1 uncultured Gemmatimonadota bacterium | reverse complement strand
GGCGGTCTCGCCGAATACGAACCCTCTGGCATGGTGGTAGTGGAATCGACACGCGGGCATCAATTCCACGTCGTATTTATTGTTAAAATCAACCGATTGCCATTGCACCTCCCCCTGTCTTCTGAACCAAGAATTTAGTTTTGATATCGGCACTGCCTTATTTTCTATAATTGTCCTTAAGGTGCCTGGTAGTGTAGTGCCGGACTAGAGGTTTTTAGAAATAGTGGACAGACATCATGGTGACGGTTGGCCCCACAGGAAACCCCAACTCGTTTTTACATCTTGACAGGGTGAAAGAGATTCGCTAATATTCATAATTGTTTCCGTGTGTAAGTGGCCAATCACTGTGAATTCAACGACAGATACATTCCGATAAGTTTTTTCGGAGCCCTGATGGACCACTATCCTGTTAAAAAATCTATTGTTTTTTTAAGCGTGCTGGTGTACACGCTTCTAGCTGCCGGAGCAGTGGTAGAGCATTGTCATACTGACAAGACGGTTCCCGGCCATGAAGAGCATTGCCAGGGATGCCATACAACGCATTTTACAGCCTCACCAGCGAAAAACCAAAAGGTCATCAACACAGAACATGTTTTGATCGACCAGGTACGTTCCTCTCCTTTCTTGCTGTTTTCTCTAACGCCTGACGCCATCCTCCATAATCGGGCGCCCCCCTGTTGATCCGACCTGATCGGTATGCCCACCTCTCTGTCATCGGAAATGTAGCGTTGTTCCAGCATTCCGATCAAAAACTTGCGATTCCCATACCAGAATTATGTACCACTCGCAATGTGGCTTGATGGTGGATGACATCCCAACCAGCCCTATCATGTTGCGATACACATTACTTGTTCAGGCACAGTAATCCCTAAAGAATGTGGATCCCGGAATCCATACAAATGTTAGATAAAAAATAGGAGTTTGTAGTGAATCGGATACGTTCCATAACATGGATGTCAGCCGCCCTCACGGCTGCCTTTCTCGGATTTTCCTGTGGCGACGGCAATCCCGCCGGTTCCAGCGGACCTGGAGAAGAGGAGCTGATCACTACGTTGAAGGTCACACTGACGGAAGCGGGTGCGAGCACGGCCATAGTGGTTCAGTTTCAGGATCTGGACGGCTCCGGCGGCGCAGACGGAACCGTTGACACCCTCACGGTGAAAAACGGCAGCACGTACTCTGGCGTGGTTCAGATTCTGAACGAGGCTGCGACGCCTGCCGAGGATATCACCACTGAGGTCAGGGAAGAAGCGGAAGAACACATGTTCTGGTACACCGGAGGTAGTGGTTTTTCTTCAGCTGCCGTAATTCTTACGGACGTCGAGTCCGACTACGTCACCGACCAGACCGGGACGGACCACAAGGTGGGTGTGACATTCCAGCTTGTGGCCACAGCTGGTGTAACAGCAGGCACATTTACGGTAGCACTTGACCATTATGATGATGTGTCGAAGGATGGTACCAACCGCAGTAATGAAACAGACATCGAAGTGGTGTTTCCGGTGAAGGTGATGCCTTAGAATATATATATGCGAACGACCGGACGATGAATCCAGATCCGTTTTTGGCTCAAAATCACCGAGGCTGGTCTCAATGATTCACATGCCCGAATTACATGCCATGATTAACGGCATAAAGCTGTTGTCCCTATGCTTGTCTATAGCCCTTGTCCTGCCGGATACCGCATCGGCCGTCACACTGACCGGCAAGGTACTGGATGAATTAGGGCAGCCCATGCCAAACGTGAACGTACAGATTCCATCCCGAAATATAGGACTACACACCAATAAGAATGGTGGTTTTCAGTTCGAAAATTTTCCGGATGGGACCTATGAAGTGCGCTTCACCTTCATCGGCTACCGGCAGATGATCAGGATGGTCACGGTATCCGCCGGCATGGCATCTCTGGAAATTCGTATGGAAGTCCAGCCCCTGGAAGCGAACGTCTTGACGGTCGCCGGTGAAAAGGAATTACCCTCAGCCACCCAGTCGGTGGTGGTACTGGGCGCGCAGGAGTTGGATGAAAACCGGGGACAGACTCTGGGAGAAACACTGGAGTCGGTGCCCGGTGTTACGACACTCTCGACGGGGCCGGCCGTCGCCAAGCCAGTGTTGCGGGGACTCCATAGTCAGCGGGTGCTGATCCTCAACGCGGATGTGGCACACGAAGGCCAGCAGTGGGGCAGCGACCATGCACCTGAGATCGATCCGTTTGCCCCGGCGCGTATCGAAGTGCTGAAGGGTGCGGCGAGCGTACAGTACGGCGCTGGCGCCATTGGCGGGGTCATCCGGATTCTTCCCCTGGAACTGCGCAGAGATTCTGGCTCCAGCGGCAATCTGTCGATCAACGGATTCTCCAACAACCGGCAGGGGGCCTCCTCTCTAATGCTGGAGGGCGGCATGAAACGTATACGCGGTCTTGGCTGGCGGGCGCAGGGCAGCTTCCGTCGTGCGGGTGCTGCGAAGACACCGTCCCATTTTCTCAAAAATACGGGATTCGACGAACGCAACTGGTCGTTCGCCCTGGGTCTCAACCGGGAAACGGCCGGAATCGAAGCGTACTACAGTCACTTCGGAACCGAGTTAGGCATCTATGCCGACTCACACATTGGCAACACCACCAATCTGCTGGCTGCCATCGAACGTGGACTGCCCACCAGCGTGGGCAGCTTTACGTACGACATCAACTCCCCCAAACAGGTCATCCGGCACGACCTCTTCTCACTCCGTTCCCGGTATCGTTTCGCAGGCGCTGGTACGCTGGAAATAAATTATGCTCAACAGTACAACCGGCGTAAGGAGTTCGACGCACACGACCCGGTCAAACCCGGTTTCGATCTGGGCTTGCTGTCCCAGAGTGGCGAAATCATTTTTCAACACGCATCAACCGCTCGCCTGATCGGAACGGCGGGTTTCAGTCTGCAACGCCAGGAGAACACGCGGTTCAGCAGCGGATTTCTGATTCCGGATTTTCTGGCGTATACCACCGGTGTGTTTGGTTATGAACAATGGACGGGGGATCGGTGGATCTTCCAAGGGGGCGTCCGTTACGATTACCGCTGGCAGGATATTGGGGCCAATGCGAGGCACAATGTGGCGGGTGGGGTGCAGACCTATAACAACCTGTCCGGAGCTCTGGGAGCGACTTATCAGGCCACGTCCGAATTTTCCATATCCGTCAACGTCGGGCAGGCCTGGCGGCCACCCAGCGTGAACGAGTTGTTCAGCAGCGGCGTACATCACGGTGCGGCCCAGATCGAACAGGGAGATTCGAATCTAAAAAGCGAGACCAGCATCAACACGGATTTGACCCTTCTGTATCAGAACGATCGGATACACGCGGAATTCAGCGGGTACAACACACTCTTCAACAACTTCATCAACCTGTATCCGGAAAAACGGTTGGCGCTCACGATCCGCGGTGCCTTTCCGGTTTTCAGTTATCTCCAAGCCGATGCCCGGTTTACAGGATTCGACGGGCATCTGGAGTATGATGTAAACGAGTACCTTGCCGTCCATGGCTCCGCTTCCATCGTGCAAGGCCAAAATCTCGATACGAATGAGCCTGTCTTCCTGATCACACCGCCCCGGTTCACCCTGGGCGGCAAGGTCCGGTTCCCGGAAATAGGACGTATTACCGATCACGGCCTAGATCTGGATGTCAGCCTCGTTCGGAAGCAGACCCGCTTCCCACAGGGCGCTGATTTTGTGGAGCCGCCGCGCGGGTATCAACTGGTGGACCTGTATTATGCAGTGGTTTTTTCAGCCGGCACGAATCCCATTCGTACACAGCTGGGTGTGCATAATCTTTTGAACACAAAATATCGGGATTATCTCAATCGATACCGATATTTCATCGATGATCCAGGCAGAAATATTACGTTGAGAATATCTATCCCGTTCGGCCAGGCGGAGTAAGATTTCCGGCCCAGCGGGTGCCGCATCACCAGCGGCGCCGGGTATACCGAGACGAACAGGATAACGCTGTTGATGCGTTACAGGTGGATGCAACTGGTCTGTAACAGAATCAATCTGATATCACTTTTCGGCAATCACGGCACATGTAGTTTCCACTGCGCACCGCAGGTCGGCAGGTAATCCGACGAGGTATCGCGGATTTCGGTACAGGGAGTCGTGTAGGTTCCGGAGATTTCAAGCCCCGGTGGATGGCGCGCACATCGAACGGAGCGGCAGAACCGGCCCTGAACTTCAGCTGTATGGCACAGGAAAAGTGTTCTTCCCAGCCCGTCCCGCCATTCTCAAAACGCTATTCCTCTTCAACTGTGTTGGGACGGTTAAGTGATCCCGACACCATCCAGAAGCAGCGTCATCCTGCAATGCTGGGAGCACCTGCGTACAGGGCCACACGAGGTGCTCCCAGACCAAGCGTTCCTTTACCGAGTCTTTTCCCCAGCCATACGAATCGCGACTCAGATACCATGATAGTCCTAATCCGCCTGCATAACAAAAAGCGGCAGCACCGATGAAAGCAAGGCTGAGGGCGACCAGTTCGGGGCGATGTGGATTCTGAAAGCGATATTGTTTCATGAATCCGGTAGCGTCCTCCCGCTCAGCGTGCCCGGTGTCCAGGGTCCTGACGATTACGTCCTCGCATGCTTCTTGAACCGACGGCGGTATTGCAGGAGGGATGACATCCTCCAGGATTACATAACCGTTCTTGTTGTAAATTTCCAGATGATCTGCGGTTCCAGCGAACGTCTCCTTATCCCGCAGCGGCGCACGGATTGCGGAAACAAGCGTATCCGCCTGCTCATTGGTCCAGTCCGGTTTGATAGGCACCTTGACGGTGCGCCCCAGGATGTCGAGCGTCCCGGGCAGCATATGGCGGCTGTACACCACCTTCGAATCCGCATTGGCCGGATGCCGGAACGGATTGGTCTCAGCGCTGTAGCCCCCGTTTTTCAAGAATGATGTCCCAACCGGTGTACACACGCTTTTCACTGTCGGTTGGTATGCCGCACGGAACGCCTACGACAGGCGGGAGATGTTCCAGGGGTCCGAACACCCGGTCTTTGAACGACCGGGCCGTAGGGACACCGGGAAACAGGTAGTCCAGAACCGCTGGTGATGAGTTTATACTGGTTAAACTGAACACACCCAAGTCTCCGATGCTCCCCAAGCGCCACCCGTCGGTCCACATCCCCGATCACCGGACTGACGCCCATAGTCAGCGGCGGCGTTGACGTGGCCATATTCGTAAACCCCGGAATGATGACTTAATCCCCCGGTCCCATACTGAGTGCTAGATAGGCGCACATCAACGCCCCTGTGCAGCTGGCATAATCCACGCCCATGGTCTCCGCCCACTCACACTCGAATCCTTCGGCCTCTTTGTGATGTGAGCCATCGGGATCCTCCTCGGCCTGCTCTACCTCGAGGCGGGCAGACTCTAGCACGTGCTACGCCGCAAGTTCGCGCAGTTGCGATTCTGAGCAGCTGCGAGTCTCCGCGACGTAACCTCCCTGCACCTCCGGCCCTAAACAGCACCCGCTCTTGTTCCTGTTAATTGCATCTGGCCAGGTCGATATTAAATTGATTCTCTGGTTGACAATATTGGGTTGCAGTCGGTCTTCAATGATTTTCTCTCCCAATGCCGTTTACCCCATTATATCGTCAATTCAATTTCCTCTTCGACAATTGCATGGAAAAAAGTGGATATTGAATTTGCTAAACTATATTTTTAGTGAAATTTTACCGATAAACGTTACAATAATCAGTTTAGAATTAAACCATAATTTTAAACTGATTTTTTCTTGATCTCGATTAGTAATGACATTTATTATATATTTTTTTGGAAAATCAGCCACACATTAGTGTAGCATTTGAAAGGAATGATGACGGATTCTCATGAATCAGACTAGAATGAATAGGAGATAAAAATTGAACGCATTGGAGAAGCAAAATTCCAACGAATTCACTCAAAACATAATAGCGGCCCTCAGCGTGAGCTTCGTTGCCATCAGCCTAGGTGCCGCGTTCGGCATCCTCTCCGGCAGGGGCGCTTTCGCGGGTATGCTTTCTGCTGGTCTCATCGCATTGATCACTTCCCTTCTGGGCGGCACCAGGGTCCAGTGCTCCGGCCCCACCGCGCCCATGACGGCTGTGACAGTAGCTATAGTGGTGGCGGCACAGTCGGCCGTAGAGGGATATCCCGGATTGAATGTGGATCATTTCATCAACATCACCATCCTTATGACGGCCGCGCTGTTACTGCTGGCAGCCGTTCTACGTCTCGGGAAATACATCTCGTTCGTCCCGAATGTAGTCATATCCGGCTTCATGAACGGCATCGCGGTGCTCATCTGGCTCGATCAAATCTACAAGCTGTTCGGGATCGGAGGTAAAGAGGCATTCGGAGGAGAGTTGGCGAAAAATCTCGGCATCACGCTGTTTTGCCTGGTACTGCTGTTCCTGCTGCCGGCCACATTCCGCCGCTTCGTGCCGAGGTTCGCCAGTTTGTTCTCACCTACGCTCCTGACTATCTTCATTGGAGCGTCCGCGACCCATTTGCTTGGATTCGATATCCAGATGGTGTCTCTCTCGGCATCGATCAACAGTTTCCAGGATATCACCAATCTGGTGGCGTCACAGATACCGCAGGACTTTAGCAGCACCATTCTGTGGCTGGCCTTCCCCTTTGCCCTCCAGCTGACGTTCCTGGCCTATCTGGACACCTTACTTACTTCTCTGGTGGTCGACAAGCTTACACATGAAAAAACAAAGGCAAACAAGGAATTAATGGCCCAGGGTGTGGCCGCCGTTTTTGTCGGCATCGTCGGCGGTCTTCCGGGCGCGCAGGCCACCATCCGTTCGGTGCTGATCATCAAAGAAAAGGCCACCATGCGGCTCGCAGGGATCCTGGTTGGGATCTTCGTGCTGGTTGAAATCCTTCTTTTTCAAAATGCCATCAGCCTGATTCCCCAGGCGGTGTTCGCCGGAGTGTTGATAAAAGTGGGATACGATGTGTTCGACTGGACACCGCTTCGGTTGTACATGAAGGAGTTGTTCGGGGCAAGAAAAACAGTCTTGCAGGCGTTCTTTTCACGGCAGGACGATGCCCCGATTTTGGTAGCCAATCTTGAATTACTCATGATCATCGGCACCACGGTGGTAACGATCGTATTTGATCTGAATACGGCGGTGATCTCCTTTACACTTCTCTTTTATCTTTATAACAAAGGGCTGGGTAGGAAAAATCCCATGCGGGATCTGCGCCCGTTAGAGGAAGGCCGGGCTTAGCACCATATTCAGGCCGAGGACGATGTAAATTCCGATGGGCTCTTTTGCATCCGGGTATCTCCGTACATACGCCATATAGGCAGCTCGAAATACACCCGCTTCGACCCTATGAACGAGCAGGAATGGTGTTCGCCTTACCGGTGTTCCCGACGAGACCTCGTATTCTGATCATCCATAGGTATGAACATCCTGTCCTCCTGCACATACATGGATCTGGATCAAACCAATTCATACCCGGTACGATTTACATCCGTTGGTAACATACGATCCTGCATGCCCATTGCCTTCTCTCCTAAATGTGATCTGGCAATTTCCTTCGGCATCTCTTTATTTCTATTTTTCGCCCCCCTGTTCTGGCCGGTGTCCGCCCGGATTTAGGTTCAGTTCATTCCTGTCCTACTAACTACACAGACAATCCCGCCCGGTGCCAGACCTACCCGGTGGTTTGCAAACTTGCCTAAATATTTCTATCGGTTATATTAGCATTAAATCTTCTCTTGAAAAAAACCAAGCCTATCAGGACCTGTGTTTCATAGCAGCTTGAAATCGTGGCAAGTTTTTTTTTAACAGAACAGCATGAAGTTGGGGAGAATGTTCAATGGATGATGACGCTCGGCCGACAATTCGCGATCTGCCGGAAATCACTGCTGCGACCGACACGCGCGACTACTTGTCCCACGCGGCCGAATTCGCAAAACGCCATGAAACGTACGAGTTGATCGTCGATATTGACGCCCACCTTCAGGAAGCGCAATTCTGGCCTGAGATTATTGATCTGCTTGAAAATGATGTCCTTAAACAGACGGCCCAGGCCATGCTCAAAGGTGGATCCGGCATGCCGTTGAGTAATCTTGCACCGGGGCAGAACTTTCAGTCTATGGCCGGCCGAGTCCCCCACCAAACCGGACCGCGTGAACCCACCGATGACCCAGACACCGCCGGCCATAGATTTGTTCAGATCGTACGCCGGACTATGGACACCATGGGGGTGGATTATCAAGTCATATTTCCCACGGCGATGCTCCTATTGGGATTGAGTCCGGTAGACGGCGCAGAATTGTACCTGGCCCGTGCCTACAATCGATGGCTGCGCGATACCATCCTACCGGAGGAAAAACGAATTCTCGGACTGATTTATCTGCCCTTCAATTCTCCGGAAGAATGCGAAAAACTAGTAAAAGAATTCGCCAGTGTGCCAGGTGTCATTGGATTTACTGTTACTTCCGTGCGGCATGTGCCTATTCATAGCCCTTCCTACATGCGTCTCTATGCCATGATTGAAGAAACCGGCAAACCCCTCGTTTTCCACGCCGGACCCAATTGGAATGATGCTTCGTTCCATATGCTCAATCGCTTCATTTCCATGCATGCTCTTTCGTTCGTGCACTATAACCTGATCCACATGACAAACTGGATCGTCAATGCAATTCCTGAACGTTTTCCAAAACTCAGGACTGTCTGGGTGGAAAGTGGCCTGGCATGGATTCCCTATCTCATGCAACGGCTCGATCATGAATTTTTGATGAGGCAGAATGAAGCACCGGGGCTAAAAAAACTACCCAGCGAATACATGAAAGAGATGTATTTCTCTAGCCAGCCCATGGAGCAAGTTCATCCGGACGCCCTTAAAGTCACGATGGACATGATGAATGCTGAAACCCAGCTTCTTTTTGCATCGGATTGGCCGCACTGGGACTTTAATCCACCGCACACGATTACCACCCTTCCCTTTCTGTCCAATGAGGCGAAAAGGAACATACTCGGACTGAATGCCGCTAAACTTTTCGACCTTCCTGTCAAACGCGTACGGCCTTAGCCGGAAGGGATTCATACACCTGCTTCAAGAGCGGTTGATGCGTGCGACAGCAAGGTGGACTCCGATGAATAGGTCTAGTCGTTTGAGACCGAACCTGCGACAGGGCGCATCGTGGTGAGGAGGATGTAGGACCATGACTGAAATCAATATTGGACAAGTCGCCAGTTTCGAGGACCCGGGACGGCGTGTTATTGAAATAGCAGGAATTCAAGTCGGGATATTTCAACTGGACGGCGCATTTTATGCCTATGAAAACAAGTGTCCGCATCTGGGCGGCCCGGCATGTCAGGGTAAGATTCTTCCACGAGTGCTTGAAGACGTTGCAGAAGACAAGAAAAGTTCAGGGCGTGTCTTTGCACGAAACCAACTAAACGTTATCTGCCCGTGGCATGGTTTTGAATTTGACATCCGGACGGGAGTCCACGTTGCCATCGGCAAATATCGGCTTCGACCCGTGGCGGTGAGGACCGAAAAGGGAGAAGTTTATGTAACACTGCCAAACAAGAGCCGTGCAACCCCATAGTTATGTCCTATTTTAGTAAATATCCGTGTTCCGCACTTCTTCAACCAAGGACGTGCCGATGGTAGATCAAAAGGTTTCCGAACAAAACCCGTCAGCAGCTGGCGTAGTGAATGCATTCGTCACTGTGATGAATGAAGCACGACATGACCAGACAACAAACAGTCCGTCTGATGAGGACCTTGCGCGTGCTGTGACAGCAGCCATAAAGCTGTATGCGGCCCGCACTGAACAGACCAAGCAACACCCTCTTCCACTTACCAGCGAAGCCACTGCAACCGACACCATCATCGCAATAACAGAAATGATGCGCTTTGCTGACCTAAATGCCTTCGACGTAAATATGTGGCTCAGCCGACGACAGTGAGCACGGAAGTCAGGTTGACGCAGCCACGCTACTCACAGCCACCGGGCCTTTGTGAGGCAGGGCGGAAAGGTACGGGCCGGGAGTGGGTAGGTGTTGCCAGCGGTGTGTATTTGAACCGTGTTGTAAGCGCTGCCGTTTGCACGGCCAACAAGACGGAAGTCATCGCTGAAGTATATCTTCTATCCATTACCAGATTACTGCCCCAAGCACATGCTGAATTCTCCGTGCACCGGTCCTCTAAGGGATCGCGGATAGTCCCTGCGCCAGAATACCGATATCAAACAAGGTTCGACATGCGGAATAAGTTAAGTGGTACAGGATGCGCCACTGGGAATTGACCATGATTGATGGAGTAGCCTTGAACCATTAGTGTGAATTTCACAGAGCTAGAAACGAAGCCACCATGACCTTTTTCAAAAAATACCTTTTGCCAGGTTTCATATTTCAATCCGTTGTCATCGGCGGAGGATATGGGACCGGTCGTGAGCTGGTAGAATTTTTCTTGATTGAGGGACCTCTTGGGGGATATTTCGGTATGATCTTAGCCATGCTGATCTGGAGCACAGTCATGGCGATTACTTTTGAATTGGCACGAATGGGAAAAAACTATGACTACCGTTCTTTTTTGAATAGTTTTTTAGGTAAATGGTGGATTGTTTACGAAATTACATATGTTCTGGGTTTGATTCTCACCATTTCCGTAATAGGATCGGCTTCCGGTAAATTAACGCACGAATTAACGGGTTTGCCGGAAATTATGGGCACTATCGTAATGATGGGGCTAGTTGGATTTTTCGTTTTTTATGGTAGTGCCCTTATTATAAAAGTTCTTTCTGTTTGGTCTTTTCTTCTTTATGCAGTTTATATCATTTTGGCACTTGCCTGCTGGATTGTCTTTGGTGATACGATAAAAGACATGGTGATCCTGTACAAAGAAGATTCACAATGGTTTTTAGGAGGCGTGAAATACGCAGCCTATAATTTAGGCGGTATACCGGCACTACTTTTCTCCATTAGGTATATACAGAGTCGGAGAGAAGCATTTATCTCCGGCACCCTCGCGGGAGCCATCGGTATGGTACCGGCCTTTCTCATCTATACGGCCCTACTCAGCCAATATCCGGAGATCGTATTTGAAGTGATCCCAGCCAATTTCATATTAAGCCAATTAGGGTCCCCTGTTTTTCAAGCTGTTTTCCAATTTGTCCTACTGGGAACATTTGTCGAGACAGGTATAGGTCTGACACATGGTTTTAATGAACGCATTGCAGGCGCATATCATGAACAAGGTTCAGAGATGCCCAGATCATTTCGGCTTGGGATGGCCCTCGGCCTCTTGATTGTGGCGACTTACATTGCAAACGCTGTCGGACTGACAGGATTGATTGCGAAAGGATACGGAACCATTACCTGGGTATGGTGGGTCATATATGTTATTCCGGTGTTAACATTAGGAATTTGGAGGATAAAACAATCAAAAGGCAGTTAGTTGTGACAGGAATATGTGAGAAATGTCATGTCTCATGTGCCCATGGTAATCCATATTTCCTGTTATCCAGCGATTAGAGAGCAAACCGCGCCCCGTCAACGCCGAGTGGTTGGATCAATTCATAAAAAGGGAGAACATCATGCAAAAGATCGCAGCGTTTATCGTTTTGTCAGGTCTGTTCTGGTCAGCTCCAATGCACGCACAGGATTCCAGGCATCCGCTTGACCCCCTTACCTGGCAGGAATATTGGACAGTCCTAGAAGTTCTTCGCGAGGTCGGACATCTCGATTCCAAAACCCGATTTTCCATGGTGAATCTCAAGGAACCGGCGAAGGCTCTCGTTCGGCAATGGTCGCCTGGTGATCGCATACCTCGATCGGCCTATGCGTTAGTCAGGCAGGGCCGGGAATCGTTTGAGGCAATAGTAGACCTTTCGGACCGGAGTCTCGTGTCCTGGGACGAGCTGGAAGGCGCACAACCGAACTGGTTGGGAGAAGAGTTCAGAAATATCGTATCAGACGTGAAAAAGCACCCTGACTATATCTCGGCCATGGCACGCAGGGGATATGACGACCTTACCTTCATAAACTGCTTCGTTATGCCGGCAGGATACTTTGGAACCGACGAGCAGCGGGGTCGCCGAATCGGTCACGTGGTGAGTCACGACAGCCGCGGCGTGCGTAACACATACACCCGTCAGATCGAAGGATTAACGGTGGTCGTTGATTTGAATGAGCGTGAGATATTGCGGGTAGTTGACGAAGGCGTGGTACGGACCCCTACCGTGTCGGCGGACTACGATGCTGCTTCGATAGGTCCAGTCCGGCCGGTACCCGGCCCTATCCAGGTAAACCGGCCGCAGGGAAAGGGATTCAGTCTGGATGGACACCGGGTCTCATGGCAGAAGTGGAATTTCCACGTCCGGCCTGACCAGCGTGTAGGGATGATCATCTCAGATGTCACCTATACGGACGGCGATGAACGGCGCTCTGTGCTGTACCAGGCGAATCTCTCGGAGATTTTCGTCCCTTACATGGACCCTGCCTTCAACTGGTACGCGCGCAATTTCATCGATGCCGGAGAATACAGCTCGGGCGGCCTGACCAAGCCACTGCTTCAAGGCCTTGATTGCCCCGATTACGCCGTATTTCTCTCTGGATTGATCGCCGGGGATAATGGCCGCCCCGTTGAAGTTCCCAGAATGATCGGCATGTTCGAACGGGAAGCAGGGGAAGTATCCTGGCGTCACAGGTCCGAAAGCCGGATCAAACGGGACCTGGTCGTGCGCATGGCTGCGGTGATCGGCAATTATGACTACTTCATTGATTGGATTTTCCAACAGGATGGGTCAATCCGGGTCGTCGTTGGCGCGACAGGTATCGTAGAGGTAAAGATGGTTAATCAGGAAACGGCCCTGACGGCGAAGGGGTCGGCTCCCGGTAGCAGCAATGGCGCGGGCATTTCGAATCCCACGGAGGCCGGTGACGCTGCTGATCGTTACGGCAGATTTGTCGATCCCCGGATCGTAGCGGTCAATCACGACCACTATTTCAGCTTTCGTCTGGACCTGGATGTGGACGGCACATCCAACAGCCTAGTCATCGACCGGCTGAGGGCGCAGGCCCTGCCCGAAGGACATCCCCGTCGCAGCCTGTGGGTCCGGGATCCTTTGGTGGCTGAGACCGAAGCGGACGCCAAATTGAACATCAGCCTGGACAAACCTGCTCTGTGGCGCGTAATCAGTTCATCGCGAACCAACCATGTGGGGTATCCCACCAGCTATCAGATC
The DNA here is from genome assembly GCA_964470965.1 of uncultured Gemmatimonadota bacterium. Taxonomy (GTDB): domain Bacteria; phylum JAAXHH01; class JAAXHH01; order JAAXHH01; family JABIQT01; genus CAYYIS01. The sequence continues at coordinate 60,853 of CAYYIS010000023.1, read as the reverse complement.
ATGTCAGGGAAGAACATCAACACATTGCTTAGCCTGGACGACTATCCCCGTCGTCGCGCAGGATTCATCGACCACCACCTGTGGGTGACACCCTATCGGGAAAACGAGCGCTACGCTGCCGGAGAACATCCGACCTTGAGTACCCCTGGACAAGGACTGCCGGACTGGGTAAAAAACAATCGCCCCATCGAAGACACCGACATCGTGCTCTGGCACACTCTGGGTATGCATCATTTGGTCAGGGCGGAGGACTGGCCTGTAATGCCAGTCCTCAGGCATAGTTTCGAGATCCGGCCATTTGACTTCTTCGACCGCAATCCGGCCCTGGATCTGCCTAAATGACGGTCCATGTGACGTGGACAGTCTTCAGATCTAAAGAGGATGCGTGGTCTTGTTGAATATCAATTCCCTTTAACGGCGTAATTTAGTTAGCACACTGACGGCCAATAAACCGGAACCGCCCTGTTTTTAATCATGCCCGAGGAATGTACACCCGTACACTTTCCATAATTCAAACGGATTTGGCGATTGAAACAAGAAGCCAATTTTATGTGGGATATCCTCTAATTTGTCGGATGCTCCGGCATGGCTTTTCCCGTTTTATGATCCACCCGATCCGGCGGCAGTCGATCCGGTAATTTTCAGTCTCAGCAGAAAATGTACCATTCATCGTTCAAGAATTCGTTCTGGCAATGCGTCCAGTGCTGCCTGCTTGGATCCCCGGCAACTTTCCCGAATTATTAATTTGGAGAACAAAATAACGGTCTGTAAAGGCAAATACATCTCGGTGATAAGAATAACAGCTCTCATCACCGTCTCGTTGCTTATGGCACAGGAAAGAACGTTTGCCTTTTGTGAACAAAGTAAGAATTTAATCTTGGTGGACAAAACAGGAGGGTATTTGGCAATTCCGGCCTACCAGTATTTACCTTCAAAAATAAATAAAGATACAATAATAAAGGGTTCCACGGTGGCTTTTTGTGTGTACGGGGATTTTTCTGGCACAGGACGGTAGAGGGGAAGTCCTCGTTTGATGCCGCAGTCTATAATAGCACAGGGTTTTACCTCACAGACCAATCTCCTGACCATTCAATTCCACTTTAATGACACTGGGGCAACTGCCCCGCATCGCGGCGTGCAGAAAACAGGTTCGTTCCCCCATACTCACGGTTTTCTGCGCGGTCTCATCAGGCTCGCCGGCTTCCAGAAACACCTGGGTGTCCGTTGGATAGGCCCTGGCAATTCGGGACCAATCGTCTGCCGATCCACTCATCGTGAATACGTTTTCCTGTACAACCTCGTACTTCCGTAAATCCTGTTTGGTGATATGGGCGTATCGGCCAATCTGCGTCATGTAGCAAAATCCGACACCGGCAGACAGATAGGCCAGCGGCGGCGGGGCTTTCTCTTCACCACCTTTCGTCTTTCCATCGCACAGAAAACGGAAGGCGCTGCCGATTGGTTTAAATGCTTGAATGGTCGCTTCCATCAACGTTCCGTCCAGGGCTCTCGCCTGTCCGTGGATATGCAGAGTTCTTTTTTGGTCGGCCTGTAAACTGCTACCTGCCCCACCTTCCTTCTCAAAAACTCTGTCCATGCCGTCCGTTTTGGAAATGATACCGGGTAAAAACTCCGTTTCATCGGCAGATTGTATCGAATCAAAGGAGCCAACAGAATGAGGTTTCGCCTCCGTTGTTGAGGGATTAACACCCGTGACGGGCACGCTCCGGCCATTGAAATTCAAAGAAAACGTGTTCGCCAGCACTTCGCGCACCATGGCCTCGGCCGGTGAACTCGCTTCGGCCTGGCGAATCAGTCTCCTAATTCTTTCCCCTGGAGAGTTGGCTGTAATCTTTATCTTAAGCTCGGCCGGTTTTGCACCACCTAGCATGGTTCCTTTCAGGGCAGAACCTTCCATAGTATAGTAGTTGTCCTGCCAGAGCTCGACCGATTTCATTGAAATTCCGTGTGCTGCGGCATGGCCGAGGAGTTCGGACAGGTAGGAAAACTGCATGCCGGCAGTGAAAAACGCCAGGGGAAAGGGTGCCAGATCGGTTCCGTTCAGATAGGGCCCTTCATCACTCACCACGCGCCAGGAGCTGCCGGAATTGCTGGAGACCACGGCCTCTTTCTGCATGCCTTCAAGCGCGCGAGCCTGGACCCGCATGTCAACCCGGTCTTCGTTCTCCTCATCCCCCCGGTCTAATGAAGCCGCAGGTGTCCCCCGTATTTTGAATGCCAGAGGGAGGCCCGAACTTTCGATATTGGACATTTTCACCTCGTTATTAACCCTAACATCCGGAAAGTAACGCCCGGTTGGCTACCACAGCACGCATGATATCTAATAGTGAATCTTGCCGACGACTATTCCCGTCGTCAAATCGGAGTATCGACGGAAGTAGACCGGGAAAATAACCCGGTCGCATCGTCTCAATCTCGGTGGACACAGACTTAGATTCCGGCCCTGTCCAACACGGGTTTCCGTCTGATTGCGATCACATTAAGGCAGTCCGTCTCCGTCACAGCGCCCACAAAGTCTTCCGTGCCTGGAATCTAAGGGTGTACCGGTCAACCTGTTTCGTTACAAAAGTCCAACCGCATCGAGGATTTGCGTGTCCGGATCCAGTGTGGGCACACGTGTGTCCATGATTTCTCAGACGGTCAATAGGTTATTCAGCACCACCCTAGCTGAACCACAGTCTGTTGGGTGCAACAGCAGTAAACTAATGCCCGAATCTGGAGCCTGGTTGCAGATTCACAGATTCAACCCATTCCGGCGCCATCAGTTTTCGGGAACCCTCAGGCTGGACCCGCCCGACAAATATGGCGCCTCCGGCGGCTGCAATAAGCATCCCTTTTTCGGTAATCTCCACCACCATGCCGGGTTCCCGGCCCGTATCACCGTCTTGTTTTTGCGCCTTGTAAAATTGAATTTTCTTGCCGTCATACTTGGTTCCGGCACCGGGCGCCGGGTCACTTCCTCTGATTAAATTGTAAATTTCGTCAGCAGACTTGCTCCAGTCTATCACCGCGTCCTCCGCCTTGCACCACCCTTCATACGTCGCCTGTGATTCATCCTGAACAATCCTGGGAGCCCTACCTTCTTTTACCAGGCCCACAGATTCAACCATAGCCTCGACACCCATGGGGAACAGACGGTCGAAGTAGACGGACCCCAGGGTGTCGTCGTCGCTAATCTTCGTCTCTTTCTGCATTAACACGGGACCGGTATCGAGGCCTTTATCAGGCCAGAAAATGGTTAACCCGGTCTTCCGTTCGCCCTGGATGATAGGCCAGTTTATCGAACTGGGACCACGGTGTTTCGGCAGAAGAGACGGATGGTACTGAATGCTTCCATGGGTGGGCGCCTCCAGGATGGCATCGGGAACGATATCCGTGACAAACGCCATCACGCACAGATCAACGGACAATCCTTTAAAAGTGTCTATGGCCTCTTTACTTCGCATACGCCGATACTGATAGACCGGAATGTGGTGATTCTGAGCTGCGGCCTTTATGGGATCTACCGGGCGCCCTTCCTTGTCGGGTGTACAGAAAACTCCAACAACATTTTCATTGCGTTCTGCCAAGGCATTGAGGACGCTTTCTCCAAAGGCAGCCTGTCCGATAACAGCAATTCGCATGATTGTCTCCTTTAACGCCCCTGGAACGGCGGGGCAGGGTACACAAGGTCCGCTGTGGCAAATTTAGAAGGCCAGACTATTTCCACGTTACCGTTCTGATACTGAAGAATGGGACTTTCGACTACGCCCGTACCATCCTGGCGGAATGTGACATGCCCGATGACCGTGTCCAGATCGGTGGCCGCAACCGCCTCCCTGATGGCCGACCTGTCCAATGAACCAGCCCGTTCTATGGCGTTGGCCAGCACCTGCACAGCGGCGTAGGCAGGGCCGACCAGCGGATCGGCGGGGCGCCCCATCAGGCTCTGATGAGCGGCATTGAGCCCATCGACCCCAGGAAATGTCAATCTATTGTGCCAGCCAGGCGCAAAGGTAACGAAATCTCCGATTCGATTAAGGGACTGCGGCCAGGTGGGAACGTCAGGCGCACGAACGATGAAGGAAAAGTCGGGGGTAAAGCCAAGTTCACCCAGTTGCTTGTAGATAGTCACCCCATCCGGAGGATTAGGCAGGGCAAACAGGACCTCAACCTTGGCCTCTTGCGCTTTGAGAATTAGATCGGTGAAATCCTGGGCAAATGGCGCATAGACCTCGTAAAGCACGACTTCATAGCCGTAGCCAGGAGCATTGTCACGCCAGAGCCTGCCCATTTCGATGCCCCAGTCGGTCTGCTCCTGAAAAATACCGACCCTGGTGGGGCGTTGGTCTTCAGGTATTGCCTCGTTGAGAAACCGGTACACATTTTCCCCTATGTCGGGCGATTTATAGAAGGGAGAAAAGAGGTACCGATAGCCCTGTTGGTGGATACCCCACAGGGCAAACGCCACACCGAGATAGGGCACCCGGTTTTTTTCCGCTATAGCTGCGGCAGCGGCATGCAGATCACTGCCGAAACCGCCCAGATAAGCAACCACGTCGTTGTCAGAAAAATGAGCTTCCAGATGGCTGACGGTTTTACCGGGATCTGATCCGTCATCGAGAATATTGAGATTAAGCGGGAGCTTAGCGTTAAAGGCTTCGACAAAAATACCGCCTTCAGCGTTGATCTGATCGACAGCCAGCTTGTAACCACGTTCGATCTCAGCCCCACCCGCGGCAAAACGACCTGTCAGCGGCATGGCAGCTCCTATCTCAATCGCTGTTGGCGTCTGTGCGGACTTTCCGCCGCAACCTGCCAGCAATGTGCCGCAAACCAATGCCGATACCAGGGCGTATTTCATGAAAACCCCTCTGTTGAATCGTGATTGATTTGACCATGACCAGGTCATCATTTTTCAATCGGACAACGCCCGGAAATCCGGCCCCATAGCGCCAGCAGACCACCCGGAAAGAGCAGGACGACGGCAATAATGAGAATACCGAAAATAATAAGATGAAAGCCTGCCAGGCTGGTTGTCAAGACATCTCGTATCAATACAAAAAATACCGCGCCGACCATGGGACCGGCAAGAGTGCCGATTCCTCCGATAAAGGTAACGATCAAGGCGTCAAATGTCCACACAGGGTTAAACATATATTGGGGGTAGTAGCTTACGTGGTAATAAGCATAGGCGCCGCCGGTCAGGCCTGCATAAAAAGCGCTTAAAACGAAGGCCGATAATTTGTGCCGAAACACATTGACACCAATGGCGCGGGCGGCATCTTCGTCTTCTCGAACAGTCATCAGACCCAGTCCGAACCTGGATCGGGAGATAAGATAGGAGGTGCCCACGACGGTTACCCAGAGACTTGATATTAGGTAATAGCGCGAGGCCAGTTCATAATCAATAAGCTTTAAAGAAGGCAGCGCTGAAATACCAGGCATAACATCACCGACTGTGACACGCAACACCTCGGCCAGAGCCAGTGTCCCGATGGCAAAGTATATACCCTTGAGGCGTAGAGCCGGCGCCCCTATAATCAAGGCAAAGATGGTGGCCACGATGCCACCTGCCAGAAAACTGGGAACAAACGGATACTCACCGAGCCATAGAAAACGTGTCGTCAGAGATCCCAATCCAAAGAAGGCGGCATGTCCCAGATTAACCTGTCCTGCATATCCGGCCAGGATATTCCAACTGGCGGCCAGTGTGGCGACGAAAAACATCTGGATCATGATGGAGAGTATCTTGTTTGAGGCGAAGGGGAGTACCGGTAATATCAATAAAAATACTCCCATCGCAACGGGGAGACCCCACTTTAGATTACGCACGCCCACCTCCAAATAATCCCTGCGGCCTGACGCTCAATATGATGAGGAACAGCAAGAGCCCTACCAGCTCCCGGTAGGCTCCCCCCATAAGATATGCGCTTGTGGATTCAGCGACACCGAGCAATACACCGGCCAGAAAGGTACCGGGGATGCTGCCTAAACCTGCCAGTACAACGACGATGAGTGCCTTCAAAGTCCAGTGCAAGCCGATAGCGGGATTTATGCTGAAACCAACACTCACAAGGGTCCCGGCCACGCCCGCCAGGGCGGCGCCGAAAACAAAGGTCAGGAGGTAAACGCTCTTAATATTGATACCGGACAAGGACGCGGTCTCCCAATCTTCGGCCGTAGCCCGGATAGCATTCCCCCAGTAAGTCCGGTTCAGAAAAAGTTCCAGGCTGATGACGATAATAAAAGCTATGACCAGCCCGGCGAGACGAACCACTGGCAGTCGGATACCGGCGAGTTCTATGGAAAAGGCGGCATAGGCGGTCGTTATGCTGCGCTCATCGGCGGTCCAAAGTTGGATGGCTGCACTTTGCAATATCAGAGTTAAACCGAAGCCTACAAGCAAAGAATTCTTGATCCGCTGCTCTTCACCGAATTCCACCACATTGACGAATAAACCTTTGTGTAATACCCACCCGAGGAGTGAGAGCGCCGGGATCACCAACAACAGGCCTACAAAAGGGTCGATTCCATACAAGTGGAACATCCAAAAGGCAGCGTAGCCTCCCAGCATGATCAATTCGCCGTGCGCGATATTCAGGATTTTAAGCACGCCAAACGTCAGCGATAGTCCAGAAGCTGCCAGACCATACAGCGCGCCCACCAGAATTCCAGATACGATATTTTGACCTAAAGTTTCAAGCATAATATGAATTCATCCAACAGGTCTCAAAAACCTATGTAGGCATCCTTGACCCGATCATTACCAGTCAAGTTGGCCACTGCATCGTGTTGAACAATGCGGCCGCCTTCGATGATATACGCGTATTGGGCTGTCTCAAGTGCCAGGTGGGCATTTTGCTCGACCATCAGAATTGAGACTCCGTTTTCACTGATATGCTTGATGGTATCAATAATCTGATCAACAACAATCGGCGCCAGGCCCAGTGACGGCTCGTCTAAGATGAGCAATTCCGGCTTTGACATCAATGCGCGGCCTATGGCCAGCATTTGACGCTCGCCGCCGCTGAGTGTTCCGGCTTTCTGGCCCTGCCTTTCCGACAGCCTTGGAAACATATCATACACCTTTGCCAACGTTTCATCTTTGTAGGGACGCGCTTTACGTGGGAAAGCGCCCAAATTCAGGTTCTCCACAACCGTCAAGCTGGAAAATGTGCCACGCCACTCCGGCACCAGACACACCCCCAGGTTTACGATCAGATCCGTAGCAAGATTCGTTATGGAATGCCCGCGGAATGTGATGGCGCCCCTGGTCGGTTTGAGCATGCCCAGAATGGTTTTCAATGTAGTCGATTTGCCCGCGCCATTGGGACCGATGAGGGCTACGATGGATTCCTCTCCCACCTCCAGCGACACATTCCGCAAAACGGGTATATCACCGTAGGACACATCAACATTCTCAATCTCCAGCATATGATTTTCCCAGGTAGGCGGTGATGACTGCCGGGACTTTAGAGACAGCCCCGGGCGTACCATCGGCAATTTTTTGGCCGGCATTCAGGACTATGACTCTGCTGCACAAATTCATGACCGCCCGGACGATATGCTCCACGACTACAATCGTCATGCCCCTGTCGCGGAGAGTGGTGATCAACTTCATAGTGTCTTGAACTTCGGAAGGCGTTAAACCTGCCATAAATTCATCCAAAAGAAGCAACTTAGGTCGGGTTGCCAGCGCGCGCGCCAGGTCTAAACGTTTGCGCTCCATCACGGTTAGAGCCCGGGCTTGTAAATGGTGTTTATCCCCCAGATCGATAAAAGAGAGTACCTCTCTTGCCTCATCTTCGGCCTGAATGCGACCAGCGGAGGGATCATGGCCAAAAAGCCGACCGGCCATAACATTCTGCAGAACTGTGAGGTGTAAGAAGGGTTTGACCAATTGAAACGTCCTGGCTATTCCCCGGCGGGCAATGTCATGCGTGGGAATCGAGGTAATATCTTCACCGCAGAAGCGGATGCTGCCGGCATTCGCTCGATAGGTACCCGTAACCACATTAAAAACGGTGGATTTTCCGGAGCCGTTGGGACCGATGAGCCCGAGTATTTCCCCTTCTTCAATATGAAAGGTAACTGCATTGAGAGCTACCAGCCCGCCAAAGGATTTAGTGAGTCGTTCAATCTCTAATATCATCATATCAATTTATTCAAAAGTCCATCAGATAAAGGTATTAAGGAATTTAGACGCATATTCTACAGTGCGCAATAGGCATATCCGTCGTTCCAGCCTTTTTCCTTGACAAATACTTCAGTTTATTCAATAGTTATTAAAATCTTACAACGTATATAAATTTGAGTCGTGTGGGAAATGCCAGGGAATTTAGTCCTGTCTTGGCTATCGCCCGGATCGCTGTGCTTTTATGATCGTGTGCGAGAGGTGTAGGCAAGACTTGTCCCAAAATTCGCCGGGAGTCTTGTCGATAACGGCGGCCAATCAAGGGAGGCAGATTATGGATCGAAGAGCTTTTGTAGCCACCTTAAGTGCCGGCAGTTTAGCATTAATGGCCAAAGCTGATGCAACAGGTATCATCTCCGAAGAACTGGCTGATGAAGTCGAACACCGAATGTTCGATGAAATGCAGCAGGACCAGCCCCAACGTCCAAAGCGAAAAACCTTTCTCGAAAAAGAAGCGGAAATGATCCCGTTACCTGCCAAGCCCACCTTGGCAGATATCTTCAACCTGCGTCTTCCGAAATTTATTTTTAACCATAACCTCCAGAGTGCACAGAATGCGCTTGAGAAGGGGCTCGATGAAGAGGTCATCTTAGCCTGCCTGTTGCACGACACAGGCATCGCGCTCAATAGCCCGGATCATGGATACAGAGGGGCGGCGTTGATCAGGCCCTATGTCAGCGAAAAAGTACACTGGGCCATACGCTATCACCAGGCCCTGCGCTTCTATCCCGATGCTGATGTAGGCTATGAGTATCCTGAAAGTTACTACCGTTCATTCGGTAAAGAATATAAACCGGAACCCTACATCCAGGCGGATTATGAATATGCGCGCAAACACAAATGGTATATGAATTCCCGCCTCGTCACGACGATGGACGAATACAGCTTTGATCGAGATGCAGTGGTTTCCCTCGAACCCTTTATGGAAATCATTGGACGGCACTTCAAGCAGCCGAAAGAGGGTCTTGGATGGGATAACACCGAATCTTCCTACATGTGGCGCTCTATTATCTTCCCCCACCGTCCTCTGTAGGACAGGAGGGTAGAGAAGCTGACTGCGTGTACAATATAATTCACACAATTGGAAAAAGCGTGTCTGCCACCCGGTGTGACACGCTTTTTTACTGTATGGCCGATCCGCGGCTTCTCATGCGCCATCCTGACAAGGGTGGCATGAGAAACCCTTAAGCCATCAAACGAGTTAAGGAAATTTATGGCCTCTCTCGATCGTCGCCATTTTCTGAAATTGGCCGGAACGGGTAGCTTGGCGTTGACCATCCCGGGCCGGCTGCGTGGCGATCAGAATGTCGGATCGCCACCGAATATGATCGTTGTACTGGTTGACGACATGCGTTGGGATGATATCGGCATCACCGGCCATCCGTTCGTTGAGACGCCCAACATCGATCGTGTGGCGCGCGAGGGCGCGCAGCTTCTTAACGCGTTTGCCGCAACGCCTCTGTGCTCCCCCAGCCGCGCTTCCTTTTTAACCGGCCTCTATCCACACACTAACGGGATCGTAGACAACGTCGAGCGGGGAGACGAAAGCCAGCAGCTTCGTACCTTTCCTCAGGCGCTCCAGCGAGCCGGATACGATACCGCGTTTATCGGCAAATGGCATATGGGGCGAGACGACACGCCGAGGCCTGGTTTTGACCATTGGGTCTCGATGCAGGGTCAGGGCAGCCTGTTCGATGTGGAGCTTAACGTAGACGGAAAGCGTCAGTCTTTCGAAGGGTATACCACCGACGTCTTCAGCGATCTCGCTGTGGGTTTCATCGAACGCGAACGAACCAGCCCGTTTATGCTTTACCTACCGCATAAAGCGATTCATCCGGACGTCCGAGGAGGCGGATTGGTCAAAGGCGGATTCAAGGCAGCCCCGCGGCACGAAGGCCGTTACGCCGATGCCGAAGTTCCACGGCGGCCCAACTACGGAGTACCTCCACTCGACAAACCGGCGCTTCAGCGGACCGTTCCGGGCCCACCCCTGCCGCCACTCGGACCCAACACTGTGACAGAAGACGAGACGATCAGAGATCGTCTTGAAATGCTGCTTGCTATAGACGAAGGCCTGGGCAGGATCCTCGATACGCTCGAGCGCATCGGACAGCTTGATGATACCGTCGTAGTCGTGACCAGTGACCACGGTTATTTCTATGGAGAACATGGCCTGAATGCCGAACGGCGTCTGGCTTACGAAGAGTCCGTGCGGATCCCGATGTTCATCCGGTATCCCCGTCTCATAAAAGCCGGGACTACGCTGGATCAACTGGCGCTCAGCATCGATCTGGCCCCGACGCTGCTGGACATGGCCGGGGCGGAAATAGATCCGGTCCTGCAGGGCAGGACACTGGTGCCGCTCCTGAAAGGTGAGGAACCTAATGCCTGGCGGTCCTCGATCCTGATCGAACACCACAGCGACCCTGATCGATACCTGGGTAGATCGCCTCTGCGACGGGCATTGAATATGGGCTACAAGGCTGTACGGACCGAGCGATACAAGTACATTCAGTACACGGATCTAAAGGACATGGATGAGCTGTATGATCTTGAAACTGATCCGTACGAACTGAATAACCTGGTCGGTGAAGCCCGCTTCGAGTCCCTGCTCCAGCGTATGAAGCAGGAACTCGCTCGCCTGCTGGATGAAACCAGATACAACTGACCGCGGCGAATTGCAAAGCGTCAGCATTTTTCGAGCGCTGGAGCGATTACTTCATTTCGAAAGATATCAACCCTGAATTTGCGCAGGATTTGAGCCGATCCCAGGTGACAGCTCAGTGGTTCCGGATTCTCATGCTTCATCTGGAGGCGTATGACCTGATGGGCCCGAGGGGGAGCGGCGCCTCGGGGTTTTTCGAAATTGCCCTCGTCTACACTCTGCCACAACACGTTTAGAATACACGAAGGAGAGAACCATGGCTGAAGGCAATAAGATGACACGGCGCAACTTTGTCGGGACCATAGCTGCAGCGGGATCCGCCATACTTGCCATTTCCAAAACCGGAGCGGGAACGGCTCTTGCGAACAGCACCCCGGCTACAGAACCGACCACTCCAGACTTCACAGCCATACGCGCCGATTTTCCCCGGGCCGAGCGAAAACTCTGGCTCGCAGCCGCCGAAACACATCCCTTCAATGTCAATATACTCCGCGCACTCGAGAGTTATACACAGTATCGTACAATCGGACCGGGTGAAGGGCGGTACAGCTTTACTCGAGATATGCAGAGCGAGGTCAAACAGCGTTTTTCAGGACTAATAAATGCAAAGCCTGAAGAAATCGCGTTCTGCTTAAGCACAACAGACGGCGAGAACAGTGTGGTGGCCGGATTGGACCTGGCAAAACGGGGAGGAAACGTCGTCATCGATGATCTGCACTTCGCCGCGTCCGAATATATGTACTCCATGCTGGAACAGCAGGGACACATCGAACTCCGTGTCGTGCGGAACCGGGACTGGAAGATTGAGTTGGCCGACATGGAAAAGGCGATCGACCGGGACACACGCCTGGTCTCGATGGCCCTGGTCTCCAATATCAACGGCTACATGCACGAGGTGAAAGCCATAAGCGATATTGCCCATGCTAACGGCGCCCTCGTCTACGGCGATATCATCCAGGGCGCCGGCTGCACACCGATCGATGTCCGTGCGATGGGTATTGATTGCGCCGCCTGCAGCACCTACAAGTGGCTGATGGGCGACTTCGGACTCGGCTTTCTATATGTACGAGAAGACCTGCAGGGGACGGTAATCAAGCAGACGCGCTACGGTCTGCGGCAGATCAGAATGGGAAGTGGTTCCTTTGATCCCCGTCCGGGCGCCGCGCGCTATGAGGGAACAACCACGATGTCTTATCTGTCGGGAATCTGCGCTTACGAAGGTCTGATGTACCTGACAAATATCGGTATCGAAAATATCCGCACGCACGCCAAACGGCTCACTGACCGATTACAACAGGAGTTGCCAGCTATGGGATATCCCTCAATCACACCTCTGGACAGTCCGACGCCCATCGTCAGTTTTCTGATCCCTGACGTGGAAGCCACCCGATCTAAACTAGACAGGGCCTTCGGTGAACGGGTCGTATCCATACGCAACTGGCAAAAAACCAACAAGCGGGGAGAGGCGGCAACGGTGAACGGCATGCGGATCGGGGTATCGGTCTACAACAACGATGAGGACATAGATCAGTTCCTGAACGCGCTGGCGGGACCATGATTGAGGGTGCCGAAAATTTTCCGCTGGTGTCTTCACGCCAAACTGAGTACCGCTGACAAATCTCAATCTCAATTTATCAGCGGTACTCAATATAATCTATATGGCCCCTTCAGAACGGGCATTCTGTACGGACGCATCATCAAAGCCCAGTAAATCCTTGAGAATCTCTTCTGTGTGTTCACCGAGGCCGGGCGATGCCACAATCTCCACCGGAGAGTCGGACAGTTTAATCGGATTTCCGACCGTTTTAAACTTCCCACGCTCGGGGTGATCCACTTCGACCACCGTATCCCTTCCGGCTAAAGATTCGTCTTCCATTATCTCCTTCATACTCATGATAGGGCCGCAGGGCACGTTCAATGAATTGAACGCATCCATCACTTCCCGTTTGGTCTTGGTCTGCGTCCATGCTTCAACGACCCCGAACGAGTCATCCAGATGAGACAACCTAACGGCCGGTGTGGCGTAATCTGGATGGTCGATCAGTTCTTCTCTCCCGACGAGTTTCATCAAGGGTTCCCAACCCTGCGGTTGGAGAATCGTGTAAATGTAGTCGTTAGGCCCTCCGGGACTACATTTGAGCGCTGCACCGGGTTGGCCGCCACCGGATGCATTACCGGATCGTGGCACCTCATCCCCAAACGTTTTGTTGGGGTATTCATTTAACGGACCGTGGGCCAGACGTTGTTGGTCACGGAGTTTGACACGACATAGGTTGAGGACCGCATCCTGCATCGCCACCTCTACCTTCTGACCTTTACCCGTTTTTTCCCTGTGCAGCAGCGCAGCCAGAATGCCTGCAACCATGTGCATCCCAGTTCCCGAGTCCCCTATTTGCGCACCTGTACTGGTTGGCGGCCCTTCCTCCCAACCGGTCGTGCTCATGGAGCCGCCCATGGCTTGAGCTACGGTTTCGTAAGCCTTGAAATCAACAAACTCCCCGGGGCCAAAGCCTTTGATGGACGCATAAATGAGACGAGGATTGGTTTCCTGAATAACCTCCCATGGGAAGCCCTGGCGGGCCAGGGCACCCGGCGCGAAATTTTCACAGACCACATCAGAAACCTCTAACAGCCGTTTGAAAATCGTCTTCCCGCTCTCCGTCTTGGTATTCAGAGTGAGGCTTCGTTTGTTACAATTGAGCATGGTGAAATACAGGCTGTCCACATCGGGCACATCACGCAGCTGCTGGCGGGTGATATCTCCCCGTCCCGGCAATTCGACCTTGATAACATCGGCCCCCATCCAAGCCAGAATCTGGGTACACGAGGGTCCCGACTGTACATGCGTCATGTCAACGATTCGGACACCATCTAAAGCTTTGACCATAACGATTCACTTCCTTTCTTCGGGGTTCAATTCCGAAAACCCCACTGGAGTCCATCCATCCGCTATCCATATTAATTATACATCGTCTGACGTTTGGTTCCCGGCGCACACTGGTTCGGATGAACCCGGAGGTTTACCAGGGCGTACAATGTTGAACCGGTATTACTCGATCACTTTTTGGATAGGGCACTTTTGGGATTGAGATTACCAATTCGACCACTTTCAGTGCCGGCTTTTTCGTCAATCACCGCATTAACAAGCGTGGGCCTACCGGAGTCCAAGGCTTCGTTTACTGCACGGGCGAGGTCCTTGGGCGATACGGCATTTACGCCAACACCGCCAAACGCTTCCATCATCTTGTCGTAACGAGCTCCTTTGACAAAAACCGTCGGTGCAACGTCTGTGCCGCCCGTGGGATTCACATCCGTCCCCCTATAAATGCCTCCGTTGTTAAAGACGACGACACAAATTGGCAAATTGTAGCGGCAAATCGTTTCCACCTCCATACCCGAGAAACCAAAAGCACTGTCACCTTCAATGGCGAGCACGGGGCAACCCGTCTCAACGGCCGCTCCGATGGCTTGCCCCATCCCGATACCCATGACACCCCAGGTCCCCACATCAAGCCGTTTACGCGGTTTGTACATGTCGATGACGCTACGGGCTATATCAAGGGTATTGGCACCTTCATTAACGAGGATAGTATCTGGCCGCTCTTTGACAATGGTGCGCAGGGCACCCAGCGCCCCGTGATAATCCATTGGTACATTATTGTTTTCCAACTTCGGTGCCATTCGTTCTATGTTGGTATCTTTCTTCGAGCGGACAGCCTCTGTCCATTCAGCGGGCGGAACACGCCAATCATCCCCCATGCTCTTGAGAAGTGCAGAAACACAAGAGCCGATATCGCCGACCAAGGGAGCCGCTATCTGGACATTACTGTCGATTTCTTTGGGCTCGATATCAATCTGTACAAATTTCTTGGGTTTTTCACCCCAGGATTTACCCTTGCCGTGTGAAAGGAGCCAGTTGATACGCGCGCCGATTATTACAACTACATCAGCTTCTTTCAAGACCAGCGACCTTGCCGGTCCTGCTGATTGCGGATGCGTATCGGGCAGCAGCCCTTTAGCCATACTCATAGGTAGATATGGAATACCGCTCTTCTCAATAAACGCACGGATCTCATCATCAGACTGAGCATAGGCAGCACCCTTACCCAGGATAACCAGGGGACGCTTGGCGCTCCTTATGACATCCCGCGCACGCGCCACAGACTCCGGGGATGGCAACTGGCGGGGGGCGGCGTCGATGACCTTGACAAGTGTCTTCGCACCGACTTCAGCATCCATGGTTTGTCCAATGAGCTTTGCAGGAAGATCAAGATAGACGCCTCCCGGCCGGCCGGAAACAGCTGAGCGGATGGCCCGTGCTATACCAATGCCGATGTCTTCTGCTGCTAATATGCGGTAGGCTGCCTTGCAGAGCGGCTTGGCAATTGCCAGCTGATCCATTTCTTCATAATCGCCTTGCTGCAGATCAACAATTTCTCGCTCCGATGAGCCGCTGATAAGAATCATGGGAAAGCAGTTGGTCGTGGCGTGTGCTAAAGCTGTCAGACCATTTAGAAAGCCTGGTGCCGATACGGTCATGCAGACGCCTGGTTTTTTCGTTAAGTACCCCGCAATGGCGGCAGCATAACCTGCATTTTGCTCGTGTCTGAACGAAAGAACCCGCATCCCTTCAGCCTGCATGTAACGGCCCAAATCCGTGATCGGGATTCCGGGTACATTATAGATCGTGTTGATATCGTTTTGTTTGAGCGCGTCGATTATTAGATGAAAGCCATCCGTTAATTCCTGTTGTGTGCCCGCATCAGCCATTTTGTATCCCTCATTTTTCCAGAAATATTCCAATTGGTGGGCTCAAAAACCTTGCATACATTTCAACTTGTTCAGACCAATCCGTGCCATGCTCTAGCACAAGCCGTTACCGACCGATTATGTGCCAATCACCCGTTGTTGATCAGTTTAATTGAATATCGAATATTCGGGCTAAAATGAGTAGAGCACTCATTCCAACAAAAACCACCAAACTCAACCAACTGAACCAGCGTGCAAATCGTGACGGATAAAAGGTGGTATCCTCTTTAGGAATTACAGTTAAACAGTAATAAAAATTCAAAAAGAAGACGACCGGCGCTATGAAGTACGCCAATGCCGAAGCGACAAGAACCAGAAACACAGGCCTTGGTATCCCGACGATAATCAAGACGGCCGTAATCAAGGAAAAGAACATGGTCATTCGATATATATTGTACTCAGAATACCATTTCTTACGATGTTCGTCGGTCAACTCGTTTTTCGCAATTCCGGTCAGCTTGGCAGTCGGTTTGAATAAATTCCTGCAACAGGCGCCAACTACCCTTGGCCAGCCGTCAAAATAGTTAAAGACGGTAGAAAATGTAGCGGCAAAAGCCCCTAGAATAAACAATATCATCATCCACGGTCCAACGCTCTCTGTAAAAATCCTCGCTATTTCTCCCATCACTGCGCGTCCTTCTACAGAGCTGGGGTACAGCCATACCGCGGCCAGCAGTAAGAATATACAGGCGATAACAAACGAGATCAAATGGCCCAGGCGAAAATCCCACAACCCAATTTTAAACCATCTCCGACAGTACTCCAGGGCATGGGGCGGCAAATTGACAGTATCCGCTCTCAGGTCGTCTTTGCCGGAGGTGAACGGGTCAAATGATTTTGCCAGACCCATCGTTTCTAGTTGAGTGCGAATTTTTCCCATACCTGCTTTTTTTGCTTTTCCCCATTCCGAAGCTTGTAGTGAAACATCGATGCCGGTAGGTAGAAGGCCGAGGAAGGCGGCAACGATCAGCCAGGAGCCGTCCGGCATGTCGAATAGAAAGAAGTTGCCCATGGCAGATATGGGCGCCGGTTTGACCAGGAATACTGCCACCGAGGATGCTAAAAGCATACCCGAGGCAATTTTCGCAACCGCCTCAATCGTCGAGTAAGATCCTGTGAGGATAATCGTAACGGAGACCACGCCTAATATCATCCCATAGGACCATATGGGAAAGCCCCAGCCCAGATATACCGAGAAAAAATAATACAGGACGGCGGCGGCAGCGATCAGCCTTCCAGCCTGCCCAATGGCACATTGTATAATGGTCGTCACCATCACATACCATAAAGGCCATTTTTTCCAGGCTGTTCCGTAAGCGTCCATGATACTTTTTCCGGTAGCATTGGTGAACCGGAACGCCATCTCAAAACCGTAATATTTGAAAACATATGCAAGAAGAATGCACCACAATAACGCGAAAGAGAAGCGTCCTCCGGCAGTGGGTGCAGTCACCAGGTGACTGGTACCGATTCCGGTCATCATTAACATCATCCCGGGACCGAAATGGCGTATCAGACTCCGGGCATCCATTTTCGGCAGATCTAAATCCTGCAGTTTACTCTCATCATTTACGGTCTTTATCTGTTGGTCTTCCATTGCCCCTGCTCCTGGTTGCACTAATTATGAAAGCAACTCGGCGGCACGGCTCCACGCATATTTTGCGCCAAGCACTGCGACCGGTAATTCCGTTCTGTAAGGATACGCCACAATACCGCGATCATACAGGTACTCTGCGGCCTCTTCAACTTCCACATCTCCTACCAGGGAAGCAACGATCGGTTTGTGAATGCCCTTCTCTTTTGCTTGGGCCACTGTTTCGGCCACCAGGGTGGCAAACACCATCGGAGGTGTGACGATAGTGTGCCAGTATCCAAGGATCAGAGCATGAATACGGTCATCTTCCAGCCCGAGTTTAATCGTTTTCTGATAGGTAGACGGGGGTTCTCCACCCGTAATGTCAACCGGATTTCCTGCGGCGCCAAAAGGCGGAATAAATTCCCTGAATGCGGCATCCAGATCCTGAGGCATGTGCATGAGGTTTAATCCATATTCGACACAAGCGTCAGAAAGCAGCACACCCGAACCACCCGCCCCTGTGATAATCACAATATTTTCGCCCTTGGGCGCAGGTAGAATTGGAAGACCCCGGGCAAACTGGAGCATGTCATTGAGATTTCTCGCTTGGATGACGCCGCTGGCCTGCAGGATGTCCTCGTAAATCTTTGCATTTCCGGCAAGTGCGCCAGTATGGGATGCTGCGGCCCTGGCACCTGCCGCCGTACGCCCTGCTTTCAGCACCACGATCGGTTTCTTCTTCGACACGCGACCGGCTACTTCGGCGAAAGTGCGGCCGTCTTTCAGGTCTTCTACATGCATCGCGATAACCTGGGTGTTATTATCTTGCTCGAAAAAGGTGAGGAGATCATCCTCGTCCAAATCCGATTTGTTGCCCAATCCGACAATGGCCGACACCCCCATCTTGGCTGAACGGCTGAAACCGATGATCGCCATGCCTACGCCGCCGCTCTGGGACGAGAGGGCGGCCCCGCCTTTGTAATCATACGGCGTGCAGAACGTGGCACACAGATTTTGGGGAGTATAGTAGAAACCGTATATATTTGGCCCCATAATCCGGATGTTGTGTTTGCGGGCTATGGTTACCATTTCCCGCTGCAACTCTGTTTCCCCCACTTCGGCGAACCCGGAAGGAATCATGATCGCCCCGGCCACTCCTTTTTCACCCACTTCCTCCAGCGTCTGAGATACAAACTTCGCAGGAATAGCAAACACGGCGATATCGACCTTGCCCGGAATATCCAAGACACTACGATAACATTTTAATCCCAGAATTTCGTCCGCTTTTGGATTCACGGGAAGGATCTCACCCTCATACCCACCATTGATGAGATTTTTCATGACCGAATTCCCGATTTTCCCTTCTTCGGAGGAAGCACCGATCACGGCCACGGTATCCGGCTTCATGATGCGGTTCATCGCCGTTATGATCTCTTCCTGGGAGGGCCGAAAAACGGCTTCTTTTGCCGTGAAATCGACTAATATTCGAACATCTACAGCCGTTGCACCGTTCTTCCCGGTAAACACCGGATTCAAATCCATCTCAACAATTTCGGGAATATCATGGAGGAGTTGGGACACATTCTGAATGACGGAGGCCAAGGCATCTCGATCCACGGCATCTCCCCCGCGAACACCGTGCAATATTTCCGCCGTCTTGATGCTATCGATCATGGCAAGTGCTTCTTCGAGGGTCACCGGAGCAAGCCGAAAGGTTATGTCTTTCAGCACTTCTACCAATATCCCACCCAACCCAAAGGCGACCAGTTTACCAAAGCCTGGATCTGTCATCCCACCGACAATCACTTCCTGTTCAGCCGGAACCATTTGTTGTACCTGAACACCCACAACACGAGCGTCGGCCTTGAACGCCTGTGCATTTTTTACGATCGTATCATAGCCCTGTTCTACCTGGGACGCTTCTGTGAGGTCTGCAAGCACACCTCCTGCATCCGTTTTGTGCAATATATCCGGAGAAACAATTTTGAGTATGACAGGATACCCGATTTCTTCAGCCACGCGCACGGCTTCATCCGCTGAATGGGCAATCCCTTGCCTTGGCGTGGGAATGTCATAGCAACTGCATATGGTCCGACACTCCAAGGGAGTCAGAGCGCTGCGCCTTTCAATTCGAACCTGATCTATGATCATTCTTACGGGAACCTGATCCCAGGCCATTGATTACTCCAGAACTACAATGTAAAGGTGTTGGATAAGGTGGGGATGGATATCGATTAATCTCTTAAAAGGGAGATCGTTCGCACTCGCCCAAGATTGGCAACTTCCTTATTTAACAGGTGGGATTGTATTTGTCAAGGCATATTCCGGTCTTGTTAACGCCTGCGGCCGCACATTCAGAAAACAATATTGGGAGGGGGCTATCACATAAACTTTTGGGTAAATTGAAATTCTATGTGTGCGATTAAGGGGATGATCCAAGCGGCTGCGGGGCCAGTGCCACCAACTTGCCGCCCTTCTATTTGTGTCTGTACTGGCAGCCACCTTGTCAAACACCGGTAGTCTTGTCGAGCACGTGGCACAAGACATCGTTCTCTGCCGGTGAGAGGGTGCCCTCGATGGTGACAAAATCACCCCTATTGAACTGCCCCCACCTATCCAGAAACTCTGTCCTATACCACGATAGAAAAAAACTCTCTCGAAGCAGGGACTATTCCGGTTTCTTAAAGATGCGTGAGTTTTTCATGATGGCCGTTTTCTGCTTTTGACCATAATTTTTTAGAACGGTTTGATAGCTGTCTATTTTTTCAAAGACATAGCCTTGATTTTCCTGTTTGTTTAAGACCACGATTTCCTTCAGTATTGAAACGACTTGCGGGGTTTTTGAAAGGTCTCTACAGAGCAATCCCACCATGACGCGATAGCGGGCTTCTGTGAGTTCGTCCAGGCCTGTAACAATGCGCGTTATTCCGTCCGTTGTACCGACGGAATCGATGGTCCACGTACGACCAAGGTTATTTACCAGGACGGTGTCAAAGTCCGCCAGAATGTTTTCAGTCCTTTCCTGTGCGGCCGCATCAAACGGCTGCAGGTTCAGGTTAAATAAAACCGCAAGAAATACGAACATGAACCGATTCATAGTTAGTGTCCTTTTCTGTGAAGATGGTTTATAAATAAAAAGGCCGGAGCAGAGAGTGCCGCTCCGGCCCGCAAGGTTAGAATTCCCAGAAGCGGGAATTCTAACCTTGATTCTTTGCTTTTCCGATCAAAGTGGCCGTTCCGGATTCTGTAGAGTGCGCCACATATGCGCCGATGGGCTGTTGTCCTGGCCAAGACCCTCTTTAGGCTGTTTGAACTGGCGCCCTATAATATCTATAAACGGGTCAAGCGAAGGTTCGTATCCGGGAACGAATCCATATTGGTCATTCACGGTAATCAAACGGGATTCCATATACCATTTGTGGTTGCGGACCATTTCATAATCTCTCTGAATATAATCCTCAACCTGGTAATCTTTACCGAAGATTCGGTTGTACATTTCCGGATACGCATACCCCACTTCGTCGTCAGGAAAGAAACGCAATGCTTGGTGGTATCGAATACCCCAAGCTATGCGTTCGTCCACATAGGGGCCGAAGAGCTGTGCCCCCCAATATCCATGATCACTCCGGACCAAATTCTGCACAGTGTCATGAACTAGACAAGCAAAGACCGTTCTCTCCGGCTGGCCCGTCTCCAAGGCATTAGTCGCACTCTGCAACCCGTGTCTGCCAGGTGAAAAACGAGCCTTGTAAAAGTCAATAAATGTCGGTTTGTCCGGCATTGGTGCCAGCTCTTTCGTGTCAGTGAAAATCCGCCCTGTTCCCCGGCGGTTTGTTGGTTCCTCGCTTTCCTCCTGCATGGGTGTCTTCTGCTGAATTGGTTTATCAAGTTCTCGGAGCATTTCATCTTCGAGTTCTTCAGCAAGGAGTTCCGGAGCCATAGTAAGAACGGCTGCACTACCGCCCAATTTCGCAATAAAGGCTCTTCTGTCAATTTTAAGCGGCGCTCCGATGACATCAAGTTCCTGATCCATGGCGTAAAACCTCCCGGGGTTCAGCGGTTTCTAAGACCGCATGAGTTTGACACGAAGGAAAACCTGATTATTTAAAATAATCTTACTATTTGATATTTTTTACAAGTATGTCTGAAAATTAGTTAAATGTCAAGCGAAATAATGCCGAATAAACAACATACAGGCGCTTGGCCCCACGTTGTTTATTCGTGCTGTGTTCATGGCGGTGCTTGGTAGGAGCCCGTCAAGCTCATTTTTTTTCTATCGCAGAACCACTTTCAATGGTTGCCCCTTTCTGTCGAAAAACTCAATCTTACCCCGCGTCGCAGGGACCCCCTTTCTCAAGACGAAGAGTTGCGTGGCGATTGTGGGGCCGTCTATGAACCAGGGAAATATAACGCCTTTACTCGCAACGTTCGAACGCATGGAAGGCAACTGGGTCATGATGGTCTCATTTCGTACATTTTTCGTAAGCTGGTGTGCCGTGATTGAGACAGGCAGATCGCTGACGATCCGAAGGCTTCCCTTGAATTTCCCTCGGTCTGCCAGATCAACCTGTGTGAAGTCAAGCTGGCGCCCCGGTGGGAGGATCTGGTTCAAACGGTATAATTCTTTTCCTACCGGGTTGTAGAGAATAAGACGGAGGTCGGCGGGTTGCGCCCCACCGTTTGCGAGGGTGACCCGAAAATCCGTCCTTCCGTGCCTAACAACAGAGGGGTAGGTGTCGATGGGAAACCATGCCTCCGTTACCGAACCGCCTCCCGCACCGCTTTCGGAAATCAAGGTCCCTCGTTTGTTAAGACGAACCATTCCGGTTACAATCGGCCGGGTTGCGCCTGAGACGGCCGCAAAGCCAGTCTCAGGAACGTTGGCGTCTGCAGGAGAATCCCATACGAACACACCATTCGCGGCGATAGAATAGGGTACGTCAAGCCCCATTCCTTCTACAGGAAACGGGCCGCCTGAGGACGAAAAGAAATTAATTGTTCCCCCGATCCTTTGATCAGTCGGATTCTGCAGCACAATCTGAGTGGAGAATCCACCGCCGACCTCGATGCGTGGAACCGTGAAACTAAGAGGCTCTTCTCCGGCTGGTTCATGTGCCACTGGAATGGACGTCATGATGTCTTCGCCCCGACTGTTCCTGGTCAGGCGCATCGCCGTCAAGACAAAGGCTTTTTCAGACAGGACCTTGACAGTGCCCGTTTCCGTCCTATCAAACAGTTCACCGATGTCCGCAGTCAGGCTGGTACTTCCTCGCAGATCGCGGGCGGCCTCGCCTATGGTTACGCCATCCGTGCCGCGATGAACAAATCGGAGTTGGGCGGAATGTGCCGTTGGATTTGTTACTGTGAGAATCGTTCTGACCTCGGCCCGGCTGTCGACAAACAAATCAGCCGTCTTCATTTCGGGCGATACGGCAACGCCGGTTTCGCTCACTAGGATGCGACTTTCCCGCTGGGAGTCGGGATCGAATACCGTGTGCATCACCGTGAACACGGCAGCTCCTCCGGCATTCGCGCCTGTTGCCAAAGCGTAACCGTAGGAGGTCTTCTGTTCTGGATCCGCTCCCGCCGACTGATACACCTGAACGCCATTGGCGGGAAAGTCGAACTCATAGGTTGGCCGGGCCATGTCGTGAACCATGATGTTAGCCGCAAAACCTTGTGAGACATAGAGCCGTTGATGAGCGCTGTCGAAGGCGAGGCCCCGAGGATCCCATAACTCGTTTGCTCGTACCGGACCGAGCTTTCGCGTTTCAAAATCCTGTTGCCCGATGACGGCCAGCGCATCCGGCATGTTGACTAGACGATCCGGTGAGACGTCATAGATCGTCACCCGATCGTTTCCATGATCGGATACGAAAAGTCGATCAGCTGCGTAATCGTACGCCAGCCCATCCGGGCCGTCGATACCATTGCGGCTCCGGAGCGGCGTATTAGTCCTGAAATTCGGCTGGCCGATCACGGCAATCGCCACCGCCCCGTTCTTCAGGACCGAAAGATCGGCATTGAAAACGAGGATCCGGTTGTTGCCGCCGTCGGCGACGAACAGGCGTTGGTGCTTCGTGTCGAAGAGCAGCGCCGCCGGCTGGTTGAAGGCCGAGGCGCTCAGACCCCGTATACCGGACGTAAAATCAGACTGCCCGATGACGACGGCCGCGGACATGCCGGTGCGAAGGCGGCTGGGCTCAGCGTCATACACCACTACACGATGGTTGCCGCCGTCAGAAGCAAAGATACGATTATGCACGGGATCATAGGCCAGTCCTGTACCCCGCGGCCGACCGGGTGTAATCCCTGTTCCGACGCGGGTATCGAAATCAATACCACTTCGGGTTCTGGAGGGAGTAGTCGTCTTGAAGTCGGGCTGGCCGAGTGCCGCTATAGCATTGGCACCATTATTGATTCGATCCGGGTGGGCATCGAATACCATAACCCGGTTCCCCCAACCGTCGCTCACGAATATCCGTTTGTGGGCCGAGTCGTACGTGACTGCCAGCGGGATTTTTATGGTGCCGGCATCAATTGGACGCAGGGTTGCCGTGTAGAGATCAGGCTGACCGATCACCCACCGCGCCTCACGATCCAGAATACGGTTCTGGGTATCCAATTGCCAGACGAGCACACGGTTGTTGTACTGGTCGATCGCAATGAGCCGATGGTCAATGGGATCCAGGGACACATCCCGCGGGTACACGTTGCGTCCGTTGACCCGGTCGTTTGCGGATCGCCGGGAGAAATCCGTCCTCATCTCATCGTTCAGATGACCGACCACCTCAACAGCCGGCGCCCCGGTGCGCAGGTTGTCAGGTGAGATATCCCAGATTATCGCCCGGTTTCCACCCGGGTAACCTTCGGTAGCTACGAGCAACTGGCGATCTGCATCGATAGAACTGGCACCCAAACGCGGCCAGACAGACTGTTCCTGGGAGACAATCGGATCGTAAGCCCCAAAACCTGGCTTTCCCAGGACAATGCTGGGTTTCGCATCCCGTAGAGACTTTCCCGGTGCCACGTCGTAGACGGTAATACGCATGTGTTCGATACGACGGCGGGATTCGGCGATAAAAAGGCGATCCGTTGTCCTGTCGTAAGTCAGGCCACCCGTAGAAAACTGGTCGAGACCGGGGCGCCGCAGGTTGCTCGAAAAATCAGGCTGTCCCATAACATCGATTGCCGAGGCGCCTGTTCTGAGCACCTCCGGCCCGGCATCGAACACCAGTATTCGGGCATTACCGCTGTCGACCACGAACAACCTTTGATTCTTCGCATCGTAGACCACACTGCCCGGACTTCGGAACTTGCCCGGGGCGAGACCAGACTCTTTTGATGTGAAGTCCTTTTGACCCAGTACGATATCCGCGTCCATCCCTGTCCTGAAATTCTCCGGACGGATATCGAATACCAGAACACGATTGTTCGAACTGTCACCCACAAACAGCCGCTGGCCGGCGTCATCCACGGCCACGCTTCGCGCCCGCGACACGTGGTTCCGTGCGAGCCCTACCGTCTTGGTATGCACGTCCGGCTGGCCGAGGACCGCGATCACGGGTGACCCTGTCTCGATCCGGTCGGGATGAATGTCGAATACCATGATCTGGCTACCGACACCCCGAATGGAGGCGCCGGTGGCATTGTCTACGACAAATAGACGCTGATTGACATGGTCTACGGCTGCTGCACCCGGGAATTCCACTTCGGTTTCGGAATGGTGGCCGGCGTGCGAACGGCGCGCGAACGAACTCGGTTTGCCCAGGATATAGTCGACCGTAGGCTTTGCCAGAGTGCCATCCTCATTGAGTTTGAAAACCTCTACACGGCCATTTCCGTTACCCGTAACAAAAAGTCGGTTATGGACGCTATCCAGCGCCCCCTGTGGCGGTCACCACACACTGTGACCACCGGGACCACCGTTGGCCACCCCTCCTATGAAGGTCGGATTTCCCCAGAGATCTTCCTGACCCAGAAGGTCACTCGCCGACTGACCGTTGTTCTGGGCAAAAACCATCACGGGCAGCAGAAAACTTGAGACCATGCCCAGTATCAATTTATTCGCAATCATGTTGGCACGCTCCTTTCAACGCAGAATCACTTCGAGTTTCTCGCCATTTGTTTTGAAAAACTCGATTTCTGAATCAATATCGGTCTCATCATCCGAAACAATATACAACTGAGTGGATTGCCCACTCCCGTCCACATAAGGAAACATCAATGGAGTCTGTGACAGTCCCTGCAGAATAGGTATCCCCGTTAGGATTTCATCGCCCCGTATATTCATCGTAATCTGACGGGCGGATACGGCAACTGGAACATCCGAGATAATCGTGATGGATCCGGCGAACTTCGTCATGTCGAACAAGCTGCCCAGGGTAAAATCCCTTTGCATGCCGGGCAGGAACAGTTGCTCTACGCGATCGACCTCCCGACCGTCCAGATCTCTGAGAATAAACCGAACGGACGCCCCCTGACGATCCGCATTGGCGATGACCAGGTGGAACGCGGTACGTCGTCCATGGCGAAGGAGATCGGGCATGGTGTTCACTGGAACCTGTGCCCGCTTTAGGACGTTGGCCGTTCCGGCTCCGGTCAGGGTAATCAATCCCTTGTCGGAGCGGTGAACCAGGGACGCTATAACAGGCGCCATTCCAGATTCAGGATGTACGACAATGTATTGGTGGCGGGGGATAAGACCTGCCGCAGCGGGTTGCCAGACAGAAACAGCCCCGGGCGCCAGGGTATAGGCTTGGCTCTGTAATTCCTTTCCGAACTCGTCAAACATCACGAGCATGCCCCGGACGGCTTCGGCACCGGTATGCAGAAGCACGATATCCGTCTGATAACCGCCTCCCACCGTGACATGTGAAAGAACGTTAGCCGGCTCTTCCGGGCGGCCCGACACGACCGGAAGAGCCGTGAGTATTTCTTCCCCGTCCCTGTTTTTCATCCGGCTCCAAGCCGTCACGGAAGTCGGCGCATCACTCTCGACGGTAAGACCCGCCGTATCGAATGTTGTTCCCATCAAATCAGCCACATCCGACACCAGAAGACTTTGGCCTGCCTGAAGCTTCCGGGAGATCACATTCGTGGCACCCTGCTCACTTTGTAGAGTGAATTCGGTCGTGAGCGGCCGATCTCCCAAGTTCACGATAGACACCGTAGTCCGGGCGCCGTTTCGGCCATCGGCGAATACCAGGTGCCGGCGGGCAGCCGGGCCCGGTCGCGCACCTGTCTGGCTGATAAGAACACGGCTCTGCTGCTCGGTTATCGGATCCATAACCGAGGTGCTGCGAGTCAGAAGATATGCGGCATGGGCACCTGCCTCGAGGGAGAGCCTGCCATAGCCCGTATTCATGTCCGGTGACTGCAGGACGACTGACGCATCCAGCGAACTGTACATGGTCGTACCCAGAGCCGGTACCCGTACGCTGCGGCTTGAAGAAGGAAAATTGAAGACCATAAGCCGGGCCCAATGCGAATCGGCAACATAGAGCTGTTGATTTTCGCTGTCAAAGGCGAGGCCTCGCGGATCATAAAGCTGATCCTGTGCGGAAAGATCCGCAGTGACCTGATCTGAATGGCTTTCCAGGGTACGCTGTCCCAATGCTGCGAGGGCGATTGGATAATCGATTAATCGATTCGGGGATGCATCGAACACGAGTACCCGGTCGTTGCCCTGGTCCGCAACGTAGAGCCGTTGCTTAATCCGATCATAGGCTATACCGTTCGGCGATCGCAAATCCTGCGGAGAGGTGGCTCTGCTCCCCCCCTGGAACGTGGTGGTGACCTTGGTCGCCATTCTCAACCGGGCAGTAGAGGTAAAATCAGGCTGGCCTATGACAACACCGGCGGCCAGACCATTTTCGATTCCGACCGGCGTATCGTACACGAGTACGCGCTGATTCCGGTTATCTACCACAAATAGACGGTTATGGTCCGGATCATAATCGAGGTGTGAAGGCGAATTCAGCCCGTCGGGGGTGAGCCGGGACGCATTGGACGTAAAATCAGGCTGGCCGAGAACCGCGATCGCATCGGCGCCGTTATGGAGATGATTTTTATCGATGTCGAAGACCAAAACACGATTATTGCCGCCATCTGAGATGAACGCGCGGCGTTTCTCAGCATCGATAGCAATTCCCACGGGCAGTCTGTTGGACGCGATGCCGTTACCCAGATCCACCGCGAAATTGAAACGATTCCGGGTGGCACGAGCATCCTGCGTATCGAAGTCAGGCTGGCCCAGCACCACAATCGCCTTCTGGTTGCCTCCCTCCTGGAGGCGGTCGGGGTGTACATCATATATCAGGACCCGGTCGTTCCAGCCGTCTCCCAGGTAAAGCCGTTTATCCACCCGGTCGTAGGCCAGAGCCAGAGGGATCTTGATGCCGGTCACGGACCGATCGGCTCTCGCCCTGTAGAAATTCTCCTGGCCGATCACCCAGCGGGCCTCGCGTTCCAGCAGTCGATTGTGGCGGTCCAGTTGAAAACCGAGAACGCGGTTGTTGTATTCGTCGGCCACCCACAGCCGGTGATCTACCGGGTCCAGGGCCACAGCACGGGCCATGGTAGTGGTTCGGGCGTCCAGCCGGTCATTGGCCATACGCCGGTTGAAATCGTCCCGCCCCATATCGTCCACATGACCAATCACATCGATCGCCGGCGCCCCGTTACGGAGTTCCTCAGGGCTGATGTCGAACGCCATGACCCGATTCCCCCCCGGAAACCCTTCGGAGACGTACAGAACCTGCTTCTCCGAATCCAAAGACGGATCTTTCGGGAATGTGAAACGGGTTTGTGAAATCTGCGGGTCGAAGGTGGTAAAATCGGGCTGGCCGAGTACCGCGATCGCGTCAGGATTGAGTTCCGTGGCACCCGGTGAGGCATCGAAAACCAGAATCCGGTTGTCCACCAGCTGGCTGACGAACAACCGCTTGTGGAGCCGGTCATAGTCCAGGCCGCCCGGCGTGATATGCCTGGTTCCCCGGCGGTCTTCCACAAGAGCCTTGGCACCGGTGAAATTGGATGTGTTGGTATGAAAATCGGGTTGCCCCATAACCCCGATCGCATCAGGGTCGTTTTTCAGTCTGGATGGCAGCACATCAAATATCAGAATCCGGTTATTTCTCTGGTCGGATACGAATAAACGTTGCTCGTCAGGATCTAGAGCCAGACCGTGGGCCCGGGTAAGGCGGTTGGGACCAAGCCCCTGGAGCCGCGATCCGAAATCAGGCTGGCCTATGACATGGGTCGCCTCCGGGAAGTTGGCAAGCCTCGCCGGATCGATATCGAACACCAGAATCCGTTCTCCGTCTTCAAGGAACAGACGCTGATTGTCGTCGTCTATAACGAGTTCCGCGCCACGGAATTTCCTGCTGCTGGTGCCCGGCGTCATCGTTTCGAAATCAGGCTGGCCTATGACGTGGGTCGCACTGGGATAGTCCTGCAAACGATCGGGATGCACATCGAACACCAGAATACGGCTTCTGTCCCTCACGAACAAACGCTGATGGGCATGATCGTATGCCAGGCCCGTTTCGGCGCCGCCAGCGCCGTCGGTCCGATTGACCTGGGATTGCCTGCGGCGGCCCAACAGACTACGGTGCCCCACCACATGATCTGCCGTGTGCCGGACATGGCGGCCTTTGTCGTCCAATTGGTAAACCAGCACACGAATATTACCTGGTTCAGGGACAAACATCCGGTTATGGACGCTATCTAGCGTCACCGATCCTGGTCACCACACGCTGTGTGAATTGGGACCATTATTGGTGACGCCCCCGCGTGGCGTGGGATTACCCCATATATCAAACTGCATCAACACATCGCTGGCGGGCTGACCGGATTCCTGAGCATGAGATGCGACCCCAGCCACCATACTCAGAATCATTGCCGTCACAAATGCTCCTGTTTTCATTGTTGTACTCCTCGTCCCTTATCGGAAAGATTGGACTTCAGGACTGCCTGATTAAGTGATTATCGATGGGATGCAATACGAATGATAATACGTATCTCGTTAAAAGTAAAGGTTTGTAGCGATGCCTAGGCAGGTTGAATCCCCAACATCGGCGGAAGGCATTCTATTTCCAGGGTTCAACCGTCATACCCGCCTACCAGTTGTCGATGTCATGACCCCGGCTGGGAAACCAGATGAAATCCACGGCGTAAACCAGGGCGACGCCGACACTGAAGGCCACCAGGATGCCCAGAAAGAACGACTGAGACCTCTTATACATAGAGACACCGCCCACCTTCATGACGATCATCTTGACGAACCAGGCGACAAAAATCGAAAAGGCGGCATGGTCTGTTGCGAACGATGAGGCGATGGCAAATCCTACCGGATGCAGGGGCCAACCGGGGAAGTGATAGCGCAACTGAATTAACGCCCACATCATTCCGGCTCCCAGGCCGAGAAATCCGATGTCAGCCGAGCCGAATGCCGATGGGACTGTGATCCACCGCACGATCTCATCATAGAGGAATCGTTTTCCGTCGGTAAACCCCCATTCTCCGAAATTGGAAGCGCCAATGGTTGTATACGCCAGATAGATCGTGTATCCCACCGAGGTCACGATGCTCACCAGGAGGCTCACACAGGCCACCGCGAAAAGCCTACGTTTTTCCCCCAGAATATCGTCACTTATTTTGGCGATATGGGCCATCGTCGTCATGCCGAACGTACGCCAGTTCCGTACGAAAGGGTTTGTTATACCCATAACGGTCAGACTGGATGCGGTCATTTTTGATGAACCGACGATGGATATGGTAAAATCATGGGCGATCAGCGGAAAATCGAGCAGGACCACCCCCGCTTCCGCAACGATTCTGGTGACACCGAGATAAAGGAGAAGCACCGTGACCATGAGCAACATCGACACCCAGAGTTCCATCCCCGCATTGGTGAGCCAGCAGAGGATGTATACCAGACCGGCTGCGATCCCGGTCAGCGCCCAGCGATAGGATAGCAACTCGTCGGAATCATCTACCACTGGGGCACGCCCCAGAGCCTTGCGTACAACTTGCTGGAGATGCCGGCGGGCCATCCATAAACTCCAAACGACAAAGAAGAAAAAACCTCCGATGTTCTGTGCGGCCGTGACGCTCGAAAGACCTGCTTTAGGGTTGCTGACAGTAAACCCCACCTGTGCCAATACGCCCTCCTGGACAATCGCGAGCAGGCGGAAGATCCAGATACTGAGAAGCACATCCAGATTGGCGAAGTAGGCGAATCCGAGTACAAGCCAGTTTATGCGGACCAGAATAGGCGGAAAGCCCTCGGCAATCGTTACCTGGTTGGTGAATTGTTTTCCAATGGGTATCGGCAAGATCCATTGGAAATAACTGCCGATATTCCATACGATGATGAACAGGGTAATGCCGAACCCTGCCAGAAACACACGATTCCTTGCTACGGAGGGTAGGACACTGCCATCAGTATCCTGCTGCGCAAGCAACACGGGCACCTGGGCGAGCGGGAAGGTGAGTTTCTCATGTTCGTCCCACTGCCTGCGCAACACAATCATCAGGCACGCGTTTACCACGAAGAGTGCTACAAAGAACGACGCCCACCACAACATAGGCGGGAGCCAGGCGCCCCATGGTATGGTATGCCCAACCGGAAGGCCTTCGAAGAACCATTCCATGGATCGGCCATAATTACTCGCCACAAGCCAATCGGGGAGGTACTCGAAGAAGACGGCTTCCCATCGATTCTCCGGTGTCGCGTAATAATAAGGTGAACCTACGATCACTACCAGGTAAGTGGTGAACGCCCAGCCTGGAATGGCCGAGGCCGTGAAAACCATGATAAAGATTACGAGTAGTTCCGAGGAACGAAGCGGACGGACCAGGAAGGTTTTCTTAAGGAGGACATTCAAGCCGAAGACAACGAGGACAAACGGGAAGAGTGCGGCTGTTGGAAAATGCGCGACCGGCGTGGTGGATGATCTACCGATATAGGTAGAATGGGTAATCCAAAGGCACATCAGAATGGAGAGTGCCAAACCGATCAAAACTGCACGGGGTGTCACAACCGATCCCCGTAGTCCACGTCCGGACCGGGGCATACCGTGTGGTGGTGGGTCAGACTGGGGAAACGTTGACGGAGTCGTTCGATGACGAGACATTGGCCATCGCCTCAGGCAAAATGATTGTTGGTGAAGCCTTCAGATGGCACCAGTCGTTCATTTACCCCATGCCAGTCCGACGGCCAGTCCCATCCCGGAATGCGCATACCCACCAACCGGATACGATGCGTGATAACACGCCGGCGTTTCGGTCCACCTGGCACATTCTGGTTGGGTTGGGACGCATGCAACAGATTTTGGGAATAGAAAGTTACACTGCCCTCTTCGGCAATACCGAGCACCTGATCCTTCTCATTATCAGCTAAATAGGCGGCAAGGGCGTCAGGGTCCTGACGATGGAAAGGTGTCTCCTTGTGGGAGCCCGGCAGAACCCTCAGGCAGCCGTTTTCCTCCCGCTGCGGATCTATGTTGATACGGACCGTTAAAATCTGCTTGTAAAAATCATCGGTCCAGGGCTCAATTTGATTGGACTGGACATGGTACTTCCCCAGTTGAATCCAGTAATCATTCGGATCAACAGTCCTCCCATCCGGCGGCACCAGTTGAAAAAAATCGTCCTGATGCCAGTCGATGCTGTTACCTGTGCCTGCCACTTTATCGAACATGGTGCCTACATTAGTGCGGGCTACTGGTCCGCCCAGAGCCGTTTCGGCAAAACGTACGATATCAGGATGAAGGGTAAAGCGCCTTGCTTCGGCACAGCGTTCGTATACCTCCCACAGCACGCTCACTTTCCCCTCGGTGCAGGACAACTGTTGCCCGGGCGGATGGTTACGCCAGTTGAGATCTTCCCTGGCCTCCTCGATGGTCCGGTCAAGCAAGTCCCGTAAGGCGGCCGTCTCATCAACGGAGAAAACTCCTTCAATGGTTACTATTCCATCCTTATAAAACTGCTCAACATATTGGGTCAGCGTTTTCTTCGACATAACAGAGCTCTCTTTTCTCAAAAGTTACTGTGCTTGTGTCCTCAAGGGCGGCTGGCCAATCCGGTTCTTTCGGCAAGACCATTTCGCCTCCGCGGACTCGGTCTTATTCCTGCATGTTCTCAGAACCGGATGGGCGCCGCCTGATCGCGGCGCGTCCGGCAGCCCTTATGAGCCTAGGGCAGTCCTAAATGATTGCCTGCTTGATCCGGACCTCACATGGATGAAGATCGATAGAAACCCGGGATTCCGGCCATGGGCTTGCCCCGGAGATGCTTGACACACGGAAGCCTTCACCACCGGTTCTCCTTCCGGTATCCGATGCCAGGACATGCTGTGGAGGTCATCATGCCACCCCAGGCCCTTACCTGCATACTGCCTATGCCTCATTTTAATCGATATTTGGTTTTACGGATACTCGGCAGTATTTCTGTGATTCGGCTTCGTGGATGGCATCCTTTTGATCGATCAACGGAAACGGTGGGCTGACGAGACGGCCATAGGGATATGACTGGATGGTCTTCTCGAGAAATCTAATGCTCTCCTCCAGGTGGCAGTGACTGTAATTGTGCGTGCCCTGGATGGTAAGACATTTTCTAATGATCTGTTCCCCCGTGAGATCCAGGTGTGAATGCGGATGTACCATGCCTACAAACCCGTAATGTCCACCGGTTCGCAACAGCTGGATCCCCTCCGGTACCAACTCAGCAACACCTGCCACTTCAAGAACAGCATCGACGCCGACAGGCGCAGCATTCAGAATTTTCCGCTGCTCCTGTTTATAACCTGACCTCCGTGCGTCAATGGGTATGCCCCCGAAAGAAGATACAAGCGCCAATCGCTTCTTGTTTGTATCGGTGCAGAAAAGTTTCCGCAACCCACGATTGTGAAGCACGGCACAGGCAAACAGTCCCAGCATGCCAGCGCCCTGTATCACTACCGCCTTCGCAGACTCTGGAATCCTTGAGACAGCATTGATGATCGTGGCAAGGGCACAATTAGCCGTTGCGGCTATCGAGTCCGGCGTCGTATCTGGAACCTTGACTATACCTGTCCCCGGTCGCAACATAATATGAGTTGCGTAGCAACCATTCAACCCGGAACCATCTGCCAATAGGGCATGCCCGCATTTAAACACCGACGCACATTTTTCAGGCAGATTATAATCCGTGCTGAATACACATTAACCGCAACTGTCTGCTATGCTCCAGGTTATCCTATCCTCAACCGCTAGTTCGTTGCGGCCGGTGCCAACCGCAACAATACGCCCAACCCCTTCATGCCCCAAAACACACGGCGCCTGTTCCTCCCTCCGGCCGGACAGCGTATGTAGATCGGACCCGCAAATGGTCGCAAGAGAAATCTCGGCGAGCACATCACCATCTCCCATTTCACGGGGCAACTTGCGTGATTCGTACCGCATAGGACGGTCCGGTCCGTCAAATATCTGGATCCAACCTGATTTCATATTGCTCCCAATGATATCACGATCCGGACAACGCCCACATTACAATTACCCAGCATACGAAAATAATAAAAGAAACTTCAAGTGATACACTCGAGAAATCCGGAAAGTGTCAAACAGAAAGACAGGATGCTTTAGGATGCTCCACCGTCCTGATAGGAAAAAAAGCCTGTATTTTGGCCTGTGCGCTCTGATGTGTTTTCTACGCCAAGCTGATTTTACCTATCTGACTCGGGTAGGTTGGGATTATGGGTTTTCAAATACCTGTGTTATGGTGCCAAAGTCACTCAATTCCCGACCACCCTCCCCATTTTTTGCATCAAATACCCTATCGATGGGGCCGACGATCACCAACTGTAACCGCTCCGGATCCAGATACTTGTTCGCAGCCGCCAGCACATCTTCCGCGGTGATAGCGCGAACTCTTTCAGGATATTGTTCCGTTCCCCTGTGATGTCTGTAGCGAATCCATTCCTGTGCAAATGTCCGAGCAGTCGCATGGCCGTCTTCGAACAGCATCTGAAATGAGCCATCGACCAAAGCCCCAATGGCTACGAACAACTCTTCCTCATAAACCGGCTCGCTGCGGATACGATCAATCTCCTGCAGAACGAGATCCACGAGGAGCGGGATCACCTCATGCCGGCCGGACGTGAGAAAGGGATATATCCCAGGCCCCCATATGCCGGGTTCAGGAAATCCGCTGGCGTCGTTTGTAAGACCCCGCTGATCCCGTGTGGCACGGAACAGCCGGGTATCGAAATGCCCGCCGCCGAGGATGTAATTCATTACATCCAGTGCCGGACGCGCCTCCTGGGAGACTGGGGAGATTTCGTGCCCTAAGGCGATCCAGGCCTGACGTGTGTCAAGTGCGTACGTATGGATTTGGCGCGTGGTAGCTGCATTCACCGGGCGAGCCAGTATCATCTTCGGTGCCGGACCGCCCTGCCAATCACCAAAATGTTCGTTCAGCGCTGTTTGCGCATCTTGGGCGACGAAAGCGCCCGACAGTGCCAGAACTACATTACCGGGAACAAAATGGGCACTGTGGAAAGCCTGCACAGACTTCACTGACAGCCTTCGGATTTCATCGGTCACAAGGGTTCGATCATAGATGTGACTCCTAAGTATGACATCCTCAAAAAGGCTGCGTGCCCCCTCTGGTCCGTTGCCGTAACGTCTCTCATGACCCGCCGCCGCGCGTATTGCTTCAATGTCCCCCGGGTCAATAACCGGTTCCCGCAAGATTCCGGACACAAGTTGCAGAGCCTCCACCATATGTTCCGACGGTACGTTGAGGGAGATTTCCATCATCTCCTGTGATACGTTAACCCGGTAATCTGCAACCATCTTCTGCAATTTTCCAGTAAACTCATTGGCAGTGGTGAAACCCGGTCCCCGCTGAAAAGCCCGTGCCAGTGCTTCGGCACTGCCATCTGTCTCATCAGAAGCCGTACCGCCTCTTACGAATGCCGTCACGGTGACGAGAGGGGCTTCTTTTTCCTCGACAATGTAAGCGACCAGGTTATTACTCAATTCCACCTGGTACCGTATGGGGTCAGGACGCTCAAAACCGGTGTCTGGAAGTCCCATTCCCCGGGGAGGCGTGTAGTCTTGTGCCTGGATGGAAGTGCCGAACATCTCCGCTGAGAGCAGACAGGCAAGAAGTGTTAAGGTGCATGATATCGGATGGTACATTATAGTGCCTCCCGTTTCCTGCCGTCTTTTTCAGGGGACCGAACGAGACCGACGGTTCGATTTTCAGGAATGAAGTACCGGCGGACCACCCTCTGTACATCAATTCCGGTAGTCATATCACGGGCCGTGAGATGCTCCCTGAGCGTCTGCCAGCGATCCATCACCTGAAAATGACCGATTTCGAATGCCAGACGATCCGGGTTAGACGCCGTCCGATACCAGCCGGCGCGAAGGCGTTTTACCGCTGTCTCAAGTTGGTCATCGGGTACCGGGTTTTCTTCAAGAGCATCGAGAACCCGGTAGATGGTCTGTTCGGCGGATGCCAGATCCTCTTCACGGGACAGTACCACCTCGAAATTGAGACTGGAGGGTACGCCGAATCGACTTGTGTGCACGACTCGGGTGTTGACGCTGACGCGGCCTTCGATGCCCGCTGACTGCAGTGCCGTCCGTAACTGCGACGATGCGACTTCGGTCAGAACATCGAATACCGGTCGGTCCGGATGACCGATACCGGGAATTTTGTAACGTATATCTACACGCGGAGCTATCGTTGTACTCCGCCAGATCATTCGTCTCTCGGCCTGTGGCGGCGGCTCGATGGCTTTAACACGGGTCGGTTCGGGCGCAGGCGCCATCCACCCGAAATACTTTTCGACCATCGGGATCATAGATTCCAGGTTGACCCCGCCGATAAAGACGAGTGTCGCATTGTTTACCACGAAATACTCCTCGTACAATGCCCGTTCGTAATGCCGTGTGTATACATTGAAGTCAGACAAAAACCCCTCGGGCCAGTAAACCGGATGGATGTCACTCACAACGCCGTTGAGCGCCTCGAAGTAAGCGGTTGTCGCACGCCGGAGATCTCCATAACGCTGTTCAACAAGTATCATCCGCTCCTGGTCGAACTCGCGAAACACAGAGTTTTTCATGCGATCCGCTTCGATCCTGAGGAACAGTTCTACGCGGTTGGCCGGCAGGTTGATGTCGAACTTCATGTATTCCTGCTCCGTCGATGCGGTCAATCTTGTCCCGCCGAAAGACTGGTACCAGCGCATCATTGCTCCTCTGTCCCGGTATGAGGAGATCTCCTGGTCGATGGAGGCGATTTGCTGATTCAGGCTGTCGATCGTCGGATTGGATGTCTTGTGTCGGTAGTCCTCAAATACACCCCGTTCCCGCAGATCGTTGCGAGCAGAATTCAACTCTTGGATAAGCGCAGCCTCCGTAGAGAATAGGGATTCTATGAGAGGCTGTTCAGCCTTCCAATCCGTGGTGCCCAGTGTGTGGGTGCCTTTGAACATCAGGTGTTCAAGAAAGTGAGCGGAACCCAGCTCACCCGGAATTTCATTCAATGCCCCCATGTCGAAAAAAATCTTGCAGGAAACCCGGTGACTCCCGGACTGCTCCAGGACAAGTAGCCGCAGACCATTTTCAAACATATGCTCTTTTATCGGCAGATCATAAGTATTTGGTTGCGCCTGAATGGCACCGTTCAACAGTAACAGGCAGAGAACAACGAATGCATGTCTCATGAATCCTCCAGATATCCAAAGTCGGTATCGTAGTCGATAAATTCACTCTTTTTTTACATCGCAGCCAACAACA
The DNA here is from genome assembly GCA_964470965.1 of uncultured Gemmatimonadota bacterium. Classification (GTDB taxonomy): domain Bacteria; phylum JAAXHH01; class JAAXHH01; order JAAXHH01; family JABIQT01; genus CAYYIS01. The sequence continues at coordinate 23,807 of CAYYIS010000023.1, read as the reverse complement.
CCTCGCTTATACGAACGGCCACTGTTTCCTCTTCGCCCGGTTCCATCATCCAGGCGCTGAGTTCGAAATGCCCTTTGGACAGAAACAGCGAGGCGATTTCTATTGAAGGGGATCCGATTCGCAAGGCCTGTTTCGCCTCCTGAGGTGTTATTTTGTACTCGGCCTGATCCCAGGCTAACCGTAGATTGGGATGGTTACGCGGTCCTTTTGTGACGATGATCTCAGCTGTTATTCCACCCAGCTTCGCCACTTGATCGCCGATGTATCGTAACCAGCCGCGTTTCATTTCGAGATCGGCGTCATGATCGAAAGAAAGGCTGGTTTCCAGGGCGACCATCATCCCGACAATGACTTCCTTACTCACTTTCATGCCTCGGCCGATTGCTTCGTCATTCGGCGCGGCATTCATTCTTGCCGCTTCTATCAAATCACGACGTCCCAGTAGCAATCCACCGTTATAGGGACCTCGCAACCCTTTTCCACCTGAAAAGCAAACCATGTCAAACCCTGTTTTCACAATATGATGGATGTTGTCTGCCGGGGGCAGCATCGTAGCAGCATCACAGAATACGGGTATACCGTGTTTTCTGCCGATTGCGGCAAATCGATCAGCGGAAATCAGACCACGGTCCCGGTAGTTATAACAGAAGTGGAACATGGCTGTTTTTTTATTTATAGCATTGATCAGCGCCGTCTCGCCGTCGACAAATATCAACTTGACGCCACAGCTTCGCAACGCCCGTAAGTAAGAATATTCGTGGCCTTTTTGAATAATGACCTCCGACTTCATTCCGGTGAGATCTGGCAACAATGGTATTTTGTCCCCATCTGTTCCGGTGAGACAGGCAGCCGTTCCGAGAATCATCGCGGACGTAGCTCCAGCAGATACCATGGCGGCTTCCGTACCCGTTAATGCCGCTATACGCCTGCCGACAGCGTCATGCAGTTCCCCCATGCGGGCTTTGTTTTTCTGCGCATACTGCATGGCCTCGATCACCTCCGGCCAAACCGGCGCACCGGAAAGCGAAGAGTATGGCGCAGCCGCGTTGATGAAAGGAGTTATACCCAGTTCTTTGAATATACTCCGTTCATTATCGGCCCTATCAGGTACGGCACTCGGTTCCGCCTGACTCTGTCTGGAGAACATGACCCCTGCCGGAACAGCACCGATCAACCCTTTTAAGAATAACCGTCGATTTGCCATAGTGATCCCCATGGTTTGGTGTAACTGGATGTGTATGTATTGAATAGTACTGTCATTTGGAATTCATTTCAAGTGATCATTGGCGGGATTTTAGCACAACTCCCTTGTTGACAAGGCAATCACGTCTTCATATAGTAAGTGCAACAAGACAGAATATCCAAATACGGAGGTTGCATCTATGAAATGGATATTGACCTATCGTTTTATCCTTCTTCAGGCCATGGCGGTCCTTTACACGACATGCTACCCGCTGGCCCTGCTGGCCTCAGATCAAATCCCCGCACCACCCCAAGATCATCCGATCGCCCTTGTTGGAGGCACCATACACCCGGTGTCGGGTCCGGTTTTAGAACGGGGGACGATTTTATTTGACCAGGGAAAGATCACGGTAATCAGTTCCGGTGAAATCACCTTGCCACCCAACACCGAGCGTATCGACATCACCGGTAAGCATGTCTATCCAGGGATGATCGCCGGCCATACTCAACTCGGTCTGATGGAAATCGGATCGATTCGAGCCACCAGGGACTTCACGGAGCTTGGCGAAATAACGCCGAATGTGCGCCCTCAGGCAGCTGTAAATCCTGACAGCGAACTCCTGCCCGTCACCCGTGCCAACGGCGTGCTTCTTGCACTTACCGTACCTTCGGGCGAACTGGTCTCCGGTACGTCCGCAATGATCATGATGGACGGATGGACCTGGGAGGACATGACATTTCAGGCACCGATCGCCATGCACATTCAGTGGCCAGTGTTAAACATGAACAGCCGGTTCGGGCCCGATACTAGAACGCCGGATGTGCGCCGGAAGGAACGTGACAAACGGATCACCGCACTCAAAACCGCTTTCCGCGAGGCCCGAGCTTATCACAAAGCCCGGGTCGCCGCTACCCAACGTGGTGTACCCTACCACGATTCCGACCTGCGTTGGGAAGCCATGATACCTGTGATCACCGGCAAGATACCTGTGATCGTTCATACGGATGAACTCCAGGATATTCAGAATGCGGTCGCCTGGGCCGAGGAGACCGGGGTACGCATGATCCTGTCGGGTGGCAGGGATGCCTGGCGTTCGGCCGACCTCCTCAAGGAAAAAGAAATACCTGTCATGATCGGCGCCGTGCATCTCACCCCCACTCGCCGCTGGGAGGATTATGATACGCCGTTCACACAGGCGTCGAAGCTATATCAGGCGGGAGTCACATACTGTATCGCCGGAGGCCAGGGTGAGTCCCCTGCCGTATCTACCTACAACGTCCGCAATCTACCGTATCAGGCAGCCACGGCCGCTGCATATGGACTGCCGGCGGAGGAGGCGCTAAAATCAGTCACATTGTATCCGGCACAGATCCTCGGAGTAGCGGATAGGGTGGGTTCCCTCGAAGTGGACAAGGACGCCACACTGATCGTCACGGACGGCGATCCTCTGGAGATAACCACAAACGTGGAACAGGCGTTTATCCAGGGTCGCAACATCGACCTTTCCAGCAAACATACACAGTTGTATGAGAAGTATAAGATCAAATATAAGCGGTTGGAACAATAACAGGCTGTACTATTCGTATCGGAAGTACCTTATGGCTTCTCTTTGCGAGCTAACCCTTTGTCGATCTCATCAAGTAAAGGCAGCACATCCGCGATACTATCCACAACATAATGAGCACCGGTCTGATACATTCTCGACCTTGCTCGGTCCAGCTTCCTCGATAATTCATCGGGAGGCAGTTCAGTGATTTCTGCCTCGTTCAGGCCTATTTCATTTCCAGTTTTGGCCAGTCCGATGGTCCACATGCCTGCGTTCAACCCTTCTTCGATATCGGGAAGTGTATCACCGATTTTTACGATCGATTCCATAGGATAGACTCCGAGATTCATAGCATTCTGAAGGCACATCCAGGGTTCCGGTCTTCCGGCTGGGACATCCGTGGCACATACTGTCGAATCCGGCTCATAACCCCGTATTTTGGCCTCATGTATCAGTATATCCATCATCTCACCCGTAAATCCGGTCGTCGAACCAATTTTCAGTCCCCTTTCCCGGAAGGCATCCACAGCCTCTATAGTACCTGGAATCAATTCACTGTAGTCAGCCAGACACTCGAGCTGCAGTGGAACAAAATCCTCGAACATAGCTTCCACGTCTCCCTCTGTCGGTCTGGCGCCATGGGTCGCTTCCCAGGCCTTCGCCACCCGGTCTATCTGCGTGATCTGCCGAATGTGGACCTTCTTATGTGCTCCCATCGGTAAGCGGGCTTCCTCGATAGAAATGGGCACCCCCTTCCTCTTGAATACTTCTATAAACACTACAGCAGGGGCATAACACCCGTAGTCCATAGTGGTTCCTGCCCAATCCAAAAGCACAGCCTTTAAACGTCCGGTGTATCGGCGATTGTACACAAACGGCATGTAACTCGCTCCTTTGATTATCCAAAAAATTAGCGATTTATCCACGACTGAGGTTCTCTCTCGGCAGTGGTCATTATCAATGTTTCCTTCGAATCAGGCACTCCTGTGTCGATCGGGAA
>CAYYIS010000023.1:13154-19978 GCA_964470965.1 uncultured Gemmatimonadota bacterium | reverse complement strand
AAAAGAGCGTCAGCCTTGCAACTCCTTAGCGCAAAGCCGAACGGTCTCCCTGTATCGCGTTGTACGAAGTAGTGTGGGTGACGTGTGCTAAGAGAAGGCTATTCTCAACCACAACCACAGTCCTGAAAATGCGTGTTCTGTGAAAGATATAATAGTAATACGGTTGCAGATAAAAGAGTATATCCGTATGTTATGTCTGTCAATGATGATCGCAAACGGGAGGAATACCAAATGGCACCATTGGAAACGAGACGGTTTGGACGCACTGGTATGCGACCCCGGGCGTTGGCACTGGGCGCGGCATTTTTACATGGTGCGGATGAGGCGGTGGAGGCTATCCGACTTGCGTTGGAGTTGGGAATTAACTACTTCGATACCTATCCGGGACATAACGAAGATCACTGGGGAACCGCCCTGGAAGGGGTGCCGCGGGAATCCTACTACCTCCAGGCCAAGATTGGCACCCACCCGGAACGGCTCAAGGACTTCTCTGGAGAAGCGGCCCGGTGGAGCTTGGAGGGCAGCCTGAGGGCCATGCGGGCAGACTACCTTGATTCTGTCCTGATACACGACCCGGTAGATATCGACACTCCCCTGGCACCCGGCAATACGCTGGATGTGCTGTACGAGATGCGGGAACAGGGCCTGGTACGCAACATCGGTCTGGGCACCCGTGACCATGCCTGGCACAGACGGGTCATCGAGACCGGCTGTGGAGATCTGGCGCTCACATTCCTCGATTACACTCTCATAAGCCAGACCGCCGCGGACACCATCTTCCCGATCGCACGAGAACGCGATGTTGGTATCATCCTGGCAAGCCCCCAGGGAATGGGCCTACTGACCGGCGTGGAGCCCGATGCGGAACGGGAGCGGAGTATGTACCCTGGAAAGGAACCGGTCGCCAACCGCATGTGGGACTGGTGCCGCAACCATGAGGTGAGTATACGTCATCTGGCGCTCCAATACTGCCTGGCCGCTCCGTTGGAGAGTATCGTCATGGTGGGGCCGTCCAGTGTTCAACAGGTTCAGGACGCCTACGACGCAGCCACGCAGGAGATCCCGGAGGATATCTGGCTGGCGTTCGAAGCCGAATTCGGTATTGTCCGGGGATACGGAGGCTAGTCCACGAACTACGGTTTCAGTGTCAGCCTGAACGCTGCCAGCCCATCCACCGCCGCACGGCTGTAGGATAACGGAAAATACTCATCGTTTGCCCATCGCGCCTGGAGGCTGCCGTAGAACGGGCTTTCAGGCTGACCGGACTGCCCCGGCGTAATCGTAAACACGGAACGATCCCAGTCGTCCGTGTCCAGGATGTGGCGAAAACTGACCGAGGAAGCGGCAATAGTCCCGAATCCGCCGGAACGCTCCACACCGGGCAGATCGAATTCGGCTGCCAGCATGTGCGGGAACGCACTGTTCTGTACCCGTCCGTACCGCCACTCCGCCCAGTCTTCCCCCAGTTCCCTCTGCAAACGGGCAACGGCCTCCTTCAAACCCGCCTCGACCAGGGACCGGCGTTGATTTTCTGGTGTGTCAGATGCAAAGGTCTCTGCCTCGGCTTCGGCACGCCAGACGTAATAGATGGCCGCGGCCGCACTTTCCTTCGCCAGAACAGCGTCCCAGACGGCAAGCGTCTCCCGTGCCCGCTCTACCGCGGGATCTTCCGATTTCCAACCCTTGAACCGTGGCAAGTCTGCCTCGGCACGCAGGGAATAAGCGTCGAGCTGAATCTTCTTATGATCTTCGATCGAATACTTTTGATCCGACCTCAGAAGCTGCCGCATCCGGGCAATCCGGGAGAACTCCACGCCTCTGGAGGAGTGAAACATGACCGGGCGGCCATTATAGTCGGGTGGATGCGTGTCGTTGTTGGCGGATCCGACCCAACCCCGTTTCGGGTTGAATTCCCGCGGGAGATCGCTGCGGAACCCCCGCCACTCGTATTTCCCGGCGCCAGGTACGGGCAGTCGCCCGCTCCAGCCGTTCCGGTCCGGCGTGAGCGCCGAAGCCTGGAACGCGATATTGCCTTCCACATCGCCGGCTATCAGGTTGTGGGTGGGTACCTTCCAGAACATGGCCCTATCGAAAAAATCGTCCAGGTTTTCCGCCTGAGCCATCCGGAAGCTGCCAAGGTACGGTGCGGTACCCGGCTCGTGGGTGATAGAACGCACGGAATAGGCCCGGTTGTTCCGTGTGTCCTCGAAGAATATGGGACCGTGGCGGCTGAATTTCAAATCCACCGTACGCGGCGCTTCACCCTTCACCGGGATCTCTTCCCGTATGATACGCAGCGGCTCCCAACCGCTCTGCCACCGGACCAGATTCGGATCGTCCGGACTGACTTCTTCTACATACACATCGTTCACATCCACCCCGGCAAATGTGAATGCCCAGGCCACCCGCTCGTTGTGCCCGACGTTAACGCCCACAAACGGCGGCTCACTGGCCCCGATAACATTCCATCCGGGCGCGTTGAGATGCACGTAATAACGTAGAGACGGGTTCTCCAGCCTCCGGTGGGGATCGTTGACAACCATGACTCTGCCGGTTTCGGATAACGCGCCTGTCACGGCCCAGTTGTTGCTGCCTATCTCGAGAAGCTGTTCCATAGGCGGTGCCTCGGAAGTGCGTTCGCCGGACAACAGGCTTTGGAAGCGTTCCACGATTTGGAGCCCCGGGAGGCGTCCCGGTACAAACGGATCACTGTCACCGGAACGGATCGCGCCGATTATTTCCGGCGGAATATTGGAAACATCGAGTCCTTCCGGTATCTTCAGGTCATCCCAGGGTAGCGGTGCTGCGCGGCGGTTGGCTTCCTCGACGCCGAACTCGGCAACATTAAGCGCCAGCCGGAGTTCATCCAGAGCGTCATAACTGGCACTCGGGAAATTGAGACCGGTCCACCGGCGGACAACCGTCTGGGCGGTCCAGCGGCCGGGTTTGACGCCGCTGAGTCTGAACTCTACCGGAAGGTTGTCCCTATTCTGATCGATAAACGCATTGATGCCGTTGGCATAGGCATTGAAAATGCGCTCACCATCGGGATGATAGGACGTCCATTCCGTGTCGTCGAACGGCCCTCGGTACATCATCAGGCGAGTTCGGACATCGTAGGGGAACGCTTCCGGACCGAAAATTTCGGCCAATCGTCCCTCGCGCCAACGGCGCCACATCTCCAGTTGCCAGAGTCGGTCCTGGGCCATGACGTATCCCTGGGCGTAGAAGAGATCGCCAACGTTCTGCGCGTAGATGTGCGGTATCCCGTATTTATCCCGAACCACCTCCACCGTCTCCTTCAATCCGGTAAGTGTCAGCTCCCCGTTGATCTGTGCGAGAGAAGCCCGGGCCAATGATTTGAGATCACCGGGCTCTGATCCGCCGCAGCCCATAATCAGGAGGCCGATCAGTGCCACACAAATGCTCGGACGATATAGTTGATACAATCTCATGGCATTCTCCAAGTTGACTTATGGTAACGTGCGCCTGAATTGCCTGGTCCAGTCGACCGCACGATATCCGAAATTAGCGTAGAACAGTAGCGCCCGGTGATTGTCCCAAGCGGTGGAAATGGCGGCATTACGGTAGCCGATACTGAGGGCTTCACCCAGAGCTGAAGCGAGCAGAAAACGGCCCAGGCCAATACCCTGATAGGTGCCCGCTACGCCCAGCCACTGGGTAAAAACCCAGTCTTCCACCTCCTCCCGATTCGAAAATTCACCGGCACTCAGACACACGCACTCGCCGATTTTTTTACCGTGGTGCCTGGCTTCTAAGTAAATACCGGGCAACCGTCCCCTTCCGGGCTTAAGTTGAACGCCGAGGTCAATGTCCAAACCTAGTGCCCCACGGGGCTTGGCAGGCTCCATGTCGGGCCAGGAGAGGAACACCTCACCACCGCATTCTTCTTATCCGTTCACGAGCAGGAGCGACTGTATGTGCTCAAGGTGGTTGGAAAGAAAGGCGTGGGAGAAATGATAAAAGGGGTAGCGGTACGCCTGTGGAAACATAAGCGCTGAATGGTGCCCGGCAGTTTTGAGCCAGGCTTCCGCGTGTTCAAGCAACGCCTGTCCCGCATCACGCCGTCCTCGAGGATACGCCAGAAAACGGATGATACCCTGAGGCACCGACAGGTCTTCCTTATCGAAGCCTTCACCCGCGTGTACAAAGCCAACCGGGTCCGGATCGCATGCTACGAATACCGCATCTGCCTCCATACGGTTTCCGAGGGATCCGTAGCCGGAGTCGCCTGTGAACGCACCGGCCAGTTCCTCCGGCAAAGCCTCGTAGCAATGGGGTACCGTGCTGGTTAAATCGTTGTAAAGATCCGTGAGGACCGGCAGATGATCCGACCGGTATCCTATGATTTCCATGGACGGGCTTTCTGATAGAGTGTGTTGAACAAATCAGTAACGGCGCCGGACTGCGCAGATTAAGATCGTTCCTCCCCTGACAACGGCAGCACCCCCTGCCGCAACAGCTCCGTCCGGATAAACTCAGCCGCCACTCGGTGTCCGGAGGCTTTCCAATGCTTGTTTAACGGATACCAGAGCGGATCTGACCGGCCGGCTACATGGGCTTCGCGGAAAACAGGACCGAGATCGATGGCTGGTACCTTCTGTTGTTCGGAGAATTCCTTGAGTTTAAACCATGTGGGAGACCACAGCTCACTCGGCGTTTGAATCATCTTGATGCCCGGTATCATGACCAGCACAGGCACGGCATCATGTGCCCGCACCTTATCCATGAGCGCCTTGAGGTAGCCAACCGTAATGTCAAACACCTCCTGCTTCACGGCTGGTATTCCCTCCGGTGATTGGGGTTGGAAAGCGGTGTTTTCGTCGGATCCTGCATCGGATTTCACCTCGGCGGCCGAAGCCCAGTGGTGTAAACGCCGATACCGATCGGCCAGAAAGCGATACGAGTGCGCATGGGCCCAGAGCCAGTCCTTAAAGGGGATCGGCAGGCGGCCGGAACGAACCTGACGCGCCCGTTCCGCCTGTTCGTAACCATTCCTATCGTACAGAAAGCCGTGCACCAGCTTGTACCGGTCAGGTGCCCTCAAATTGTCCGTGTAATCATTGAACCCGAAGAATCCTATCAGCACTACGTCCGGGCTGAACGCCAGCCCCTCTTCTTCCAGATATCTTAACTCCTGGAGCGTTCCATACCCCGGAAAACCGGCGTTGATAACGTCATAACCTTTCCGCTTTTCATTTAACAACGCCTCAAGGCGCTTGGGATAGGACTCAAATCCTTCAACGCCAAAGCCGAAGGTGAATGAATCTCCTAGTGCCAGAATACGACCAATATTCGCCTCTTTCGGACCGAACGTTCGATCGCGTAATCCCTGTTCACTGATGGTGATCCGGACGTTGAACTCCCCGTACCAGTGGTAACCGTCGAACGCTGGCGTTAAACGGCAGCCCCGTGTGGGACTCAGTTCCCACATTCCGTTGGGATGCGGCATCATGATCTGCGGATTCAACAGGCGCAGTCCGATTTCCAGAGTGAACAGGAACAACAGGCTGGATGCGGACGTCAGGCCGACAGCGATGCCGGCGGATCGAACAGACATACGTTCTCCAAAACAATTTACCAGTAATTATGATCGGTATAAAAATTCAACACGTTGTGGTCCATCAAGTCGCCAGAAATAAGGCGATAGGTCCAGTACGGAAGTTTCCAGTCCCAGTAGGGATAATGGTTCTTTGTAAAGGGCACGATGCTCAGAATATTGCTCGAAACGACCAGAACGGTTATCAGGACACCCAAAAACCTCTTCCGGAGATAGATTTGGTACAGCAGATAGCCGCCGGGTATGAAGGAAATCGCGATGACGCAGGCCAGATACCGTGTCCAGAGTCTCGGGTATATCAACGCATATGCAATAATGGCGCCCATAATAACAGTAACCACTATGGACAGCATGGCAGCAGCATTCGACTTCGAATTCACCAGGCACCTGATAGCCAAAATTGCACCTGCCGCTATACAGAGTAGGCTCCACGATCTTGGATCTATCAGTCGGTTGAAGAGCCAGGGGGAAAAGGATGGCCACAGGTGGTCCACCATTGAACCGGCTGCGACAAATATTATTGGCCCCAACGAACTAGTCGCTATCATTAATCCGAGCCATAACACGGCCGCTATCCATGATAATCCTCCAGATAGGTTGCTGATAGGCTGTACCATCAGGTAAATGACAACCGTTACCAAAGGCATTCCGATGACATTGACCTCAAATGCAGAGAGATGGATACTGTCGATTACCATAATCGGTGCACGGTTGGATACATGATCGATTACAGCATTTATCAGCCATGTATAATCCTTTGCCAGTAGAGGAGCAGACAAAGATATGCCTCCAAACATTGTCCCGAAAAGCAGACCGGTTTTACGCCGGATGCCGTGGGGATTGAAAATCAAAGCGTGGCACATCAGACCGAAGGCGACCGGACAGAAGATGTAGTACGCGGTGTAAAAAAACAGGACTATGACAAGAACAAACTGAAATATAGCGTACTTCTTACGCTTAATGATACCGAGATAGGCAAGGATTAGCCATAGAGTGAGCAGGACGGTCGCGGAGGTGTAGCGGTTCTGCCGCATGAGGAAGAGCAGGGGCGCCGATGTGGCGAACAGCATCGTTGCCATGATGGCCACACCATGACTGTTGATTAGTCTGCGGGAAACATGATAGAACAGAGGTATCGTAAACAGTGCTATAATAGCGGAAGGCAGGCGAGCGGCCCAGGGGTTGACCCCAAACAGGTGAAATGCAAATGCGGAGAGATAAATGTTAATACTGGGATAAAGGC
>CAYYIS010000023.1:0-13054 GCA_964470965.1 uncultured Gemmatimonadota bacterium | reverse complement strand
AAGTGAACAAATCCGCCGTTCTTCACGAATGAAGCTGCAAGCTCCCATACGGTCGGATATTCTGCATTCAACGCAGCCGTCCACTCTATGATGAGTGCTTCATCCGGATCAAGCGCAAGTTCGCCGAGTCGGTAGAACAGGAGGAAGGAGACCGCCAGAGTGATGGCGCCGACCGTGCAAAAATCACGTTGCTGCCGGGACAGGCGGGATGCCAGGCTTGAGATAAATTCCATAATCTTTTCTGTAACAGAATACAAGAGGGTATGTCGCACTAAGGAATAATCACCGGACATCCGATACCGGTAAGGATTGGTTCCACCGGTTACAAAGGGTTCTCAATTCGTTTGAGGTGGAACTTATATTCATGCTCTTCCGAGACGATTGCGCTTTTATCACTTATACATATCAGGTAGCAAACTATGTCTCACAGCAGAATCGTTCTAATCGAATACAGTCAGTGGAAACGGGCTGCGTTCGGAGTTGCGTAACGGCAGGCGGGCACGTTCCGGATCCTTTCGGCCGCAGCCACGAGGCAGACTTGGTTTTGTCGGGGCTGGCCGCGTGGAACATGGAGGCATTGGGGTGATAGCCCTGATCCCGGCCAGGACTATGCTGACTCTCCGACGAAAACTCGGAACCGATGACTTTCTTGAACCGCATTGGCAGTGTGAGACGCCGGGGTTCGGTAGCAATTATTACAGCTTCTCCAAAATGGATCACACTCCCTACCGCCTCGCGAACTCTGGAAACAACTCATCATGTATCTGCGCGCACTGCTTCAGATGGACCATCCGTTTCTCGTCCGCGGTGTCCAGCATCGTCGGATAGTACATGCCCGCTCCGGTGTTAACCTTGTTGGCCCCCGGCGTGTGGATACTGAGGTACCGGCGTTGTGTCTCCATATCCTCCGGCGTAGTGCTGTGCCGGGTGCAGTTCATTGTGAACATCCGGCGTCGCTGACCGCCGCCGAAGGAGGCATGGTACAGATCATGGTTGAAGATAACCACATCGCCCGGATTCGATTCCAGGGCGACACTGCCAGGAAAATGCTTTGGTGCTACGCCGAACAATTCGTCTGATTTATTCGGATCCACACCTTCCCCAAATATCCAATGATCCGGATGCTGGGTGCCCGGAATGACCCGAAGGCAGCCGGTATCCCTCGTCAAGGGATCCAGGTAGAACGCCACCTTCACTGCAAACAGCTGTTTCCACCCCCCATCCGGGTGCCACCCGGTATCACCGCTGTAATAGTTTCCGTCCCCGCTCGCGTAGTTGAAATCGTCTCCGACAACGCCGCCTATAAGCCCGGTAATACGATCATCATCCAGCAATCCGCACAGTTTCGGCCGGTGTTCAATGGGACCGCCGAACATGGTCCGCTTCGTCCCGTCATGGCCTCCGCCGCCGCCGACAGATTCAATAGACATCTCGAATTCTTCGATAATCCACCTGGTCTCGTCCTGTGAGAACAGGGCTGCCATGTGGAGGTAGCCGAAAGTATTGAAGAAGTTTTTCTGCTGGTCGGTCAGTTGCATGGTGTCTCTCCAGAATTAAGGTTACCGGTACGGTGTCAGATCCATACCCGGAAACCACGTTGCGAGCAGAGCAACGGTTTGTTCAGTGTAATAAGCATGCCCGGGGGGCGGCCAGCCCAGCAGGGCGCGAACACGCGGCGTGGTTTTCTCCAGGAACGGCACCAGATAATCCCGTTCACCGTATTGCCACGGATTGGCCAGCTTGGTCCAGCTTTGATTATCGCTACGGGCCATTGAGAGTGTCCAGAAGCATCGATGGGCACGTTTGTTGACAAAAGGTACCGCGGCGTGGACCAGGTACGAGTTGTAGAAGAGCACCGAGCCGGATTTCGCCGTGGTCGGTATCGGTTCTTCGAATCCCTCCACCTTCCGCAGGTCCCCCACTGAACTGTTGCCCGACCAGTTGCCGGCACGTATCAGCTCCGGGAGCAATTCCGGCAGCTTCCGGTGGGAACCGGGAATCACATGCATGGGCGCGCCGTCCGGCTCTACATCGTGCAGGTAGACAGCAGAATTCACGTAGCCGAACTGGTTGATGTCGGCAGACGGCGGCAGGAAGCTGTTGGTGTTGTGGTCGATATGGTAGCCCTGCCAGGGGTGATCGGCATGCCGATTGTCAGTAGGTCCGAACCGAATGAACAGGTGGGCGTTATTGTAACTCATATTCTGTGCCCCAAGGCACTGGGCGAACATATCGAGATAGTCATTATCCTCGATCAGTCGGTCCAATGCGTCGACACCGGTCGGGAACTGGGTGCGTCCTCCACGGCTTTCCCCGTGGAAGCCGTCCGTTACCGCAGCTTGGCCCTGTTGTTCATATTCGTTGAGGTAATCTTTGAAGGGCATGCCGTAGGCGGTCTGTTCTATTGCTTCCAGTGCGGCTAAGGTGCGATTCGGATCGATGGCATCCGGAACGAGGATGAAGCCGTCTCGGTCGAAACTGTCGCGTTGTTCTTGGGTTAAAGGCATTTATGGCTCCGCAAGATTCATATTGCAAAATATCCGTCAAATATAAAAAGTACCTTTCTTCAGATGAAAGAAATCAAAGAATCGCAGTTTTTGCAGAGCGTCATCAGTATCCTGGATGACATGACGCAACGGTTTCAGGGCACCCCATCTCACTTACCTCGCTTTGTGAGCTTGCGAAAATCACCGTGCCCACCAGGCTGAATGCCCGCCCGCTCGCCGAATCATCACCAGCCGGAACGCGGGAGCTGGGCTTCTCGATTCTTTTCTAAAGAAGTACCCATAATAATCTAAATCAGATTTATTAGATCAAGCGAAAATTGTCTGTACCTTCCAATGCAGTGTTGCATCTTGAGAGTATTCACATTCGACCTGCGATCAAATCGACACTGTTCCGGAGAAAACAATCCTCACTCAGTTCACCCTCAACCAACCCTGTAGCTCTTTTCTCCAGCGGCTGAAATGGACTTGGCATCGCTGCAGCCGTATTCAGGAGTCCATGGGGAAAATCGATTTCTGATTATCAACGCCGGGAAAAACTTACGGGCCTGATGACTGGCCACCCGGGCATGAGTTGAAACATAGTTGTTGACATTTAACCGAACTGTGTGATCGAATGTTTCCGGACGTCCGGCAAGGGAGTTATGGAACGCATTAACGGACGTATCGTCTCTGCGGGAGTTACCGCTACCCCGGGACGGACCGTCTCTGCGCGAAAGAATTCGTACACGAGCCAGGTGAAACTGGCGACCGAGCTTGGCCAATTGATGAATGGGGAGTTGAAAACGTTGGCGCAGGCATGAGTTGCATCGATAGGTCCATTTCATTTTCCGGCTACCATCCTCGGGAAGATCCCGTGACGGGGTCGGGAGGAAAGTTTTTTTAAAACGTTATTAATCCTGAAAGGAGAACGCAATGCCCCAGACTCTCGGATTCATAGGACTCGGCATCATGGGCCGACCGATGGCGCACAATCTTCTTGAGACCGGCTATGTGTTGACGGTGCATAACCGGAGTCAACCGGGCATGGATGAGCTGGTAGCCGCGGGCGCTAAGGAAGCAGGCGCCCCCGCGGAAGTGGCCGCAAAGTCCGATGTGGTTTTCACGATGCTGCCGGATTCACCGGACGTGGAGACGGTAGTCCTGGGGCCTCAGGGCGTCCTCGAAGGGGCGGAGGCCGGGGATACCATCATTGACATGAGCACCATCGCGCCGGATGTCACACGACGTGTTGCCAAAGCAGCGACAGAGAAGGGCATTCACATGCTCGACGCGCCTGTGAGCGGGAGCGACAAAGGTGCAAGAGAAAAAACACTGTCAATCATGGTCGGCGGACCGAAAGAAGTGTTCGAAGCCTGCCTGCCTCTATTGAACGTACTGGGGTCCCGTGTCGTGTACGCGGGGGAGAGCGGAATGGGGGAGACGGTAAAGCTGTGCAATCAAATCATGGGATCGCTGACGCTGCTGGCAGTATGCGAGGGATTGATGCTGGGTGCCAAAGCGGGGGCGGATCTGGAAGCGGTCCTGGAGGCCACCAGCGGGGGGGCGGCTAAATCGTGGATGCTGGAAAATCTAGGGCCGAAGATCACGGAGCGGGATTTCGATCCCGGATTCATGGTCAAACTGATGCAGAAGGACCTGCGGCTGGCCCTGGCGCTCGCCGGTGACCTGAACGCAGCGCTACCCGGTACAGGATTGGTTCACCAACTCTACCGGTCCGTCGAAGCAGACGGCAAGCGAAACGAGGGCATCCAGGCGCTCGCCCGGGCGTTGGAGAAACTGGCAGGGGTAGAGATCCGGGAGTAGGCGCTTTTAATACTTCTGTGTTAAACACTTATATTTGCCTCCACATCGAACCCAGCAGGGACCATCGGTTGTCTTCCTGACTTATTGGTGCAACGAGGGCATGGAGGCATTTTTCACTTTGGTCAGGCAGGAAGGGGAGGGAGGGCAGCTCCCGATGTATCCATCGAGGTGTGGAGAGGAACCGGTGGTTACGGGCAAACAGAGCGATGAGCCAGTCGTTGACTGCCTGGCAGGCCAGGCAGTATCGGTGGATCAGATCACGGCGGTCACCGGCTTCGCGCCACAGGCGGTTGAACGTCTCCCGGCGCTCCAGGGCAGGTTGGATTATGGATTTAATGAGGGCACCCGGAAAAAACCGCAGGCCCGATTGCCACCCGGAGAGCCGATGATGCCGATCGTGGAGGGGGACGCACAGTTGTAGATCCTCTGCGAGAAATAGATTTTCCGGCATCGATGGCATTGCGTCGAGCATATTGCCCACTTCACCGGAATCCCAGAACCTTACGTGGATGAGTGTGCCATCGATTCGAAACGTATCGCAAGCCGGTTCGATGAGGAGGTCCTGTACGCGCCCCATACATTCCAGCATCTGACGCCGGGCGATCTCTGGCGGTGGCGATTGGCAGAAAATACTCAAGTCTACGTCAGATCCCTGGTCCGCCATCTCGCGCGCTAATGAACCGGAAAGGGCAATCGCGTCGATATCCCTGAGTCCGTTATATTGGTAGGCTACCTCTTCAGCCATGGTGCGAAGTGAATCAGGAGACCGGTGTCGTAAAGCAGGTGCCGGTGTGATGGAAACATCCGCCAGAGATACGACTTCATACATGAGCTCCGATGCATACTCCCAGGCCTGCATGTTGGCCCCTGTGGTGACCACCTGTTCGAGACGAGTCCCACTTCCGACCGGCCCCACCGGTAAGGCATCTAGACGCACCCGGGCATCGGAAAGACAGGAGGGGAAAACCGGCCCCTCATCCAGCCCGTTCATACCGAACAGAACGGTAGCCGTCTGATGGACCATCAGGTAAAGCGCATGCCGGAAACGCAGATGGTCACTCCGTTCGATCAGGTTGGTGGGCGGGAGCTTGAGCCACCATTGGAGTTGAGACAGTAGGTTGGCATCGGGAACGGGCATAAACGGCATACCTGCTAATCTGCCGGAATGGGCATTAACAGATTCGGATCGGGCGGCAGGAGAGGATGGGAAGCATCTGTATTTCTATCCGACTCCGGGACCAGGACCAGTTCCACGGGGATTTCGTCACAGTGTGTGAATTTAGCGCAGTAGGTGCAGTCTTTCCAGACTTTGTGAGGGAGCTTTTCCTTAGGCACCACTTGAAAACCAAGGCGCAGGAAAAATTCAGTCTGGTAGGTCAGCGCGAAGAGACTGGCAATGCCGAGCGTACGCGCATCTTGAATCAGTGCTTCAACGATTTTACGCCCGGCACCACCTCCCTGATGGCCTCGGCGAACCACGAGCGATCTTACTTCCGCCAGATCGTGCCACATAATCATAAGCGATCCGCAACCGGTGATTCTACCGTCCTCTTCGGTCACGTAGAAATCCCTTATCCGCTCATACAGTTTATACACCGGTACCGGCAGGACTGTATCGTCATCCACATACGGCTGAATCACCTCCAGGATGCCCGCAACATCGCCGATAACAGCTCTTCTTACGATCACCGAGTAAGCTCCCTAAATTAACACCCGCGCCTGTTCGATCTGTTCGAGAATCGAACGGCGCGAGGTGCCGCCAGGCACATCCCTTTTGTCGGCGCTGTCGACGAATTTCAGACTGTCGATCGATCGTGTATCGAGGTGTTCGGAGAAGCGCAGGTATACCTCAGGATCTAGATCCCGCAGATTACAACACTGTTCTATCGATTCATCCACGAGAGCAGCCACGATACCATGCCCTTCCCGGAAAGGCACGCCACACTGCGTCAGATAGTCGGCCAGATCGGTCGCCAGCATCGCGTCGTCCATACTGGCCGACACCCGATCTTCGTTCACCTCGAGCGTTTCCCAAATAGCGGTAAAAACCTGCAATCCTGCAGTCACCGTATCGATAGCGTCGAACAGCGGCTCTTTGTCTTCCTGCATATCTTTGTTGTAGGCGTGAGGTAAACCCTTGAGCAGAGTCAAGATGGTAACCAAATCACCGATCACTCGACCGGATTTTCCCCGCAGCAGTTCGGCCGCATCCGGATTCTTCTTCTGCGGCATGATACTGCTGCCCGTTGCCAGGCGCGCGTGCATGCGGATATAATTGAATTCGGTGGACGACCAGACGATCAGATCCTCGCAGGCCCGGCTCAAATGGATCATCAGGATGCCGCATGCACTCAGAAACTCGGCGATGAAATCCCGATCGCTGACCGCGTCCAAACTGTTGGGCGACACCTCCGAAAACCCCAGTTCGTCAGCCAGAAATGCCCGGTCCAGTGGGAACGCACTGCCGGCCATGGCACCGGAACCCAGAGGCAGGATATCAACCCGCTTCCGACAATCTAGAAACCTTCCTTTATCCCGCTCCAGACCTGTCATCAGCGCCAAGGCATACTGGGCGAACCGAATCGGCTGCGCCTGCTGCAGATGGGTGTAGCCGGGAAAGACCACATCCAGGGTGCGCTCTGCCAGCGCATGTAGCGCCCTCTGACACCCAGTGATCTGATCCGTAATATGGTCGATGGTCTCACGCAGATAGATACGTTCGTCCGTGGCGATCTGGTCATTCCTGCTGCGCCCGGTATGAAGCTTTCCACCTGCAGGACCGATTCTTTCGACCAGGCGCTTTTCGATCGCCATGTGGATGTCTTCGAGATCTCGGGTCAGTTCATAGGAGCCGTTCTCGATCTCCGCCTCGACTTCCCGAAGGCCGGCGGTAATGGCTTCACATTCTGCACACGTAATTACCCCAATCTTCTCGAGTCCGCGCGCATACGCGATACTTCCCCGGATGTCGACCCGGTACAAGCGCCGGTCCACATCTATTGACGCGTGGAAGTCGTCCATCAAGCGTTTTAACGCCCCGTCGTAAGCGTTATTTTCAGGCATCAGTTTCTCCACGGCCGTCGAGCACGTCACCTATGATGGCTATCGCTTCGTCAATGTGCGCCTGACCGATGGTCAGCGCCGGTGCGCAGCGGAGTACATTAGTCCCCGCCGAGCCGACCAACAGGCCTTTTTCTTGGCATGCGGAGACTATTCCGGACACTTCTCCTTCGAACTCCACGCCTACCAGCAAACCGAGACCTCTGATATCTTTAATCTCCGGATGTCTCTTCTGCAGCATTTTGAGCCCGTCCATCAACGCTTTTCCAGACGCTGCAGCCTTGCCCGCAATGTCATCATCGAGCATCTTCTTCACTACGGCCGTGGCCACATGGCATACTACCGGATTGGCACCAAAAGTGGAGCCGTGCAGCCCCGGTTTCAACTGATCTGCGATATGCGGCTTCATTAGAACCGCTCCGATGGGCAGGCCGCCACCCAGAGGTTTGGCCAGCGTCATGACATCCGGTTCAATACCGTGGTGCTGGTAGGCAAACAACTTACCCGTCCGGCACAGGCCACACTGGATCTCGTCGAAGATCAGCGCAACGTTTCTCTCATCACACAGGTTACGGATCATGGTGAGGAATCCCTCCTGGGCCGGATTTACACCACCCTCGCCCTGCAGGGGTTCCACGATGACCGCCGCAGTCTTATCCTTCGAAATGGCCTGATCGAGTGCGGCGGCATCGTTGAACGGCAGGTAAACCATACCCGGAAGGATCGGCATGAAACCTTCGTGATACTTGGGCTGGGCGGTAGCACTGATGGCGCCATATGTCCGTCCGTGGAACGAATGCTCGAAAGAGACGATCTCATGCTTTGCATCCCCGCCCTCGCCATAGGCCCAGCGACGGGAAAATTTCAGTGCAGCCTCTATGGACTCGGAGCCGCTGTTGCAGAAGAACACTTTTGACGTAAATGAGTTCTCCACGAGCATCTGCGCGAGCACCGCGTGCGGTTCGGTGTGGTACAGGTTGGACACATGCATCAACTTGGCCGACTGCTGCGACAATGCGCCGATAATTTCCGGTACGGTATGACCGAGCGAGTTAACGGCAATCCCGCCGATAAAATCGAGATACCGGTTGCCCTCCAGATCGTAAAGATACATCCCCGAACCGCGGTCCAGAACGATCGGAGGCCGTCCATATGTGGGTGCCAGATACTGCCGTTCCGTATCGAGTATTTCCTGCGTTGTCATGTAATTCTCCTGATGAAAATTTCGAAACCCTTTCCGAATAACATTTACTCTGTCGTGACAACCGTACCGTAAACACTCTCTGGTGAAGCCAGTTCGTTTGTCAGCGTATCCGGGCCATGCCATGCGATAATGCGGGCGCGGTGGACACCCTGCTGGACGCACTTTACCGCAGATTGCACTTTCGGAATCATACCGCCGGTAATTTCACCGGAGTCGATCAATTGATACATGAGAGAGGGCGTCAGGTGAGGTATCGTGCTGCCATCGTCCCGGTAGATGCCGGGAACGTCCGATATGAAGACCAGATCTTCGCAGGTTAACGCCCGGGCCACTTCCAGTGCTGCGTGGTCCGCATTAACATTGTAAGTCGCACCATCGTCCCCGTACGAAATGGGTGAAACCACCGGTATCACTCCATGGGCAGCGCACATTTCGAACAGGGAGACATCAACCGCCTTGATGGACCCCACAAAACCGATATCGGTGCCATCCTGATAGTATTTATCTGCCCGTAGAAGTCCGAGATCCTTGCCACTGACGCCGATGGCACGTACTCCGTGCCGGCCGAGCAGCGACACCACCTGTTTATTGACCCGGCCGGACAGTACCATTTCCACCACATCCACCATGTCCTCGTCCGTCACCCGAAGGCCCTTGACGAAGGTAAACTCCTTTCCCAGCATTTCAAGGTACCGGCCGATCTCCACGCCGCCCCCATGAACGATGATGGGAAATAGACCTTCCAGCTGATGAAGGTCTTCTGCCAACTCCTCCATGACTCCGGCCTGGTCTATGGTGGCCCCGCCGATTTTTATCACTACTGTCTTATTCATTCACCAACCATAAAATACAATACTACATTAATCCCACTGTTTCACCGAATCCGTACATTACATTCATGTTCTGAACCGCCTGACCGGCTGCGCCTTTTACTAAATTGTCGATAGCGCTGGTTACGATGATCTGGTCCGTGCTTTCGATCCGCTGTATCTTGATGTCGCAAAAATTGGTGCCCGCCACAAACCGCGTTTCCGGCTGGCAGTCTTGAAGGCGCACGAACGGTTCATCCTGATACATCCGTTCGTATAGACGATGCAGCTCATCTGTAGGCAGGTCACTCTTAAGACGCACGTATATCGTCGAAAGGAGTCCCCTATTCATGGGCGTCAGGTGAGGTGAAAAAATGACGAAGGGATGGGACCCGGCGAGTTTTGCGAGTTCCTGCTCGATCTCCCCCACATGCCGGTGCGTATGACCGATATTGTACGGGGCGATGCTGTCGTTCACCTCAACGTACAAATTCCTCAGTTTCAGCCCCCGGCCCGCGCCGCTGACACCGGATTTGGCATCCACGATAATGTGCTTCGGATCGATCGCTCCCGCCTTCAGCAACGGCGCCAGCCCGAGCACCACACTGGTAGGATAGCATCCCGGATTGCCGATCAACGATGCATCCCTGATCCGGGACCTGTTCAACTCGGGTATCCCGTACACCGCCTGTTTCAAGAGAGCCGGTGAATGATGCTCCCGCTTGTACCAGGCTGTATACACTTCGCATGTGTCGAAACGGAAATCCGGACTCACATCGATAACCCGAACACCCCGGCCGAGAAACCGTGGCGCCTGTTCCATCGCCACACCGTCGGGTGTACAGAAAAAAACCACATCTACCGCTATGCCACCTATATCGCCTGAGGCGGTGAGCGTTATGTCATGGTTTCTGTCGATGTGTGGAAAAACTTCGCTCAGTTGTTGCCCCCTGTATTGCTCTGATGTAGCAAACGCCACCTGCAATTGAGGATGGCGGCTCACTAGCCCGTACAGCTCAATACCCGTGTACCCGGTGGCCCCCACAATGCCTGCTGCAATCATTCCGAGTCTCTCTTTCCATTCATAATTCCGTATATGCGTGTTACCAGTCTGTCGGCCTGATCCGGCGTTCTGCATACCAGGAAGATGGTGTTATCACCTGCTATGGTGCCTACTAACTCATTCCACCCCGCACGATCTATGGTCTCGCAAACCCCGGCAGCGTTGCCAGGTGCGGTTTTTATCACTACCATCTGTCCCGCCAGGTCTACCTCCGTCACGAAATCCTCTAGCTCACGATGAATTGAACCCGCGCGTATCTCACGGTCGAAAAACTGAGGCAGAACGTACTTAAACGAGCCATCCGGTGCAATGGTTTTTACCAGGTTCAGTTCCTTGAAGTCTTTCGACAGCGTTGACTGGCTGACATCGAATCCGTTCTGCCTCAACGCCTCGGCAACTTCCTGTTGAGTATGGAAGTGCCTACCGTCCATGATGCGGAGTATATATTTCTGCCTGAGTTTTTTCGATTTCATAAATGCATTTTGAAATAAATATTAGATTGACTAGAATAAATATTCGACCAAAGGTACAATAATACGAATTACTATACGACTGTCAACAGGTAATTGGTGCAAATTGGATAAATCCCAGGACACTACAAGGATGTGTTCACGGGGAGGAAGAGCCAGGACGCGAGAATCATCTACGCCGGGATCGCCAAATGTCGCGCCGCCAGATGATATATGAATAAAGGATAGGTATTACCACTGCCACGATGAATCCCAACATGGAAAGGTCACGCCGGTAAGGCTTTTGTAGCCAGGCTGCGCCGCATATCATCAACCCGCCAACCAGAAAACTCCATTGGGCGAAGCAATGGGTTTTGTTCCAGATGACTGAATTGGAAAGGGTCCAGGGGGTTCGGATACCCGGCCATTGGTGCGATCTGACCTTAGGCAAATAAAAACTGAGTATTATCGTTGCCAGGCCAAAGGCCAGGACAACCGCCCTCCTCACTTCGGCGACCCATCCGAGAGACCGGCCTAAAAGGGCGATGTACATCACACAGAGTACTGCAAGCACGATATTTAAAAAAAGCCAGGAAATACGATCCATATATTGTTCATGTGCTGTCAGATACCGACGGGGCCGGTTGGCGAGCATGAACGAATAGAAAATCAGCCCCAGAACAGGCGGGAGGATGACGGATTCGAACGGAGAAGCCCAGAGATCGACTTGTGCCATCTCGTTCGAATGTATCGGCACGGGTGTCTGGATGGAAGGGAACGCCCAGAGCGCGAACAGACTCATGCACGCGATTATTACCAAGCCAAACCAGCGACTGGTCATGGTTAATAGATCCTGTTGGGGTAAATCATAATTGCCCGAGCGAGAGCCAGACGATATACAGTACGACCAGCATGATAAACATCATAAAAAAGACACCCGGAACTGTAACGCCATGCTTCCGCCAGAGCCAGTCTTCAATCTGGAAGGTCTTGAGTAAATTCGCCCATTTTGAATTGGAAAGGAAAGACCAGATCAGCCACAATACAATGATCGCACCGACGCACATTAATACAAGTTTGTCTTCAGAACTGATTAGAGGAAGGTAAATACGTGGCATTTATACCAACATCTCTGCGTGCCCACAATGTGCGAATGATACTATCCAACAAATCGACTTTGTCTCTATATTCAACTTGGACAATTTCAAATAGAGTAACAAGGAAAATGGGGGGCGTCAAGCGGAATCAGCCGACACAAGTATGGGGGATTCCGCATCAGGTCCCGGATGCTTGCCACCCGGGACGAACGAATGCCCCGCTCTTCCCACCATGTTTTTCGATCAGCATCACAGATGTGATAGTCATGGTACGGTCGACCGCCTTACACATATCGTAAACCGTAAGTGCCGCGACGGATACGGCGGTAAGTGCTTCCATCTCGACACCCGTCTTTCCAGCGGCGATCGCGGTAGCCCTTATCTCTACTACATTCTTGTTGGTGTTGGTTGTGATGTCCAGATCCACATGGGTGAGCGGAATGGGGTGGCACAGGGGGATCAAACTGCCTGTCTGCTTGGCAGCACCGATGCCGGCCAATTTTGCTACGGTCAACACATCACCCTTGGCAAACTCATTCTGATTTATTTTCCTCATCGTTTCCGGCTCGGTTTGCACTTCGCCGTAGGCTACCGCCCGGCGGGGCGTCACCGGCTTTTCCGTGACGTCGACCATCCGAGCTCTGCCGTGTTCATCGATATGGGTCATATTCATAACAACTCCTGTTTTAAGGCACGGCGCAATCCGGCAGCCAGCGGCAGCGCCACAACCACACCAGCACCTACCTGGAACAGATTCCCGGGGATCTCCGTCAATGCCGCCGTGGCGCCCATCAGGACCGCACCTGCGAGATAGTATCCCAGCGTCATCCATCCACCGGCAAGCAATAAGACAAGCGTTTGAAGGAGATATCTCCTGTTTCCGGTGTATCTATCCGGAATCCTTGCTGCGAGTGTGCCGGCAATTAATCCCTCGAAACCCTTTATCACGAGCGTCCAGGGTGCCCAGATGAAGTATCCGCCAAGGCCGTCCGCCAAGGCCGCCCCAATCCCCCCTGCCAGGCCACTTGCCGCCCCCCGAACAATAGCGCCACCGTAAAAATC
>CAYYIS010000022.1:65413-77021 GCA_964470965.1 uncultured Gemmatimonadota bacterium | reverse complement strand
CTCAGGACTCCTGCCTGATGACTACGGATGCCACATCCGTATCTGTCCCGCTGTCATGCGTCAGCCTATAGGATTTTCCGTCGACCGCGAAAGTAAATACCGCAACGTCGCGGCCATCGGATTCTGCAGGCTGGTTCTCCTGGCGTGTGAGCAGGATTTCAGGCGGTACGGTTACGAGGTACAGGGCGATCTCACCGCGCGCTATATTGTACTCTTTTCTTATGGCCCGAACGGAAACATGGGTCTTGATCGGGGCAGGAACTTCGACACGCTCTACAAAACCCGGAACGTTAAATCCTTCGATGGTCTCCCCCGGCATTCCGGCCAGCACGGTCCGGTGCCCCGCCGGAACATAATCTTCTTCGGCCAGTATTTCCGCTATGTCATCAGGAGGCGGATATGTATCGAGCATGTGGGAGACCAGGGTTTTCAAAGATCCTTCGTAGTATGGATACTTTCCGCTTACCGAACCATTTGTTATAAGCTCCAGAGCGAGTGCCTCGTCCCCATCCGTCAGTTCCGGTTCACACGTATCCCCGTACGGTGACCAGGGCGTGTTACCCGTGGGAGTGGACCAATTTGCCACCCTGGATGGAAGATCGACGTCGGTACCCCGATCCACCAACCGGCCCGAGATTTCTTTCCCCGTCTCCAGGTGGTCCCGCATCTTCTGAAGGTAACCCTGCACACGCGGCAGAAAATAGTGAAGGACCAGCTCGGCATAATCTTCCGGAAGGTAGTCCAGCAGCACCTGCCAGTTTTCCAGTGATATCAACGCGGTAAAGGTAATCCAGTTGCTCTCTCTGTTGTCGTGGCCCGGTATGATATCGGGCCACCGTGCCGCCCAGTCGTCATGTGTTTTTAATCGAAACTGTTCATGGGCACTGCAACAACGCGCTATCGTGTGCATGATCTGTTCCACTTCAGCGGCGTGCGATTCGAACGCGCTCCGGTCCCTGGCCCTGAACGCCTTTCGGGTGCGGGCAAGCCTGTCATTGAAAATACCCGCGAGATAGGTTCGACCGATGTCGATCAGGTCAAAACGATACATGGGTGAATGCTCGAGCCGTTCGTGGGCAGACAGGAGAATCGTGAGGATTTTGTGTAAATCCGGGAGAAAACCGATAAGGCGTTTAACCGAACCTGCAGTCAGTCCATGCAGCCCCGTTCCGTCCCAATTCCTGTAGAGCGGACCGTTATGGGTGCACGGATCGAAGTAGGACATGATCGAGTCAGCAAACAGCCGGACCGCAGGCCAAGTCTTTTCGGCTTCTGCGCCGTAACGGCGACGGTTCCACCGCTTCACATAATCATCGGGATCTACATCAGCGGGATTCCAGCAAATTTCGGCATAAAGATCCATGGTCATCACATTCCGATGATTGGTCTCCGATGACACCATGAAACCACGCAGGTTAAAAGCTTTGGGATGATCTACAAGAGACCGGGCGTTCAGAATTGCGGTCTTTATGTCGCCATTCGGATTGGTCTCGCGTCCGCACTGCCCGCACATCCCCGTGGTCCAGGGCAACCCCCAGTAGTAGTCTGTGCGAAGAAAGTCATACATCCGGCCGCTGTGGTTCAGGAACATGTTTCCGATCACGGGCAGGCCAGCCTCTCGAACCGCTTTAGCCTGCGCCTCTGCCGTAGGGTTGTCCGTACACACCCTGGGACTGAAGAGGATCGCACACTCATCACCGGCTTTTATGGCATCGGTCATTTCATGAACCGAAGCGTGGGTGAGTTCCGCCGTCTTAACGGGGTCATCCTCGGACCATACCTCCTCGGTCGGCAGCCATAGCCCGTACAGGTGGTCCGTCCCGAGCGCTTCGCCATACGATTCCACAACCGCAGTAGCGAACCGCCCGGTCACCGGATCTCTCGGATCGAGCACGATTTCGGACTCCCCGCACCATTCCAGCGGAACGACGGCGATAGCTTCTCCCGTTTTCGCCTGGTATCGGTCGATGAATTCCTGAAGCTGCCGCCCATCCACATAGGGGGAAAAGCCAGGCTCAACATTCGGTGTACCCACATGTAAATGCATACGAAACAGTATTCGGATTCCGGACTCCCTCGCGTAATCGAAGACCTGCCGCAACAGTTTAATCCGTGCTTTCTGCCAGTCGGTCAGCACGATATCTATCCCCAGCTTCGCTGCTGCGAGCGCGCCTATTCCGCAGCAGTCCGCGATGTTCCCGCTCTCGATGATGTTGAAGCGTTTTTTTGCCAGGTAATCCACCCAGGGTTTGAACTCTTTCCAGGTCCACCAACGCATTCCACTGTAAGCATCCTGCATATTGGCGAAATAAATGCGCCACGTAAATCGGGGCTTACTCACCACTTCCGTATCGGTAATGGAGAAGCTGTCTTTCCTGGGAATCTGCTCTCCCTCTTCAAAAAACCCGCATGCCATGTGGCGTTCCAGTAGATGATAAACCGCATACAGCGAGGAGTAAGGCTGGCGACCGGTCAGTACCAGTTTTTTTTCAGTGGATTTTATAAGATATCCATCATAGCCTAGATTGTCTTCGGAAAGGTCGCCCTCCATGCCGTTGGCGGCTCGACCGATAAAGATGTTGTTTGTGTTACCCGCCTCGTTTACGATCTGCAAATCGACCCCGCTCATCCGACGAACAACCCGTTGCAATTCCTCCGCAGCCCGGTATTCGGCTCGTGCGGCAGAAGGACAGACAACGATACGTGCTGACGGCTTACCATCTTGAAACATGGAAAACATGATTACTGGCCCTGTGAAATCCGTTTGACCGGTAGTGTAATAAGGGTATTTGCTATACCAGAAACCTATCTGCTCAAGTTTCCTCCGTCAAGGGTTGACAGGTGCGGTGCTCGCGGAGTACTATAACCAAAATTGGCCGACCAATCTTAAACGGTGATGAAAATCCGGCGGTGAGACCTATGACAGAAGATCAACATTCGTTTTTCAGCAACAACGGATATCTCATTCTTGGAAAAATCCTTACAGACAACGAGGTAGGACGATTAGTGTCCATGTTCGACACCAACAGGACAGAATACCAGGACCGGTGGCGGTATCTCGGCCACGACACCCACCAGACGGCCAACTGTGACGTCTTATCGCGTTGGATCGGGTTGGATAAAATCATCCGGCACCCGGCCATTCTACCCGTGGCTGAATCACTGATGAACGGTCCTCTGTCAATCCTCGAAGTCAGCGCCCGTCATATGGACGTACATCCCGGTGCCGTTAAAATCCCCCAGCAATGGCACAGGGACACACCGCATCTGGATACGCACCCGTTACGTGTGGATTACCTGCAGGCGATGGTATACCTGACGGACGTGAACAAAGACACCCATTGCTTCACCATATCGCCGGAGGCCGCGGACAAACCCGTTTTAAAGACTGATGAACAGCTGGCGCAAGGAGGCATGCAGTATTTGTACGGTCCGCCCGGGACTGCCATTCTGTTTAACGCTTCCGTTCTCCATACGGCTACACTCCGATCTTCGCAAAACGAACGTAAGACCATACAAACGTATTATTGCCACCGCGACAGGATGCTGGGTAAACTGGAATTAAATATCCCCGTCGAACTGTGGCGAGACCACCCGGATGCCGGTGCAAGGAACCTCTATGGACCTCAAGCGCAAGCCATGAAGGCCAAATAAAGGAACATCTGATGCTTCAAACGCTACGCCTTACACACAGCGGCCCCACCGATTTTGTGGCAGACGACCTGGAGCCTAAGCCATTTGTCTTCAACCTTTCCTGCCCGGAAGGGCTTCCCGTGGCAGCTGAAGTACGAGTAATCATTGAGGGCTTTAGAGCGTTTACGGACGGCGGCTGGAAGCTGGAAGGGGCCCATGTAACCGAAGGTGAGGGTCGAATTGTCATCGGGCATGGCCTCCCGCTTCATTTCCGTGAACTGGTCTGGCCAGGCATTTCTCCCGGTGGCGGCCAGCTCATCGGGGGAGATCACCGACGCATTCAACTGTGTACTTTGATCGTGACGAAAGCCCTTGAGTCGGGCACAAAACTGGTGATCACATTCGAGACTGTCGGGGCGAGGCACGCACGGATTTATCCTACCCTGGAATTGATGGCAAGGTTACAGAGTGAAGGTGAATTTACCACCATAGGCGAGCGGGTGAGTTTGAACAACCATCCCGGTGATCCCGTGCACCTGGAATTCCGCACCAAACCTGTTAGCGATCCAGACGGCGCACTGCAAGGTGTACTTTTCGCAACAGATGAGTTCGGTAATCCATCGCCAAGTTATTCCGGTTCGCCGACCTTTTCTCAGGAGGTGTTTATCGAAGAAAAAAAACCAGGCCGGCATACAGTCCAGGGCAGATGCCCTGAAGGTATCAATCCGTACAGGATAGAGGTTGTAGACGCAGATTACGGCCTCAAGGTAACCGCTCCCCCTGTCATCACAACACCCAAAGGAACCGAGAACCATTATTTCGGCGCGATACACTTTCATACGGAGTTTTCAGTTGACGGCGACGGCAGACTCGAAGATGCCTACGCCTATGCCCGTGACTGGTTGAACCTGGACGTCATAGCGGGCACAGACCATGCGCCGCTCGGTTACCAGTGGGAAGATACACTCCGAATCAATGACCGTTTTAACGATCCCCATCGGTTCGTAACCATACCAGCCTGGGAAAGTTCAACCGCATTTGGGCATGCCAACATCTATTTGAGATCAAACGACACCGATGCCGACCCGTCCCACTGGAACCCCGCTCGTAACCCCTCAGAGGAAACCTGGCCATCGGACGCCATCGTCGTACCACATCACACCAATGCAGGCGAAGAACCATTCACTCGTGAAGAGTACGAGCAGGCGCTTTCGGATGGTATTTACTGGACCGTGTACGACTGGTCCATACCCAATCCCCGCGTCCGTCTCGCTGAAATCGTACAAGGGCGCGGTGACTTCGAGGCGGACGCGGTTGATGAAGCCTGGGAGATCCATCAGGGGAATCGGGGCGCTTCCATCCAAGATGCATTTCGGATGGGCTGGCGCCTGGGTTTTGTAGGAGGGTCGGACAACCACCAGGCATATCCCACGCAAATGAGCGGACGTTATTTCGGTCTGACGTGTTTCCTATCCCCGGAACTGACGCGCCGTTCGGTCTGGGAGGCCATGGATCAGCGCCGCACCTATGCCACATCGGGCGTTCAGATCGTCTGCGATTATTCCATTAACGGTCTGCCCATGGGAAGTGAAGGCAAGATAAAATCAGGCGATCCGGTGTATTTTTCCGCCAGTCTTCACGGCACGGCGCCCATAGAGCAAGTGGAGATAATCTCTAACGGCGAGGTAATATGGCATAAGAACCCTGGTGCGTGGGACATCACCTTGACCGATGAGGTACTGAGTGACAAGGCGACAGCATCCGCCTATTATTACCTCCGACTCCGGCAGGAAGACGGCAACAGGGCTTGGCTCAGTCCGGTGTGGCTGGATGTCAAAAACCATTAAATGCCTTTACGCCGGCCGGATCTTTATTCAAAAAGCGGGTTGGTCGTGCCGAAAGCGTCTATCGCCGTACCGGTAACGGCAGTGCTTTGATCGGAAGCGAGAAAAAGGACCAGCTCAGCAATTTCTTCCGGCAGCATCAGCGACGGAATGTCTGCCCGGCCTCTATTCTTGAATGCCTCTCTGAACCCTTCCGTATCAACACCTCCGGGGCAGATACAGTTGACATCAATACCCTGTGTCTTGACTTCAGCGGCCACGCTCTCGGTCAGGTTGATGAGCCCGGCCTTGGCCGCCCGATAGGCGCTGCGTCCCCTCGCTCCTTTTCGTCCGCCGATACTGGATATATTTACAATTTTTCCTGAGCCGTTCTTGATCATATTCGGCAACACGGATTTTGTCATCAGAGCGGGACCGATCAGGTTCACATCGATAACATGCCGCCAGACATCAGATTCAAATCCAACCAGATCTATGGGTGGATGGATAACGGCGGCATTGTTAACCAGGATATCGATGGAACCGAATGCCTTCAACGCCGAATCTGTGATATGCCGAACGTCAGCTTCCGCTGCAAGATCCGCCGTTACCGCTACGGCGTCTGATCCCGTCTGCGTGATCTGATCAGCCACAGCCTCAATGGCTTCGGTTGTCCGGGCTGTCACCACTACCTTCGCTCCAGCCCGCCCCAAAGTGTGGGCAATAGCTTTGCCGATGCCCCTGCCGGCACCCGTGACAATGGCTGATTTGTTTTTTAATGTTACCAACGCGACCTCCCCTGGTCGTTCGACCGGCACGCTTTCCCGTTGACGTACGCTGACGTTTATATTAATGTCTGCCTCATACCGCTGTCTATTTTTTTCGTTGTCCTCAGGATCGGCCGTTCCCCATTGAACCTTTTCTCCGGAGCCTAAAGTGAATTCGATTCCTACCAGTGACAGGCAATTGGTATTTCATCGACATACGATTTATGAAGGGCACCCCGCGGAGCGCATGTCGTGCGTGGTTGGAGACCTTAATGGCGACGGGGTGGATGAATTTGTCATTTCCACCCGAAATCCCGAACAGCTTCATTGGTACGAAAAAACGGACAGTGGAGACTGGGAACCGCATCTGATGGACGACACCTTCGCGAGCATCAGCGTGGGTGGGGTCCTCCTCGATTTGACCGGGAACGGAAGGCTCGATCTCATAGCAAGCACCAGTGACAAGGGCAATTATGTCTACTGGTGGGAGTGCCCGGATGACCCCGCGGACCGGTGGGTACGCCGGGTCATCGCCACCCTTCCCGGGAACCGCACCCATGACCTCATGGTAGCCGACATAGACGGTGACGGGCGCCAGGAGCTGTACGTGTGGAACCAGGATGCGGAGACGGTTTTCTGGGTTCGGATTCCGGATGACCCGCGCATAACCCCCTGGCCGGACTTTCGGCCGGTTGTAACCGGCCTTGATGAACAGGCGTTTGCTTCGGCGGATGTGGACGGCGACGGACGCCTTGAGCTCATCGCCGGATGTTCGTGGTACCGCCTGCTGGACGGCGGGTCCTGGGAAAGGCATATCTACACCGAAGACTATGGCGGTACGCGGCTGGCCGCGGCGGATTTCGACGGGGATGGACGGACAGAGATAGCTGTTTGTGAAGTCGGCGCTGACATAGGAAAGACCTATGGACGCCTCGCGCTTTTCAAGCCCGGCACAGACCCAGAAGCGATCTGGGAGGCAGAAGTACTGCACGACAGATTGGCGGACGCCCACTCCCTGCAGGTGGCCGATTTCGATGGAGACGGGCAACCGGATATATTCGTGGGGGAAATGGGTTTGAAAAATTGGGCCGGCGCCACCCAGAGAATTTTCCTGAATCGCGGAAACAGAATGCAGGAACACATCATCGATCGGGGCGTTGGAACACACGAGGCACAGGTTCTCACCCTGGAAACCGGTATCGGAATCGTCAGCAAACCATACCGTTCTCTCCAGGACGCCGCTCCGAGGCCTGAGGGTGTTGACAACCTCTATCTCTACCTGCCGGAATAGGGTAAAAATCGGAACCACGGTCTATGATCGGAAAATGGATCGCAATAACAGACGGCAGCTAAACGGCATGTGGACCAGGGTAGACGGGAAAGTGAATCTCGGCGGCGTAAGGTTACGGCATCGGCGGCAAAACGCCACAGAATCCGGGTACACGGCGATGAGAGAAGAATCAGGGGGGGCAATCCAATCAGAGATATCATTTTCAGTTCGATCG
Source organism: uncultured Gemmatimonadota bacterium (assembly GCA_964470965.1). Classification (GTDB taxonomy): domain Bacteria; phylum JAAXHH01; class JAAXHH01; order JAAXHH01; family JABIQT01; genus CAYYIS01. Next base: position 69,293 of record CAYYIS010000022.1, on the reverse strand, counting down.
GAGAAAACACCGACCTCATCAGAACGGGCAGGCTCTCTCCGGTCGAGCTCATGGAAGCTACTCTAGATGAGATCGATCAACAGGAATCCCGTTTAAATGCTTTCATATCCGTGTTTCGTGATGAAAGTTTAGAGCTGGCCAGGCAAGCAGAAATCGACATCAGGACTGGGAAAAATCCAGGCTCGTTGCACGGGATACCAATAGCACTCAAAGATCTCATAGACGTAGCGGGAAGACGCACCACCTGCGGGTCAAAGTTCTATGAAGCCGGTTCAACCGCACGATCTGATTCGACCATCACCAGAAGGTTGAAGCAGGCGGGCGCGATTATTGTCGGTAAGACGAATCTGCATGAGTTTGCATTCGGCGTTACCACGGAAAACCCCCATTTCGGGTCAACCGCCAATCCGTGGGACACATCCCGCGTTCCCGGCGGATCCAGCGGGGGATCCGGTGCAGCTGTCAGTGCCGGATTGTGCGCCGGTGCCCTGGGCACGGATACCGGAGGATCGGTTCGTATACCATCAGCCCTGTGCGGCATCGCCGGGCTAAAACCCACATATGGGCGCATCAGTGTCCTCGGTGTTACAGAACTTGCCCGATCTCTCGACTGTGCCGGTCCGATGTGCCGACGTGTGGGCGATATCGCCATCATGATGAACGTACTCGCCGGTTCCGATCCGGATGATGCACTTTGTTCTACGGAACCGGCTCCCGATTATACGGACGGACTGGAACATCCTGTAGATGGCTTGAAAGCAGGCATACCGAATCAGCATTTTTACAGTGATCTTGATTCCGAGGTAGACCGGGCGGTACGGGAGGCAATCAAAACCGTTGAGGCCTTGGGTGCGGAGATAGTAGAGATCGATTTACCATCCGTTCACGAAGTCTATGAAGTGGTTCTAACGCTGTTGATGGCAGAGGCGAGCTATTACCATGAGCCCTATCTTACCGCACACCGGGACGATTATGGACGGGACGTACAAGAAATACTCGCAGCCGGTCAGAATTTCAATGCCAGGGATTACATTCACGCGGAACGCGTTCGGGAAAATGCCAGCCGTACGTTTTCGAGGGCGTTCGAGGAGGTTGATGTTCTACTTACGCCTGCCGTACCGGTTCCCGCTCCGCAGCGCACACTCGACGATCCCTCCGTAGAAAGCGAATCGAACAAGATTCGTCCCCGCATGACTCAGAACACCAGGATCTTCAATTTACTCGGACTGCCCGCTCTCTCAGTGCCTTGCGGCTTCACGGGGCAGGGACTGCCCGTCGGGCTACAGATCGCCGGCCCATGGTGGTCCGAAAAAACGCTCCTGCAGGTTGGCCACGCATATGAGCGGGCAACACCGTGGCACACGATGCGCCCGGAATGACAAATTCAATTGAAAAGCGGGAAGATCCCCATGTCTGAGTACGAATCGCAATCGGCCGGGGTATGGGAAAACCGGTCCACCTTCGTGAACGGGTTCCGAAACCACACCCCGCTCCATTTCGTCGCCACGCAATTCGCGAAACCTGTCGGGCGTATATCCATCAACTGTTGATTGCGTCGCCGCTGAATTGCGCCAGTACGGACTGATCCACTTCCACACCCCAACCCGGTCGGGACGGAATTTCCATGTGGCCGTCAATGACTTCGGGCATGTGTTTTATCAGGGGAACTTTCTCTTCGGCATCCTGCCCGTATTCAAGCATCTCGAAGTTGGGTGTGCAGGCTCCGAGGTGAAGGCCGACCAATGTCGAGATCGGGCCGTTGGGATTGTGGGGAATGACCCTGATGTGATACACTTCGGCCAGGGCAGCGATTTTACGTCCCTCGCTGAATCCTCCGCAGTGGCACAGATCAGGCTGCACGTAATCCACGGACTGCGTCTCGATCAGATCACGGAACATCCAGCGGGAGTATAGGCGTTCGCCGGCGGCCACTGGTATGTTAATCGAGGAGGCGACCTTGGCCATCTCAGCTGCATTGTCTGGAGAGACCGGTTCTTCGTAGAAGAACGGGTTGTACTCCTCCATCAGGCCGGCCATCCGGATCGCATTTGCGGGGGTGAGACGCCCATGTCCTTCAATCAGAATGTCTACATCATCTCCCACCGCTTCCCGGGTCGCCCGCACCCGTTCTTTAGCCCGGCGCATCTCAGCGGAATCGATCTGCTGATCGGCCATGCCGAAGGGGTCGAATTTCAGGGCCTTAAAGCCCTCGGAAACCGCTTTGGCTGCGGAATTCCCGAATTCTTCAGGGGTTTCTCTTCCCATGCAAGTGTGGGTGTAGAGTTTGATCCGGTCCCTCAATGAGCCACCGACCAGTTCGTACACCGGAACCCCGAGAACTTTGCCTTTGATGTCCCACAGGGCATGATCAATTCCGCTGACAGCGCTGTTCCAAATGGGCCCGCCCCGCCAGAACTGGTGGTGGTAATGCGACTGCCAGAACGCTTCGATGCGCATGGGGTCCGTGCCTATCAGATCCATACCGCGAATGCACTGGGCCACAGCGGCAGGGTGGCAGTCGGCCGCCACCTCCCCCAGTCCCTCAATACCGGCATCGGTCCCGACAACCACGAGAAATCCAATTTCACCATGCCGCATTTCGGATATTTTAATGGTCCTGACTTCGGTAATTTGCATAGCGTTTTTCTTGAATTAAGGCCGTTCGCAGATTAAAACGGGTGTATGATGGCCCAGGCCGTCACCAGGCAAACGAACCATTGGCAGAAACTTCCTCTTACGGGTGCCACAGAATCCGTTACGGATTAAGGTCCACTTCCCTTTTGATTTTATGCTGCCGCAGTACCGGGACCCGAATAACCGGTAAGGACAACTGCTGTCGGGATTCAAATGTGCTTGGCAATGCCGCACACCATATGACTATAAAGCGGGATTCTCAAGAAACATCGTAACCCCCATATCGATGTATTTCTGACGTTCGTCACGGGTGTAATTCCTAAAAAGAACCTGTGCCTCTGCATCTTTAAGCTGGTCGACTACATGACGGACACAATCGTCTACACTTCTAAAGGGGTGGTTTGGATGGGCCTCGATATTGTACCGCAGGTCGTTCGGGCCGAAGGTGAAGAAATCCACACCTGGTTTGGCAAGTTTGCGCACATTGGTCACCGCAGGTATCGACTCCAGTTGGATGCAGAGCACACCGTAGTCGTTCCACCATGCGGCGTATTCCAGTCGATCACCGCCTACCTCCGCTATCTTCCGCCGGGCGCTACCGCCCCAGCTTCGCATGCCCTGCTGGGGATAATAAAAATACTTCACCGCTTCTTCGACCGTAGATTCGAGTTCTACCTGAGGCACTTCGATGCCCGCAGGGCCCAGATCGAGGAGGTTGCCTACAAGGTAGCTGTGAAACGTATGTTTGATGCGAAACACCACATCCGCCCCGAGTTCATCCGCCACGTTGCAGTAATCGACGAGATCGTGTTCCGTGAAGGCGCTGTGCTGGCCATCCACCCAGATGAAGTCATACTCGCCGGACTCCACGATTTTTGTCAGTTGTTCCCGGGTGTAAGTAAGCGCTATATTGGCGCCAACGATCTTGTGGCCCGCCCGAATACGCTGCTTCAGGTTCTGCTCCGCCATCGCGTTCTCCTTTATGGGTTTATGATTCCGGCTGCATTCACGCGGAGACCGTCGTTTTGTCCCACGAGCAATGCTTGCAACGCGGGAGGGGCCTCTGCAACTACTTCTTTAGGCCATTCTGCTACGGTTCCCAGCGGCGCTGCCCAGCCGGGTCGATACGATGTGAACACACTTGGCCGCGGGCGTCCCGACTGCATGATGCCCCCCGCGTGTATGGTCAGATTATGAAACATGACCGCATCACCTGCTTTTGCCAATATGATACGGGCATTTTCGG
>CAYYIS010000022.1:0-65403 GCA_964470965.1 uncultured Gemmatimonadota bacterium | reverse complement strand
TGATTCCAGCAGGTCGCCCTGCCTCGTCCACGCCAGTTTGTGGCTACCGGGAACCACCCAGAGGGGCCCTTCGTCCATCTCCAAGTCAATGAGGTAATGGCCCACATTGGCCCAGGACATGCAGCTGTTGCGGTAATCGCCGTTTTCCGGCGCAGGTGAATAATCGCGATGAAGCGGCTGCCTGTTCAACTGGCTGTGGGCGTCGTTGCGGTCTCGCCATTCCTCATAAACCGCTTTGAAGAATCGAAGGTCTTCCCCGTAACATCGACGAAGCGGCCCGAGAAGTTTCGGATTGGTGATCAGCGCCTCCAGCGCCGGGCCGGGCCACTTGTTCATGAAGTCATATCGAGGGCTGCCCGAGACTTCATCGGCGATTCGCTTCATATGCCCACGGGAAACGACACCTGGCAACAGAACGAAACCGTGCTCGCCATAATAGGCTTGCTGGTCCCTGGGAGACATGGTTGCGAAAAGGGATCGATCCAGAATGGATTTAATCATGGAATCGGTCGACACTGTGCAAGATCTCCATCCCTGCGGCCCCGGTTATAATGCCGCGAAACCTCCCGTTCACTCTCATGAAGATCTCGCCCGATGTTTCCCATGGCCACAATGTCCATGAAGAATATCGACCCCGGAATTTCAAAGAATATACCGTTGAAATGTAATTTAAGCAAACAGTACGGTGGTTTTAAATCCTGCACACTCGATTCATACACATGTCAGTGCGCATTCTCCTGATTTTTCTGTTGATTTTTTTGTTTCAACCGGGTGTATATCATAAATATGAGCCACCGGCGCTCTTCTGGATAAGATGTAAACAAGGAGACTGGATCATGAATGTGGAAGACCTGATAAAGCGCATCCGTGTGGAAGGGTGGTGCGTGATAGAAAATGTTATTCCCCACGCCGAAGTGCACCACGTCCGAGACAGCATCCTGTCCACCGCGACGAGCCGTTCCCAATCCATGGTGAAAGGGCGTAACGGTCTTAACGGATTGATAGCCTACGACCAGTCCATCGCACCTTACCTCGCCGATGAACGGGTGATGGCCATCAATGAGGCTATGTTCGGAAAACATGTCCGTATTTCCATGACCACCGGTGTTGTGATCGAGCCCGGTTATCCCCAATCCAATCTACATTCCGACTATCCCTTCGGACAGGGGTACGATTTCCGAATTCCTGCGCCGTATCCCGACGCTCCGCTCCAACTGACCAGCCTCTGGATGCTCACGCCATTCACGGAAACAAACGGCGGCACCGTTCTTGTACCCGGATCCCACCGGTATTCGAACAATCCCACCGGAGACGGCAACCTGCTGCAGGGCGACAGGCACCCCTCCCAGATTACCGCTACGGGCAATCCGGGCAGTGTCCTGATGTTTGACAGCCGCACCTGGCATACCAATGGCGCCAACACCAGCAACAAGCAGCGGATCGCGATAATCGCCCGGTATGTCGCCTGGTGGTTCAACCTGAACCAGATCATACCCGGCCTGTCAGACTATGAAATCGAGGCGGAAAGGACGGGCGTCCGCGCCGATGACGTCGTTCCTATAACCCAGAAAACCTATGACGGACTGCCCGAAAAAGTCAAACCGCTTTTCAGACATATCATTGTGGGACAACAGGTATTACCTGGATAGCAGTGGGCGGTAAATACAACCAGAGGCTCCATGAAAATAACCGACATAAAACTCATCACTCTCGAAGACCCGGAACGCAAAAGCGGCTACGTCAAACTCTACCAGGTGCCGGACCTCCGTAGGATACAATACACCCACGGCAGCAAAATGCTGCCGTCCGGTAGAAACCTCCGACAGAGTTTTCTCAAAGTCATAACGGACGAGGGGGTAGAGGGTATGTGCACCTGCACCATGAACCCCGAACAGGTAGAGACACTCCGTCATCAAATGATTGGTGAAAATCCGCTGAATAAAGAAGGCCTTTACCAGATGCTCCACAAGGGCACCCGATGGGTGTATCAGCGCCCCGGATGGTTCGGTGATTTCGACAACTGCCTGTGGGATATACTGGGAAAGGTCGCCGGGCTTCCGGTGTATTCCCTTATAGGTAGGGTACGTGACCGTTTCCCTGTCTACCTCACCGGAGGGGACAATCCGATCGAAATTTACTTTCAGGATATTGAACTGGCCCTGAAGCACGGTATCGATGTCTACAAATTCCATACCTACAAGGGGGGCGAAAAGGATATCGCGATCTTCCGGGAAGTACGGGACCGCATAGGGATGGACGTGCTTTTGATTAACGATGCGGTCTGTTCCTACACCCTCGACGAAGCCATCGAGGTCGGGCATGTCATGGAGGAACTGGGATTCCTGTGGCTGGAAGAACCGATGCACGAACAGAAGCAGCATCAATATCAGGCATTGTGCCGTGAATTGAAGATGCCTGTTATGGGCAACGAGACACTGATGGGGGACATCGGCATCTCAACCCAGTGGCTCATGTCCGGGGCCACCGACCTGCTTCGGGTCAATGCTCGGTTCGGTACGACACAGGTCCTGAAGATGGCCAATTTCGCCGAGTTGTACGATACCACCGTAGAGATGAATTCACATGGAGGCCTGTTTGGGATCGTCCATGCCCACCTGGGGTGCTGCATCGACAACACGGGATATTACGAGGCGGGACCGACTGATTTAGTAACGGATGTCGGTGGTCCATGGGGCCTGGCCAATACTCCGCGCATCAGGGATGGCCACATCGTGCCGCCGGACGGACCCGGCTGGGGTGCGGAATGGGACCAGGACCGGTTCGACGCACTGACAATTGAGGTGTTTTAGGTTCCCCTATTCCGTCCCGCCCTGCTCTCAAGTTCTCCAGAGGCTCGGTAAGAACCCGCTCGCAAGGCGTTGGTTAAGTTCATTGGGCGGCAATGATTCCATTTAGAAATATGCTGATCATGGAAGTAATCGCCCATCCGAATCATGGCCGGGCGCTACTTCCATGGCCTTGTTGTAGCGAAACCGGTCGGTTCCACGTACCACCGTTGACCTGGCGAGATAGTCGATTCCTTTCTCTTTCAGACCGTCAATATCGAACCTGACTTCCGGAGTTGTAAGTCGCAACGCAAATGCCACACGCGGTACATCGCTCACGTTGGCGTCCGACCGGTGCAAGGTGGCTTCCGTAAAAAAGACCGCTTCACCCGGTGACATCTCCAGGTGTACCGCCCTGGATTCGTCTACCTGGTCGTCCGAAAGCCCCTCGGAAAATCCGGCCCCGGGCTCGAGCGTCCTGTATTGATCGTCCAACCAATGCCTGTGCGACCCGGGAATCAGGCTCAGGCAACCGTTTTCCCTAAATGTTGGCCCCAATGCGATCCATACGGTCAGGTTAATCCTGGGCGACATGGGCCAGTATGTAGCATCCTGGTGCCAGGGGATGTATGAACTGTTGTGAGGCTCTTTGTACCAGAACACCGTAGCCCACAGGACGATATCCGGACCTAGAATCTGCTCCGCGTGATCCAGCACCTGGATCCGGGTCGCGAGATCATACACCCACCGGTATCTCAGATCGAATCCACCGGGTGGTTCATTCATCGGTCCGGGTGTCGCTTCGGATTGTCGGATGGTCCCGAAAAACGAACGGCGTGCCTCGGCAGCCTCCCCGGGCGTCAAAATCTGTAAAGGTCCGGTGAAACCGTTCTCTCTGTATTGATCGGCAGAAAATTGATGATTCATGGCGTTACTCAACAGCCTGTAAGATCTCATCCATCCAGACTACCCGCTCAGCAGTGGAATCCAGACTGGGGGCCGTCTGGCCTACACCACTCCAGAATCCTTCCGGAGACTGCAGGTCCAGTAGGTTCCTGGCGATTCGCACGGCCATCTTATAATAGGTTCCATCCCCGGTGAGTCTGTAAAGCAATGCGGCCGCCCAGCCTACTTTTCCCGCACGGACGATCCGGAAAAGATAATCGCTGGCATCCTCCGCGACCGCCATGTACTGCTTAGCCAGATTCAGGTAAGACCCGTCGCCCGTGGCCTGATACAATCTGCACAGAAATGCAGCGGCGATTCCGGGATTAAAGAAGTCCTGGTCCTGGTCTGCATCACGGTTAAGGACATAGCGGTTTTCCTGACCGGAAGGCACGTCGGTTATCAGTGAGCCCGCCCGGCTGTAAACGGTGTACAACAAACCCGGGAAATCCGGCTGCGCGTCCCGGACGGTACCGAGCCAACGCCCCACACCGCGCGCAACCGCTATTTCTCCGGTATAAATTGCCGCCAGACCACTCATGCATGAAGCCATCAGATCCTGTAAAGTATCCGGCTGACGATCCGTAAGACTGGAATAAAAACCACCGCTTTCCGAATCATTGAAATCCAGGATGAAATCCATTCCTCTCCGGGCCAGGTCGAATTGCCCCAGGCGGTGGGCCCCGGTAACTATCCACGCATTGAAATAGATGTGTGTCGATCCGTCACTACCTGCTTCCGGCCGTGGTATGAAATCTCCGTTTTCCAATTGTCCGTGGTGCCTGATCCAATTGCACAACCTGTTCGCCGCCCGATTGTGCCCGCATACCTGGAACGCAGTCAACGTCTTGTAATACTCAGCAACAGCCGGGGTCCGGGAGGGGAAGGCCCCATCCTCACCCAAATGCCCAAGCAGGTAGTCGGCGCCAAGGTTCCTCGCGTTTCTGATCGCTTCTATCAAAGCCATACGACCTCGCTTAACTGATATTTATGGAGAGAGGGTACGCCGGTGTTAAATCAAAAAGTAAAGGTGACAATGATAAAGTCAAAGATATTTGTCCCAGTGCCCTCGGCCGGAGCTTGGGCCCAACGGAAATGGGGTTGTTACGGAGGGCTCATCCCACCCTTTGACATTGACAGATGAACCGGCACACGGTATTGTGGACGCATCCCCCAGGTTCTCTGGTGTGTAATTATTTCGCTATTGAGGCTCATCGTGAATATTTCCCGGCCTTCGTCCCGCCGTCTATCCATCCCCTTCATTCTTATTTTATTTTCTCTAAATGCAGACGCCCCTTAACATCGTTCCGGAACAGGAGTCTCTCAATCCTTTTAATCGGTTGAAAACAGTTTAAAGTACACAAGGCAACATCGCACGGGAGTCTGTCTATACGGCCGAAAAACGGCGATCTTCATGGTGAGCCGGGGCGATGGCTTTGTCTCCGCCGGTCGGCTACCGGTAGGGCCCGCCCAGCGGCAGAGCCAGCGGAACGCCGGGCAACGGGAACATTAAGGAGGTGCGATCGATCATGAGTGAATTATTACCGGTGCAGGACATTCACGGCTTGCCCCTCTCCACGAATTCATCGAAGGCGGGGGATGCGTTTGACAATACGGTAATGGGATATGTCAAATATCGTCTTGATACTCCGGCCTTCTTGAAAGAGACGTTAAGGTCGGATCCGGAATTCGGCCTGGCGCATTGTCTAAAGGGCTATTTCCTCATGCTTGCCTACAATCAGGCCAATCTGCCTGCGGCGAGAGAATCAGCAACCCAGGCCCGGACCTTTACGGCCGCCGCGACCTGGCGGGAACAGCGCCATGTGGATGCGCTGGAAGCATGGCTGGATGACGACGCGGAGCGCATGTTGGCTGCCTGGGAGGATATCCTCGTCGACCACCCTCTGGACCTGATGGCCCTCAGGCTGGCCCACCTGAGCTACTTTTGGCTGGGCCGAGCCGGGGACATGAAGACTTCCCTTGGTCGTGTCATGCCGGCTTGGAACGTCTCACACGCGGGATACGCCACGGTGATGTCCTGCAAGTGCTTCGCGTATGAGGAATGCGGTGAATATGATGAGGCGGAAGAGGCAGGCAGGGCCGCTTTAGCTATTGATCCCGGAGACCTGTGGGGTACCCATGGCGTCGCACACATTATGGAGATGCAGGGACGACACGATGAAGGGATCGATTTTATGAAGGAGCGGGAACCGCTCTGGGAGGGTGCCAACAACATGACGCATCACCTGTGGTGGCACCTTGCCCTGTTCCATATCGAACAAAGGGACTTCGACGAAGTTCTGGATCTTTATGACTCCCGGTTTCGGAATCTTTCTTCCGTTGTGACCCAGGCTCAGCCGGATCTTTACATCGACGTTCAGAATGCTTCTTCAATGCTCTTTCGCCTGGAACGGCAGGGCGTACCGGTAGGTGACCGCTGGAACGAACTGGCGGAAAAGGCGATCGGTCGAATAGGGGATTGCTATTCCCCATTTACACTCCCGCATTGGATGATGGCGCTGGCGGGATGTGAAAGGTACGACGAAGCGCGGCAAATGCTCAATGCGATGAAGTTGTTCGGACAGGGCAAAGGGACCAACGCATGTATCGTGGAGGGCATTGCGCTGCCGGTAACGGAGGCTGTGCTAGCCCACGGACTGGGGGAATACGGTCGTGCCGTGGACCTGATGAAACCAGTATTAGACAGGATGTTTCAACTAGGTGGGAGTCATGCCCAGCAGGAAGTACTCGAACAGGTTTTCCTCGATTCGGCTGTGAACGCAAAACGGCAGGGCGACGTGGAATTTATTCTCTCGCGGGCGGCCGCGGCGCGGGCGGTACCGCTGGGCCGGCGGGTAGGGTTTGCCGCGGCTGCGGCTCAAGGGTAGTGTTCGCCGAAGAGTTCTCGGTATTCGCGATCGAAATCCTTGGAACCGTCATCCAGTCGGTGGTCCAGAGATATGCCCGGTAAAAACCCCACGTGCTTGCCTGAATGGAATTCCTGGCGGTAAACAGCGTCCGGGTAGTGCGCCTGCCTGTTGTCCGGCCAGTGGATGGTGTGGATCTGGCGACGTCTTTCAGCTTTAAAATCCAGATCAACCCGGTAATTCTCTATCACATCCCAGTCAAGCTCGATACCCAGGCCCGGATTTTCAGGTACCTTGACGTGGCCGCTTTCTACCGTAAAACCCTTTATCAGCGGATGTTCGTAAATATTGACGCAGGGAATCGCAGGCCACCGGGCATGCGACAACACAGCTCCCAGGTGTACAGAGAACATAGTCGTCAGCCCGGTACCCACAATCTGCAGCCAGAACGGCATGTTGGCCTGTGCCGAAACTACGGCGTCCCTCATGACCCCGCTGGCCCCGCCGCCTATCACAAATCCATCGCACACCCCTTCTCTGATGGCTGTCATGATAGGAGGGTTACCGTAGTGCATGGCGATGGGGGTGTTGATCTTCTGTCTGAGCAGCACATTTCCCGGTACGTCGCCCTGCGGAATCGGTGACTCGACTATGGCCAGTATCGGATGTTCATCTTCGAGATGGGAAATGATCCTGGCCGCTTCATCCACCCCCAGAAGCAGCTGGTTGAAATCGAGATCCACCTTGAAATGCCTGGATGCCACTTCTTCCATGGCGGTCAGTTGCGCGTCCACATCGAACCACGGCCTCGCCTTCGCTTTCATGGAAGTGTATCCATTTTCTTCCGCCGCTTTCGCTTCCGTGGCCCATAGCTCAGGTGATGCCTCCTGCGTCCACCATGAGACCGGGCAGGCCTCCCTGTGCTGGATTCCAAAGAGCCTGTGACACGGAACTCCGAGTACCTTGCCTGCCGCATCGAACAGGGCGATCTGAATACCGGAGCCAAGCGTGTCGTCCCAGAGGACGTCGAACAAGTTCCTGCCGATGACCCGCGCGATCGATGGATCCTCCGGTCGAAACCACGTATCTCTCGTCAGAAGTTCACCATAACCCACCACCCCGGAAGCGGTCGTAACCTTATACAGATCGATTACCGACCAGAATAACACCCTGACCTCCATAACATCCGCACATCTGGGGTGAAAGGGCAGGTGAACGGGTATCCGTTCGATGGTTTTGATTTCAAAATCGTTTGTAGGCATGAGATTCCCCGGATTATGGAATTATCATTTCAACAGATGGTCCACAAACACTTCTCCAGACGACATCCGTAAGTCAAATGAGGACCTTTTCGGGTGTTAAGGAAAGTTCCAATTTAATGTGAGAACGGGTAACCTGTTAGTAATTAATTTTGGCGCGTCTTAGTATCGGGACATCAACCTGCAATCAAAATGTCAGAATCCCTTTGTCTAAATATGGGATTCATCGTTTTACGACTTGTTTTCTTTGGCTGTCCCACTGTAAACAACGCGGACATACGATGATTCGAACCGGTTTCGCACCGCCTGTGCCGACTAACGCAAAAAACAATCCTCATGGGTGCGCCTGACTACATGATGCTGAACTATTTTCCTTTAACTGAAATCATTTCTTGCCTTTAAGACGCCATTTGATGTACAATACACGCTTCATTTATATGTATGAAACATATGGCTTTTTAGCCCATACGGGAACAAATAGAGATGCAGGATTCAGATCCAAGTGAAGACGTTGTAAGAAAACCTACCACCTGTTACATGTGTGCCTATGATTGCCCCTGCCATGTTATAGTCGATAAGACCGGCGCTGCCAAAGGCGTGGAGGGGCAGTTGTGTCGGAGGGGCAGGCACCAGATCGATTTGCAGTATCACGAAGAACGCCTGCTCTATCCCCTGTTGCGTGAAATCGATAAATTCCGCAGAATCACTTGGGATGAAGCACTGGACCGAATCGCCACGCGGTTACTGTCCATACGAAACACCTATGGACCGGAATCCGTCCTATTTTTCGCCGGTTATCCCAAAGAAGGCTGGCCACTCCTTCAGCGTCTTTCCTATCTGTTTGGATCGCCCCATTATCTGACCGAATGCAGTTTTTGTTATGCATCGGCCGGCATCGCTGAAATGTTGAATTACGGTTCGGACTACGGCGGATTCGTCAATTCCGGACGCACAGGTTTTGGGGAAACCAAATGTCATCTGATTTGGTCTTCCAATCCCGCACATTCAGCGACGCCTAAAATGTATTCGGATTTTCTCGATGCCTGCCGTCGGGGCATGAAGCATATCGTTGTTGACCCCCGCCGAACCGAGGCTGCAGACAATGCTTATATTCACCTTCAGTTGCGTCCCGGCACCGATGGGGCCCTGGCATTGGGAATGGCCCATGTGATCCTGAATGAACAGTTGTACGACCCGGATTTCATCGAAAACTGGACTGTTGGATTTGATGATTTCCGTCACCTGGTATCTGAGTATCCTCCTTCACGGGCTTCCACGATAACCGGGGTTCCTGAAGACCGGATCATTGAAGCTGCCAGGTTCTACGCCACCTCCAAGCCGGCCAAGCTGCAGACCAGTCCGTGTGCCACTACCCACACCACTAACGGTGTTCAGAATCACAGAGCGGTTACCCTCCTGCCGGCGCTCACCGGGAATCTTGATATTCCGGGCGGCAACATGTTGCCGGACCCGTTGGCCCCCATCAAGGACATCTCACTGTACGACGAAAAAGTCCAGGCGATGAAACCACGTGCGGGCGAACAGGAATTCCCAATATGGACCGAGATGTATCAGGAAGGCCAGGCCAATGCCATTATCGATCAGATGTTTTCAGGCGATCCTTATCCGATAAAAGCCATGGTCGGAGTAGGTATGAACGTTACGATATGGCCCAATGCAGAACGCGTCAAAGACGCGATCCGGAATCTCGATTTCTTCACGGTCATAGACTATTTCCACACCGCGACAACGGACCTTGCCCAGGTCGTTTTACCCACGGCCACCTGGCTGGAACGTTCTTCGCTTGTCAGGCGGCCGGGTGGATTTGTTCAGTTGAGAGAGCCAGTTATAGAGCCCAGGGCCGAGGCATGGCCGGATTGGAAGTTTATCGTGGAACTGGGGAAACGGCTCGGCCTGGGAGAAGACCTCTGGAAGGGTAATTTCGACACGTATGTGAACGATCTGCTCTCGCCATCAAATCTGACGGCTGACATGCTGCGCGAACACCCTGAAGGACTGCGTATACCGGATACCGTCCGCAAACCAAAATCCTATGAGGAAGGCGGATTCAAGACACCATCCGGGAAGGTCGAGCTGTATTCATCTTTCCTGGAAGTGCGGGGATTTGATCCGTTGCCGCTTTACAGCGAACCTGCGGAAAGCCCTGTAAGCACACCGGAAATCGCAATGGAATTTCCGCTGGTGCTAACGACTGGCGGTCGATCGAAGGCATACACCCATTCACAATTCCGCCAGATCGAACAACTCCGTAAGATCATGCCGGACCCCGTGGTCCAGATCAGCCCTAAAGATGCGGAAGTACGTCATATTACACGTGACATGCCGGTCCGCGTCACAACAACCCGTGGCCAGATACGCGTTAAGGCGGAGATCACGGACCGTCTCCCTCCGGGGGTAATACACCTTTTCCACGGATGGCTCGAAGCGGATGCCAACGAACTGACTGCCGATGAGGGACTTGATCCCATCTCAGGATACCCCCCTTTTAAATCGGGGTTATGTGAAGTATCACCTCTCTGGTTCTGATTATCACCGAAAGTTCCCCGAAACTGCTGACATACCACGTCGGCAGAAAACTATTATATGAATCGTGGCATTACCGCTTCACCAATCCACTTCAGGTCGGCCTTCAATATGCTGGGCGGTATAGCCAGACCGCCTGCGCTCACCGTCACACGCTCCAAACCGGGCAATCGCCCCTGGATCTCCTCAAGTCGTTCGACCGCATACTCCGGGGGGCCACAGATCCACGCACCGTCGCGAACGAGGTCTTCGATTGTGGGTAATCCGGCACGAGGCGCCTTACCAGGATCATAGGTGGCATCCACCTGTTCCTGGGTGAGCGCGGGCATACGGTCGAGGGGAGCCAGCACCTTGAGCTGCTCTTCAAACCAGCACCTGGCCTCATCGACGGCCTGCTTCTGCGTATCAGCCAGATGGATCTGCAGGACGAGCGCCAGATCTTCCCCCAGCTCGGTCTCCCTGCCGGCCAGCCGGTGTGCTTCCTGCCACGTTTCCGCAATTTCCTCCACCCGCCCCCCTCCGGGTATCACGCCCTTTATCCCGTGCCTGACCATAAAATCGATGCCGCGCGGGCTGACACTGAAGATAGGCTGCCAGCATTCAATAGGTTTCTTTGGTCGGGGCACCAGGGTTATTTCCTCCAACTGAGATCTTCTGTTGACCACCCGGGCAGGCATATCATAATGCCTGCCCCGATGAGAAAATGATTGCTCTTTCCATGCCTTGAAAACGATTTCCACCTGTTCCTCGAACAATGCCCTGTTAGCACTGTCATCCTCGAGGGGCGCCCCGAGTGTTTCCACTTCACGCGGTATGTATCCTCTTCCGATGCCGAAACGCACGCGTCCCCCTGTGAGCACATCGGCCAGGGCATAATCTTCCGCCAGACGCAGCGGGTGCCACGCGGGAACGGTGTTAAACATGCTTCCATAATTGAGATGTTCTGTACATTGCGCCAGGTGAACAGCCAGCATGGGGATGTTTGGAATACACCCGTAGCCTTCCCGCTGAAAATGATGTTCTGCAAACCACAGCGTATCGTAGCCGGTCCCATCCATAATTTCGGCCATTTCCCGCGCTTCATCGAAGACGGAAGCCAGGTGTTCGTCCGATTCAACCCGATCGTCCACCGGCAATCCACGGAATCCAAGGTTCTCCATCTCAACATGCCCGCCATAAAAATTGTCGAATTTCGTGATCATGTACTTACCTTCCTCTATGACTAATGTTCAGCACCTTGCCGCCGAAGGATTTCGGCCAAGTCGTCCCGCCTGGTGAATCGGGGCAGCTGTTCCAATCGGCCCAGTGGTGTGATGCCTTCATTATTTTCGGCATTTACATCCGCCCCGTGGACTATGAGCAGGTCCAGAATATCGCGACTGTGGATCATCTGATTGTCGATATCAAGATAATGCATCGGAGAATTTCCCAGGTCATCCCTATCGTTCACACACGAAGGTTTTTGCGTTAATAAATACCTGACCCGATCTATCAGGTCTGACTTGACCGCCCGATGTACTTCCGCGAATTGTGCCAGGTAATCCACCACGGCCTTCTGGCGAAAATGGCTGGCGATCCCTAAAGCGCTCGACCGATCCGGCCTGTTGATCTGGCTGACATCTGCCCCCAGGTCCACGAGCAGCTTTATCATGCCGAGATGACCGTACCTTGCCGCTTCCTGTATCCCGTAACTGTCGACATCGAAACCCAGTCCTACCATCAACCGCACCGCATCACGGTTATCCGACGCGATTGCGTTTTCCATAAGTACGGCGGCGCGATCACCAAGGTCCTTTAAAAGCTGCGGGTGATCATCAAGCAATGAACAGGCAGCGACACGATCTGCCATGATACAGGCGCCGGCGAATCGGTCGAGATAATCTAACGGTTCACCGATCGCACCATGTTCAAGCAGGTATGCGGCAATCTCCGAATTGCCGTGATAAACCGCCTCTGAAAAAGGTGACCGGGCATCCTCAAAATGACTCGGTCTGTTCACGTCCGCCCCGTTTTCTACCAGCACCTTCACCCTTTCCGCATAGTTCCAGCGCACGGCCCACTGCATCTGATAAGCCAGCATTTTACCAGCGCTACCCACCCAGGTGCCGTTTTGCTCCCCCAGCCGTCGATACCAGATCCGGTCCTGGTCCTTACCGAGGCCGTGGGAGAACAGGAATTCCAAATGATCGTCGTTTCGACTGAACATGCGGTTGTAGAGCGTCTGGCTGTCGTTGGGATCCGCCCCCGCGTTAATCAGCAACTCCGCCAGCCGGTAACAATACTGATGTGGTGGGTTTCTTTCCGGACCGTTTTCACCTTCACCGAAAGCACCTGTCAGTGCGGTATATGGACTCGGAAATCCGCACCACAAGTAGCCCGCGTTCGGGTCGGCACCGTTTTCGAGAAGCAACGCCGCCGTTGCTGTAGCTGAATGCCCCGGAGCATCGCTGTTGATCCGGGAAAATGCCAGATAAAGTATAGGTTCCCAGTTATGAGGGCCACCCTGGATACCGGCAAGATCGGGATTCTCCTTCAAGAAATGACGCACGGCCGTAACATCACCGACCGCAGAGGCGGTGTATATGTTCGACCGCGCTATTTCCGGACACTCCATCAGCATCTTACGGGCGCGGCGCCATCGGCAGGGATGATCCTGCACACCCTGAGTCAGGCATGCCAGTCGGAGAAAATCACTGTACAGTCCAGGTTTCTCACGAGGTAAACTTGACGCCGACTCGTCGGCTGGGTTTCGGGAATAAGTTCTGGCGGGATTGGGCGTCCCCGAGGCCTTATGGTCCTTCATACCGAAAAAACTCCAACTGGGTGTCTCCCCCAAACATTCCGGCGGTGTCTGGATGCCGAACCCATTCTGACCGACTCGAGAGGCGTCAGGGGGTAAGATGCCTAGCCCGTGTCCGCAGGACGCATGCTTCGTGTGCCGGAGGAAAGAATGGCCATCCCTTTCAATATGCGACCGCGCCTTTTGTGTTTCGAGTATATTCACCCTGTCGGCAAGGTGTGCCGGATGCCCGGGGAACCCGGCATCAATACAACGCAACAGGGCTTCTGTAGTCCACATTTCACACCATGCTGATGAGCCGCCCGTTACTTTTTCAGATTCGGTTCCCTCGGCATGAGCTGCAAAGGCTGCACGATCTGGCGTCGTTCGGGTGTCAGGCGTTCGAGTAATTCAGGTGAAGGCTCGTAACCAAACCGAAAGATACTCCACGACGGGCCATACCTGTATACTATGACGCGGCGGACCCCCTCGTTGATGCGTTTGGCCGAACCATGGGACAGGGTATCGACGAACAGTATCGCGTCCCCGGCG
Source organism: uncultured Gemmatimonadota bacterium (assembly GCA_964470965.1). Classification (GTDB taxonomy): domain Bacteria; phylum JAAXHH01; class JAAXHH01; order JAAXHH01; family JABIQT01; genus CAYYIS01. Next base: position 51,671 of record CAYYIS010000022.1, on the reverse strand, counting down.
TTCATGTGGAGTTCCTGCGCACCGATAATTCCGTCAACGGATGCCCCGGCGGCCATCCTGTGTTTCATTAAATCCGGATGTTCGAAATTGGATTTATGGCTGCCGGGAATGATCATCGTCCCCCCGTCTCCGGGACCGATGTCCGTCAGTGCCATAAGTACATTAATCTGGCCGCACATAAACCGGCCGTTGAGGTAGCGGTATTGATTTCGTTTTGCGCCCGCGAAACCACCTGAATGGATGCCGATCGCTTCACCCGGCTCACGAAAATTGGCAAAGTTCTCATCTATGAACAAAGGGCCGTGGTTGTAGTCGAATGTGCCTTCTCCACCGACAAAATGTTTTACCTTTTCGATCCATGACGGGTGATCGATTAACGCCTCAAACGGTTCTCCTGCTTCATAAACCTGCTGGTAGTTAAGGCCGTCGGTGGTACCGTATGAATGGCCGTGCACATAGCCGTACCAATCTCCTGGCTTCAGATGAGGAACGTCATCCAGGCCTGCATTGAGTGCATCCACTTCCGAATCGGACAACGCCCCGGGAATTTCCAGATATCCACGGAGGTCGAATAGATAGATATCGAGATCTGTTACCATGTTTTCTCCTGAACTGATTGGCACATACTATTGCGCTATTGCGCCGGAGGCTGGTTTTTTTGCCGCTTCTTGAGCTCGGTTAAATAGTCCTCATCGCTCATGTAGGTGATGTTCACCCAGGCGTGGGCCATCTCATCTATGGTTCTATCTCCCCATCCTACCCATTGGGATGGATCCGGATTGTTCCGGTTGGCACGCGTGTTGTCGTGCCAGGCACTGAAGCGGAGGATCGTGCCCCTGGGCAACAACGGCGCCGCATGATCGGAATATATGTAATTGTTGTGCCAGTTAAACTGGAAATTGTTTACGCGACTAAGCAATCGCTCAGTTCCGTCCGGTAAAAGGGCTTCCATCGTCATCGCCTGACCGCGTTGATGCATGTGCGGCTGGAAATTTTCTACCCTGCCGGCCTGTTTCATTACGTGGGTTCCCTGGTTCATGGTTTTTGAATAGGGAGGGATATCCAGATTTCTCGGGTCGCCGGTTATGGCATTGAAATTACCAAGTACCTGCCGGTGCTTGGGTACTACGGTCTTCGGATAAAAATATATGGCCATTTCGACAGAAGTGGTGATCTCTTCGCCGACCGCATGATGGTGTATATCCCACCAGATCCGCGATCCAGGCCTCATGAGCTTACCGGTATCGGGCCGCATCATCTCCCCCTGTTTTCCTACAGCCCACTCCATAAAAAGTCCAGGACCTAAATCATCCGAGAGGTTTGTGCGCAGTCCATTGTCAGGTTCATCCTGGTCCAGCTTTGCGATTGCATGATGTGTAATACGGCGGCCCTGTGAGGTGGAAGGACGTATTTCGATCGCCCGCACCCACCGGGGTTCCGTGATACCTGTTTCAGTCACAGGACGAAACCAGACATCCGGTTCGCTGGCTGTCTGGGTATATTCAGGCGATGTGAGGATAAGATCCGGCGGCCCGAACAGGGCTTCGTACACCCACCTGTCTCCAGCAGGCCAGGATACCGGAGGCGGCAAGTGATCAGGATTTCCCCTTGCGGAACCCTCTTCCACCCACTTCATGATCGTCTCGATTTGATCTGATCTCAGAGATCGGTCGTTTTTGAAATCACGGACCCCGGCACTTTTATCGATCTGCCAGGGCGGCATCTCGCCGGTTGCGACCACACGCTTTATGGCCCTTGCCCACGGACGGACGTCATCAAAATTCACGAGCGGCATCGGTGCCATGGCGCCGACCCTGTGACAGGATTCACATTTTTCCTGGAAGATGGGCGCGATATCTCTGCTAAAAGTAACCGATTGAGCTAAAACGGACTCCGTCAGCAGGGAGGTCACGATAGTGATAATCAATGTGGTTGAATTAATATTCATGATCAGTATAAAACCCTGTTGATTACGGGTATACCACCTGGTTCCGGTCGCTGTCTGCTAGTTCGCCGGGTCTTCGGTTTCCAAGTGAGGCGTCGATGATCGGTCGTGCCTTTTCGTCACAGGCAGAGTCGTCCACCACCATCCCGTCTTCATAGAATGTCATCCCCATTACTTCCCGGATCATTCCGGAGGTGTTTCTGCCGGCCCCGTGTAAAACCCAGTGATTGTGCAACGTCGCATCGCCTGCTTTGAGCGGCTCTTCGATAACAGAAATATGGTGGTCCCTGATGTATGATTCGTAAAAAAGGTGTGCGTCATCATGTATGCCGCGTGGGCCGAAACCCTTTCGGCGGTGCGTGCCCTTTGCAAAGCGAAGTGGCCCCATGTCCGGTTCGACATCTACGAGAGGAATCCAGAGGGTTAACACGTTGTCTCCATACAGGGGCCAGTGAGGGCCGTCCTGGTGCCAGGGGGTGATCCGACTGTCAGGCTCCTTGAACATGGCTTTGTCGTAATAGATACGGACCCGCTCAACTCCCATAAGATCTGCAACGATTTTACCGAAACGAGGCGCCAGGATAAACCGGGCGGCGCCAGGATCGGTTTCACGGATATTGAATGCCTGCAGGAAAACACGTGAAAAATCGCCTTCGTCCCGGTCCGCCATACCGGGAATTTTACCAAAACGGGCACAGCTAGCAGCTTTGATTATCTCGCGGTATATCTCCACTTCGTCCCTGCTGAGGATACCCCGCAACAGGACGTGACCAAATTCTCGGTAGTGACGGATTTGCTCATCTCTAATATGATATGGATCTTTGAGATTCGGAAAACTGTCTACGTTATCGCTCATGGATCACGGTCCGTATCGTCGGTCGGCAGAACCTGCCTTAACACTCTCATGTAATTCCCGCCCATGACCCTGGCGACATCATCATCTGAATAGCCTGCTCGAATCAACCCCTCCGTAAGCCAGGGCATGCAGGCCGTGTTGAAATGTGTGCCGATCCCCACACCACCTACACCCATTACATCGACGGCATGTTGAAGGTCCGCAATAAACGAATCCAATTCAGTGGCGGCTACGCCCTCATAGGGCGTTTCACCGTCCGGCCTTGAGATGGGTGGCAACAGACCCAGGACGCCTCCGCCTGCGGAAAGAGCCTTCATCACCTCGTCCGAAATGTTGCGTGTGCCGCCTTCCAACGCCCGGGGCCGTGAGTGAGTGTCCAGAACCGGTTTTTCAGATACTTCTATGATGTCCAGAGCACACACATCGTTTGTATGGGCGAGATCAATCAGGATACCGCATTGATTCATTTCCCGGATCATATGTACCCCAAGGTCCGTGAGCCGACCGCCGGAGCGCAGTTCGTCGTGGCCATCATACCCGAAATCCCGACCGGAGACACTCAGAGTAATCATACGGAGCCCCAGGCGTGCGAACATTCGCAATACGCCGGGTGCGTCTCCGAACCAGTCAGAACGGTTGCTCCCCATCAGCACACCGACTTTACCGGCGGCCTTCGTACGGTCTATGTCCGCTGCGGTTTTGACCAGGCTTACTTTATCGGGATTTGCCTCCACATCGCATAAGAACCTGTCCAGTACGGACAGGGTCACCTGCGTCGGGTTTTTAAACGCCGACGACAAATACATCCTCTCGGGATTATCCCGCCCAGGCCTGTGTTCCGATTCCCGCGTCCAAACCGCAGCAAAGTTTTCATCGTACAGAACCGGCCCGCCTTTACACATGACCAGGTCCATTCCCCATTCCCTGAATTTGATAAAATCGCCACGGCACGTAGTCTCCTGGCGCTTACCAAGGTCTATATGGTCCAGAACAAACCGTGGATGCGTGAGATTTAAACCCAGCATGTCGCATATGGGGTGTGTGTCATGAAAATGCCGGACTTGATCGGATACCTGTTTGAGCATGTCTACATGAACCTTTATTCCAGATTTGCATGTCTTGCGAACATTTTACCGGTGTTCTGTCCCGTCCTGACCATTGTTTCCATAATGATCGCTTCCAGTGATATAAAAAGGCACTGTTCGAACAGGGCTCCCATGGGCTGGGCGGATCTGAACCCGGTGTCTCCGGATATTTTGGGTGAAGGCGCCGGGATGGTAATAATCATGTCCGCCAGTTCAGCGATAAGTGACCGATCATGGATGGTAATCAACCCGATTTTCGCACCGGCCTCCCCGGCCCGCCTGGCATGATTTACCAGGCTCTCCGTAGTGCCTGAGCCTGACCCGATAATCAAACAGTCCGATTTTGAGATGCGACCCGTAACCGTTTCACCGACTACCGAGACTTTCAATCCCAGATGCATGAGCCGCATGGCAAAACTGCGCATCATCATCCCGGACCGCCCGGCGCCAGAGACAAAGACACCGTCAGCGTCCTGGATGGCATCGATGAAGGGATCGAAATCGTCTCCGTTCAGAGCAGCGAGCGTCCGCCGCAACTCATCACTGATGACCTGGAGATGATCCTGGAAGGGCATATAGGCTCTCCTTCACTACTCAAACCTGAATGATGACCTGATTTCCCCTGCCGCCCGGCGGGGATCGGTGCTGCCGGTGATGTAACTGCCTACGACCACGATATCGGGGTGGTAGGCGGCACACTGTTTTACGATCTCCGGATCGACTCCTCCGGCCACCGCGATGCCGACGTCGGTCAACACGCCTCTTACCCTAGCAAGGTCTTCCGTCGGCCTCTGATGTGGTATATCCGATGCGGTATGGACACAAACATAATCCACATGCATCTTGTTCAAAAAATCCGCTCTACCTGTAACATCCTCTACAGCGATCAGATCAGCCATTATCTGCCGATCATCCTGATGGGCTTTTTCGACTGCATCCTGTATGGTGACATCATTCGCTGCGCCCAGCACGGACACGATATCCGCCCCAGCCTCAAATGCGATCTCCGCTTCGCACGCGCCGGCATCCATTATTTTGAAGTCGGCGAGTACCACCTGGCCGGGGTGACGCTTTTTGATCTCCCTGATAGCTCTGCTGCCCTCTTTCAGGATTAGCGGGGTACCCACTTCGACGATCTCGACAAGCGCCTGGAGATCATCCACGAGTTTCAGCGCGACGTCAAGATTCGTTGTGTCGAGTGCCAGCTGCAGCCTCATCGGGATCTCCATCGATATACCTTGGGAACATATCCTGTACCTTGCCATACGAGAACAAGGAATATATAATATAGGCACCCTACTCAAGCCGCACAACACAGAATCCACCTTCGGAGCTTTACCATGAACGAAGATGAAAAATACCTGTTCGACCTCAACGGCTACCTGGTTTTGAGAGAAGTCCTCACTACGGAGGAAGTAAAACAGCTCAATGATGGAATAGACCAACATATCAGTCAGCTGAACGAAATGGACCGATCCCTGTCCGGCAGTTCGAAAGCTCTGGCGGGGACTTCCCATCGCAAAGACATGGGGGGTATGCTGTCTTGGGAACAACCCTGGTGTGAACCATACCGAAATCTCCTGGTCCATCCTGCCATCAAGCCCTATCTCGAAGAGATTCTCGGGGAAGGATACCGACTCGACCACGGTCCCGGCTTGATCGCGATGGATTCCGGCTGTGAAGGCGGTACCCTGCATGGAGGCGGTGTCGAACGTGTGAATCTATCCGAGGCATATTTCTTTAAACACGGCCGCATCTACACTGGATTGACCGTCGTGGAATTTCTCCTCGCCGACGAGGGACCGGGCGATGGAGGGGTTTCGGTCATACCCGGCAGCCACAAGGCCAATCTCCCCTGTCCAAAACGCATGAAACACTGGGAAAAATATCAGGAACACGTACTCGAACTTAACGGCCATGCAGGGGATGCGGTCATTTTCACGGAAACTCTCACTCACGGCACACTTCCGTGGACTGCGGATCATCAGCGCAGAGCGTTACTATATAAGTTCAGTCCCGGCTATTCGGCTTATAGCCCAGGCGCCCACACCATAGCCTACCCAGAGTACATCGAGAGTATGACTGATGAGCAGCGGGAGGTTATGGAAGCGCCACATATCCGCAGACCATAAATCGGAGACGGTATGAACATCATAGTAATCATGCTCGATTCATTTCGGACCGACCACCTTGGGATTTATGCCGGTGACAGTTCAAAGGCGGAAACGCCGCATATAAATCGGTTCGCACAAGAGGCACTGGTATTCGACAGGGCGTATACCGGATCGTTTCCAACGCTTCCCTGCAGGCGGGACCTGTTTACCGGGAGGTGGGGACGTCCATTCAACACCTGGGACGAGATGGAACGGGACCTGCCGACCATGGCGGGGACCTTCCGGCAGGAGGGCTACACGACCGGCCTGGTGTTTGATACACCGATGTTCATGACCCAGGGCAATTTTCTGGATCGCGGTTTCGGGTCTATCGAATGGATCCGAGGACAGGGAGGCGAGCCGTGGATCAGCGAGGGCATCGACGACATCCGACTCCCGGCCGCGGAACACAAAGTCAAAGCAGCCGGACTCAAACGATACCTGATGAATCAATCCCGGCGGCGATTCGAATCTGACTATCTCGTAGCCAGGACGATGACGGAAGCCGGTCACTGGCTGGAGCGGAATTACAAGCGCGACGGGTTCTTCCTGTGGATCGACGCCTGGGATCCTCATGAACCATGGGATCCACCGCAGTACTACATCGACAGGTACAATCCAGGTTATGACGGCGATGTCATCATGTACCCCTGCTACGGGTTCAGTGATTTCATGACGGACAGGGAACTGAATCACGTGCAGGCACTGTACGCGGCGGAAATATCGATGGTAGACCGCTGGGTGGGGTATCTGCTGGAGACAATATCTCTTCTGGGGCTCAGGGAGAATACTCTTATCACCCTGATGTCAGACCACGGTCATTATTTTGGGGATCACGGTCTTCAGGGCAAACCCTGGGGTGACCTGGGGCAGCTGTATGAACCCATGACACACATACCGTTCATGGTGGCGTCCCCAAACATATCGCCCGGCCGGACAGGCGCCATCATACAACCGGTTGACCTGTTTCCGACTTTGTGTGATTTCAACGAACTTGATGTGCCGCCAGGCTTACAGGGAGAGTCTTTCGCGGCGGTGGCACAGGGTACTAGGGAGACGCACAGGAACTATGCGATAACCGGCCGCAATCTTAACGACCACTGGGGAACCGTTCCGGCAACGGTTACCGATGGAACCTGGTCGCTCGTGTACTGGCCCAACAAAGACCTAGCGTATAAGGGGCCACCGGTTCGAGAGGAAACATATCCCATGACCGGTATGCCCGAACGCCGGCGGGATGAACTGTTTTACCTTCCGGATGATCCAGGTCAGGAGCACAACGTACTTGCTGAGAATCCGGATGAGGGGCGGCGTCTTCATTCGGTTATTCTCAATTTAATCGCGCAGACCGACACGGACCCGGCTATCGCCGGGACATACAAAAACTCACCGTCGTAACAAACCTTGTATCCACTGCGCCGCATAGTAGACACCGACAATCATGGCGGCCACGACCAGGACTTTGAGCGCCAGGATGGCAACGTATGTAAGGATGAGCGCCAAAAAAACAGCACCCGCCACAGCAAAGATGAGATGGAGGCCTTCCATTTCATGTTTAATGCCGGCTACCAGACCCGCTGCACCGCCGATGACGCTGGCAATGATTGCTAATTCGGTAGTCATTGTCTTTCCCTCCTTTCACGGTTCGACTGCGGGATGCGCCGGAATGTTGCACCGGATCGTCTTTCACATAGACAAGCCGTACATTTAAGTGAGTTCATAGACCTGCCCACGACAAAACCCGCTGGACCGATGACACGCACGACACGATTCATGATTCAATCCCTCGTCTTCTTATCTGTTGTCACACCATCCATAAGCTCAATTGGCTTTGCCCAGGAGCTGCCGAAAGTCCGATAGGTAAATCAGGTTGGGGCGGTCCGGTCATTCTACCCTTCGGTTCAAGCCTGAAGAATGATTTTCTGTCGTTCACATATCCAGGTTATCCAAGCAGCAGGCATGGTTGCCCAGGGAAAACTCCGCTCGCAGATCTATCCGGCCCCTACAGACTGACCCACTGGCTTTCTTTATGAGATTGGACCGCCGCATCGATCACCTCCTGCACCTTCAGGCCGTCGTAGAACGTGGGCGGCAGATCACTGCCGTCCCGTATGTTGGCGAGGAACTGGGAGACCATTGACGAAGATGAAATACGGGTTGGAATTTTCACTTCAGCGAAGGATTCCTGATCTGGAGACCTGAGTAGGAGTTTTTCAGACTGCATATCCCACTTGCAAACCCCTTCGGTTCCTTCGACCCGGATCGTGTTGAATTGCCGCATTCGATTTGCGGTTATCATTCCGTGGGCGCCATTTTTAAAATTGATCAGTACGGTACAGATATCATCGTTCTCCACCGAAGCTGTTTCAGCGGAGGCCGGCAGTGTATTGTCCTGCTGCATCTGGCGTAATTCCGTGAAATTATACTGCTCTCCGATAACCGGCCTTTGTTTTACAATAGTCTCCAGATAACCTCGGACGCCATCTATCTCACCAATCAGCCATCGGGCAGCATCGATCATATAGGCACCCAGGTCTCCCAGGGCGCCGGTTCCTGCTTCGCCCCGCCTGAACCGCCAGCTCATGGGATGGGCCGGACTTTTTGCCCAATCGAATGCCCAGGATCCTTCGAAATTGTGAATCTCGCCCAGATCCCCTTTACGGACCATTTCGTGTAAGTAAATTAACGACGGCCAGCGAAACCGCTGGCTGAACTGAATCCCTGTCTTAACTCCCTGTTTACACCCCCGTCGCCACATATCCCGCGCCTGAGCCGCATTCAATGCCATAGGTTTCTCGCAGAACACGTGTTTACCTGCCTCGATGGCCTTAACCGCAAAAGGATGGTGGAGATGGGGGGGGGTAGTTATACAGACGATATCGACGTCGTCTCTTGCCATCAGGTCATCTCCCCCCGAACAGACGACCGGAATCCCGAACGCTTTTGCCAGCCGTTCCGCTCTGTGATTCTGCCGGCTACAAACGGCGGTAAGCACGGCCTCGGCCTTCCACGCTCGTGCGTAAGACCTGGCGATATGGCCCGCCCCTATAATTCCGACGCGATTTTGCTCCATAGTTGTTACCGGTGGAGGGGATGGTACACTTCTTCTAAATGCTGCATCAGAGGAAACAGGGGCAGCGACGATCTGCTTGTGATAGGTCTGACCTAAGGAGAGGGTGAAGACCGGTGACGATGCCGGTACACCGGCTACTGAAAAGACGGCCGGAATGCGCTGGCATGATACGAAGCGAGTGGAAAAGGCGTTTTCAACGGCAGGGGTTCCCGGGATTCAGGAACCGCCCGTTATCCTATGCCGTGAACGGCCGGGTCAGGTTACATTCCTGCCGGTACAGTTCCATTCCTGTTTCGACTTTACCTTCAGCCCATTTTTCGGACGTGTGCTCTGTCTCCACGACATCATCGCTCATCTCATCGAAAAATCCGCCACGCAGCGCCTCTCTCTTCGTTCATCTGCCTCGATTTACTTCAATCCACCCTGTTTCAACAGCGCTTCTGTGGAGGGCCCTCTGCCGCGAAAGGCTTTGAAAACATCCATAGGGTGGACACTTCCTCCCAGCGCCAGGATGGTATTTCGGTATCGGCTGCCCAGCTCACGGATCGCCACGTCATCCTCCAGGCCAGCCTCTTCGAAGGCGGAAAACGCATCGGCACTGAGAACTTCGGACCATTTATAGCTGTAATAGCCGGCCGCATAGCCGCCTGCGAATATGTGAGAAAACGAACAGATAAATTTGTCTTCCGGCAATGGAGCAAGAATCAATGTGTTACGATCGATCCGCGTTTGCACCTCTAAAGAGGTCTCCGGACCGTCTGCGGTGAACCGGTGGTGGAGTTCCAGGTCCAGGAGCCCGAAATTTACCTGCCGCAAAGTGTTGCTGCCTTCACGAAAGGTTCTTGTGGCGCGAAGCCTCTCGATAATCTCATCAGGCAGCGGCTCGTTGGTTTCATAGTGCCGAGCAAGGCCTTTTAGTGTTTCAGGATGGAAACACCAGTTCTCCATGAAGTGACTGGCCAACTCTACCGCGTCCCATTCTATATTTGACAATCCGGCAGCCAGCCCTTCATCGACGGTGGTAAGCATATGCTGCAGGCCGTGTCCGAATTCATGGAAGAGCGTTTCCACATCCATGAACGTCATAAGGGATGGTTTCCCTCCTACCGGTTTACTCTGATTGCACATCAAATAGGCCACCGGCAGTCTAACCGGCTCGCCCTGGGGTGCCATAACTTTGCTTCTGCCTACACAGGCGTTCATCCAGGCGCCGCCTCGTTTTTCCCCGGGTCGGGTGTATACATCCAGGTAAAAACCGGCGACTTGGTCCCCGGCCCCACCATAGACCTTGAAGAATTGAACATCTTCATGCCATACGGTGGCTTCTCCGTCAGCCTGAACGACTTTAATATTGAATAGCCTCTCCGTGAGCTTGAACAATCCGTCGAGTACTCCCGGCAACGGGAAATACGGTCGAAGTTCTTCGTCCCGGATATCATACCTTTTCTCTCTTAAACGTTCCGACCAGTACGCACTGTCCCATTGCTTGAAATCGTCCGCCTCGGGCGCCCCCGCTTCCCTGGCCAGATCCCGCAGGTCATCCAGATCCCGCTCGGCACTCGGCCGCGCCGCCTGTTGCAACTCATCCAGCAAGTCCTCCACGCTCTTCACGTCCGGCGCCATTTTTCTGCTGAGGCTCAGATCAGCATATGTTTGAAACCCGAGTAATCGTGCTTTTTCATTGCGAAGCGCGAGCGTCTCCTCGATTATTTCAGTGTTGTCAAATTCCCCATCCGAGGCGCGTGTCACATAAGCCCGGTACATTTGCATCCTCAGATCCCGCCGTCTGCTGTGTTGCATGAACGGCATGAAGCTGGGTATTTCCAGCGTTACGACCCAGGGGCCCGTTTCCGCCGTAGCATCTTCGAAGCCATCCCTGCGGGCTTCATCCGCACCGAGTTCCAGTAACGTGGAGGGCAGCCCTTCCACATCATCGGCGGAATCGAGTTTTAGTCTAAACGCCTTGGTGTCATCCAGGACGTTATTGGAGTATTGTGTCGTTATTTCCGCCTGCCTCTGGCTGATTTCGTTGTATCGTATTCTGCCTTCATCGTCCAGTCCGACACCATTCAATTCCGCTTCCCTGATGCCTGATTCTATGATCCGTTTCCGTGCTGCGTCATAGCCATCCCATTCCGGGCCGTTACGAAGAGCTCGAAAGGCATTATAGAGTGGCTTACTTTGCCCCATTCTGTTACTGAAGGTCACAATATCTGCGAGCAGGGGATCGTAGACATCTCGTAATTCCTGACTGTTTTTCACCGAATGGAGGTGAGAAACAACACCCCATATCCTGCCCAGATCGTCATCTATTTTCTCGAGGGGAATCAGAACTCGGTCCCAGGTCCATGCATCCTCGGGCTGTGCTTCCAGGACGCTCAGCGCCTCCTCGGACCGCTCGATCAGAGTCTTGACGGCCGGTTGTATATGTTCGATTTCAATCCTGTCAAAGGGAGGTAAATCGGTCCAGTTGAGGAGAGGGTTTTCCGTTACGTCATCCATTACATACCTTTCTTGTAGACGGCTTGCCAGTTACACCCGCGATCAATTTTTTGACCGGACACAATTTAGCTTAAGAACCAGCGTACCGTCAAGCGATATCTAGCATGGATTCTGTTTGTCAAATCACATCGTGCATCCGGGCCTGATACCCTCTTTCGTTAAGGGTGCTGATTATTTTCTGTACGTGATCCACGCCCCTTGCCTGCAAAACAAATTCGACTTCGACCGATTGAAGCGGCACACTCGTAAAAGCACGATGGTGAAATACGTCCACTATGCTCGCACCAACACTGCCGAGGCAGTTTGTAACGTCAGCCAGGGATCCGGGAATATCCCTGACTTCGACCACAAGCCGTATCAATCGCCCGGTCCGAACCAGTCCCCGTTGGATGATAGACGACAGGATCAGCAGGTCGATGTTCCCGCCGGACAATATCAACCCCACCTGCCTGTTTCGAAACTGTTCCGGATACCGCATGACAGCCGCGAGGCCGACCGCACCGGCGCCTTCCACCACCGTCTTCTCCACCTCGAGCAGATGGAGGACGGCCCTTTCTATATCCTCTTCATCAAGTAACAGAATATCGTCCACGTATTCCCGAACGATCTCCAGCGTCAGTTTACCAGGCTCTTTCACTGCTATGCCGTCCGCCATGGTCGAGGCCCCGCACCTTACAGGCTCCCCCCGGAGCGCCTGGCGCATGGATGGAAACCGTGACGCCTGCGCACCGACCACCGCGATTTCGGGCTTCACCCCCTTGGCCGCGACCGCACAGCCGGAAATCAAACCTCCCCCGCCCAGCGGTGCCACGATGACATCGAGGTCGGGAAACGCAGAAAGCATCTCCAGGGCCACCGTGCCTTGACCCGCAATTATATGGGGGTCGTCATACGGATGAATCAACAGGAGGCCGTTCTCTTTTGCATGCTGTTCCGTGAATGCCCTTGTATCGTCAAATCCTTCCCCATGCAGAACCACTTCCGCGCCGAATCCACGGGTCCGTTCCACTTTGATGAGGGGTGTGTACTTCGGCATCACGATGGTGGCTGGAATCTCTAGCCGCTGGGCGTGGTAAGCGACCGCCTGGGCATGGTTGCCCGCAGACATAGCGACCACACCCTTTTTCCTCTTTTCATCCGTCAGGGACAGTAGTTTGACGAGTGCTCCACGTTCCTTGAAGGCAGCGGTGAACTGCAGGTTTTCGAATTTCAGTACGATCTCTGCACCGGTTATGCTTGATAGCGTCTTTGACACAGAACAGGGCGTTTCAACCAGAGTTCCCCGTATCCGGTCGGCCGCATTCTGAATGTCCTGAAATGACACGGATGTCATAGTTACTCCCAACTTGCGGACTACTCAGCCAGATTGCCCGGTAATCATGTCAGGGGCTGTGCGCCTGCCGTAGATAAAACCGTACACGCCAAGTCCAATCGAGAAAACAAAACCGATCACCGAACATGCAATGATACCACCACCGCCGAATGCCACCCCGGTACCCATCGCCCCCAGGCTGGCGGCGATAGAAATTAACATTTCATTGGCCCCTTGAACCCGTCCTTTTTCCTGTGGCGCCAGAGAATCGGACAGGAGCGAAGACCCGGCGATAAAACAGAAATTCCATCCCAGGCCAAGGAGGAACAAAGCAAGCGCAAGAGGTGTGAACTGAGGTGAAATCGGCGTTAGAATACTTGAGATGACGAGCGTCACAACACCCAGGTTTATCACCGTTTCACGTCCGTACCGGCCGACTAGCCATCCTGTAAAACTTGAAAGGCCGAACATCCCCATTGCATGCGCCATAATGACAAGAGAGATGGCCTGCGTCGAATGTGCGTGATGATTCATATGCAGAGGCGTTATGACCATCAGGAGCGTCATAACCAACTGACCGATGACCATGGCCGCCGTGGCATATTTAACCGTCGGATTTGAGAATATCTCTTTTAAGGGGCGGATTTCCTGTGCCGGTTCGGTATCCTTCTGCCCTGCCGCGTGGAGCATGGCCAGAGACAGGGGATCCGGACGAAGAAGGGTAAAGGTCAACAGGACTGCGACACTTGACAGCACGACCGCCATAGCGAACGGCCCGGTACTGGGGTCCAGCCCGAATCCTGCGACTATCTCGGTGGAAGGTGCAACGAGTATGGGGCCTCCGACGGCGCCGACCGTTCCTGCAAAGACTATCATGCCAATAATTTTAGGCCTTCTTACCACAGGGTACGCTTCCGCACCGATAAAACGCGCCTGCTCGGTAGCCGCCCTGCCGGAACCCGCAATCATGACCCCAAGAGAGAATCCAATAAAAGAATCCCAACCGATTGCCGCCACGCACAACGCGGAACCGAGTACGACGTTCACGTATCCCATCGATAGCCCTGGTCGTCTCCCAAACCGGTCCATGATCCACCCGAAAGGATAGGCACAGAGAGCACGGGCCATAAACGACAAGGTCATGGGAAGACCGGCCATAGTTTCCTCACCGTACAGGTCTGCGGCCACGATGGGAATGAGCGTAAATGATGCAATCATACAGGCGCCGTATAGACTCTGAGTGGCAAACACGGTGCTTGATATACGGCGGCTGACTGATTGCGGGACGGGTGATTTTAACATGTCGATACGATGATCCTTGACAAGTAAGGGGTGATACGAGGCGGTATCAACATCAGACGACCTCCAGATATTCCCGATCGCTCAGCTTGGGGAATGGTGCGGCCGGAAGCGTCTGGTACCAGTAGGCCACAGAAGCGATATCATCCTGAAGCGGCAGGTAGGGACCGCCCTCGGTCCACCCCATCCGCTGCCGCCATCCGAGCGCCTGGATGGTCACGCGCAGGTCTTTTTCGAACCTGACCGGATCCATAACATGCCAGCGATACATGCCGAACCTTTGCTGTGACCGGTACAGACCATCGGGTCGTATCACCTGAGGCAATCCGGCGTAGGGTGTTGTGAACTCACGGTACGCATTGTCGTGATCGAAATTATACGATCCGCAGAAATAGTCCTCGGTACCTGTTCCGCAGATTGTCGGGAATTCTCCGTCACCATCTATAAAGAATTTGATCTCGCCCTCACCCCACCAACCGTTGTTGTTCACCCCCCACGCCATGTAGGTGCCAACAAAATGTCCATGGCCCTGTACGCCATCCAGTATCGTGTACACTTCTTTATAGGGCAGTGGATTCACCCGTCGAAATTGCGCATGGAAATAGGCGGCATCATCCGGCACCTCAGTCAGGGTGTAGTCAATCTGGTAATACACCCGCATTTTTGCATCCGCCAGGTTCTCCATCGTAATCCGGCAGCGCTTCCGGAATGGCATCTCCCAGTAGCAGTTGAAAGCACTACCCGGATTTACACAGACGGCCATGGATGTCACCTGTGCGTATTCACCCCATCCGCAGGCAAAGAAGTCGCCGACCGGACATTCCACGGACGGTGTTTCTTCGTCGTCCCAATAGATTCTGATGATCGAGAAGCGCCAGTGCCCGGTGGGTGTCATCCAGATATGCTGTATGGCACCGGGCCCCTCTATGTCGGCAAGTGTGAACGTCTCCCCGGGCTGAATATCGATGGAGGGTGACATCTTCCAACCCTGACCGAGATAGCGAGCGTGGACAGCCCCGGTTCCCTCCGTGGCCATACCGCCCTTGCCCGGTTCACCCGTTAAATTTTCAGGACTGATCGACCTTGACTTCGCCTTCGACAGACGGGACAGTGTCCCCATGTTCATTCCTAAACCGCTGAAGTATTCCATTTCATCTCCTCATGTGATGTTCCTTGACAGTAATTAACAAATTTACTTTTTTACCTATATGAACTGGTCCACTCTGTATTATGTCTCCGATCCTATGTGCTCCTGGTGCTGGGGGTTTCAGCCCGTCATCGCCGAGGTCACCGAAATGCTGCCGGAAGATATTCCAATCCGGTATGTAATGGGCGGCCTTGCCAAAGATTCCGATGAAGTGATGCCCGAAGAAACCCGCCAATATGTCCAGGAACAATGGCGCGCGGTCGCAGAGCGGACAGGCGCTGAATTCAACTGGGACTTCTGGGAGAAATGCCTACCGCGCCGCTCCACCTACCCTGCCTGCCGTGCGGTGCTCTCCGCGGCGGCGCAACACCCCTTTGGCGCCCCGCTCATGTACCACCGTATCCAGCGGGCTTACTACCTCGAAGGTCAAAATCCTTCCGATATCGATACGCTTGTTTCACTTGCCGGCGATCTTAACCTGGACACGGATACCTTTGCAGAGGCGATCGTCTCATGGGAAATCGAACAGAATCTCCAAGAAGATTTCACACTGAGACGCTCCCTATCGGCCAATCAATTTCCGAGTCTCATCTTCGAACACCGCGATGACCTGATCTGGCTGGCTTCCGGCTACGATGAGCCCGAACACATCTACGAGATGTTGAGTGCTGCCCTGGTCTCTTGATTATATACCGGCGGCGCCCGTCCAATCCCTCCTGTATTCTTCGATGAACCTCTCAAAAAACAACCTGGAAGACTGCGTCAAGCCGTCGAGATATCCCGTTGTCAGAAACCACGGTTGATGTGAAAAATAATCGATGTAATGCACGGAGGCCGGCATGTAGGTCAGCATATAGGTGCGTCGCCGTTTATCCGCATGATATCGCCCCCTGTGCAAACCCAGCGGATTGAAGAGAACGGCATCACCCGGTTCCTGTTTCAGTCTTATGGCACCGGGCATCGCGTTGGAGGCATTGTTCTTCTGCTCCTCAGCACGGCGAATACGGTATTCTTCAGGCGTATCCCACCGCAGGTGAGACCTGGGGACATATTCGATATCTTCCGAGGGGGTCAAAGCGATCTGCACCTGGATTCCGGATGTTGTGCCGAATCTCCGTTCCAGGAATACTTTTTCCTCTTTTTCATCGGGATGCTTGAATTGAGAGTCCCGGTGCCAGTTACCATCCCGACTCGTCCCGGTCGGGTTGAAAAAAAAACTCGTTGTGCGAAACATGGGATCTTCTCCGAGGACTTCCCGGGCTACATCGAGGACACGCCTATCGGCCACGGACTCAAGGATCAGGTTTTTCCACTCCGGATGCATTTTAAAATAACCCGGATGATTGAGATGTCTCATCACCGTTGCTTGCGGACCGCCCCCAGGTTTACCATCTTCCGGACTCTCTTTGCGCCACTGATCGAGAATCCCCTCGCACACAGGCAGCAACCGCTCTGTTGTTTCGCTGTGGTAGATCCCGGGCACCACCGCATAACCTTCCGCATCCCACTGTTCCTTCAATGATTTAACCAATGTGCCACTCCTGTTATTCCGCCTGCACCCTCGGGTCGATCCACTGATACAGGAAATCAACCAAGAGGTTGACCATTACCACCAGTGTGGCAGAGAACAGAACGACCCCCATGATCATCGGAACATCCAGATTGAATACCGCCTGGAGCGCAAGTGTCCCGATTCCAGGGAGTGCGAATACATTTTCTGTAAACACCACTCCTCCGAGGAGTGCGGCCACGTCCATACCCAGGACCGTAACCACCGGTATCATAGCATTACGCAATGCATGCCTGCACAGCACCACCGCCTCAGCCAACCCTTTCGCCCTAGCCACCCGGATGTAGTCATGTCCCAGCGCTTCCACCATATTCGCGTGTATTAACCGGGCATAATAACCGGACGTCACCAGGGCGAGCGTCAGAGCGGGAAGAATGATGTGCTTCCAGCTGAAAAATCCCGCCACCGGAAATAATCCGGAGCGGTATGCCAGTTCATATTGAAGCATTCGGGCAAGCCAGAACACTGGCAATGAGATGGCGATCATCCCTACCACCAGTACCGTCCTGTCGATCCAGCGACCCCGGTATTTTGCGGTAACCACGCCGAGCGGCAGACTGATGAGCATCCAGAAAACGATGGCTGTAATCGCCAGCACCGCGGTGGTCGGAAATCTTTCCAGAATCGCATCCCGCACCTTTTCATTGGTTACAAGAGACGTACCCAGATCACCCTGGACGAGTGCCAGCACATACCGCCCGTATTGTTTTATCAGTGGATCTTTCAAGCCCATCTCCTGACGGATACGGGCGATCGTCTCCGCATCGGCATTGGCGCCTGCATAGACCCGCGCCGGGTCCGCCGGTACCGAATGGGCAATCAGAAAGGTAATCACGGTAGTGCCCCAGAGGATTATAACTGCCCAGAGCAGGCGATATGTGATACGCGAGAGCATCAGCTTCCCTTACCGGTGTCTATCCACATACGTTCATAGCGGATAGGCCAGACCGGATTCAAATCCAGCCCATGCAGCCAGGGTTGTCTGAGTATGTACATGTTCGGATGATACAAAAACACCCATGGGGCTTCGTCGACGATGATGGATTCTGCCTGTTGATATAACGACAACCTGTGTTGAGGATCCAGATCATAGGCTGCTCTTGACAGCAAGTCGTTTACTTCGCTGTTGTCATAAAACGCCACGTTGTTACTGTTTACCTCCGTAATCCGGTGACCGCTGAGCAGCACATCCAGGAAATTACTGGGATCGGGATAGTCCTGATACCAGCCGAAGTGCGCCATGGGTACCGTCTTCCTGCGCCCGACCGCCTCTATTCTCGTAGCTCCGGTGACCGCCTTAATGGACACCTTGATACCTACTTTCGCGAGGTCCTGCTGAATAGCCTGTGATTGCCTGACTTCGGTGTTCATGTTGGCGTTGATCCACAATTCCGTCTCAAATCCCTCCGGATACCCAGCCTCGCGAAGAAGCTGTTTCGCCTTTGCTGGAGTATACGGGTAACCTGTCCTATGGGGATTGAATCCGGGCATCCCCGGCGGCAACACACCCCTCGCCGGCACCCCGCGGCCGCTCATCAGCCGAATGATACGTTTCTTATCCACGGCATAATTGACCGCCTGTCTGACAAGGACATTATCGAACGGCGAAATCTCCGTATTCATCGACAGATACCTTACGGCGTTCAGTGGTTGGGATTCGACATACTCTTTGAGTACGGGGTCTTTCATCACCCTCACGAAATCGGGGTCGGGAATGCCCACATCGGTTACATTTGCGATATCCAGCTCCCCCCGCTCGAACATCATCATATGGAGGGCGCCGTCTCCGCCCACCACAATCTCGAAGGCATCCAGCTTAACCCGTTCGGGCCACGCATAATTTAGATTGCGTTTAAACCGCATCCAGCTTCCGCGTTTCCATTCGGAAAGAACAAAAGCACCGCTGCCTACCGGATTGCGGGCAAATTCCCCCCCGGTAGCGCTCACGGCCTCTTTCGGCACAACGTAGGCGAAGGGCATTGCCATGACGTGCAGGAAGGTTGGGTCCGGTTTCTGGAGCCTAATTTCAAAGGTGTATCGCCCTTTCGCGTCTAGGCCGGCGACGTTGGGCGCGTCACCGTCCTGGAAGGCCGCAGAGCCTACGATGTTCCTGAAGAATCCCTGGCCGGGCGATTTCGTTTTAAGATCCAGCAGGCGCGTCAGTGTATATACGTAATCCTCCGCGGTAACTTCCCTGCCGTTAGAGAATGTGATTCCCGGCGTCAAGTGAAATGTAATGGTTGCCCCATCGTCAGATATCTCCCAGCCGTCAGACTGCCAGGGAATCAACGCCAAATCGTCGTCATAGTCTATGAGCCCATGAAACACAGCCCTTACCAGGGGCCAGGTGACCACGTCGTAGGCAATGGCAGGATCAAGGGTCCGGGCGTCCGAAGGGATTGCGATACGAAGCGCCCTGTCGTTCCGCAGCACTCGCTCGACGTGTTGTACGGAATCACACCCGACGCCCACTGTGGACAGTAAAAACACCGTTATCAAGGGGAGAGATTTTCCGTACGCCTTCATCTGCGTCCCTTCTCGTACGGGTCCAGAACGTCCTGCAGCCCCTGACCCAACAGGTTGAAACCTACGACCGTGAGGATAATGGCAAAGCCGGGAATGACGGTTAGATGAGGCGCTACAATGAAGTATGGTTGGCCGTCTGCGATCATGGTTCCCCAGGATGGGGCCGGCGGTGGAACGCCCACCCCCAGGTAGCTCAGCCCGGCATCGAGCAGAATGGTACCGGCCGTGCTCAGTGTAGCTACTATGATGACTGTCGGGAGAATATTGGGCGCTATGTGTCGAACGATAATCCTGCGATGTCGGCACCCCATGGCCCGAGACGCTTCCACAAACTCACGTTCCTTTACCGAGATCACCTGGCTACGGACCACACGGGCGATCCAGGTCCAACTGACAATGCCGATAACCAGGAGCACGCTGAGAATCCCTCGCTCCAAAGTCAGATCGAGTTCATGCCAGTCGGTCCAGGAGGGATGGAGATGAACCTGTCTGCCGTCCATCAAACTGGCAAAAGCGATAGCGAGAAGCAACCCCGGTATAGTCATCATCACATCCGTTCCACGCATGAGAACCGCGTTAACCCAGGTACCGAAATAACCGGCTATTACCCCTACCGTAACGCCGATGCAGAGTGCCGTTAGCATGGCGATGATGCCCACCGTCAGAGAAATCCTGGTACCATGGACTACCCGGCTGAGCATATCCCTTCCCAGGCTGTCTGTGCCAAGGCTGTGCACGCCGCCCGGTGCCAACGGCAGACCGTACGGGTCAAGTCCCTGCGGGAACTGTTCCATCGGGTCGTCCAGTATATTCCATTGAGTAAGTAACGGAGCGGTAAGGGCGAGCAACATCAACGCCCCCACGATCCCGCCGCCTGACATAAGGAGCCGATTTTTTTGGATCTGCTGCCAGATGGTTCTGGGCTCCGATAAATCCGCCGGTTCCATTGATTGCCGACGGGTGGCCTCCGTTCCATCTTCCATACCTTGACGCAACCCTTTTTCGTTATTCAATCCTCGATTGATTACGATATCACGAAATCGGAAAAAATACCGATTTGATTATAGATTCATCCCTCCCGAACGTCAATCAAAGAATCCAATACGCATGACGCAACCATACCGGTGTCTAATGTAACCGAATACGAATGTTATCCCTTTCTCGAATTCACGCCGCTCACTTACGGCCCCGCACATCTCCGGGCTGCGGTTGGATTCAGAAGGAGGTACTCCCGAATTCTTTCGTTAGTAATGATGGTTGTTATGTGCCACCGACGGCGCTTGGCTTGGATGAAATTCGATACCGCCGACTTCCCATCGGTTCTTTGGGTGTCGTGGCAGCTGTTCCTATTTCAAACGAACGATCTCGTTCTGAAACTCTGAGAGATTATCGGTGATCCGATCGCTGAAATGTAGTCCCTGCCCACCCCAATCAGGCATGTAACCGATGCTGTAACAGTAGTAAACCGTCCGCCGTCTCTGACCAGACGTATTAACGGTAGAACCGTGTGTGAGGGCCTCGGTGAAAATGATTGCATCCCCGGCCGATGCGGGGACTGGTGTCAATAGTGGGTTCTCATCGGGATGGCTGCCCCATGGCTTTTCGAAATTGCTCTTATGAGCGCCTGGAATCACGGCGAAACACCCATCCTCCGCCTCACAATCGAGCATCGGGAACACCGCCTTGGTCAGCGTGGACACCATCTGACCGTTTCTACAGTGGTACTGGCACTTGGGGATGATAGGCGTACCCTGCATGTGCAGTCCGGTGTACCCGCCACCCCATCGGTAGATCGTATACGTGTGATTCAACCGATACGGCCCGCCTGTGACAATTTCCACCACGTCGAGGACTTCGGGGATGCCGATCAATTCACGAAACGAAGGATCGCCTTCCAGGATATTGGAGATGTAAAGCTCTTGATCGGTTTTTTCTGTGCCAAGACACAGAGGGGGAGGGTACGTGTCAGGATCCATGAACTCTAAGCGGTCCAGCGCCTTATTGCATGCTTCTATGACCGGTTGCGGTATCACATCTTTGAGAACGATATATCCCTGAAGGTCGAAGATATATTTCTGCTCTTCCGTCATGGTCGGATCCTGTTTTATTTGGTTGTCTTACCGAGTGAACGCGTATACCTTAACATCCGACCAGATAGAATAACAAGAAGAAAATCACATGACTATGCCAGATACCTTAGACAGAGTGCGCTTGGGAAAGACCGACCTGCACGTGACCCGCCATTGCCAGGGAACGGCCTTCAGGCACCTGGAGCGTCATGCGGAAGAACCGGCTGCTCAGTTGGTTCTCCGCCACTGCCTCGACATCGGAATTAACTTTTTCGACACGGCACAGGCTTACGGCTGGGGTGGATCGGAAGCCTTGCTGGGAAAAACAATCGCGGACCGAAGAACCGATTGTGTCATATGCACCAAAGTACCTCCTTCCTTGCCGCCGAAAAAGACGGGTGAGAGTGGGGAGCGGGCCGTTTTCACCAAGGGATATTTGTCTGATCAGCTGGAGAGTTCGCTAAGGCGTCTTCAGACGGACTACGTCGATCTGTATCTCTTGCACAGTCCAGACGGCAGATCAGATTGGGAAGAAATCTGCACCTCGATGGATCAGCTGAAGGTCTCCGGAAAAATACGATACTGGGGACTATCGAATCATGATTCGGAAATGGTAGAATCCTGCATATGCACCGCCCATAGTCTCGGGGTTTCTGGACCTGCCGTGCTGGAAGAATATTACACCATAGCCGGATACGCACTATCGGATGCCGGTCGGTCGCGGGTCCGCAAACTTGAGCAGGAGTTGTTCCCGGTGGCCCGCCAGCATTCCCTCGGTGTGATGGCGTTCAGTCCCCTGGATGCGGGCCATCTATCCGAACGCACCAAACCCAACTCTCACTCGGCACTGTCAAATCTGCACGATGCATTGGACCAAGCCGCCGCAGAACTTGACATCAGCAGGACCCAGGTATGTGTGGCCTGGGTGATGTCGCACCAAGAGGTCTCGGCCGTCCTCTCCGGTCCCGAGCAGCCGGAGCACGTGGATGAGATGCTAGCGGGATTGGAGGTGACATTACCTTCGGAGACATTAAACTCTTTGAATGAAGCCAGTTTGAGGTACGCCAACAGAATCGAAGCAGAATATAGGTAGGGCTATGAACGAATCTTTTGACTATCCGATTGATAAACCGACCCGGACGGAAAAGGTGCAGCGGATGATGCGCCGATATGAAGGTTATCTGCCACCCGCGTCGTTTGTAATCGGTTTTACCTACGACACGTTCACCCTGAAACGTGTCGACCTCCTGTTCGACAACCTGGTCCTTCTGGGGTACCTGCTTTTATCGAGTATTGCCCTGATCATCATCGGCCGAATCGAACTCCGACACACGAAACGCGAATTTCTAATCGCTCATCAGGATTGGTTCAAGGTCTTGCTCCACCTGTGTATGGGCAGCCTGTTTTCCGCATACACCATACTCTATTTCAAAAGCGCGGCGGTCGGACAATCCTACATCTTTGTAGTAATGCTCATATTGATTTTACTGGTTAACGAGTTCGTGCGGCATGGCCTGAGCCGTCTCAAAATGCTCAGTGTGCTGCAGATGTTCTGCAGTTTTGCCTTTTTCACATTTTTCCTGCCGGTCATGACCAAGCGCATGGATTTCGACACCTTCCTTCAGGGAGGTGTTCTAAGCCTCGGCCTGACGGGTTTCATCTGGCTTTGTATATTCGGTCTCAATACAAAAAACCTGTGGCGTGAAAAATTCGGAGTGTTCGTACCGCCGATCGTCCTATTTGGTTTGATGTGTGGCGTTTATGTTCTGAATTGGATCCCCCCCGTCCCCTTATCCGTCCAGGAAATCGGAATATACCGTGGTGTACGGAAGACCGATAGCGGAGAGTACGAGGTGCGGTATCGACAACCCGCCGATTGGGAATTCAGGAGCGATGATCGCATATTTGAATACACGGTTGGCGATACCATTTTCTGCTTTGCATCCGTTTTTGCCCCGACTGAAATGAAACAGCGCATCGTTCATCACTGGCAATGGCTGAATAAAAAGGGGGAATGGACCACCACGGATAAAATAGGATACGACATCGTCGGTGGAAGGGACGGTGGCTGGCGAGGGTTCACGCGAAAGAAGAATGTTGGACCCGGTAAATGGCGGATCGATGTATTGACCGAGGATGAAAAAATAGTCGGCCGAATACCGATGGACATCATCCTGGTGCATCGAAAACCACAGGATATGACGGTAGAGACGAAATGACATTTGTGACGAAAAAAGCATGGCAATAATGCACCCGATCACATATCTTGTACCATACTGACTCCCTCGTTCATCCAACATCCTTTTTTCTGCGGAACGCCCATTGACGCTCAACCCGTTCAAGCCCTTCACCGAATACCTTCAGCCCTACAAACAACGTATTTTTATCGGATTGCTATTGCTGGCCGGAGCCCAGCTGGTTTCCACCGGCATTCCTATCGTCATGCAATGGGCCATAGACACTGCCAAAGCCGGGTATGAGGCCGGACTGGCGGGTCAGGACACCGTTATGGAGTCCGCCGTTGGAGACGTGTTGCATTATTCCGCGATTATACTCGGGTTGGCTGTTCTGCAGTTGCTGCTGTCCGTGGGGATGCGCTGGGCGCTGAACAGTATGGCCCGGTTCGTGGAATACGATATACGCAGAAAATACTTCGACCGCCTACTACTACTGTCCATAGCCTATTTTCACCGCACGCCGACCGGTGATCTGATGGCCCGTGCTACCAACGATCTGAACGCCATACGCATGTTTCTGGCGTTCGGCATCCGGATGATCGTCACGGCTGCGCTCGCGTTTCCCATGAGCCTGGGAGTCATGGCCGCCATCGACTGGCAGCTGGCTGTCTATTCGCTTCTGCCCATGCCCCTGCTGGCCCTCGTCATGAACCGGGTTGCGGCTAAGATCAACGTCGGTTTCCGGGAGGTACAGGAGCAATTTGCCAACATCACCGCCAGGGTTCAGGAAAACCTGGCGGGGATTCGTGTGGTGAAAGCATATGTAAGGCGTAAAATGGAGATCGAGGTTTTTCAAAACTTGAACCAAGAATACCTGGAAAAAAACCGGGTGCTGATCCACATTCAAAGTCTCTTCTACCCCTTTATGTTTCTCATCAGCGGGGGGTCGCTTCTATTGGTCCTATGGATAGGTGGCGGTGACATAATCCGGAATGAGCTTTCCATGGGTGAATTTGTCGCATTTAACGCTTACCTTACCCGTCTCGTTTTCCCTATGATCACCCTGGGCTGGATGATTGACCGTTACCAGCGGGGGGTCGCATCCATGAAACGTATCAGAGAAGTGCTCAACGAAGTGCCGGAGATAATGGATACGGAGCACGCCCAACAGACTTCAGAGATTCGTGGTGATCTTGAATTCAGGAATATGACATTCGCATACGATGACAATACCATCCTGCAGGATATCAACCTGAAGGTACCGGCCGGCAGTGTCCTGGCGATCGTAGGGCGTGTGGGCTCCGGTAAAACCACGCTCGCCCGCCTGATACCCAGAATGATCGAAGCCCAGGAGGGCGAGGTGCTGATCGACGGAAAACCGGTGGCGGATTACACCCTGTCTTCCCTGAGAGCCCAGATCGGCTTTGTACCCCAGGATACGTTTCTGTTCTCTGATACGGTAAGGGAAAACGTGGCGTTCGGAATGAAGGAAGTCTCTGATGAGGCAGTGGATCGGGCAACAGGCACCTCCCAGCTCCAAAAAGACTTGAATGATTTTCCAGACGGTCTGGAAACCCTCATGGGAGAACGCGGCGTGACGCTTTCCGGTGGACAAAAGCAACGGACTGCGCTTGCCAGGGCAGTTATCCGTCATCCTAAAATCCTGATCCTCGATGATGCCATGGCCAGTGTCGACACCCACACGGAAGATGAAATCCTGAAACGATTACGCGGCGTGATGGCGGAACGGACCACCGTGCTGATCGCCCATCGCATATCCACGGTGAAAGATGCAAACCACATCATCGTACTCGACGGCGGTCGTATCGCGGAGCAGGGGACGCACGATGAGCTGGTGGAACATGATGGCATTTATGCGGACATGCATCGCAGACAGAAACTGAGCGATGAAATAAGTGATTTGTAGGCAGGTATCTGAATTATGACCCAGCAATTCCAAGAAGATGAAATCACCGAGAAATCGTTTGACGCCAGGTTGTTATGGCGGTTGATAGCGTATTTGAAACCGTACTGGCGTTGGGTCGGCGTGGCACTTGTATTGATCCTCCTCACTTCGTTTTTCAGGCAGGCTACACCGTACCTGACCAAAGTGGCGGTGGACGACCATATCCTGACGGGTGATCTGGAAGGCCTAGATATGGTGAGTCTCACTTTCTTTATCTTCCTCATACTTCAATTCATCACGAATTATGCTGAACGCTACATCACCAAAATAACCGGCCAGTGGGCCATGTACGACATACGCGCGCAGATCTTCGCGCACATCCAGCGGTTGCCCTTGAAGTTTTTCGACCGTATGCCCATCGGACGTCTTATGACCCGGAATACAAACGATGTCGATGCTCTTAACGAGTTGTTCACGGACGGAATCGTTGCGTCGTTCAGCGACCTGTTCACGGTCGTCACTATCATTGCGTATATGTTTTACATGGATGCCGAGCTCTCACTGGTCATATGCCTGGCCCTACCGATCATGTTTGTGGTCACGTTCTGGTTCCAGAAGCGAATGCTTATTACGTTTCGATTGGCGCGAAGCCGGTTGTCCCGTTTAAACGCGTTCCTCCAGGAAAACATATCCGGCATGGAAGTGGTGCACCTATTCAACCGGGAAAACCGAAACCGTGAGAAGTTTGAGGATGTAAACAGGAGTTACCTGGACGCCAACATCCAGACCACGTATTACTACTCAATGTTTTATCCCATCATGGAGTTCATTGGTGCTGCGATTACCGCACTGGTTATCTGGTATGGTTGCAGCGAGGTGGTCCGAGCACAGATCGAATGGGGGATCGTGGTGGCGATGCTACAGTATGTGCCAAGGTTTTTCTGGCCTATCATGGATATATCAGAACGTTACGGCATCCTCCAATCCGCCATGGCTTCATCGGAGCGGATTTTCGAACTTCTGGATGAAGAAATGGAACCCGGTGGAGGCGAATACCAACAGGACCGCGTGAAAGGCACTATAGAGTTTCGAAATGTATGGTTCGCCTATCAGGAGGAAAACTGGGTACTCCAGGACGTATCATTCCGCATCGACTCCGGACAGAGCATCGCCATCGTGGGCGCAACCGGTTCCGGAAAGACGACCATAATCAGCCTGCTCACAAGGTTTTACGATATTCAAAAGGGATTTATCTTCGTAGATGGAGTGGATGTCAGGGACTGGGATGTGGAGGCGTTACGGAGACGGGTGGGAATCGTGCAGCAGGACGTGTTCCTGTTCTCCGGAAACATTACCGACAATATCCGCCTCGGTGATGAAGCGATCACAGACGAAATCATCGAGCGCGCCGCCCATGACGTTAACGCCGACAGATTTATCGACAAGTTAGACGACGGATTCGATCATGAAATCACGGAAAGAGGCAGCATGCTTTCCTCGGGACAGCGCCAGCTTATCGCCTTCGCCAGGGCTCTGGCCGCAGATCCTGATATTCTGGTGCTGGACGAGGCAACGGCCAATGTTGATACGGAAACGGAGCAATGGATTCAGGAGGCCGTGGAACGCTTGATGCACAGCCGCACCTCGATCGTTATCGCCCACCGTCTCTCCACCATCCGCAACGCCGATGCCATCATAGTTCTGCACAAAGGTGAATTGCGCGAGATCGGTTCCCACGAGGCATTAGTCCGAGGCGACGGCATATACAGTCGCCTGCATCAGTTGCAGTATATGGAACGAAATAACGATCAGGCTGAGGCCTGATCCGCGAGCCAGTCCTCGACTACATCCGGCCGGTTTGTCAGGATGTAGTCGGGTAAGAGTAATAATGCCTCGTCACATTGGTCCCGTGTGTCCAGCGGACCGGTCATAAGGCGGCACCCGGCCTGTCGGATTTTATTGATCAAATCAGGTTCCAGCCATCTTGGGGACAGCCCCACAATTTCTGCAGGTATAGACTTCATATACCCGACGAGTTCCGGAGGATCGGGTGGATTATCGGGGTGAACAAGGATAGTCCGCCGGGCTTTCGGAATGCGTTTGGCGCACTGGGCCAGGACATTTTCTTCAGATGAGATGATCACACACCAGGATTCTGCCCGAAACTCCTGAATGACATCCGCGACTGGTTCAATACCAGACGGTGTTTTTATTTCCAGGAAGACGGTCAACCTTCCATCGATCAGTTCCAGGGCCTCCCGAAGCGTAGGGATTTTTTCGCCCCTGTAGATGTAATGAAACCATCCCCCTGCATCGAGCGACAGCAAATCATCCACTGTATGATCCACCGTCAGCCCGAATCCATCGGTCGTCCGGTTTAACGTCGTGTCATGCAGCATTATCGGCTCACCGTCCGAGGTAACCTGGATGTCACACTCGATGCCGTCCAGGCCCATCCTGAGAGCGGTGTAAATCGCGGCGAGTGTGTTTTCCGGTGCCAGTTTTCCAGCGCCCCGGTGACCGACGATACCGGGTTTGACGGGTGAATTCATATCAGAAGTCCCTCATGTCCAGTCGATCACCACGCCCCAGTAATCATCTTTATGGTTTAACAGTCCCTCATATCCCTTCTCGATTTCATCCGGTGCGATGGTATGGCTGATAAGCTCTTCTACCTTCAGACTGCCCGCCTGGAGCATCTTGAAAATGTCCCTGCAATTTGACTCGATGGACGTTTGCACCTGATCCGATTCCCATTGGGGCAACTGCCACTCCCAGCTGCTTTTTACCGTGGCCCATTTCAGAAACACTTTCCTGATGAGATCCGATGCCAGCGCATCGGACGGCTCTCTCATATGCCCGAGCAACAATACCTGTCCGCCGCGACGCAAAAGGTCTACCCCATCGACCACGCAGTCCGCGTTACCGATCGCATCGATCACTATTTCCGCGCCTCTGCCGTCAGTCAGGTTCTGAACGATGTTGGGTAAATGTTCCACATGGTGTTTAACCGTGTATTCTATTCCGCATTTACGCGCCAGCTCCAGCCGTGTGTCCACCAGGTCGACACCGATCACCTTTGTACCGGATTGCCCGAATACCTGTGCCGCCAGATTGCCTACAAGCCCTAACCCGAACAGCACAACCCAGTCGCCCGGCTTGTACGTTGCCACGGTCGGGGCAGTCATCGCTACTGATCCGAGGCGTGCAAATAATGCCTGTTGCGGTACGATATCCTCCGGAACTTTGAGGCAAAAGTCTCTCGCCACATCAAGTACTGTGAGGGACGCGTGATTCGCGTAACTGAATACCAGATCCCCGGGTAAAACCCGCCGCACCTCACCGCCGGAATGGGTCACTACCCCCACACTCGAGAACCCGGGATATCTTGGATAGAGGACGTCCCATTCCCAATCTTTGCCTGTATACAGCCCAACTTCAGCCGCTGCGCTGATCAATGTATATTGTGTCTGTAGTACGATTTCCGTTGGCTTGAGCTGATCGGGATCGATAGTAACCTCTTCCAGAACAGTTTTCCCCGGCGCAGAAATACATACCCGCCGACCCCGCATAAGTACCCCCTGTGTATTTTTTGTTCTTCGCTGGTTCAATGATGCTTCAACATCACCCTACATTAGAGAACGATCGACATAACGGATCACGACATGGGCCTTATCTGTCTATTATTCTGCAACGGTGATTCAATGAACAAATGAATCAATCCTACGCAATTCCCCATAGTCTCTGCCTCTCAATCGGCCAATCCGGCCATTGACCGGCATAAATATACTTCACCGCCTCTGTATCCCGCTTTCTCCCACCCTTTGGAAAATAGTTCCAGGCCATGGTCCGGCGGGGGCCCGCTACGGTTTTAATGCCGGTGGCGTGCCAGCAGCTTGGTGTCCAAACCAGGGCCCAGCGCGGATCGAGGATGACCTCCACTTCATGCGGGTGCCTGGCGTACATTTGATCGGGCGAGACATTATGCCGCCCGGTCGCCAGTTCGAGCTGCATCAAATCTTCATTAACCATCTCTTTCGGAACGAGATGGGTTCCGGGTAACACTCTGAGGGGTGCGTTGGCAGAGTCATGACGATCCAGTGCGATCCGAAACGAAACCTGCTTCACGTCGGGACTCCCGTCCGCATGCCAGTGAACCTGATGCATATGGCCATGAGTCGCCGATGGTCGTTTCGAGGCGTCTCCCGCCCCGCAGGCGCCTATATGCACCTCATCACAATCCAGTATCCGTTTCGCCGCCTCGATCAGCACGGGCTGTTCCACCATCTGTAGGACCGGTTCGCCGAGCTTCAAAAAATGACAGGCCATCACATTGAATTCCTCCGGCCAGTCCGTATTTTCCCATTCCTCCTCACACTCCCTCTGCAGCCTGTCCACCAGCCGCATCTGTTCTCCTCCGAGGGGGTTGGGGATAAAAAAGAAACCATTTCGGTGAAAGTGGTCGATCTGTAATTGAGTGATAATCATGATTCTGTTCCCGCTTTAACTCGAAAAATCCAATATTCAATCATAGTTATTTAACGTAAATCTCGCGTATTCGCTGTCGCCACCGTAATCTCTTGCATCCTGGCAGCATCCAGTTCTACACCCAACCCGGGTGTGTCGAAGGGATACAGGTGGCTGGATTCAGCGCGGATCCGTTCTTTGGCAGGAGAGGTGGTGTAGAGCACCGGCCCCATTGGGTCGCAAGGCAGATCCAGGTTGGGCATGGCGACAGCGACGGTTACCTGGGCCGAGGTACCCAGTGTGGATTCCTGGTCCGTGCCGATCAGGCATTTGATCCCGGCGCCTTCAGCGAGGGCGAAGATGCGCCGGATGTTCGTAGGGCCGGCGGCCACACACGCCATATTGAAGGCAGTGCAGGCGCCCAGGTCGATGGCTTCAAATCCCTCCCGCAGGGTATTGATATGCCAGCTTACATGCAAATCGACTCGTTTAACGAATTCTGCACTTACCCTCATATCACGAGAAGGCTGCTCGAAATGGTAGGGATTGTGATGCCGGAGCACTTCCGCATATCGGATGGCGGTTTCCCAGTCGGTAAAACGTCCTGAGAAATCCAGTGATTTGAGTTTTATTTTTTCGCCGTAACGGGCTTTCATTTCCATCAGGAATCTGTCATCCAGCGCACTGTCTCCCGACACATAATATCGGAACAGATGGTGTCCCATGTCCACCAGTCTTTGAAGATAGGCACCTGCTTTCTCGATATCCTCTTCCACCTGCCATCCGAAAATCGGGTAACAGCAGTACACACTGTCCCGTATCTTCCCTCCCAGGAGCTGATAGGCCGGTACGCCCTGTGCTTTTCCATTGAGGTCGTAAAGCGCCAGATCGATCGCGGAGACCAGGTGGCGGTCCGACACGCTGCACTTAAAATCGTGATCCTGGAGAAGCTCGTTAATTTCAGTTATGTTCCGGGCATCACGACCGACCAGCAGGTCTTTGTATTGCCTTGCGATGATGCCGAGATCCCGCGCTTTGCTATCGGAGGCCTCACCGAAACCTGAAGGGCCGCCATCCGTATGGACTTTCACGATGAGATGGCCCGATACATACCCGTAAACCCGGGGCGTTTCAATCTGGAATAACTCTATTCCGGTGATTCTCATCCGATTACTCCGTGAGTAACTACGTCAGGCGGGTAGGTTGGAAACTACAATGGTTGTATGATAATGTCAAGGCGGGTGAGCCTTATTCCAAAGGGGAAAAGCACTGGATCACAGCTTTATACCGGTGGACATACTTTTCCCAGCGACAAAACCTTACACTGCCCCCTGCAACCGTCCCAGGTTTCGAATGTCAAGCTCTGTCAGACTGACGTGTCCGTCTCTGATCACGGCGTCGTCCGTAAGAGGCCTGGAATCCTTGTGGAACGGACTCAGGTCATGGCGGTAATGGTCACCTGCCTGTTTGTAAATGGATGCGTAATACGTGTGGCTCAAGGTGGTGTGTACGAGCTCACAAGGATTTGCAGAATTGAACGGAAAATTGACATTCCAGGTGACCGGATCACCGGGCGGATCGTCTGCCGGAATCATTTCTCCGGCTACACGCTGCAGGAGCGGCCAGATTTGTGCCCTTAGCCGGTCTATGGTTGCCGGTTCAAACGACCGATCCCGATTCCATTTCTGATACGTCTCCCGTTCCAGTTCCTGTGACATCGCTATACCAGGGATGCCTGCTATATTGCCTTCGAAACAGGCGCCCAGCGTTCCGGAAGACATCGCGAAAGATATCCCGGTGTTAAGGCCGACATTGATGCCGGACACGACCAGGTCCGGTGGTTCGTCCATAAGGTGGTAGATCGCAAGGTTTACGCAGGCGGCCGGAGTTCCGTCAACGCAGTACGCGGCGTGGTCGTGAATACGAATTTCTTCCACGTGCAGATTCGAGAAACGTGTTATGGATTTCCCCGTCCAGCTCTGCTCCATTTTGGGCGCCACGATCGTGAGACGACCGCGAGGTTTCAGAAACTCAATTACCAGGTGAAACAAGGGCGAAACGTGGCTGTCGTCGTTAGTCAGAAGGATATTCATCTGTCTCATCTACCATGAATTAGGAACATTTCCGCTCTCAGTCAGGTAACCGTTAATGACAGCACCATGAGCTGGAAGAGGCAATATGCCGATGATTGGTGAAGGCTGTCAACGCCTGTAAGAATCCCCCAAATTATGTGGCATACGGATCGGCCGCATCCCTCAGTCCGTCACCGACAAAGTTAAAGGCCAGTACCGTGATGATTACGAACATTACCGGCGTGAGCAACCACGGATGAAATGCCACCGCCTGTACATTTTGGGCTTCTTTGAGCAAAACACCCCAACTCGTGATAGGTGCACGAAGTCCCAGGCCGAGAAAGCTGAGAGCGGTCTCTCCCAGGATCATCCCAGGTACGGACAGCGTCAGGCTTACGATAATATGGCTCATGAATGAGGGCAGCAGGTGCCGCGACATGATCCGCCACCTGCCTGCCCCGGCAAGACGGGCAGCCACCGCGAAATCCTCTTCCCGTAATGCCAGAATCTTACCCCGTACCTGTCGCGCGAGTCCGGTCCATCCGATAAGGGACAGAACCAGGGTAATACCCAGGTATACCTGCAAAGGTGTCCATGATCCCGGTAAAGCCGCGCCCAGCGCCATCCATAGGGGAATCGATGGAAAAGAACGTATAATTTCTATCAATCGCTGTATCAAATTATCCACCCAACCACCGTAATATCCGGAAACCACGCCTACCACAAGTCCGAAAATGAAACTAAAACCGACCCCTATCAAACCTATGGTAAGTGAAATACGGGCTCCGTAAAGAATCCTAGACAGGAGATCCCGACCAAGGTGATCTGTACCCAGTAGAAACACGGTACCGCCGTGTTCCACTCCGAACAGTCTCATTTCAGCTTGGAATAAACCCAGCATACGGTACGGTTCCCCCTGGACAAACATCCGGATTGGATATCGTACAGTTCGGTCTTCCACGTATATTTTTCTGAGTGTAACCGGGTCCCGGACGCCTTTGAGTGCATACACAAACGGCCGTAAATGCAATCCATCCTCTGATACGAATTGTAACCGCTGGGGCGGCGCATAGGCATACGGTATTTTGTATTGCTCCAGACCATAGGGCGCCAGGAATTCGCACAGTGCCGCGATCACATACAATCCCAGGATCACGACTCCCGCAGCCATAGCCACCCGGTGCCTGCGGAACTTCCGCCAGATGAGCACCCACTGCGACGCAGCATAATGCTCCGCTTCGGACTCCGGGCCATTTTCCAGCTGGGTTTCGACTACATCACGCGTCATACCGTATCCTCGGATCCAACCAGAGCAGCAGCAGGTCGGATATTAACGTACCGATAACCGTTAAAAGACTGAGCATCATCACCATGCTCCCCGCCAGATACATGTCCTGATTCATCAGGGCACGGAGCAGCAAAGGGCCCGTGGTGGGCAACCCCAGTACCACGGCGGTAATGGTAGCGCCGGAAACTATAGACGGGAGCACCCACCCGATGGTACTTATCATGGGATTGAGCGCCACGCGCACCGGATATCTCAAGATAAGTCTGATGCGATGCACCCCCTTCGCTCGGGCGGTCATCACGTATTGCTTGCGAAGTTCATCCAGCAGATTGCCGCGCATGACCCGAATCATCCCCGCCGTACCGGCCGTGCCGATGACGATCACCGGGATCCACAGGTGATACATCAGATCCAGAAGCCGGGCAGCCGACCACTGCGCGTTCTGATACGCAGGTGAAAACAGGCCGCCGGCACTGATATCGAAGGCGGAATAACCGATATACATGCAGACCAGCGCCAGAAGGAAGTTCGGGGTAGCCAGACCGACAAATCCGATAAGGGTGAAAGCATAGTCGCCGATCGAATACTGCCGGACGGCGGAATAGATACCGATCGGGATGGCGATGGCCCACGTCAAGAGGAGTGTTGCGATCGAGATGATCGTCGTCAGCAGAATTCGCTCGCCTATCAACTCACCCACAGGCCTGTTCCACTCGAAGGACATCCCAAGGTCACCACGAAACATGCCGACCATCCAGGTGATGTACTGGATGTGAACTGGTTCGTCGAGTGCATAGCGTATTCGTAACGCCGCGATTTTTTCTTCATCGACCGTTTCCCCGGTTTCTGCAAGGGCTGCGATGTAAGCCGTCAGATAGTCTCCTGGCGGTAGCTGGATGATGGCGAAGGAGATGATTGAAATAACCAGGAGGGTCGGGAGCATCCAGAATAACCGTCGGATTACGATGTGGAGCATGTCGTGTATCCCTACCGTTCATCGATTGCGTAACATTCTACCGCAGTATTGCCGGGCGTTCGGAACGACCAGCCGGACATGGCGACTTCCGGGACATTCTTAAACGTGTTCTTTACCAACACCATACTGGGTAAACCTCCCACCGTACCGATTACCCACAGGTTTTTCTGATTTAACGCGAGAATTTCAGAAAATAGGCGGATCTGCCCCGGGTCATCCGGTGTTTCTTCAAGTAACTGGTACAGCTCGATAACACGCCGTAAATCCCCCTCCGGGGTCTCTCCTTTTGTACCGGAAGAACGGTACCACCGGGCATACCCGATACCGTGGATAGATTCGGAGCTGTAGGGTATGAACCAGCGGGGATCGAGGGTGGGTATCTGCTCATCCGCGCCTCCCCAGACACCCACGTCGTGCATCAATGCGGCTTTGCGCTGATAAAACAGCTGCCGGGCCAGCTCTTTGATGCGTGTCTTCACCCCCACCGCAGTCCAGTATCCGGCTATCAGCTCCAGTGTCCTGCTGTTCATGGCTGTGGTTTCAACCGATAATTCCAGCGCGTCTCCGTCCGGCCGGAGACGGACACCTTGATTATTCCTTTCTGTCAATCCCATCTCATCCAGCAGCCGATTGGCCATTTCCACATCGTAGGAGATGTGTGCCTGCTCGTATTCAGAGGAGTAGTATTCCGATGTTGGCGGCGGTGATACCTGCCGTGGTTGACCAATCCCGAAGAAACTCGCCTCGTTAAGCGCATCGCGATCGATCGCATGGGATAAGGCGATCCGGAATCGCCTGTCAGAAACGATTGCTCTCAGAATCGGATCCTTGTGATTCAGATTGATCCCCAGGATATTGGCACCGCCGCTCCCGCTCACCCAGTGCAGCACCCGATAACCACCTTTATCCCGGTTTTCCATAAACAAAGGATAATTGGTAAACGACATGTGCCGCGACTGCATCCCGACTTCCCCGTTGATGGCCTTCAGGTTTATGGTTTCGATGTCGTATATCTCGAACGTCATCCGGTCGATGTAAGGCAGCTGACTGCCTTCAGGATCAACCTTCCAGTAATAGGGATTGCGTTCGAAAACGACTGGTTGTGTTGGGGGCGGCTCTTTGATGATCCAGGGCCAGAGACGCGGCAGCTCGATATTCCGCCAATCCCTCTTGTCCCCCCACAGCTGGTACCAGAAATCGAAACCCGCCTCCTCAGCCATAGCTTCCAACTGGTGCAAAGGGGTGAAATCGGGATGATACTGTTTCAGGTAGTGCGCGGGAAAATCGGCCATCTCATACCCCTGACCGGAAGCCATTGCCTTGAGAAACAGGCCATGAGACCGTTTAAACCGGAACCGTATCCTATACTCATCCAGTTTTTCGAGTTCCATCAGTTCCCCGCCCCGGGAGAAGGCACTCGGAAGGGTAGGCATCAGATCGGGGTGTTGTATGACATGTTCGTACCAGAATAGGATATCATCTGCGGAAAACAGGTGTCCGTCCGACCATCGGACGCCGCGACGCAGCTCGAACGTGAAGGTCCTGGCACTATCTTCAACGGTCCAGCTTACGGCGAGGTTCGGCAGAATCTGCCGGGCCATGGGGCCCCAGCGCACGAGGCCTTCGTAGGCGAACCTCGCCTTGATAATGCCGATATCCTGAGGACCGGTCGCGAATCTGGGCCATGTGCCGCCGTATGGACCGTTTTGATGGGGAGGAGTGATGACCAGCGGATTTTCAGGAAGGCGCTCGTTTACCGGAGGGAGCGTCCCGTTATCGGAGTACTGACCGTACATCGGAGCCTGCTGAAACGATCGTTCACGTGCTTTGGGCCATTCCGACACGCTATGTATGGCTTTGGAACCGTCAGGATACCTGTCGGGCACTTCGTATTTGAATCCATCCGATTGGGCGGAAGAAGAGCCACCGGCCATCATTTTCTCGAAGCCGGTAGCCCGCTGAAGGGAATCCGCATCGCGGGGTGTCAGCGACCAGGTAACATAACCGAGCATCTCCACCAATACAGCAAGAGTGAGGAAAAATACTCCAGCGACGGCGCCGAGACGGAGCAGTTTACCGAGCATATTTTTTAAACTCCGGACTTCAGACCCGCGAATGTTTCAGTATGCCGATCGACGATCGGTTGGCCCATCTCCCGGTGCGGTTCGAGGGGGCGTTCACCTCGCTTATGTGCCCGGCCCAAAGGGATGCCTTCTCGCCACTGGAACATGCCCAACCTTCTGTAATTGAGCACAAAATCGACATCCGTACCCCACAAGAGTACCGTGAGCGGTCAAATAAACGGGGGATCCATGGATATCACATGATTAAGGTGGGCATACCGTGTGCGACGATGCCGCAATTAAGCTGAAATAATATACTTAACCCCTAAAGGCTGTCAAGTCATGTTTGGTTATTAAGATGTGTTGGAAAACGACGGTTATCTCACTCCTATTTGACATGCATGGAACTCATAAGAACACCCTGACAGAATCTAATATATTTTTCTTGCGGCAAGCCACGCGACCTGATATTTTGTATGCCTTGTGTTCTATTTTGTCGACGTGTTTTCCTCAGGTGCATCTGACTCTCAACCGTATTTATAAAGTTTCTATGTCAACTCCTGGCGTATGATAAAATTCACCTGGATTTTCTTATTGCTTCAAAACAGCGCTATACATATTTTCACTTTCTCATTTTAAACCGAAACAATACACAGCGTCAATAAGACCAAGCAGTTTAATTCGAACATGTGCTCAGCCGAATGGAGAATGACCTGATGGCTCAAAGTCAGTACCCAAAACATGATGTACTGGTAGTAGGGGGAGGAGGGGCAGGCTTACGCGCAGCCATTGCCATTGCGGAGACTAATCCTTCGCTGAGTGTGGCCGTGGTGAGCAAAGTGTACCCCATGCGCAGCCATACGGTTGCTGCCGAAGGTGGGGCTGCTGCTGTCATCAATGAGAACGACAGCCTCGATGATCACTGTATGGACACCATCGCCGGGGGTGACTGGCTGTCGGATCAGGATGCGGTGGAGCTGTTCGTCAAGGAAGCACAGGACGAAATGGTTCAGCTCGAACGATGGGGATGCCCGTGGAGCCGTGAACCCAACGGTAAAATCGCCGTCCGTCCGTTCGGTGGTATGACCATTGAACGAACCTGGTTCGCGGCAGACAAAACCGGTTTTCATATGCTTCATACACTCTACCAGACATTCCTCAAGCACAAAAAAGTCGCCTCTTACAATGAGTGCTATGCAACCAATCTCCTTGTTGAAGACGGCCGGTGTCAGGGGGTAACCGCCCTGGAAATGCAGTCAGGGCGTATAGAAACTATTGCCGCCAATGCCGTAATTCTCTGTACTGGAGGCGCGGGGCGTGTATTTCCGTTCACCACAAACGGTGCAATAAAGACCGGGGATGGGATGGGGCTGGCGTACCGGGCTGGCGTACCCCTGAAAGATATGGAATTCATACAGTATCACCCCACCGGTCTCCCCGGAACAGGTATTCTGATTACCGAAGCCGCACGCGGAGAAGGCGGGATCATTGTGAACAAGGATGGGTACCGCTACCTGCAGGACTACAGCCTGGGAACCCCCCTCGATGTCAATGACCCGAACCATCCCGTAAAGAAGAACATGGAACTCGGCCCCCGTGACCGGCTAAGCCAGGCCTTCGTGCAAGAGATGGAGCAGGGACACACCATCCCTGGGCCATACGGGGATGTGGTTCACCTCGACATCCGGCACCTTGGTGAAAAGAAAATCGACAAGAAAATACCGTTCGTCAGAGAGCTCGTTACAAAATATGTCGGAATTGATCCGGTTTATGCTCCCATTCCCGTTCGTCCGGTTGTCCACTACATGATGGGCGGTATCGACACCGATATCCATGGCGCCACGACGCTGCCTGGTCTCTTTGCAGCCGGTGAAACTGCGTGTGTCTCGATCAATGGAGCGAACCGACTAGGATCCAACTCGCTCACGGAACTGCTGGTGTTCGGTGCAAGGGTGGGGAAGGCTGCCGCCCAGTTCGCAACGGATCACCCAGAAATAGACCCCGTCGCGATCGAGAAACAGGGCAGGGACGAGCAGGAGCGAATCGCCCGGGACTTTATTCGCAAGGGGAAAGGTACGGAGCGCGTTGCCGGCCTGCGTCAGGAAATGCAGTCTGTGATGGAAGCCGGGGTGGGAATTTATCGGTCCGAGTCCGGTCTCAAAGATGCCTGCGACAAACTGGCAGAACTGCGCGACCGTTTTTCTAATGTACTGATTGAAGACCGGACACTCACCTTCAATACAGAACTCACTTCAGCCCTG
This sequence comes from uncultured Gemmatimonadota bacterium, assembly GCA_964470965.1. Taxonomy (GTDB): domain Bacteria; phylum JAAXHH01; class JAAXHH01; order JAAXHH01; family JABIQT01; genus CAYYIS01. The sequence goes on along the minus strand of CAYYIS010000022.1, from coordinate 12,924 downwards.
GAGCTAGACTTTATGATTGACATAGCCCAGGCAATAGCCCATAGTGCGCTGGCCAGGACGGAGAGCCGCGGTTCCCATCAACGCACGGACCATCCGGAGCGTGACGACGAACAATTCCTCAGACACTCCCTGGCCGTCAGAACCGATCAGGCTCCTCAGATCGACTACAAAGATGTTGTCATAACCCGTTGGCCTCCGGCCGAGCGAGTCTATGGTACCAAACAACAATAACGGGGTAAACATGGACCAGAAAATAGAAATTGAAGTGTTTCGTTACCGCCCGGATCTGGAGGATGAGCCAACCTTTCAAAAGTACGAGGTACCGGTCCACGAGGACTGGGTAATCCTCGATGCGCTAAATTACATCAAGGACACCATCGACGGAAGCTTGACGTTTCGATGGTCATGCCGCATGGGGGTCTGCGGAAGTTGCGGTATGATGGTCGACGAGTCCCCGACGCTCACCTGTGCCAGTTTTTTAAAAGACCTCCTACCCGGCCCCGTCCGTGTGGAACCTCTGGCGAACTTCCCCGTCATTCGGGATCTCGTAATCGAGATGGGTGATTTCGTGGACAAACTGCAGAACGTCAGCCCCTGGATCGTTAAAGAACAGGAAAAACCCCTTTCCGAAGGACCAAACCTTCAGACGCCCGAAGAGTTAGAGAGCTACAAGCAGTACAGCCAGTGCATCAACTGTATGCTGTGCTACGCCGCCTGTCCGGTATATGGTCTGGAACCCGAATTCACCGGGCCGGCAGCGATAGCGCTGGCGCAGCGGTACAACCTGGACAGCAGGGATGAAGGCGAGTCGAAACGGCTCGAAGCGCTTTCACAGGACGAGGGCATCTGGCAGTGTACCCTGGTTGGTGAATGCACCGAGGTCTGCCCCAAAGGCGTTGATCCCGCAGGGGCGATTCAACGATACAAAGTGGCCAGTACCACGGACTGGTGGAGCTCCCTGCTCTTACCGTGGCGAAACAGATGACATCAATCGTCGATCAACTAATGGAGCAAGGATCATAATGAGCCGGAGTCCGCAATATACGCAACATCATCCCAAGTGGTATCGCCGCAACATTCCTATCTTCTGGTGGGTTCACAAATGGGTACACATCAGGTTTATCCTGAGAGAAATAACCAGCGTGTTCGTGGCGTTTTATGCTTTGGTGCTGTTGTCCCACTACCGGGCTATCACCCAGGGGCCGGAAGCCTATGCCGACTTTTTATCCTGGCTTGGAACGCCGGGGGTAATGGTACTGCACGGCGTGGCCTTACTGTTTCTGATCTTTCACAGTGTGACCTGGTTCAATCTCGCCCCGAAGGCCATGGTGTTCCGCGTCGGCAACACGCGCGTACCTGATATGGTGATTATCCTGTCAAACTATGCCGGCTGGGTTGTATTCTCTGCAGCAATTGCATGGATTCTCTTATCAGCTTGATTAATAACGAACAGGGATTTGACATGAAAAAATCTAATGAGCCTTTCTGGTGGGCACTGTTCGGAGCAGGGGGGGCGTTCAGCGCCCTGTGTCTGCCAGCGCTTCTTTTCCTGAACGGTCTGGCCATTCCTCTGGGGTTGATCGAGGCACCCCGTTTCGAGACTGTATCGGCCCTGGTTCAGCATCCCCTGACCCGTCTTTTTCTCTTTGCCCTAATTTCCCTTTCCCTTTTTCATTGGGGGCATCGTTTCCGTTTCACGCTCTACGACGGCTTACAGCTTAAACATTTGCATTTGCCCGTCGGGATTCTATGTTATGGGAGCGCGATAGTCGGCACAACGATCGCCGCGTTCATTCTCTGGCCCTGACCAGGATCACTGCCGTACCGGGCTGGGCCCAACAGGCATTTCCTTAAGTCTGCTGTGACGGGGACAACATGTTCGAACTCAAATCGTTGCACAGAGAAGCCATCGCCAGATCGCTCGGTAAAGCCGAGCACTACCGGCTCCTGAACGAACCCCGCGTCGCCGAGAGTATCTGCAATGATATCCTAGCAGTGGATCCCGATAATCAGCGAGCCATCGTATTCCTGATACTTGCAATAACTGATCAGTTTGACATCCCCTCGCCGGCTGGAATCAAACAGGCCATGGCGCTGACCCACCGGGTCAGTGAAGAATACCAGCGACTCTATTATACCGGCATCATTTACGAACGACAGGCCAAAGCCAAACTCCACCAGAATTACCCGGATAGTCATTACGACGCTTACGACCTGCTCCGTGAAGCCATGGAGTGGTTCGAGAAGGCCGAAGCGCTCGAAAACGATGAAAATGACGATGCCGTGCTCCGCTGGAATTCCTGTGCACGGGTCCTTATGGACCAGAAGCTGAAGCCGAGGCCAAAGGACGACTTCAGTCCATATTTGGAATGACGAGCGTGGACGGATTAAAAGAAGAATGAGCTGACGGAATTCACCGAAGTATTATCAATTCGCCGCTATCCACAACTCTTCCTTTAATCAACATCAATAATGACAAATATTCCTCAAAACATTCCGTCAATCCGCCCATCCATCCATCCATCCACCCCAAACATCCTCCTCATCATGTGTGACCAGTGGCGTGCCGACTGCCTGTCGTCGCTGGGACATCCCGATGTTCAGACCCCTCACCTCGATTCGCTGGCGTCCGATGGCGTAACATTCAGGCGTGCCACAACACAAAGCCCACTATGCACGCCGTCGCGCATGTCGTTTTTGAGCGGGCGATATGTACATCAGCATGGGTGCGACCAGAACTGGATTTCGCTTTGGCCGGAAACTCCGAACGTGGTCAGGTCTGTCCGTGATGCGGGATACCAGACGGCGAACCGCGGTAAATTGCATCTCTACTGGCGGCACGACAATGAATTATTGATGAGTGAACCGATGCTGAACGAATTCGGTTTCACAGATCCGCTGGAAACTACCGGGAAATGCTCCCAGGGTAAATTCCGGGCCAGCGCGTACAGTGAGCACCTGAGGAATAAAGGGTTACTCACGGGTTTCTGGTCCGATCTCTGGGAAAAAGTCCGGACGCGTAATTTGGGAGTGGCCTACGGAAAATCCATCCTTTCGTCCGATGATCATATCGATGCCTGGCTGATGGATCGGGGGAGAGCCTACGTGACGGAGCACGCTGCAGACAAAAAGCCGTGGTTCCTCTGGGTCGGCCCGCCCGGACCGCACGATCCTTTCGATCCCCCGGGGGATTGGGCGGAGATGTACGATCCCTCCTCTCTCGATGCGGGCCTGCGGCGCTTCAGCGAAAACCCTCTGGCAAAGACGCGAGCCGATCTCATGCGGGTGAAGGATGCATCCGATGATGAAATTCGCAGAATGCGGGCACTATACTATGGCGGCATCTCGTTCATAGATCATAAAATCGGTCAAATGGTACAGGATCTCAAGGATCAGCATCTCTATGACGACACCTGGATTATCTTCACGGCCGACCATGGTGAATTCCTCGGTGACTTCCACCTCACGACCAAAGGCCATTTCCACTGGCAGGCGGACCGTATTCCGCTCATCATCAAACCGCCTGCTTCCCTCCGGGGCGCACCGCGTAATGCGGCATCCGATGCCCTGGTGGAATTCATCGATGTCGCGACGACCATAAGGGATATCGCCGGTGGTGAGTTGTCCGGTGACCAGGGCAGATCTCTCCTGCCGGTACTGTCAGGCAATCAGCCCCTTAACCGGCATCGTGATGTGGTACACTCACAGATCGGCAATACATTCATGATGATGACGGAAACACGCAAAATCATATTTCAGGATAAAGACGCCCCCGCGGTGAAGGCGTTTTTCGATGTGCAGGAAGATCCGGAAGAATTGCATAATATCCTGGATCAATCCACCGATGAAGTATCCCGAATGATTTCGACAGTCATCGATCCTTTCTTCTCGGAAACGTCCGATCTCCTGCCGCCGCCTTGGGTGGACATCTCCCCCTGGCAACAGTGGGACCGGTATCCTCATCTTGATATGCTGGAACGTTTGTAAACTCTTCGTTCCAGCCTTGTTCAATGAATTCAGGCAAGACAGAGATCCTTTTGACCTCAGTCCACTTTCACGAATGAAGAGGCGGTAGACGGGTTCAGCGTGCCTGCGGAATGGTCAGGCATTTAACCGAAGGGATAAATAATCATGTACAATTTGAAGGGTAAAGTTGCCCTCGTTACCGGCGTGGGTGGGGAACGGGGAATCGGACGGGCCATAGCGCGTCGACTGGCCCGGGAGGGTGCGGATGTAATCGTCAATGACATCACGCTGCGTCCCTACGCGGACACCCCTGGCCGTTCAGACTGGGATGGCCTGCCGGATGCAGTCAGGGAAATAGAAGGCATAGGGCGGAGAAGCATGGCGATTGAGGCGGATGTAGCCGATAAACAGCAGGTCGAAGAGATGGTAGCTCAGATACTGGAAACATTCGATGGCATTGATATACTGGTGAACAATGCAGGATCCAGGCCCGGTAAAGACCGGGTACCGCTGGTTGACCTGGACGAGGATGCATGGGACAAGGTGCACCGGGTCAACGTAAAGGGAACCTTTATTTGCTCCCAGGCCGTGGTTCGTGCGATGATCGATCGTGGAAAAGGCGGAAGAGTCATCAACATGTCGTCGACAGCAGGTAAGGGCGGTATACCTAAATACGCGGCATACTGCGCCTCCAAGTTCGCGGTCATAGGTCTCACGCAATCACTGGCACGGGAAGTCGCGGAGAATGGAATCACCGTCAACGCCCTCTGTCCGGGGCTGACCGACACGGAACGGGTCGATTTCATGGCCAATGCACTGGCACCGGAAGGGGTTACCGGGAATGAATATCGCCCGGAGCTGGTACAGGACTGGGCGTCCACCGTTCCATTAGGACGGATCGGCACCGGGGAAGATGTGGCAAGGATGGCAGCTTTCCTGGCCTCTGCTGAGTCGGACTATATGACCGGGCTGTCTATTAACGTGGCAGGTGGAATGGTAATGCACTAAGGCACGTATCCCCCGATTATCTTTATTACTTTTTCAGTGTCTATATTCCCGCCGGAGATGATACACACTACCTTTCCGGTACCGGCCTTGCCCGCCAGAGCGGTGGCCACCGGAGCAGCGCCCGCACCTTCTGCGATAATGTGATTTCGCTCAGCCATCAGCTTCAATGCCGCTGCGGTTTCTTTGGCAGTGGTCGTCAGCGAGCCGTCGAGGAGTTGATAAACCAAATCCCACATCGCGGGCAGCACGGCGGGACTGCCCATACCGTCTACAAAGCTGCGGGTATTTTCAATTCGCACGGGCTCGCCTGCCTCGAAAGCAGCTTTTAGGGGCGAGGCGATGTCAAGCTCACAGGCATACAATTTCGTCTCAGGCTTTCTGCTACGTACGGCGGAAGCAATGCCACAACTCAATCCCCCTCCTCCGAACGGCATCACAATCGTATCCACCTCGGGAAGATCATCGAGCACCTCCAAGCCGATGGTTCCATTACCCGCCATGACGGCCGGATCGCTGACCGGGTGCACGAACACACCCTTCATACCTTCGAATTTGTGGGTCTCGACAACCTGGTACCATTCTGAAAAAGGCACCTTCACGAAGGATGCCCCCAGCCGCTCCATCGCTGCCAGCTTGGCCGCGGGCGCATCATCAGGCACGACAACCGTACAGGCTACCCCGAACTGCCGGGCGCACCAGGCCACGCCCTGTGCCATATTACCTGCACTGGCGGTCCACACCCCCTGTTCGAGATCCCCGCGGTCCGCTTTTCGCATGGCATTGGCAGCGCCGCGAATCTTAAATGAACCGATAGGCTGCAGATTTTCAAGCTTGAGATAGATCTCAGCCGGCGCATCATCCATGTTAAGCCGTACCAGCGGAGTCCTGATGGCAGCATCTTTGATCCGCTGCTGTGCCTCAACGATGTCCCGCATCGAAACAGGCTCAACCGCCATCCCGCTCACCTCCCCAATCGACCCAGGTGCCTACGTCCTGCTCGACGGCTTTCTCAAAGATATAATGAGCTGAAGCGATATCTTCCACCCCGAGGCCCAGGGACTTGTACAGGGTGATCTCTCCGGCTGACTGCCTACCCTTTACCTGGTGGAGCAGGATTTCACCAAGTTCACCCTGAATATGGTCATCCGTGACCGCTCCTTCCTCTTTTGGAAAAAGGAAATCACCGGATTCATTCAGCGTCGATTCGCGGCGGTCCACGTACAGGCGGGAGCGTACCACCGCTTCGGTGTCGAGTTCCCGGGTGGACTTAATACTCGACCCCGCGGCGTTGATATGCGCACCGGGAGACAGCCACTCACCCATCAGGACCGGCTCCCGGGCGGAGGTGGTGGTGCAGATTATGTCTGCCCCTTCCACCGCCTCTTTCGCGGAAGGCATCACTTGAATCTCAATTCCGTGCCTGGACGATTCTCTTTCCGAGAATGCTTTCGCATTGTCGTCACTTCGACTCCACACCCGCACCCTTCGGGCGGTGCGGGCTACGAGCATGGCGGCGAGATGGCTGGACGCCTGCACACCCGATCCCAGGATGGCCACATCATCTGCATCATCCCTGGCCAGCAACCGAGTGGCCACGCCGCTGACCGCCCCGGTTCGGATACCGGTTATTTCGGAGGCGTCCATCATCGCCCGAAGACAGCCATATTCCGTCTCGAACAGCAGCACGGCGCCCTGATGCGCATCGTAAGGCGTTCCATGATTACCCGGCATCACAGTCACAGCTTTGAGTCCCATGGAGGGTGGATCCGCTAAATAGGCGGGCATCATGCCGATCAGACCCCCTACTTCCTCGGGCAGAAAAGTAGCCCAGCGGAGCGGGTTAACACCTTGCCCCTTTCCCAGCGTCACAAGCGCCGTTTCCATGATATCCATACAGGCATTCATGGGCATTAGCTGGCGTACTTCAGACTGATTTACGATTAGTACTTTCATATTTTAGCAATCTCCATTTTCATCTGCAGGGACGCCCAGGGAACGATGTTGTCGTTTCCATCCCCATTTGTCGCTCCCGGAAATGAGTGGTTTGAGATAATCCGGTGTGCCGTCGATGAATGCCTGACTCGGTTCCTGGCCGTTCCAGGCCTGGAACATGGTGGGTGTGTATCCTCCGATTACAATCACGCGCTCCCGATCGCTTTCGATCCGGCCGGTCGCGTGGATCAGGGCCTCCCCGAACAACAGCGTAGATCCTGCCGGCGCCACCACCTGATGGATCAGCGATCGGTCTTCGTACGCACAGGCGATGATGTCATCCCGGTTTGCTTTGATCTTGTGGCTTCCGGCGATGACGACTGTGCCACCGTCGTCCGGACCGAGCTCGGTAAGGTTCGTCAGGGTCTTCACGAAAGTACAATGATACAGCCCATTTTCCGTGTAGGTACCCACATCCGGGCTGGTGCCGGCGTGAAACCCGTAACGGGGCAGATCATTTAAGTCCTCATCAGGATCCCTGTTGTTCATCACCGCTTCGGATTCTTCAAGGCGAACCGTACCACCGACCAATTCTTCCGCCATACCCACCAGCCTCGGGTGGGAGAGATATTCGAACACGGCCGGATCCGTTTCAAGGACATGAGTGAAATGATGGTGGTGTGGTTGAATACCGGTTAACCGACTTCTTCTTACCTCCGCCTTTGATGGATCAGTTGAATCGAGCAGCTCCCGTCGCAGACGGTACATAGCGTCGAGCAGACGGCCGGTTTCCCCGCCGGTCAATGTTTGTTCGACGACTACATACCCGTTGACATCGAGATGAAATCGCTGTGCCGGCGTAAGCGCTGGGAAGGGGCGCTTGTAGGTTTCGGGGTCCTGACTCATGGGTGGGTCCCTGATTAACTTCTGATCAGTTTACGCAGGATATCTGTGAACAACTGTCCAGCCTGGTTGCTGGCGTATCCTGCCAGCTGGAACGGGATCTGGCCTTTTATTCTCACGGACAACTGGCACCAGAAGAACATGGCGTCTTCCAGCTTAACATCCTCCAGGCCCGTGATATGGAACAGTGCATCCACATTGTTATTAACCAGATGCTTCGTCCGGGTGATAGCCATGCCTTCTTCCCCGGAGCCATCGATGTCATAAAACACGAGAATGTCATCATGGTGCAGACGGAAGTTCGGAAACGTCTTATTGTGGGTTACCTGATGGGCGAATTCAACGATTTTGGTTCTATCCAAATCAGGATAGACATAGACACCCTCGTCCCGGTCCGTAAAGAACCCGCGGACGGCGGAATGCATGTCGCTGGAAGACGCGGGGCCGGCTGCCCCGGCTCCCGGTCCCGCATTCCTCTGATCTGTTCGTTGCGACGCATGCGGATCGGCCGACCCTGTATGCTCCAGAACCGATGGGTTTCGAGTAATCCACCGGTATGCTTCCGTGAGATGCTGAAATTTTCGGGTCGCCCGTTCTTTGACTTGTTCCGGCACTTTGTCGGGATGCCAAATAAGCGCCAATTCACGGTAGGCGCGCTTCACATCTTCCATTCCGGCTCCGGGAGCCAGGTCGAGAACGGCAAGCCTTTCTTGAGTTCTGTTGTCCATTTGGTAATTCCGGTTGACCGAAACGGCAATTGTTTATAAGCTGAAATATACCTGGGAATCTACCCCGTCACAAGTTTTAAAAAGATGTTCGAAAACCGGCCAGTTTTAGCGCGGTCCACGGATTCCCCAAGGCGGTAGGCTGCATGCCGGCACAAACCACTGATCCCTCTGCCGAGATGGCCTGTCGGGTCCTGCTTTATCATTGAGCCGGGTGTCCACCGCAGTACCGACTGCCACCGGGTTCCGAACAGAATTGCTTGGTAAACGCCCGCAACGCCAAATGCCGCCGTTCGGCAGGAGATCGACGGATTGATACAGGAAAGGCATCTTCTTGGGATTGGAAAAGAATCCCCGGGGATCGGTCCTTGGCATTTCCGGTGCTGGCCATGCGCCAGAATCATAATCCAGCCTCTCGTTTCACCCGGTAACAACTATCCTCGGCTGATCTGCATGTATGGCGCAGACCATTTCATAGCTGATGGTACCCATCCATTCAGCCAGTTGTTCCGCGCTGATTCGTTCCTCACCATCGGTACCTATTAGCGTAGCCGTATCCCCCACACGTACATCAGGCAGGTGTGTCACGTCTACCATGCACATATTCATACAGACACGCCCGCGCACAGGAGCCCGAACCCCATGGATGAGTACATAGGCTGCAGGGGACAGGCTGCGCTTGTATCCCTCGTAATATCCTACCGGCAACACCCCCAAACGCATCGGGCTGGTGGCGCGAAACGTGCGCCCATACCCAACATAATTTCCCGACGGCACCTGGTTAATGTGAGTAACGCGTGTCCGCCAGCTCAGGGCGGGTTGCAGTTCCGGCAGCCGATATGCGCCGCGGATGTCAGCGGCCCGCTGCAGTGCGGTGGCGTAAGTTTCACGCGACGGCCAGAGGCCGTAGGCAGCGATACCGACCCTCACCATGTTACCGTACGTCTCCGGCCAGAGTATGGTTGCCGCAGAATTGGCAGAATGCACGATCGGCATGTGAAACCCGTTATGCCGCAGCGTTTCTTGAGCCTCTTTTAATGATCGCAATTGCGCCATGGCAAAGGCATGATTGGTTGTGTCCTCGATATCAGCGTAGTGGGTCGTAAGGCCTTCAAGCGTAATGCCGACCGAATCGCGGACCTGCCTGGCAAGGGAGATCAAATCGTTCAACGCCACTCCCTGACGGTGGGTGCCGGTCTCCAGCTTGAGATGTATGGGCACCGTCCACCCGGCTGACCGGCCTGCGCGTGACAAGGCCTCTATTACATCCCTATCGTACGCGACAACCCTTGACCGTACCCGCACCACCTCCGAAGCCTGCGCCTGTGAAATCGGCCCACAGATATAAAGCGGTGAATCTATCTGCGCCTCGCGCAACGCAGTTGCCTCAGCCAGACTGTTGACGATAAGCCAATCAGCACCGGCATCGTGCATGATTCGGGCACAGTCCGGCAACCCGTGACCATACGCATTACTCTTAACGACCGCCCCCAAGAGAACAGTTTCCCCGACCCTTCTTTTAAAATCAACTATATTGTCCCTGAGCGCGGAAGCGGAAACTTCACACCACGAAAGTATCGAAGGCTCGGGGAAAATACCATCGCATGATTCGTTCATCATAATAGGCGAGACTCCAATCCATTCTCCTTGACACCAACGGGACGAGTCCTATTTTCACAAACAGCCGTTGTGATTCCAATAATATCAGTATCATTGGAGCGTAGGAACTGTGTTAGACAATTAACCATAAACACCATAGCTGTATCAATGGATTTTTGTCCAGGACCTCATACGGTGCCTTCGGGACGGGGACCCCCGTCTTGCGAATCCTTGGCACAGGTCTCGCCGCGGCATGGTCACGTTGCAACCGCCTTGAACAAGATTGGAGTCCAGGAGGAACGTCAAAAGGAATTGCCGGATCGGGAAGGCCTTGGGAAACATTCCGAAATCAGACTTGGGGATGCAGATCCCCGTGACGTTTTCATTCAAAACCACAGCCATTGTCATTAAATCTCAGCTGAAGATGGGGAAGATATGCCGATCACCGACGCACTACCCGAAATGAAAAGAGAACTGGAGTTTTTTCCGGCAGAGACCACGCATCCGGAGACACTGACCAGCGGGCAGATAAAGGAGTTCAACCGCAACGGCTACCTTTGTCCACTCGATGTATTCACGGAAGAAGAAGCCAAACGCAACAGGGCCTATTTCGAGGAATTGATGGAAGAGGCTTTGTCCAAAGGCCATAACAGTTATTCGATCAACGGCTGGCACTTGAGGTGTAAAGGGATATACGACCTGATCATGGAACCCCGAATACTCGATTACGTCCAGGATCTTATTGGTGTGAACATCATCTGTACCATGACCCATTACTTTTCCAAACCGGCCGGTGATACAAAGCGGGTGAGCTGGCACCAGGATGCCTCGTATTGGCCGTTAACCCCCAGTAAAGTGGTTACCGTCTGGCTGGCCATAGACGATGTTGATGAGGAAAACGGCCCGATGACGGTGATACCCGGATCACACCGGCATGGTCAAATACCGTTCGAACACAGTACGGAAGAAGAAAACAACGTTCTGGGCCAGACGGTTCACGGGGCGGAGCAATGGGGCGGTCCCCCGGTACCTTTCGTAATGCAGGCCGGCCAGATCTCCATACATACGGACATGCTGCTGCACGGATCGGTGCCGAATATGTCGGATCGGCGCCGCTGCGGTCTGACATTACGCTATCTGCCCCCTGATGTCAGGTGTAAGGACAAGGGGTACGCGTCCAGTGTCATTTGCAGGGGCGAAGATCCTGATGGGCATTGGCGGAATCATCCGCGACCGGATGGCGATACGGTTCGGCCCCGGTAGCGATAACGGGCATCTGTGCCACTCCGCCATCAGAACCGTCGGAAGTCGTTACGGGTTACGATACCCTTGAACCGCCCTCCAAACGCCAAACCGGCGGGCACAGGGTACGGCACATTCCCTTCATCTCACGCCTGGAAATTCCCCATGGATCATATATCCATGGGATGAGGGGATTACCCATCCTCCACGATCGCCCAGCAGGCGCTCTTTACCACGTCGTCACCGGCATAATACACCACCAGGACGTTACCATCCGGTAGCCGCAATCCCCTGGGGTGTCCGAATCGCCATGCGATCATATCGTCCCATTTGTCCTTTTGATTTCGAGACCCCGCCGCGCCGGACTCCGTCCCTTCCGCACTATTGTAAACCGTCAGATCCCGCGACCGGTCCCACGTGACACCGAAGTCATAGCTGATGGAGGCGGCTATTCCCGGTGGATCTTTCCGCCTGGCATAAACAGCCATCAGCCTGTCTCCCCCCAATGGGATCGGCTGACAGTGTTGTCCTGGGAGTCCGGTGCCTACCGGCGCGGTCCAAGACCGGGCATCAGACGTGCCCCATGCCATGTGGACATCCTTATCGGCACCTTGCTCCGGTAGGTGCGTCCAGAACATGACCGCCCATTGTCCGGTTTCCGGATGAGTGGCGAGACGTTGATCCCAGTAGTAGATTTCATTATCAGGATGCTTCGCCACCTCGATGTATTCGGGCCATGTCTCACCATCGTCATGTGAGATCCGAAAATACGCACCGGGTTGCGCAGCTGTCGTGTCTTCGTAATCTTTCCAGTTTTCATACGGCTGCACCAGGGATCCGCCAGGCAACCGATAGGGAGGCTGGGTGGCGCACGAGGCGCCCGGATGGGGTTCCGTGGGGATCCAACGGCGCGCACCCCAGGTGCGTCCGCCGTCTGCGGAGGTGGTGTGGAAGATCCGCATGGGCAGCAAACCCTGCGTACCGGGATGAATAAACGGGGCCCCGGGGTCGGTACGGTCGGTCCACAGTCCCGTGGCTGTCAGCACACCCGGTGATAACTCAGCGACCACAAACGCTTTCACCTCGCCCGGCGTGCCGTCCGCCCAGGCGCCCTGTTCATACCCATGGAACAGCATCTCCCAGCTCCTGCCGAAATCCCTGCTAACGAACACCGCCTCATGCCCGTCAAGGGATTCACGGTCACTACCCAGGCGGCAGGCTGCCATCAACGTACTGTCGTGCAGCAGGGTAACGGTTGTGCGGGCACAGGACCGCTGGTGAATGGGGGCGCGATGGCCGTCGTGTATTTTTCCGCTGTCTATGACTCGCATATGGTTTTCCTCTCCAACTGTCGAATTGAAGTATTCATATCGTATGTATCGTCTACACATGCTGTTGTCAATACATCAGGTGGTCTCCGGCGCGTCACTTTGCGAATAGAATGGGAGCGGACGCAGCGGGAATTTCCCCAGATTTCGGCCTAAAATCCCGGGGGGGGGGGGGGGGGGGCCCCCCGGCGCGGGGGGGGGGGCCCCCGAGGCCCCCGGGG
>CAYYIS010000021.1:0-78115 GCA_964470965.1 uncultured Gemmatimonadota bacterium | reverse complement strand
CCCCCCCCCCCCCCCCCCCCCCCCCCCCCCCCCCCCCCCCCCCCCCGCCCCCCAAAGCCGGCAGCCTGATCTTCGATCCTATCCGGGAACAGGTGGAGAGGATCGCGTACAAATGGTCAGCCAGCATCCTGGAAATCGTGCCTGCCACGCTGGGAGACGACGCCGGGATTATCGGCGCTGCCCGAAATTTCATGGTCGAACGGGCTGACTGATCCCCATACACGATACTCCGCTCACCACAGAAGCCATGCATTTGACTGAAACAGCCGCGGGGTTGTGAGAGCCGCTGTCGCAAAATATTTGGTGATTGATAACTATAAGGTGTATTTAATCTGCATGCGCCAGCGTAGCCGTGGCGACCCGAACGGACGCGGTGCTGTCGTAGTGCGTCCAAGCAAAAAACAGAGTGTCGTCTCGGCGGGCCATACGAGGGAACCCACTTCTTCTGGACGCGTTCATCGACGTAACCGTTACCTCAGGGTCAGCCTTTCCATCGGAATGTATGCGGCGGACACGAAACTCGGCGGCTCCGACGAGTGATTCCATCCATCCCACGAGCACAGTGCCATCCAGGAGCATAACTGCACTTGCACGCCCCATCGGAACGCCGTTACTCACAACAACAGGCTGGCCAAACGTCACTCCTTCATCTTTTGAAAACGCCACTTTTACCCTCGGTCTGTCATCGGCATTCGTAAACCAGGCCAGCGCGACGTTCCGTTCATCTGCGGCAAGCACTGGTCCGTTGACCGGACAGGCCTTGATTTTCCACCCGTCTTTGGATATCGCCTGCGGCTTCGTCCAGGCGCCATCCCGGAGACGGACCACGGAGATATCCCTTATTTCAGCTTCCGACCGGTCACGGTACGCTGCGACGACCCCACTAGCTGTACGCACGGCAGCGGTCTGACAGCAGTCGCAAATACGGTTGTCCAGTTCTGCTTCGTCATGGAGACCACCGACTCGGTCTATAACAGCAGCACGCAAGGTCATCGCGCGAGATCCTGCTTCGGAATGACGCCCCGTGTTTCGTCCATCAAGCCAGATCGCCAAGGTACCGTCGTTTTCCTGGGGAAGCATCGAAACAAAACCGTGCTCGGTCGGTGTGCCGTCACTATGGGGCGTGAGGGGCATGTGCCATTTGCTGCCACCATCGAAAGACTGGGCGATGCGAACGTCGTAGGCGTACGGAGTGTCCGCGCTTTTCGCCAGCCAGTGAGCGGCCATGGCTCCATCAGCAGATACTGCCAGAGAAGGGAAATCCGCCCAGTTTACGAACCAGTTTTCTCCCTCCGCCACGGTTTTCGGCGTCACCCATCGGTTTGACTCATAGACCGTGAACCGTAGTGCATGACGACCTTCTCCCGCTCGTTCGATCCAGCTAAGGTAGACCCCGCCATCATCGCCGACGACGAGATTGGGCTCTCCGCTGATACTGTCGGAAGGAGCTACAGACGGCTGGATGGTGACTTCAGAAATCGGATCTGTTTTGGAATGGTTACAGTTTGTGATGAATATGAATAAAATCAAGAAAAAGGGACAGGTGTATCGCATTGTAGTTTCCCAGGTGAGAAATGAATTCCAAGACAGTTATTTGGAATGATTGTGATCAGAAACGTACCCGAAAAAATCATTGATGTCAATGAAGGGTTGATTCGAATATTAAGAGTCATTTTCAATTTCAAGCTTGCAAAGAAGCTATTACAGACTTATATATATTACTATAGTTATTTTTTGCAACCTAAATTTGGGCAACTTGAAATGACACAATTCTGCACCTTGCTGCTTTTCATCACGCTGCTTTTTCCGCCGGTTACCGCGGCCTCAGTCTCCATGGCCTGTTCCATGACGAATAGGGATGCCACGCTGATGGACTATACGTCCGAGGAACCCGTGGACGGGCCCCATGCCTGCTGCACCATGCCGGACCCGGAAGCAACCTGTGAGCTTGAAATTGTCTCCGATGCCTATACGTGCTGCGATGAGGTGCGGGTAGCCCGTGGCAAAGGCGTGCTTCTTACAACACCGATACCGCGATACAACGGATCTGATATGTCTCTGCCGGCGCTGACAGTGTCTACTGATCAGACAGTGGATACCATGTCCATTTCCCGGATTGCACCGGCACACAGCTTATCATTTTTGAACGATCTCTCTCCACCTTTACGTATTCTCTTCTGTACATATCTCATCTGATCTTACACTTTTTTCGATAACCTGATAATAAGTCCGGCCATTCCTGCCCATCCAGGGTCTCCACGCATGCGGCAATGTACCGTCTGAATAGCCTGTTGCCATATGCAAGGGGGTCCCGGCTCCGAGGCCGGGATGACATGCCGTTCATCAGGTCGTTTAAAGACACTGGATCCCGGTTTTCGGATCCCGGTTTTCCCCTGGATCTATTTACAATGTAATCAAGGAGTCGTGTACGATGTTCGCGATGATAAGATACATTATTGTCATGCTGGCCTGTATGCCCCTGGCAGCGTTCGCCCAGCGCGAAATGCCGGCTGAGCTGGACCAATTGATCGCGGAAGCGCTGGAACGTAATCCAACGCTCAAAGCGGCTCAATACCGGTGGGATGCCGCCCGGCATCGTCGGCACCACGTCAGTGCCTGGGACGATCCGATGTTCAGCTACACCCGGTGGGCGTCCACACCCGAAACCAGAGTAGGACCGCAAACCAACGTGTTCTTGCTTTCGCAAAGGATCCCATATCCCGGTAAAACAGGACTGCGCGGAGACATGGTAGATGAGGAAGCGGCGGCTATCGAAGCACAGCGCCATGCGACCGAGAGGGATGTGGCGTTCCAGGTCAAACGAGCCTACTACGACCTGTATCGCATAGATCGATCAATTCACATACTGAATGACTACCGCTCAGTCCTCCAACGGTTTACCCGGGTTGCCGAGGAACAATACGCCACAGGAACGGGCAGCCAGACCAGCGTCCTAAAGTCGCAGGTGGAGGCATCCACCGTGCTGGAACGGCGGCTCGGATTCAACCGTGCGAGAGCCGGTATTGTGGCCCGTATCAATGCGGTTAGGGACCGAGCCCCGGATACACGGGTAGGAACGGTAACGAAGATCGATCTGAACCGATATACCATTCCCGAATCCTCAATCGTACACCAAGCATTGACGACGCGACAGGAATTACTGGAAGTGGACGCCCGTATCCGCCGGAGCGACCTAATGTTACGGGTAGCCAATCTGGCGTTCCGGCCAGATTTCAACGTGCAGGCGTCGTACATAACCATTCCAAAGAAGTCCAGCGTAGTGTCCGACGCGGGTAAGGACGCCTTCGGCATCATGGTCGGCCTGAATATCCCAATACACCGCCACCGCCGCCGCGCCGCGGTGGATGAGGCTACGGCGACAGGTTTGGCGCACGAGATGACCCGGCAGAACATAGCGAATACGATTCGCGCCGAGATAGCCGACGCCTACGGCCGGATGAGGAATACGGCGCAGACCCTCGACCTTTACGACCAGGGCATGATGGCCCAGGCAGAAAGCAGTCTGGAGTCCTCAGTAGCCGCGTATCAGACCGGAAACCTGGATTTCCTCAACCTGCTGGATGCGGAGCGCACGCTGCTGCAGATGCGGCTCAACTATATCCGCCAGCAGGCAGATTACCGCAAACACGTCGCTGCTCTGGAATGGGCAGCTGGAGGGGAGTTACCCCGATGATGGAGGATAGATAGGATGTGTATCCGATTATTCCTCATGATCACCGCCACCATACTGATCGGGTGCGGCGGCGCGGAACAGGCTGCCGATACGGCCTCGCAGTCCGATCAGGTATGGACTTGCGGCATGCATCCGGATGTGCTGGTGAGGGCAGCGGGGCAATGCCCTATCTGCAAAATGGACCTGGTGGCGGTCAACATGGATGAGGCGAAGGAAACAGGAAGCGCTGTAGCGGAAAACCACTCCGGAGATGTGCACGAAACGGTGGAGGCAGCCGGTGGATGGACTTGTCCGATGCACCCGGAAATAACGTCCGCGGAGTTCAGGCAATGCCCTATCTGCCGGATGGACCTGGTAAAAGCCGAATCGGCACGGAGCATGGAGCAGATGCCCGACCAAGCTATCGCAGTGGCAGATGCGGGCGAAAATCAGGGCAGAAAGATACTGTACTGGCAGGCACCGATGGATCCCACATTCGTTTCCGACAAGCCGGGTAAATCACCCATGGGTATGGAAATGGTTCCGGTCTATGAAGGTGAGGAAGGGTCGACAGGACCGACCGTAGTAATCGATCCGGTGACTATGCAGAATATCGGGGTGCAGACCACGCCGGTGCGGCGGGAGAATCTGTATCGTTCCATTCGGTCGGTCAGCCATGTGGATTATAATGAAGAGACGTTTTCGCGGGTTAATATCAAATACAGTGGCTGGATCGAACGCATGCATGTGGATCAGACCGGACAGGCAGTCCGGACCGGGCAGCCGATGCTGGAAGTCTATTCGCCGCAGCTGGTTTCGACCCAGGAAGAATATCTCCTGGCTTACCGCAACAGTCAAAAGCTGGGCGATAGCTCCGTGGCATCCATTGCCTCGGGCGCCCGGTCTCTGCTGGAAGCGGCGCGGCGCAGGCTGCAGTACTGGGACATTTCGGAAGAGCAAATCCAGGCGCTTGAGAAACGGGGTTCCGTCACGAAATCCATGACAATCTACGCACCGTCGAACGGATTCGTGGTCGAAAAACATGCAGAGCAGGGCATGCGGGTGATACCCGGCATGGACCTGTATCGGCTGGCAGACCTTTCGA
This sequence comes from uncultured Gemmatimonadota bacterium, assembly GCA_964470965.1. Classification (GTDB taxonomy): domain Bacteria; phylum JAAXHH01; class JAAXHH01; order JAAXHH01; family JABIQT01; genus CAYYIS01. The sequence continues at coordinate 73,337 of CAYYIS010000021.1, read as the reverse complement.
CTGTCTGGCTGTTCGCCCATTTCTACGAACAAGAGGCCCCCTGGATCAAGCAGGGGCAGATGGTCGAAATGTCCCTGCCGTATAATCCGGGCACAATGTACCGTGGCAGGGTAGACTACGTGTATCCATACCTGGACCAGAAGACACGAGATGTCAAGGTACGCTTGGTATTCCCGAATCCGCGCCTCGAACTGAAGCCCAATATGTATGCCAACGTCAACCTCAAGGTACACATGCGTGATGCCGTTACCGTGGTTCCGGACGATGCGATCTTACGCACCGGCACGAGGGACATAGTGTTTGTCGCGCTCGGCGGTGGGAAGTTCGAACCTCGGGAAGTGGTACTGGGCGTTGAGGGCCAGGGCGGCCTCGTTCAGATTCTCACCGGCGTTGCTCCGAACGACAACGTGGTGACTTCTGCACAGTTCTTGCTAGATTCCGAAAGCCGACTGAAGGAAGCGATCTTAAAAATGCTTGCGCCCCGGCGGTAAATGCCGGCGGGTGGGACCAGAGGTCAGCGGACAGTAACAAATCCACGATAGAAAACGGGAATCAACTATGTTGCGAGACATCATACAACGGTCGGTGGATAACCGGTTCTTAGTCATCGTAGGCACCATCATCGTGACGCTTGGCGGAGTGTTGGCACTGGTGTCGATACCGGTAGACGCAATCCCAGATCTGTCGGACGTCCAGGTGATCGTACAAACGGACTATCCCGGCCAGTCACCGCAAGTGGTGGAAGATCAGGTGACTTATCCGCTGACCACTGCCATGCTGGCGGTTCCCTTCGCCAAGACAGTCCGGGGCTACAGTTTCTTCGGCCTGAGTTTTGTCTACGTCATCTTCGAGGACGGCACCGATCTGTACTGGGCCCGAAGCCGCGTACTGGAGTCGCTCAACTATGTCTCCAACCGTCTGCCTCCGGGCATCACGCCCACTCTCGGTCCCGATGCGACCGGGGTGGGCTGGGTCTACGAATACGTCCTCAAGAGCGATCGGCACAATCTGGCCGAGTTGCGCTCGATTCAGGACTGGTACCTCAGGTATGAGCTTACCTCCGTTCCCGGCGTTGCCGAAGTGGCCAGTATCGGCGGATACGTAAAGCAGTACCAGGTGGAGGTGGATCCCAACAGACTATTGATCTACGACATTCCTCTCAACAAGGTCAGGACGGCCATTCAGCGCAGCAACAGCGATGTAGGCGGGCGGCTGGTGGAGATGGCGGAGACCGAATTCATGGTTCGTGGACTGGGGTACATCCGGTCCATCGAAGATCTGGAGGACGTGCCACTCGGAGTGGATATGAACGGGACTCCGATCCTCTTGAAGCAAGTGGCAGACATCCACCTGGGGCCTGAACTCCGCCGGGGCATCGCAGAGTGGAACGGTGAAGGCGAGATCGTCGGCGGCATTGTGGTGATGAGGTACGGAGAGAATGCACTCAAGGTCATCGAATCGGTGGAGCAACGACTGGAAGAGCTGAAGGCAGGGCTTCCGGATGGTGTTGAAATCATCCAGGCATACAATCGGGCGGGGTTGATTGAACGTGCAATCGCCAATCTCACGGAAAAATTATTTGAAGAAATGATGATCGTCGCACTGATTTGCGTTCTTTTTCTGCTCCACGTCCGTTCCGCATTCGTGGCCATCGTTACGCTGCCGCTCGGCATTCTGATCTCGTTTATCGTGATGGCCTACCAAGGCATCAACGCGAATATCATGTCACTGGGCGGTATCGCCATTGCCATGGGTGCCATGGTGGACGGTGAGATTGTCCTGATAGAGAACGCCCATAAACATCTGGAACGGTTTCGGGGGACAAAGCCCCACTGGCAAATCATCGCCGGTGCGGCCAAAGAAGTGGGGCCGGCCCTTTTCTATTCCCTGCTGATCGTAACGCTATCCTTTTTACCGATTTTCGCTCTGGAATCCCAGGAAGGACGTTTGTTCAAGCCGCTGGCCTATACCAAAACATACGCCATGGCTGCATCGGCCATGATGTCGATTACACTCACACCTGTGCTGATGGGATATCTGATCCGCGGGCGAATCCGTTCCGAATCGAAGAACCCATTGAGCCGGCTGCTCCTATTTATATACCGGCCCGTCATCCGTATGGCGCTCCGACTGCGCTGGGGGGTGTTACTCCTGACGCTGGCGGTGCTGGGCGTTACATGGTATCCAGTACAACGAATTGGATCGGAATTCATGCCGCCGCTGTATGAGGGTGATCTGCTGTACATGCCCACTACTGATCCCGGTATCTCCATAACCAAAGCCAAGGAACTGCTGCAGCAGACCGATAAAATTATCCGCACATTTCCTGAAGTTCATAATGTGTTCGGCAAAATCGGCCGGGCCGAGACCGCGACCGATCCGGCACCTCTGTCGATGATAGAGACAACCATCACGTTAAAACCGGAAGGCGAATGGCGTCCCGGCATGACACCGGACAAACTGGTTCAGGAATTGAATGCCGCTATTCAGTTTCCGGGACTTACCAATGCCTGGACCATGCCTATCAGGACCAGGATCGACATGCTGTCCACCGGTATCAAGACCCCGGTAGGCATCAAATTCATGGGAGACGATCTGGAGGTGCTGTCGGACCTGGCTCAGGAAATCGCACTCGTGTTGCGTGATGTGCCGGGAACCCTGAGCGTTTTTCCGGAAAAAACGGTCGGCGGCAATTATTTGGACTTCACCATCGACCGCAAGGAAGCAAGCCGATACGGATTGACCGTGGGCGATGTGCAGGATGTGATCCTGTCCGCTATCGGCGGTATGAACGTGACGCAGACCGTGGAGGGGCTGGAACGCTATCCGGTAAATGTCCGGTATGCCCGGGAACTACGGGACGACATCACCAGCCTGAGACAGGTCCTGATTCCGACGCCTACCGGCGCCCAGATCCCCATCGGCCAGGTAGCGCGGATCAAACTGAGCAAAGGACCGCCGGGCATCAAATCAGAAAATGCTAGGCGCACCGCTTGGGTGTATGTGGATCTGACGGACACCGATGTAGGTACTTATGTGGATGTTGCCCGCCAGATCGTGAAAGAGCGTGTGTCCCTGCCCCCCGGCTACAGCATGGTGTGGAGCGGACAGTATGAGTACATGGAACGTGCTCAACAAAGGCTCCAGATCATAGTACCGTTCACCTTGATTATCATACTGATGCTGCTCTACCTCAACTTCCGGCGTGTGACCGAAAGCTTGATCGTCATGCTATCACTACCGTTCGCGCTGATCGGCGGTATTTGGTTGATGTACTGGCTCGATTATGACTTCAGCGTCGCCGTCGGCGTTGGGTTCATCGCGCTGGCCGGCGTGGCGGCCGAAACCGGTGTATTGATGCTGGTGTACTTGGAACAAGCATACAAGAGATGGCAGAATGAAGGAAAGCTGAAAACGCGCGCGGATCTTATGACCGCGATCGTCGAAGGCGCGTCGGAACGTGTCCGCCCGATCATGATGACGGTAACGTCCACCGTTGCCGGCCTGTTACCTATCATGTGGGGCGTCGGCACAGGATCGGACGTCATGCAACGCATCGCCGCCCCAATGGTCGGAGGCATGGCATCGGCGATCATTCTGACACTGGTAGTGATACCGGTGGTCTATTTTATGGTGAAATCAGGAGCCGTAGTGACGGACGACTAGGGTGTGCACGATAGCTGGTCCGTGTGGTCTGCACTGGCATTCTTACAGAAACTGTCCGAATCCGTAAGCCGTGCTATACCTCTAAATTTATTCGACTTTAGGTTTCCTAAATTTCCGCCAATAATGTCCAAATACATCCCGCCTTCCCGACTCCCATCAATGTGAATCATTCTCCCCGACGGGGATCTGCATGACCTTGGCTCGGCCGGTAAATTATATTTCTGTTACTGTACCTACAGTAAGCGCTGTGCTCCAGGTGGAATCTATCGTATAAGGATTGATAAAACGTGGAATGCCACGTTAACGCACGCTGCGCTGCCTCCGGTTTTTTTTCAGTCCCCTCCCTCACTCATCACCGCCGTTTAACAGCAGTAAACTGTTAAAAATCACCACGAGGGAAGCGCCCATGTCGGCGCCTATAGCAGCCCAGAGGGTGGCGTAACCCAGGAAGGTAAGGACGAGGAACAAGGCCTTTATGAGGAGCGCAATTATTATATTCTGCCTTATTACCGTTAGCATTTTTCTTGAATGGCGAATCAGCCAGGGAAGCTTCGAGAGATCGTCGACCATGAGCGCTATGTCTGCAGTTTCTATGGCGGTATCGCTACCGGCCGCGCCCATGGCGATGCCCAGGGTGGCTCGACTCATGGCAGGTGCGTCGTTGATACCATCGCCTACCATTGCTACATTGCCGTATTTGGAGACCAGGGACTCCACCACCGCGACCTTGTTCTCCGGCAGTAACTCCGCTTGCACCTCATCGATCTCCGCCTGTTTTGCAAATGCCCGGGCAGTGCCTTCGTTGTCACCGGTCAGCATGACGAGGTGCTTCACTCCGTTTCTTCTTAGTTCCTGGATCGTCCCCAGCGTCTCCGGACGGATGGCGTCCGCTATGGCGATTATCCCGCACACGTGATCGTCGTTGCCGACAACCATCACGGTCTGACCGAGATTGGCGCGTTCTTCGAGTATCTGGTGGACTTCTTCGGTTCCCTGCTTCCGTTCTTCCAGGTACCGATGAGAACCGATCCAGTACTGCTCGCCATCGAACGAAGCGGTCACGCCTTTGCCCGGCAGCATATGAAACTCGTCGGCCGAGCGAAGTCTGATTAACCGCTCCTGAGCACAGTCGAACACGGCACGCGCAATGGGATGGTCACTGTGGGCCTCCATGGCGGCGGCTCTGGCCAGCAGCTCCTCCCCCGTATGGTCTTTCATGGGAATTATAGCTACAACTTCCGGACGCCCCTGTGACAGGGTGCCGGTTTTATCAAAGGCCACCGCAGCCAGATGGGCCGGCACCTCCATATACACACCGCCTTTAACCAGGACACCGTGCCGTGCGGAAGCTGTCAGGGCAGCAACGATGCTGACAGGCGTAGAGATGACCAGAGCGCACGGACATCCGATAACGACCAGGACAAGTGCCCGGTAGATCCATTCGTTCCAGTCGCCCCCCATAAAAAGTGGAGGAATCAGAAATATGAGCACCGCCGAAGCCATGATAACTGGCGTATACACGCGGGCGAACCGCTCCACCCATTGCTCAGAGGGCGCCCGTTTGCTCTGCGCCTCACCTACCAGACGGATGATACCCGCCAGCCTGGTGTCCGCCGCGGGCCTGGTGCATAAGACTTCGAAAGAGCCGCCGCCATTGATTGTGCCCGCGAAAACGGAGTCTCCGATCTGCTTTAACACCGGCAGGCTTTCCCCAGTGATTGGAGCCTGGTTGACCGTGCTCGAACCGTTTGCGACCCGTCCGTCCACAGGTATACGCTCTCCCGGACCGACGCGCACCCGCGCATCGACCGGGACCTGTTCCGGCGTTAACCGCTGCTCGCCCCCATCCGGCAATATCATTCTCGCCGTGGTAGGAGACAAATCCATCAATGTAGCCACCGCTCGGCGAGCGCGGCCTACACTCCAAGATTCGAGTGTCAGGGACAGGGCAAACAGGAATGCGACCATGGACGCCTCAAACCATTCACCAATTCCGATCGCACCGGCCACGGCGATGGTCATGAGCAGGTTCATGTCCGGACGCAGACGCCGGACTGCCAGCCATCCTTTTGGCAGCACATACCATGTGCCGGCAAGGATGGCCAGCAGGTAGCAGACCACGGCGTCGGTTGGCGCATCATGGGAGTACCGGGAGCCTTCAAAGCCCAGGGCATCGCCAATGCCTCGGCTGTCCACATGCAGAATAAAGCCGACACAGGCCATCAAGCCGCTCATGCTGGTCATGACGGTGCGACTGTGTCGCACCCAGAAGCCGCCGTCCTGATCGCTGGCATCATCGACCCAGACCTCTCCCCTCATTCCGGTCCGCGCCACGGTTTTTATGACATCGTCCGCGGTCACCACGCCCGGATCAACTCTCACGATCATCCGGGCGTTTAATATATCAAACGCCAGCCGGTCTTCTCCGCCAACGGTCGGTCCGACTTCACGCTTGAGGATCGCCACTTCCTCTGCGCAATCCATACCATAGATTTTGAATGAGAGGGAGCTCGACATGGTCCAGATCTAATCTAGAAATGAGCGCGACGAATGGAACCGCAGTTCGCAGCAGGGATGATTTATCCGACACTGTAATGAAATTACAATATAAAAGGAGACTGTTAAATGTAAATTAGAAGTGTGAAGAGTTGATTTCGTTTTGATTTACGAACATAATGAGTGTTTATTGCACAATTATGATCAAACACGAGAACGGACACCGAACACTCCGGACGCTCAAGCTCGCTCTATTCCCGGCCATTCTCCTGTTCGTATCGGGCATTCTTGAACCGATATCCGCTGCTGAACGCCCCGGAATTCCACTGGGATCATCGGACAGGATCCCCTTCTTAACACATCGGCTCAAGCTCTCGTCCATAGGAGGCATCGCGTCCATCGTCGCTGGAACGGCAATAGCATTTACTATCGATGAAGTGAACCGCAGTCCAGTGATTGGAGCACCGAACGGCGTGGACCGCTTCTTTCGACATCGGCTGCTCGCCGCTGGTAAAGGATCCAATCTGCTCGATCACAGAGGCACCTACTATACCTTGGCCGGCGGCGTGGGAGTAATGGTGATTCTGCAGCGAATGCTGGCACGTGGACCGTTCTTACGCGAGTCCGCTTACGAAGTAACGGTTTTCGGGGTGGGATTGATGGCGGAAGTGGGACTCAGAACCGCAGTCAAATCCACCGTCGCCAGGAGACGTCCAGTCCTTGAATTCGCCACCCTGGTGGACGCTGGTTCCTTACACGCCAACCGTAAGAACCATTTATCGTTCTACTCCGGACATACATCTACGGCCTTCTATTCCGCGGCCTATGTGGACCAGAAGGTCAGCGATCTACTGCGTGTCCGCGGTCTGAAGCATTATCGTCCTCTGACATTCCTGGCATTTTACGGATGGGCATCCTACATGGCCTATTCACGGATAGAAATCGACAAGCACTATTTCACCGATGTCCTTACCGGCGGAATAATAGGCACGGCCTGGGGTGTCTGGCACTACCGGTTCCATCATGGCGACCGGGCCGGATGGACGGTGTTGCCGTCGTTTGATGGCGACCGGATAGCGGTGATGGTGGGCAGGGTGTATTAGGTTCTGTTAACAGATTGACGAACTGATGATTTACGTTAAAAAGCTGATTCATTTAAAGGATTTTGCACCAAATAATCAATCCGTCAATCGCAATTCCACCAGTCACTGTCCTGCTACTGGTCATCCGGCACCGTTGAAAGAATAGTGGGTTGTGGACTCCTAAGAGTAAGCACAGGCCCATTCCGTCTCCGCTTTTTCCGAACCTCTATGATCCGTACATCCTGCTCCGTATTCCTTTCCTGAACACATTCAACTGCATGGGGGTATCGACACGAATTTCCATATCGGGATGGGCCCGAACGCTCCGCTCCAGGCGGCGGCGGTCCGCACGGGTCATAATCGCATTGTCCCACCGTATTCCCCTGAATAGGTCGAAAGAGGCCAGATCCCGGTGGTAGTATCGGAACCAGAATGTTTTTCTGGTTTCCAGTGTAAACGCGCCCCGCCGGATCCTGTCCGCCAGCAACCGGTCCGTGAACCGAAATCCGGATAGATTGCGCACCAGAGTGCCGATCGGGATTTCATCGCTCTCACCGACGCACAGAATCTGCTGCCGCGCCCGGCGACGGTTTCTTTCATGCGCCGGAAATTCCGGCCTGAGATCGACGAGTAAACCGTCCGCTGTCAAAACGCGATATGCTTCTTCAAGGGCATGCCCCATGCCCTCCCGGTTCACTCATCACAACGACCATGAGAACAGAACCACGCCGAAACACCCGTCGGAAAACGGCAGTCGTTCGCCGGATGCCACCGTAAAGCGGGTGGTTGGACCATAACGCTTCGGTGTCTTTCGGAGCGCCGTGGCCACCTCGTCGTGCGTCAGGTCCATGGCGACGATTGATTCTGCAATCCCTGACAAACGCCGAGTCAGTCTGCCGTCCCCGCATCCGATGTCCAGAACACGGGCATTTGCAAATGGTACATGGCGTTGCAGCAACCGCACTTCTCGACGTTCCGGGTCGTTTCGTATGCCTCGCATTGTGTCTCCTCTTGGAGTACGCAAATTCACCATTTATTTCTGGCGTTTACGTAACACCGGACTGTTACCTTTCTGGCGGACAAACGGCAGGAACATCATCCAGGGCAGGCTGACAGAGCGCTGGTCCTGAAACTCGGTAAGTCCGATGGTCATTTGATCATGCCCCATAAACGGCTGGGCGGTGTAGGTTCCGAAGCAACGGTCCCACCAGGGTAGGTTAAATCCAAAATTGGAATTAGTCTCCACGGGCAGGACGGAGTGATGTACCCGGTGCATATCCGGCGTCACGACAATAAGCCTCAGGATTCGATCCACAGATCTGGGCATACGGATATTACTGTGATTGAACACAGCCGTCGCGTTCAGAACGACTTCGAACACGATTATGGCCCATGCCGGTGGTCCCAGGAGGCATACCACTACGATCTTTAACCCCATGGAGAGAAAGATTTCAACAGTATGAAACCGCAGGCCGGTGGTAACATCGATATCCGGATCGGAGTGATGTACCATATGAAGACGCCATAGAACCGGTACGGCATGGAACACCACGTGTTGTGAATACACAGCTAGATCCAGCAGAACAATGGTGATGAGCCCTTCAACCCAGACTGGCCAATCGAGGACATTGAACAGACCCCAGCCCCGGTCTGCTGCGACGAGTGCGGCTCCGACCGCTTGGAGTGGAAGCAACAGGCGCAGCGCTACCGAATTCAATGCCACCAGCCCGAGATTGCTAAGCCACCGCGGGTAACGGCCAGCCTTTAGACGCCGCATTGGTGATGCCATCTCCAATATGGTCATAATGACCAAGACGCCCGCAAAAGCGCTGAGCCGGATAACAGGTTCGTAATTGAGTATGTCCATTACCCCCTCCAAGCTTGGCGACCAGTTCACCACCAGTGTAATCCCAGCCGCCTGCCCCCTCAATTTGATGAATCACCACGGGCCAAAGGCCGTCATAATACGAGGGAAGCGTTACTTCATCGCCCAGTGTAGCTTTTTTCTTGCCGCCCGAGAACAAACACGGAGATTTCCACTGGTGCTACCAAAAGCATGTTATCGACCACCTCGCATGTCTCATTCTTAAGGCCTAGTGAAATAGAATCCACCTTTAACGAAGACTCGTACCTTCACTGACTGGAGAAATACCGGCTTACATGGATTCCGATGACAACTTTATCGGACCGCAGCGCCGATTTCCCACCGTAAGCACTACAGCCGTTACGGGTTTCTCCGCAGGTATTCGGGCAGGATTTTAGATTCGACGTTGCGTTTGAGACACGCCTCCCCAGCAAAATCTGCTTCGTCCATGCCGTCTTTACCACAGAGGCGAGTGTTGGTATCGTGAAGGGGAGTGGTGTTCCCATTCATGAGCTTTGGCTAGATCGATGTGCGTGACCGGGGATATTATCCCGAATTGGATCCGATGCGAAGGTTGGGTTCACCCGCCACTTGCCAAGTCTGACATGGCCATTGTAACATAAGAACAAAGGAAATACAACCGCCAATCAGAAACGGAAATCGGTGAGGGAACATACAGTTAGAAATTTAAGTGTAGTCTTCAATACTTATTTTCCTGTCATAAGGGACTGGATTTCAGCACCGTAGATTCGGTAAAAAGGATCCTGTAGCATCGGGAATTTCTTTCGGTCCAATACGGACGACGAACGAATTCCCAGCATTCTACCCTTGTAGAATCCTATAATCGAGATGTGAAATAGGAAAGTAAAGTCGGCTATCTGCCCGCGTTCGCGGTAGGGCTATGAAGACCAACCATTTCACCAGAATGGTGGCCTACTACTGTATAATTGAAATGGGGCATGCGACCGATTCGAACTGGTGAAAGCAGCCCTTGGGAATGCGTTGGAATCATGTTTACCTTCGCCATGAAGGTCACACTGATTCATCCGGTTGCAGCCAGCCTGATCGTGCGGCTAAACTCTCCGGAGCAGCTCGATCAGGCGCTGCAGGCCGCGGACGGTTTTTACCCGGTTCAGCGGGCGTTCGTTGCGTCGCGGGCTATCTTCCAGGAACAAGGAGTGGTCGTGGCACCATAAGGTCAGTGGCGGACAGGTAAAAATCTCCCTGGTTATTTCTCGATACAATACCTACACAGCCGCTTGCTTCCGCCCACTGTTCAGATACCCCCCTAGCGGCAAGCACAACCTTCGTGAAGACTAAATATCCACGGGAGATGGTTTGGATGGATCCTCCCTGTCACAGGTTACCTGTTAACGCACAAATAGGGTAAAATACTCTGGAAAGCCTATGGCAGGCAAGAGCCCTTAACAATACCTGGCCCGTCAACTGTTTGTGCCGCTATTCTTTATCGTTTGTCGAAAAACTGCTCAGCTTTTATTTTCAGTTCATCGCTGAGGTCCGTTTCATCCAGACGTTGCCTCAATTCTTGTTTCAGGGCGGCCTCAAATACAGTGCCTCTCAACGTCTGGTGTCGGGCAATACTCATGATCCAGGCTACCAGTGCAGCCAAAGCCATAGCCGCGAGGGATAGTCCCCAGGAACGGAAGACCTTGACACCCTCTTTCCTCAGGCCACGGCGCCAAACCCTCGGTTCCAGCCGGACCCAGTACCGAGTTCTGCATTTTGTACACCGAAAGGGGCGCTGGTGGTACCAGAACAACCAGTTGAAGGCACGCTCAAACTGGTTGCGTCTCGAACGGTGTCTATCCGTACCACCGCAGTGGGGACAATTCATGCCCAGCTCCTATCCGTGCCTGTTGTTGGATACTGCTTTCTGTTGGAAACTATGCAATATGGTAAGGGCTTCCAGGGGCGTCAGAGCATTGATATCTATATTTTTCAGTTCGTCGATTACCGGGTTGTCCGGGGGTACGAATAAACTCAGCTGATACGCATCTTCCCCGGAACTAGGCGTCACGTGGCCTGGGGTGCCGGCCGGCGTCACTCCTTCCGACTCGAGGTTGGCTAGCACCGTTTTTGCCCGTTCGACGACTTCATCGGGCAATCCGGCCAGACGGGCAACCTGGATTCCGTAACTGCGGTCGCTTCCGCCCCGCACGACCTTGCGCAGAAAATTGATCCTGTTCCCCCGCTCGCTTATGGCAACGCTATAGTTGCGTACACGCGTCAGCAATTCCTCCAGTTCACACAACTCATGATAATGGGTCGCAAAGAGTGTTTTTGCGGCCCGACCGGTCATATTGTGCAGGTATTCTGTTACCGCCCAGGCGATGCTCAAGCCATCGAAAGTGCTTGTACCCCGGCCTATTTCGTCGAGTAAAATTAGGCTGTTGGGAGTGGCGTTGTTCAGAATATTTGCGGTTTCATTCATTTCTACCAGGAATGTACTTTCCCCCCGAGCCAGGTTGTCCGACGCCCCCACACGCGTAAATATCCGGTCCACAACACCTATCCGAGCCGACCGGGCCGGAACGAAGGATCCGAGCTGCGCCATCAGGACGATCAGACCGGTCTGCCTGAGGAATGTACTCTTGCCCGCCATGTTCGGACCAGTGATCAGTGCGATCTGCTCGTCCTTCGTGTCCAGGTGGACATCATTGGGTACGAACGGTTCACCATGTAGAAGCTGTTCCACGACTGGATGTCTGCCGTCCAGAATTTCAATGGCGGTCCCTTCCTCGATTTCGGGCGCCACATAGTCGTTCTGTACCGCCACGGCCGCCAGTGTGGTTAGAAAATCGATTTGGGCAATGGAGCGTGCATTGTCTAGAATCTGGACCAGATGACCGGCCACCTGAGTTCTCAAATTCATGAACAGCTCATACTCCAGTGCCACGATCTTCTCCTCGGCGCCTAGAATTTTTTCTTCGTATTCCTTAAGCTCCGGCGTAATAAATCGCTCCGCATTCCGCATGGTCTGCTTGCGGGTGTATTCCCCGGTCAGGCGCTCCAGGTTAGTCTTGGTTACTTCGATATAGTAGCCGAACACCTTGTTGTAATCAACCTTCAGCGATGAAATGCCGGTACGCTCACGCTCCTGATGCTGGAGGTTGGCAATCCACTGTTTGCCATCGGAACTGATGGCGCGGAGATCATCCAGAGTGGTATCATATCCCGATTGTATCAGGCCGCCTTCCGTCAGAGACAGGGGCGGCGCCTCCACGATTGCCCGTCCGATCTCCGCCGCCAATTCTTCCAGGGCGTTGAGCTGTTTCCGCAACATCTTCAGCAACTCGGTATCGGTGTCTGCCAGCACGACTTTCAGAGTGGGGATAAGTCTGAGCATCTCCCTCAAGCCGACCAGGTCCCTTGCATTGGCGCGTTCTGAACCGACACGCGCGGCTAGCCTTTCCGCGTCACCGACCGATTTCAGCAGACCGGCGACCTGGTCCCGGACTTCATGACGATCCACCAGCTCTTTGACCGTTTCGTGGCGCAGGTGAATGGCGGGTACCGACACAAGCGGCCTGGTAATAGCCCGCCTCAGAAACCGGGCGCCCATAGGCGTGTAGGTACGGTCCATGACCGACAACAGCGTACCCTCCAGACCACCATCCCGCAACGAGGCGGTGAGTTCCAGGTTTCGCTGCGTCGCCACATCCATCAACATCCATTCGGTGATGTTGTAACGGGAGATTTGCTTGAGGTGCGCGAGCCGGTTCTTCTGGGTGTCCTTCAGATACACCAGCATGGCGCCAGCCGCTGCGACACCTGCAACCAGATCATCGACACCGAAGCCCTTGAGCGAGTGGGTTTCGAAATGATCGAGCAGCGCCTCGTGCGCATGATCAAAGGAAAAGGCCCATTCGTCGAGGCGGCTGATGGTAATATCGGGATATCGGGGCAGCAGCAGCGCTTCCGTATGCTCTGCCGATCCGTACGAAACAACCGCCTCGGACGGGCTCAGGCGATTCAGTTCGTTGACCAGATCGGCCTCGACCATCTCTGCCACATGGAACTCACCTGTGGATAGGTCCACCATGGCTAATCCATAATGATCGTGGCCGGGTACCAGACTGACGATGTAATTGTTCCTGGTCGAATCAAGCGTCTGTGTCAGCATGGAGGTGCCGGGCGTTACCACCTCGACGACGTCCCGCTTAACCACTCCCTTGGCTTTTTTAGGATCTTCTACCTGCTCACAAACCGCAACCTTGTATCCAGATTGGATCAGTTTAGAGATGTATTTTTCCACCGCATGATGCGGAACACCGGCCAGCGGGGTCTTATTCGGTCCGCCATGATTACGGGCCGTGAGCGTCAAACCAAGGACTTTAGAGGCGACTTTGGCGTCGTCATCGAAAGTCTCGTAGAAATCGCCCATTCGGAAAAACAGAATCGCATCCGGATACTGCGACTTCATTCTGGCATACTGCGCCATGGCAGGCGTCAATGAACCGGCAGATCGGGCCATGGATTATATCCCTCAGGTATACCGGTGACATTTAGGGAATGAATTGGGGAAATCGCAATACATTAGGCGAATACAGAAGACCCGTCAAGGCATTTTGACATTTCTGTTGGTTTTACGCTGAATGCCGCACTTTGTTCTTGTGCGTTTTTGATCGAAATATGCGACGTTGGAATAATTCTGAGAAGAAGTATCGGGGCTTTCAACGGGTGCATTCCACGGCGCAGACCGCAGTAGTCGCACCGTCAAGAAAAAACGCACTGAAAATTGACTTGTCCGGCCAATGAACCGGATAAGAGCGTTGGAATTTTTAGCGCACTGTTCTTTATTGATAACAATGTCTAATCGCCGCCCCATTTGGCGATATCGTGATACGAATTGGCAGAATATCACTTCTTGCAGGAACGATGCTGTGCTGTTTGCTCTATTGCGCCAGAAGAGTCTTGACATCGCCTTCCAGGGTAGCCAGGTCAGTATAGCCGACATATTTGCGAAAGATAAGACCCCGTTTGTCGATCATGAAGGTGGTCGGGATGTATTGGATGCCGCCGTAGGCCTGTACGACTTCCGGGTTACCGATGACCGACGTATACGTCATTTTCATCTTCCTGCCGAACGGAATGACTGCCTCCGCTCCATTCTGATCCAGAGAGATGCCAATGACAGTCAGACCATTGTCGCCGTACTGTTCATGCAGAGCCTGGAAATGGGGAATTTCCTCCCGGCACGGCGGACACCAGGTGGCCCAGAAATCTATAATCCGTACCTGACCTTCAAAATCGGATAGTTTTACGGGCTTATTTTCCAGGTCGGGAAGCACAAAATCCGGTGCTTCCATACTGACCATGTCGTTACCGGCCATCGCCGTTGTTGCTTGCTCTGGCTGCGGCTGAGTAACACTTAACCATGCTACGGCGATACCGCCGAGAACCAGGATGGCGATGATGCCCTGAATGACGTAAATTCGCTTCCTTTTGTTCATGGATCACTCCTTGATATGGTTTTAAAAGTCCGGGCTTTATTGAATAGGTAATATAACACAGAACCGTAATCGTGCCATGCAAATAACACCGAACCGTTATTGCAATGGAATTCTTCGGTATCTTTTTCCGGGAGGTATCGGGCCCTTCCAACCATACGTTTCCCCAATCGTTCGTATGAGAAATGCAGATGGCGGGTGGTGAAGGTGGGGCCCAGGAGGGAATAGGCGCCGTGCAGCTGATCGATCATGAATTCTGCCGGGATGTGTACCGAGATCGGACGACTGTCTTCGAATAGAAGGTTCCTGAGAGCGGTCCACCGCCGATTTCATCATTGATAATCTCACGCCACCACAGCATATTATAATGCTGTTTGAGAGATCACAATATAATAATTTTTCACAGCAGCAAGGTGTTAGTACAGATAGCACCTGGAATTTCCCGAACCGGGATTTATTGACCATACACCGGGAACACTTTTTCGGATTCCTTCATCTGATACAGGATTGGACGGCAGGTCTTCAAAAACAGGCTTGGGAGAGAAAATCCATGCGTTCTTTAGCTTTAACAGGTTTTATCTTGATGATAACCGTGCAGGCATCGGCCCAATCGGAGGTGAAGATTGTGAAAAACGGTCGCATAGATCACAGCATATACGATACCCTACTGAAGCGATATGTGGACCAGGAAGGATTCGTTGCATATCGCCAGTTGAAAGCACAGGATGGGGCAAGGCTGCAGGCGTACCTGGATGCGTTGGGGGATGTCGATCCGGAACAGTTACGGGACCGGGCCGAGAGGCTCGCATACTGGATCAATGCATATAACGCCCTGACCATCAAAGGCATCCTGTATTTTTATCCCACCAAAAGCATTCGGGAACATGTGAGTGTCATAGGCTATAATATCTGGAAGGATTATAAAATGCAGGTCAACGGCACGGCATATTCCCTGGACGATATCGAGCATGATATCCTACGAAAAATGGGCGATCCGAGGATCCACTTCGCGATTGTCTGCGCTTCTGTCAGCTGCCCAAAACTGCTCAACGAACCGTACACGGGCAACCGGCTGGACGACCAACTGACCAGGAGCACACGCGATTTCTTCTCCGATCCGAAAAAGTTTCGTATCGACCGGTCTGCCGGCAGCGTGCATCAGTCGCCTATCATGGACTGGTATAAAGACGATTTCGGCAAAAACAAGATGGAACGCCTGGCGTTTATAAAACCATTCCTCAGTGATGCGGATGACAGGGCCTTCCTGGATTCATCTGGATTGAAGGTAAAGAACCTTGACTACGACTGGCACCTGAACGATCAATCACGTCAGTAGGTGGAAGACATTCGACAAAGGGATCACATATGCCTGTATCAGTGAATGTTTCCAATGGAGAAGAAGCCTCCCGTTCCGGTTCGGCGGCAAAGGCATTAATACTCGTGGCGATCGTTGCTGCCGGAATCCTGGCATTCCGGTTCCCGCCGCTAAGCGAATATTTGTCGCCGGAACGACTCCAGACTTTCTTCGCCTCCATCGCTAAATTCTGGTGGGCGCCGCTGGCTTATATCGGCATTTACGTAAGCGGAACGCTTGTAGCAGCACCGGGACTGCTGCTTACCATATTGGGCGGTCTGACCTTCGGGACAGTCAACGGCGCTATCTATGTTTTCATAGGTGCCAACCTGGGCGCCAATCTGACGTTCGGTCTGGCACGTAAACTTGGGCGGGATTATGTAGCGCGTAAAGTAAAAGGCCGCATCGAAACTTTGGATCGTCTGATCAGGAATCAGGGACTGCTGCGTGTGCTCCAACTTCGGCTGATTCCGATGGTTCCGTTCAACATGCTCAACTATGCCTTCGGCCTGTCCGGTGTCCGTTACGTCCACTACCTGCTGGGCACGCTGTTCGGTATGATCCCCGGTATCCTGGTGTATGTCTACGCCTCCGCCGCCCTCGCCCAATTGTATTTCTCGGGTTCAGGAGTTCAGAATGAATCAGCCGCGGCGGCCGCTCGGGAAGCTGCGCTGACCAATGCTGGGATTTCTATGGGGCTTCTGATCGTAGTATCTCTTGCTCCATATTTTTATCGTAAAATCAGCAAGCACTCGACCGGCGTTGAGGAAGGGTAGACTGCCTTGAGCCGTGGATTGTCAACGCCATCGGTGGCGGATCGTAAGAGCGGTGGCCAGCGAACGTCCGGGTGTCAAAATGGACGACAGCTGCCAACCAAGGATCGACCCGATGTGGACCAGGCAATGTGGCCGGATCCTGTCATTTCACAAACTGAGGGGATGCCATGACGGGATAGGCATCTGCAACGTCCTTTTTCCCGTGTCAACAGATGCGCCTACAGCGCCGTACCTACCTGGGGGGTACAAGGGCGCAGACCATAACATGCCACACACGCACAGATGCCTCAAATAATTGGAGTTTGCATTAATCCCGCGACATGGGCTCATTCCTGAATAGTGCATCCAGTTCTGGAGCCTGGAATGGTCGGCCGTGTTCATTTAAGGCTGTAGCCGTCATCAGGGCTTTGAGAATCAAATTTGATCTGATATATGTCGCTTCAGCACATTCAGCCGGTATTCTGTATATACGCTGGTCAAACGCAAATTTTAAGCGGGAGCATCGGTTAACATTCAGCGCTACCTTAAAGGAATCACCGGTCCGCAGAGAGGCCCGGTATTCTATCTCTGAACGGACCAGGACCACATTGATGCCGCGCGTTGCCAGTTCGACAACATCGAGGCCCACAGACTTCCCAAAGACGTGCCGAGCATGTTCCAGGTAATTGAGATATACCGCGTTGTTCACGATGCCCTGGAAATCGCATTCGTAATCGCGTACGGTCAATTCGAGGGAGAATCGGAAATCCATCACGTGCTCTGTCCAACACGGAAAGAGAACAGGTCGGCATCATTCAGAATAAAACGCAATCGAACCGGTGTGTTTTTCAGCCGCGACAAATTGAATTGGTGATGCCAGCGGATCTCCCTGTCGAATGCGTCGCCATAGATGGGATCCATGTCCTGTGACTTGTAACCTTCGATCGGGGTTCCTGAGGCATCCTGAATTTCCACGGCAATCGATCCGGCAGCCGAGGTTGCATAATTCAAATAAAGGTTACCGACGGCAAACTTGATCGGTTTTGTGATGATTTCACCACCGTGGTATCCCGCCCGGACGGAAGCAAACCCGTGGGGGCGGACCGTTAGCCTGCGTATTCGGTTTGTATCCCATCCGTAATGTTCGGAAATGTACATGGACCATTCATCCGGAGCAGTTTCAACGAGCCCTACGGCCGGGGTGCAGCTTCTGTGGGACCAGTTGCGGTAGTCCGTGCCCGGCCTGATCCATGCCTCCGGAAAGGTGCGTGTCCAATGAACCCCGTCACGGCTGGACATGAACACCGCATCGGACAGGCCTCGTCCCGGATAATCCATGCCGGCCGTGTCAACCACCCGATCCGGCAGAAACCGCATCGGAAACGAAAGCAGAATATGTTCGGCACCGGGGCAGGGGACAGTAGCGTTCGTATAGAAATGTTCCAGGGGAAGCCCCTCGTCGTATACGTGTGGCTCCGGCTCGCTCCAGTGGATAAAATCGTCCGAGACGCAGCTCTGTATGGCGCGTATCATACCATTCGGGGTTTCCGCGAAGTAGCGGCTGAAAATTCTGTAACATTGGGCATGAGGATCCCATAGCGGCACGTTCACTGAATCGAAGGCGCCCGTGATGTGGAGCGGTTCTTCCTGGACCTTAGCCCAGTTTAGACCATCAGGCGACACAAAGCCGTATAGACTGTCCTTGCCCACGCCGCCAACCGCCTTGAAGCGCTCGTCAAGTGGTATACCGGGTTTCCCGTCTAGAAATGTGCAGAAATTATGGGCATGGATACCCCGATTGAGGATATTGTTGCTTCCATCATCTATCAATCCCAGATTCGGTCGCTCAAACGTGATACCATCGGTACTGGTCAGCAGGTTGGTGGTCTGGCGTTCTCCCAGGTCGGCTCCCTGTTCACCTATGGGGTAGAACCCTCGGTAATACACGAGAATTCGGTCGCCGTCACGGGTGAAATTGTAACAGCCGGTGCAGGCGTTTTCCAAAGGCGCTCTAACCTGGAACACAACCTCCCGCCGGATCGGCGGGTGCAGGTGGAAGCTAGTATCGATCAGTCGGTCGACCAGATAGTCATCAACAAACAATTCACGTCGGGCCCCTATTTCCAACAATTGGGTCATCGGATTCTCCTGTGTAACTATAGAATTAACTGACCATGATTGCACCAGAGGAAGTCCTTGAGACATCAATAACCAACAAGGAGTTAAATCATGTTAACGCTTACCCGTCCCGTTGTGGATATCGCCATCACCTGCAGTCATTTCGAAGAGTCTCTGCGATTTTATCGCGATCAACTCGGCCTGGAGGTCGTACTCGATATTGAGATACCGGACGATGTAGCAACCGGCGCGGGCCTGGCACCTACCGGATTCCGGCAGGTACGGCTACGGGCAGGTCGGACGTTGATCAAGCTGATGGAAACCCAAATTCCACCGCCCCGCCGGTCTCATGACTTTGCCGCCGGCGTACGCTGGCTGACATTTTTCGTTGAAGACGTCTATCAGACAAGAGATGATTTGCAGGAAAAAGGTGTATCGTTTCTATCGGAACCGGTTTCCGCTCCGGACGCCGGCGGAGTAGTATGCGCGCTAGATCCGGACGGTGTGTTAATCGAGCTTGTACAGATTTAAACCGCGGACGCTTTATTTTGTTGAATCAATAACTCGATCGGATGAGTCCCCTGCCAGGCGGCGATGCATATCCGCCTTTGTTTCCGCCTGAGTGCGAGCGCAATTCCTGATACGGTCTCAACCGATGAGTGAGGTCACGGTTTCTTTGGTGAAGTGTTTCTATAGACGTTCCATGATCACGCCAGAGAGAAAATCAACGAGTCGAGCGATGCCGTCCTCACCCCGAGCGGTCGTTGCGGTCCGGGCGTCTTCTCCTAACTGGGCAAAAAGGGGGTGGTTTGCGTTGAACTCTACGCCGAGATGGCGTTGTTCAAGGGGCGGCACCTGACCTTCCGGCCAGGATTCGGTTTCGCTTCGCCCGGAGTGCATGGCGTCCATATCCACCAACCCCGGGAACAAAGCGAGGCCGTATGACGTCTCCTCCCGGGCCGCATGATCTCCCGGCAGCTTAACCGCCTTTCCACCCACGGACGCCTCCGTACCCCAGATGAGCAAAACATCCGGATACGCTTCCTGGATCGACGGTAGGTGCCGGTCCAGCAATTTCTGCCAGGGATAATGGCCCGCCATCAGGACGATCACACGGAATCCGAACGATATTAATTGTTGTGTGGTCGTAGTCAGCATTGACACGACGGCGTCTTCCGGCTGGTAGTGGGTCCACTGGAAATCCCCGTGTCCTCCACCAGTACCCCACCACATGGTTGGAAAAATCAGACCGCCCGTCTTTTTCGCGATACGTACACAGATGCGCTCCGCCTTTATGCCGTCGAATCCGACAGGCAGATGCCAGCCGTGGTGCTCGAGCAACCCCAACGGCCAGAACGCCACCGGCGTCGCATCCCTGCAGGCCGCTAACTCATCGGGACGCAATTCGTGGTAATATTTCCAATGGGCGTTTGGAGGCGGCACAGGTGGCTCCTTGGCTTACTGGGGAAGTCATCCCAGATTAAGCGTAATCATAAGGCGGAGGCGGCTGGAAGGCTGACGTTACCTCTCTGGGACCGCCGTCTTCGATCGATTCTATGATGCCGAGACAGATATCGAGCACATGGTTAGCCTGGGCACCGGTGACCATCTGGGGTTTACCGATTCGGACCACCTCGGCCAGCTCAAACACCGCACGGCCCCATTCTACTCCGTGGTAGCCTTCTTTTATCAGTGGCATATTCGTCCAAGGGCCGTCCCGCCCTTTCCGCATCTCAATCGTACCGTCGAAATCGTGCGGTGTGCTGATAAATAAGGCGCCCTCGTCACCGTGAAATTCACAGCCGGTCTGATGACTCGCAGCGTAGAAGCTAGCGGTAACACGGCCCACTGCTCCGGATGCGAATTCCAAGTGACCTGTTACATGATCCGGCGTACCGACTTGAAACGTCTGTCCGGCCAGCGGCCCATTCCCGATAGTGCGTTCCTCTTTCAGGTAGCCACCGGTACCAATCACTCGGTCTACCGGACCCAAGAGCGTGGTGAGGAACGTAAGGGGATATACTCCCACGTCGAGCAGTGGACCGGCACCCCTTGCGAAGAAGCCCTCCGGAGCGGGGTGCCACGCCTCAATCCAGTTCCAATTCATCTCCGCATAGACCAGGCGCACTTGCCCGATCGCACCATCTCGAATGGCTTTCCACACGGTCTGCTGACCTTCTCCCAGAAAAGTGAACGGACTGCAGCTCAGTCGAACGCCCTGCTGTTCGGCCAGATCCAGCAGCATTCGTCCGTCTTCCCGCGAGGCAGCAAGCGGCTTCTCGCTGTGTACGTGTTTTCCGGCCTTCATTGCCAGTGAAGAAACTTCAGCATGAGCATGGTGGGCTGTGAGATTGATTACCGCCTCGATATCCGGATCGGCAAGTAATGCGTCAAGAGTATCGTATCCTTTGCCACCGAATTCGGATGTAAATGCATGTCTCTTGTCCGCATCGATATCAAACGCCCCAATGATGTCAATAAGGTCGGGGCGGGTGGACAGACTTCCTCCGTAACCCCCTGCGATATTACCGCATCCGATCAGCCCGACTCGGAGCGGGTCGAATGATGACTTCGGCATGATACTCCTTTCTCTCCAGGAAAATTAGCTCCCGATCATCTCCTGAACCTTGGACGCCACCCAGTCTACAGCCACGTCGATCATAGCCTGGCCTTTGACTGCATTGGCCAGTTTGGCTTCGTGATGGAAGTCCCGGTCCTGGGTAGCCCGATCGACCTCACCTATGGTGAGGTCGGCGTTGTCGTAATCCACACCCTCCCAGTGTATTTGACGGGGAAAAGCAGCGAATGCAAAAGACGTCTCGAACTCACTGGCATGGCCGGGGCAGTTACCGGATTCCATCTGCTTCTTGACAAGATTTTCGTCGAACGATTCCCAATAGGAATGAAACCGGAAATCAATACCGAGGCGCGATTTCAGGTCATCCAAAACATTGTTGACTGGTCCCGCGTTACCGGCATGGCCGTTGATAGCCATCACGTGTTGTATGCCACCTCGTTTCATGCTGTCGGCCACGTCATATAACAGCTCGGTGAATATCTCCGGGCGAGTCGTGAGTGTACCCTTGTGGTCCATCCAGTGCTCTGAAATGCCGATGGCGATCGGTGTGGTCACCACCACATTTGGATACAGTTTCTGCGCTGCCAGAGAGGACACATGTACCGCGCTGGCGGTATCGTGAGACATTTCCAGGTGTTCGTTGTGTTGTTCCGTACTACCGGTGGGAATAATAGCGGCTTTAAGGCTACCGTCGTTAATACCCTCCCGGAACTGGCGTCGGGTCATTTTCCAAAGCTGCACGGAACGATCGTAGGGTAAACTGGACATCACTTCTCCTTTGTGTGAATTGAACTAAAAACTGGTGGTTTCATTGCTGACTGCTAGTGATTTTCGCGACTTCACCCGCAGGCAAATCCCGCCGGTGAGCATCATGAGAATACTGATGATCTGGGCATCCGAGAGGCCGAATAGAACGGCCGGATTTATACGGATAAACTCCACAAAAAACCGACTGAAGCCGATCATGATGAGGTAGACACAGAACAGTTGCCCGGGTTTGTGAAGACGGACTCTCAGTTTCAACAGTATACACAGAGTCAGCACGGAATACAACGTTTCATAGACCGGAGTTGGATGCACGCGTTCCAGCGTGGGGACCACACCGTTGGGATATGCCATGCCCCAGGGAAGGTCGGTCGGCGTGCCATAATCACCGTCACCCGCCAACTGGCAGCCGATACGGCCTATACCGTAACCGATGGGAAGCGTCAGGCCGATGGCGTCAAGTACCGGGAGAAACGGAAGATGCCGCTTCCGAGTGACCATCAGCACCCCGATGAAGCCACCTATGAAGCCACCGAAAAATGTAAACCCGGCGCCGGTCAGGAAGTACGTGTATGGGTCGTTCCAGACATACGACCATGCTTCGACGATAAAATAGATCTTCGCACCAACCAGTCCTCCGATCATGGCCGCCACAGCCAGCGTTTCCGCCAGCGCCCCGTCCATCTCCTTCCGGATCAGTTCTCGCCTGAGTAGGAGCATGCTTCCCAGAAAACCGGTCATCATCATGACGCCGAAGCTGGGGACCGCTACGGGTCCAATTTCAAAGAGAAAAGGATACAATGGCGTCTCATCATACAGCGCTGAACGTCACGAACAGGTCATAGAGTGCATGAGTGTATGCCGTGATGCCGTAGCCGCGAAGGATGTATAGACCGGATAGAACCAGGCCGGCAACAAAACGGTACAGAAACGAGTGCAGTGCCCAAGTGTCTCCCAGGGGACCTACGTAATGGAACCAGGAAAAGATGAGCGCGGCGGCCACGGCGGAGATCACATACGCCGAAAAGTTACGAAACCCGAGCAGCCGATGTAGAAACAGGAACAGACCGGAGACCAAAAATACGCGAAACACCAGTTCTTCATACACACCGGCGCCCAGAGAAATAATGATCTGCGTCTGCAAATTACCGGTTCCGGTCGCCAAGAGCATCATCTGTACGATCCAGGAAACAACCATTCCCAAACCGAGTCCATATAAAATACTCTCACCAAACATCAGAGCAAAATAGCGAATACGGATCGGACCCGATACCTGATTTCTGTTGTACCCTATTACGACCAGGAGTCCGACGAGCATCACGAGGCTGACGTTGATAAGACCGTGCACACCCACCAACCCGAGAAGCTGCTTCAGCAGCACATCCGCTCCGTTGCGGATGTTGTCGACTTCCTCACGAAAAATGAGCGCCATCGCTTCATAGAGCAGAAACAACGGTAACGCGAAAAGGGCGCTGTAGAGTACCGACCTGGAACTCAGAGCGTACCGGACAAACGGCGCATCCTCACCAAGTTTGAACCTACTCTTCATGGAAGTATGACCAAAACTGAACGGCACGAACTAAGCGTATTCTTCTCTCGGCGGACTGAAGATATCCAGAGCCAGAGACCTGATATATACTTTCGTGATACCGTGCGTAACGCCACCGGGAATGACGTATTTATCACCGGGTTTCACTCTCCGCGTTTCGTCACCAATCGTAAAATCGAAATCACCCTCCATGATATATCCCATCTGTTCATGAGGGTGATCGTGCATCGGCACCGTCGCGCCCGGCTCCAGAGTGACGAATGACATCTGGCCTTTTTCACCGGTTATCACATCGATATCGAATCCCGGCGCTATGGTGCTGTGGGTCATGTCGGAATTTTCATAGAAATACATGATTGATTTCCTTTCAAAAGACCGCAGATGTTATTCCTGGCTATAAATTTCACCTGCAGCCGAGACTCCGCTATCGTTTACCTGATGACCTTCCGCAAGAAGGGCCTCTTCCAGTGCGCCCAGGAACAGCAGCACATGGTCTTTCTGGGAGCCCTGTCCCATAAGACCGACCCGGAAAGCTTTGCCCTTGAGTGCGCCCAGACCGCCGCCTACCTCGATGTCGTATTCTCCCAACAACCGCCCCCGCAGCTTCGCCTCATCGACGCCTTCCGGCACCAGAATCGGGTTGATCATGGGCGCACGGTAAGGTTCCTCCACGAAGAAAGAGAGCCCCATGGCGTCCACACCTGCTTCAAACGCGCGGTAGTTCAGCCTATGCCGTGCAAAGCTCTTTTCCAGGCCTTCTTCATGGATCAATATCAGTGCCTCCCGGAGCGCATAGATCATGGTTACCGGTGCCGTGTGATGATATAAGCGGTCGCTACCCCAGTATTTCATCAGCAGTGCCATATCCAGATACCAGCTATCGACGGGGACCGTTCGATTGAGGATCTTCTGCCGCGCCCGCTCGTTCATCGTCAACGGCGCTACGCCAGGTGGTGCGCTGAGGCATTTCTGACTTCCGGTATAGCACACATCGATGCCCCAGTGATCGACCGGAATGTCCGTTCCACCCAGTGACGCTACGGTATCAACTATAAGCAGTGCGTCATGATCGTGCACGATCCGGGCAATTTCAGCTATTGGCTGCATGACGCCAGTAGAAGTTTCCGCATGAACGATTCCCACGATCTTTGCCTGGCATCCATCCAACGCCTGTTTTACCTGGTCAGGCGCAAACGGCTTACCCCACTCGCCGTCCAGTCGTACCAACCGCCCCCCGTGACGCCCCACCATCTGCGTCATCCGATCACCAAAATAACCGGCAACGCAAATGAGCACTTCGTCATCCGGTTCGATGAGATTACAGAAGCAGGTTTCCATTCCCGCGGAACCGGTAGCGGAGATAGGGATGGTCCATTCATTTTGCGTTTGGAAGACATAGCGCAACAGATGTTTCGTTTCTTCCATCAGTTTTTGAAAATAGGGATCCAGATGACCCACCAGGGGCGCGGACATTGCCTGATACACCCGCTGGTGCATATCACTGGGGCCCGGCCCCATCAGGTATCGTTTTCCGGGGTTTAACTGGCTGTAAGCTGTACTCATTACCGGAGGTCTCCTGTTCTGATCACCAAAGCAGAGGAATCTACATGGCCCCTACGGATTCACCATGGTATCTACAATCCATGCGTCACGATATTCTTTCCGGGATTGGATCTTTTTCAGAATGCGGGCGGCATTTTCTTTCGAACGAAAATCACCGACCCGGACCTTATGATAGGGCGGCTCATGATCGATGTGGAGACGTACGTCACCCATATTGAACCGCCGCCGCAATTGTGACATGGCCGCTTCGGCCGTGTTTCGATCCCTGAAGGAGTGAACCTGCACACGGTAACCAAGAACCGGCCGAGAGGATAGAGGTGGAAGTGCTTCGGACGTTTGAGGCGCTGGAGGAGATGATGGAGACCGGTGGTTAAGCTGATCGTTGCCGACAAAATCGGCCTCGGATAACGGTGCATCATCAAACGGTCTATCAGCCTCGAAGATAGCCCGTGTTCTCCCGCCGGAGAATGCAGTAGCCGCAGGGCCGCCACAGGCAACACAGGCACAACAAACCAGGACAGCTATAGAGATGGTCTTTTCTGGGGATGAAATTCGGAGTTGCATGGGCCAGAGGGAATCCCGGTAGCCGGTAGACGGTAAATCCTGAGGACTGTAAACATTCTCAAGTATTATAGACGAGCAGGATAAAACTGTCAACAGGTTTGTAGGCGCAGTTTTCAAACGACAAAAGGCATCCATTGCTGGATGCCTTTTGTTGACGTCAGAGATTAGCCGATGGTCAGCGTTATTTACCTGTGCCGGTCCTCATCAGTTCCTTTGATTTACTTTCGTACTCTTTACCTTTGGCGGTATATTCATTACCCTTTGCCGTGTCACCTGCTTCGTTGGCCACGCTTGCGAGACCGAAGAACGCGTCACCCAGATTCTGCCAGCCGTCGATGTCGAGAGGTTCCAGCTCTACGAGTTTTTGCAGCGAACTGATAGCCTTTTGGTAATCCTTCGCAATGTAATACAGGACACCCAGACTATTCAGGATTTTTGTGTCTGTTTCATCTACTTTATGGGCGCGCTCAAGGATGTCTGCGGCTTTATTGTTGTTCCCGAAACGTGCGTGGATTTCACTGGACATCAGGTAAAAATTCATCTCTTCCGGCACCACTTCCATTGCCGCTTCATATACTTCGGCAGCTTTCAGAGTATCACCGAGCACGCTGTGGGACCGACCCAACCGGTAATAATCGTTGGAATCGTGCTGATTGATCAGCGGGAGATAATTTTCATAGGCCCGGATGATATTTTTGTGATCTTCTTTTCTGATGTAGCCTGCCAGCAAACCGTTCCAGATATCCGCATTTTTGGGATCAGCTTCGATCACTATTTCGAGCGTTGCGATACCATCATCCAGCTCACCGGCGCTGATCTGCGCGAATCCCAGGTTCGTTTCTGGTTGGAAATCCTTTTTATCCGGTTTCAAGCGTACTGCAACTTTAAAATTGGAGATGGTGGCAGGCCAGTCTTGAGCATTGAACCCTTCGATACCCTTGTTGAACGCCTCTATGTAAAGGTCCTTGATCGTTTTCTTATGAATGTCTCTTTCTCTACGTCCGAGTTTCTTAGCTTCAAATTTGCTCCAGTGGTCAAGCATTTCTTCATAACGCCCCTGGGTATAACGGACATAGCCCATAAAAAAATTGGCATCCCTGTGTTCTGCGTCCTTCGCCAGGGCTTCAGTTAGCAACGCTTCCGCTTTATCCCATTCGTTCTGCTTAATATAGACTTTAGCAGAGGTGACCTGCATGCCCTGCGCGAAGACGTCAGAAGTCAAAAAACCCATCAGCACAGCTACCGCAGCTGTCGCAATAATAAACGCTTTGAATTTCATGATCCACTCCTTTCAATGAACTTAAATCATACAGACTCACTCAACAATGGGACTGCTGATTCGCATTTTTATTGTTGGCCAGTGCATCGGTATCGCAAGGGACACAATCACACGATTCCTCTAATAGGGAAACGTGAGAACAGTGATAATGTTCCATTAAGCACCTGACGCACCATAGAGACATGATATATACAGCAAGACCCATTAAACTCGAAAAACTTTTTGAAAATAGGCCAAAGATCTTACTACGTCAAGAAGTTTTCATCCTAAGCCGTTTGCCATTGCATCGTGCGGCCGCCGACGATGGTGAGTACTGCACGTCCACGCAAATCCATCCCGTCCACCGCCGAATTTCTGGATTTGGAGTAAAATTCCTTAGCCGCCACCGTCCATTCCCGGTCAGGATCGAAAACCGTAATGTCAGCACGGGCGCCTACCTGGAGCGTACCCCCATCCAGGCCAAAAATACAGGCAGGATTGACGCTCATAAGCCGGACAGCATCGTTGAGGTTCAACATATTTGTATGGACCAGTTCCGTCATCACCAGTCCCAAGGTTGTTTCCAAACCGATTGTTCCGAAAGGCGCGGCATCGAATTCGACGGTTTTCTCATCAATCGAATTAGGCATATGATTGGACACAATGGTATCTATTGTACCATCCGCAAGACCTTCCCTGATTGCAGCCACATCGGCGGCGGTTCGCAGCGGGGGACGGAGTTTCATATTCGGGTTATACGACCGTACCGCCTCGTCCGTCAAAAAACAATGATAGGGCATGACTTCTGTGGTTACCGGTAGGCCTCGCTTTTTCGCCTCCCGTATCAGCGCCACGCCGCCTGCAGTGCTTACGTGCGCGATATGTAAACGGCATCCCGTTAATTCCGCGAGAATGATATCCCGTGCGATAGCCATTTCTTCTGCAGCGTTTGGTATCCCTTTAAGACCCATCAGGGTGGATATATAACCCTCGTTCATCAAACCATTTAACGCCAGCGTCTCATCCACGCAATGGGAGATGACCGGAATGGAGAACATACTGGCATATTCCAGCACCCTTCGCATGATGCCGGCGTCCCTGATCGTATGGGTGCCGTCCGAAATAGCCACGATACCGGCTGCGACCATATCACCGACCTCGGAAAGCCGTTCTCCCTGCGTTCCCTTCGTCGCGGCGCCCACGGGATGAACGCGGGTATCGGCAGAGCGCGCCTGTTCATGGATGAATCGGACCACCTCCGCGCTATCTGCAGTTGGATTCGTATTGGGCATGCAGACCACACCTGTAAAGCCTCCGGCGGCGGCGGAGCGCGCCCCACTGACGATGGTCTCCTGATATTCAAACCCAGGCTCTCGGAGATGAACACGGGTATCGATCAGCCCCGGCGTCACCACCAACCCCTCGGCTTCAATAATGGCAGACGTTCCATTTGCGTCATCGGACCCGTCCGCGATTTTCCCTTGGACGACCCAGATGTCACCAATTTCATCACGACCGGACGATGGATCTACGATGCGGCCACCACGGATGCAGAAGGTTGTATTTTCTCCTGTCAGAACCTCTGGTTCGTTATTCGGCATCGCGATCATTTCCTCCAAGTAGAAGGTACAGCACAGCCATGCGTACCGCTACGCCGTTGGTCACTTGGTCAAGAATCACGGCCCGGTCGCTTTCCGCCACACTGGTGTCCAGCTCAACGCCCCGATTGATGGGTCCAGGGTGCATGACGATGGTTTCCGGTTTAGCCCAAGCCAGTTTTTCAGCATTGAGACCGAACAGACGGGAATATTCCCGAAGGGAAGGGAAAAGTCCTCCCTGCTGCCGTTCCATCTGTATACGGAGCATGTATATCACATCGGCGTCACGAATAGCTTCCTTCAGACGGTAGTGTACCTCCACCCCCATGTCCTCTATGTCCACCGGCATCATGGTGGGCGGACCGCATACTGCCACCGAGGCGCCCATGGCGCGCAGGCCCCAGATATCGGAGCGAGCCACCCGACTGTGGGCGATGTCCCCAACAATAACGACGCGTTTTCCCTCTACACCACCCAGGCGGTCACGGATCGTATGCAAATCGAGCAATCCCTGGGTCGGATGTTCATGGGCGCCGTCTCCCGCGTTGATGACCACGGCGTGGCTCAGGTACTCTGCGAGAAAATGAGGCGCACCCGAAGCAGAATGCCGCACCACCACGCAATCCACCTTCATGGATTCAACGTTTCGCGCCGTATCCAGAAGCGTCTCTCCTTTTGAAACACTGCTGCCACTTCCGGTGAAGTTGACCGTGTCAGCGGAGAGCTGCTTTTCAGCAAGTTCGAAGGAGATGCGGGTTCGGGTGCTTGATTCGAAGAACAGATTGACGATGTTTCTACCTCGCAGGGCCGGGACTTTTCGAATGGGACGATCGATGACTTTTCTGAAGGAGTCGGCGGTATCGAGAATGAGTTGAATTTCCTGGCGGGTAAGGTGTTCCAAACCTAATAAATGGCGGTTGAGCAGCCTTGGTTCGTCTTTCTTAACAGTTTCTGTCATTGTGGTTTCCGCTCCACCATCACATTATCGGCGCCGTCTACTTCCTGGATGTGCACGACCACGTTTTCGTCCGCGGCAATCTGGACCTGCTCACCCGTATAGTCCGCCTGGATCGGCAGTTCCCGTCCATCCCGGTTGATTAGCACCGCAAGTTGAATACGCTTCGGTCGACCGTAGTCAGTCAGTTCATCGAGGGCAGCACGGATCGTGCGTCCGGTGTACAGAACATCATCAACCAGAATGATGGTGCGGTCTTCCACATCGAAAGGTATTTCACTGGTTCGGACAATGGGCTGAGAAGACCGCATCTGGAAATCATCCCGGTACAAATTGATATCGAGTGCGCCGACCGGGATATCTATGCCTTCAATGGAGCTGATCCGCGCTGCCAGTCGCTTGGCCAGCCAGTCTCCACGACGCCGGATGCCTACGATAGCGATGCCTGCAGCGCCATGGTTGCGTTCGATTACCTGATGCGCGATTCGGTTCATCACCCGCGACATACCTTTGATATCGAGTATGGGCCGTATGCTGTTTTTAATCATAAGAGGATCGACTAATGAGTTTCAATTCGTTCAATCGATTACCGAGCGGTTGACATTTGACGAAATAAGTCAATTCCCAATCGCTTTCGTTAATGTTTCGTAACTCTTTCGTGCTATGGCGTCGCCGCCCAGGGTAAAATCGAACACCTCTACCGAACCAAAACCGGTATAGGCCGTATCGTTCAGAGCTTTGAGGATCGGAACAAAGTCTACGTCACCGAACCCAGGGCCGTCCCCGTTTGCGTCGTTCAGGTGAAAATAAGCCATCTCATCCTTGACTTCATGTATCGCTTTGACGATATCCTCACCCTGAGCATACGTGGCACGCACGTCCACGATCATCCGGAATTTAGGATGATCAATCTCCCGTACCATCCGCGCTGCTTCCTGCGGGGTGTTGACGAAGTTGGTCTGGAGATGATCCAGCGGTTCCATGCAGATCGTCACATCATATTCCTTAGCCAAAGGTAGGCACGCTTCGAAAACCTCCTTCGTGCGATCCCAGGTGGCCTCGTAGGTTTGATCCGGCAGCACGTCCCGCTGCTTGGGGGACCCGACGACCATAACCTTGCCGCCGATATCTCCGCAGAATCGGATCAGGTCGCAAAGGTAAGCCTGTGTGCGACGACGTTTCTCATGGTCTGTGTGGTTCAGATACAGGCCCGGTGGGCTTATGAACAACCAGTGAATTCCAGTGATGTCCAGTCCGCATGCAGCCGCCAGTTTCCGGATTTCCGTACGGCGCTTCGGATCAATTTCGGTAACCGTATCCGCCAGGGTGAACGGTGCGATCTCTACACCGTCGTAACCTATTTCGGCCACCAGCCGGAAGACGTCCTCCAGAATCCAGTCCTGGAACATTTCGTTGCATATGGCGAATTTCATACGGAGGTGGTGGCCTCGGTTCTGTCCATTTTCAGGATCTCATCACCGGTAACGGCGTATTCGCCTTTCAATTCCTGCGACAGGGTACGCCAGACCAGGAAGCGCTTACGCAGCACACTCAAGAAACGGCGATTGATCCTCTGCCAGGAGGCAACATCACCACTTTCCCGGTGAATTTCCACCCAGACAGCGTAAAGCTCATGTTCCGCTTCTGCCGGTGCCGCACTCAGAGACACCCTCTGACTAATCCCCAGATCGTATGGTGCCAACCATGTCATCATAGAGATTTGGTACACGTTTTTTCCGTCCACCACTTCCGACCGCATCTCTACATTTTCCGTCACGAACGCCCCGAGCGAACCTTCTTCATATGATTCGAAGACGCGGGTAAGGTAGGCGTACATACCCAGCACTTCCACGCTACCGATCGTGAAGGGGAAGTCGAAACTCCATTCGTCCCCTTCCGGATCCGGGAATTTCCATTCACGACCCACATCCGGCACCGCCATGTCCGCAGCTTTCTTCGCCGGATATGCAGTAGACAGGAACACAGTGGCCATAACTACGACGGCAGACCAGATTGCCGACAGTGAGGAGTAGTTGAGGGACAGTCCGGCAAGCATGTCGGTATTGACCAGAATCAACGTCAGCGACTGCCCCACCAGGTATCCCATTACGGCACCCACCGTAGCGAACACAGATGATTCAGCGAGGAACAGTGCGGCGATATGGCTCGGCGCTAGTCCCACCGAACTGTACACGCTGATTTCGCGGAACCGCTCATGGACCGCGCCCATCATCGTGTTCAGAACGATCATCGCCGCCACCAGGATCGGAATCAGAAAATTGGAGATGCCTCCGATCGATGTCGAACCTATGGAACTATACACATGCACCTTGTCGTCTTTACCCACGAACAGCGTCATGGCAACGCGGGACAGGAAATCCTCAATGTCCTTGTCGAACCCAGCATTGGTTTGCCCACCTTCGTCCCGGAAGTCGGTAATGACGACCGAGGCCATCTGGCCTTCCAGCTCCATCACCGTATCGAATGGGAGAATCATGACGTTGTTGGATTCCAGATGAATGAACGCTTCCGGTGGCGACTCCCCCTGTAGACGAGGATCCTCTCCGATGCGCTGGGCGATTTTTCCTTTTTCCTGCACCAGATCAACCGGTGTCAGTTTCTCATCATCGAGATCCTTCAGCTGATTGAACCGTCTGGAGTCGATGATACCGACCACCTCCAGTTTCAGTCCGAACATTTCTATATGGGATGATCCTGCATCCTCCGGTTTTAATCCCACCACTTCGGCCACATCGTCCGGCAGGATAGCCGCATTCCGCTCTCCCGGTTCGAACCACCGCCCCCCAAGGAGATAATCATCCAGCTTCGTGGCCTTGGGTTCGTCGGGACTGAGGCCCAGAATGCTGTTTACATAGCTCTCCCGCGTAGAATTGGAAGAGTTGAAAGCGAAGAATCCTTTCTCACCTTTTACCTGCGACATGAACCAGGAGCGAGGTATCAGCGTCGCTTTGTCCTGGAACGCGCTCTTCAGATAGTCGTAAACGGACGGCTGAAGGCCTTTCCAGTTCCGGTCGCGCACCAGAGTACCTTCGTAGCCCGGCGTATTGTCCCTCTCGAGTTTATAGTATTGCAGGGACGTGGTAATCGACGTGAACGAAAGCACCGTGAACGTGAGCAGAGTGATGGTCACGGCGGTAAGGAACGTACGCATCTTACGTTTACGCAGGTTAGAAACACCGAGGGAAAGTGCCACCGCAGTAGCGCTCAGACGGCCGATATCCGCCTCATGCATACCGGTGGAAGCCCGTTTCATCTTCTGCACTTCCAGATTGAACTTGGACATGATGATGACCAGTACGACCGTACCGAGCGCGAAGATCACAAACGCCAGGAATATAACATACGGCGAGGTGCTGAGCTTGAATGCCGGGTGAATCAACTGCAACACGAGGAAAACCAAGACGAAGAAGAGCGAAAATCCGAAGATCCGTTTGTTAATGGTCGAGAACCCGAAAACAAGCCGTTCCATAAAGAAAGAGAACGGGAGCAGCAGAATGAAGTAGAAAATAACACCTTTGACGGTGTCATCCGCGGTAGCCTTTACATCCGGATATCCGCGTGCCTCAAGACCCCAGGCCCTTCGCGATGCGTCTATGAACCTGTCGTATTCCTTGTTGGCAAGATATCCCTGCGCAGCTATCAGGTTGGCCCGGGCCTCCTCGTGAAGCTGCGTTATTCGTTGATTTTCTACGCCGAAGCGCGCCAGCTGCTTCAGCCTGGCATCGTCCACGACCCACATGTCTTTGGCGCCCTGATACGAAGGATTTACGATCAGCTCGTCGTCGATTGGATAGCCCCGACCCTGCGCAGTTTCCAGCAAGGACAGATCCACATCCGATGGCTGAACCGGATTTTCCAACAGATCGTCCGGCGCGTTGGTGAGAAGAAATTTCACACCGAACAGGCTGGTACCCATCAACATTTTAACGCGCTGACCCGGTTTGGCGAACACCACAGCAGCCGGCACAGTACGACCTTCCCAAGCGCTCTGACCCGGAATGTAGCTGTGCCCGTACCACTGCGGTTCCGCGTCGTCCGGACCGAGGATTGTAAGGTTATCCAGGGCAGTCAGATAGCGGGAATCGATGATTTCATATATATCAAGAGCCCGCGCCGGGAACACAATCTGCATGGTGGAATTTTCCCAGCCACCGCTGGAAGCGTCCAGCGGGAAGGTGGCGTCTCCTTCCTGTCCATAATCCGGTGCGTAGATAATCTCCCCTTCGTCATTCAAGGCAAAAGAACGCAACATGATATTTCCGGTAGATCGAAGTGGCCTGAAGTTGAATTTTCCTTCGTCATCCGCTTTGGTGATCATAATGCCGCGGACACCGGCGTCAGACGTTCCTTTGAAATAGGTGACGAGTGCTCCGGGAATGGGCTTCTTGGGTACGAAGAAGTTCACGTCCCGATCGAATTCGTAGACCGTCCCGGCCATGTCATGAGCGGTATCCTGAATGCGCAGTTTGGTCTCTTCGAAAAGTTCCGCATCAGAAGATGCCCGTGCGATTATCACTGCGAGGGACCTGGCCTGCTCCGTGACATTTCCTATATCGACCGCATCGAAACGGTCATACGGCGTATCGATCCGCTCCCGGATACCGTTGGGCGTGACAAACGACATGCCTTTTTTACCAAAGGCCCGGACTGCTTCGTTGTCCAGACCGATAGGTACCGGCATGAAGTCTTTCCAGGTACGTTGGGGGGGGACGATGGCGTTTACGTAGCGGAGAGAATCGGTGCCCGCGCCGAACGCTTCCTGAATATAGGTACCGAACTTACGGGAATATGGAGCAAAGATATTCTTGATATAATGATCTGTCGCCCAGGCGCTGTTATTAAACGTTCCGAAACAGAAACTACCGACCTTCTGGCTGTGGCTGGACAGATCGATACCGAAAAACACATCGAAGTCGATTTTATTCTCTTCTGGAATCTTATCCATGAAATGCGTGCTGACGCGTCCGTGCCGGTACAACCAGTTGTTGACGCCTTCCAAGCCCATGAAATGGCCGGTTGTGGCCAAGAAAACGACGGTATATTTCGGCTGGTACAATTTGACTGCCTTGGCCACTTCGAACAAGGAAGCTATACCGGTAGCGTTCTCCGCGCCGGGCGCCAGCGCAGGCACCACGGACATGGCGTCGTAGAAAGATTCGACAACTATGATGTGGTCTTTCCACCTGGTCTTGTCACCTTTGGCACCCGGGATTTCTTCGTCCAGGCCGGGTATCCAACCGTAGATGTTTTTTGCATCTACCATTTCCCATTCCATCCGGGCTTTGACAGTGACCTGCTGTGTACCAGACTCAGCCATCGCCAGGAGCGTTTCCGCATTTTCTATACCTACCCAGTACCGGGGAATATTGAGCGGAAGCCCCATGAACTTCATTTCCGCTTCACCCCTCGACACCAGTCCGTTGTCGAAGAAGATTATGGCCCTTGCACCCAGCATCCGGGCATTGATCATATTCTCTTTGCTGTCAAAATCCATGAGGACGACACTGCCGTCTACATCATATCCGTTGAAATCATTGAACTCGCCTTTTTTCGCGTAGATCAGCGGGCCGGAAAGACCGTCAGTGGGGGTGGTGGGCGTACGTACGTGATTGGGCCAAAGGGAGTAAAGCTGAAACCGCTGTTCGCCGACCGCCAGCTCTGCACCTTTGTCGATCGGCACGGTCACCTGGAACGTATCCACCTGGATGTCTGCGAGTCCTATGGAATCAAATTGTGCCCGGACATATTCGTATGCCTGCTTCTCCCCTTCATAACCCACGACACGAGATCCGTAGGACGACAGCGTCTGCACAGTCTCCCGCACCGCATCTTCGCTGACCGCTTCGACCACGGCGTTGAGCGACTGATCATTAGCCACCAGGGGCGGGGCTTCTACCGGCTCCGGAAGGCTGATCAGCTTCATCAGGATGTTATCGGTCACCCACTTGGGGTGTACGACCGTAACAGATGCCAGCATCAGGGCCGCGACGGTAATACCGACTGTCGCTTTAATCTTCGGCCACATAAATGACTCCCTCAATTATTTAGAATAAGGTGTAAACGAACGGTGCAAGTGCGGATCCCTGTGTCATGACAATCAGGGTACTGAGCAGAATCAACATAACCATAATAGGCGCCAGCCACCATTTTTTTCGCACCTTCATGAATGCCCATAATTCTGCAAATATCGATAGTTTGCTCAAAAAAGGCATCGAATCCTCTCCTTAGAGTAGGCAAATAGATTTTCTAAAATCAAAACTGGCGTTCGCAGTGTTCCGTCACAGAGGGAGAATCCTCCGTGTCCGCCCAGTAAGTTGGAGCATCCGGCTGAAATTTCTCATGCAAAAGATCTGCCTTGATCAGCCTTATGATAATCCCGATCGGTGTAATGACAAGAAAAAAGATCAGGCTTATGATGATCCGCGTGTTGACCCAGGCCAATATAAGAGCCAGCTTCATCCAGACGGTGTAAACCGGTTTGAGTATGGCCGGCACCGCGAGTGCGGCCACGAACAGAAAACCGCCGAAGGACAGCAGAACGATTCGTGCGGTCTCGTAGATATCGCGGTATAACAACCAGTACGAGCCTATTCCGATCAGGATGATGCCTACTAACAATCCAAAATTACGGAGCTGTTTGCGGGTAGGGTCTTGTGTTGTTCCGTCAGCCATAAGTTATCTCACCGGGAGTCTGTCCCGGAACGGTTAATCGAGTTCAAATTGGGATCGCCAATCCTCTTTCTCATGCCATTCGGGCTGGTTTCGTTTGTCCAGCAAGTAATCCTCCATCACCAGATAGTCCATGTCTGATCGCATGAAGCAACGGTACGCGTCTTCGGGCGTGCATACGATCGGCTCGCCGCGCACATTGAAACTGGTGTTTATGAGAACACCGGATCCGGTGAGTTCCTCGAACGCTTTTATCAACGGATAGTATCGCGGATTGGCGTCCGGGGTGACCGTTTGGATTCGCGCCGAATAGTCCACATGGGTGATGGCGGGAAGATCAGATCGCGGCACCTTCAGTTTTTCTATGCCGAACAGGTTCTCCTGCTCCTCGGTCATCGGCAGCTGGCGATTTTTGTTGACTGGTGCGACCAGAAGCATGTACGGACTGTCATAGTCGATGTCGAAATACTCGGACACGGATTCCCGGAGCACACTGGGCGCAAAAGGCCGGAAAGACTCACGGTATTTAATCTTGAGATTCATGATCGACTGCATCTTGGTCGACCGGGCGTCTCCTATGATCGACCGACCGCCCAGCGCGCGAGGGCCGAACTCCATGCGTCCCTGGAACCATCCGATGACGTTTTCGTCCGCGATCAGTTGGGCTACGTTTTTAAAAAGGTCGCTGCCGTCGCAATGCGTTGCCACATACCCGTTTTCATCCAGGAAGGTTTTGATTTCTTCGTTCGTGAAAGCAGGACCAAGCAGCGATCCGCTCTGTGTGTCCGTGCCGTTTACGGAACGGGGTTTGTCCAGGTAGCGGTAATGGGCGTAGAGCGCCGCACCCAGAGCACCGCCTGCGTCTCCGGACGCCGGCTGAATCCACAGATCGTCGAAGATTTCCTCCCGCAGGATTTTACCGTTGGCCACGCAGTTCAGCGCCACGCCGCCTGCCAGACATAGATTTTTCTGGCCGGATATTTTAGCTATGTGGCGCGCCATCCGGAGCATGATTTCTTCTGTAACATCCTGCACCGAATGGGCCAGATCCATCTCCCGCTGTGCAACCATACTCTCCGGCTTCCGCGGCGGACCGCCGAACAGCGCGTCGAACCGCTTGTTCGTCATGGTTAACCCGGCACAGTAATTGAAGTACTTCATGTTGAGCCGGAACGATCCGTCCTCCTTGAGATCGATCAGATGCTCGTAAATTAGGTCCACATATTTAGGCTCACCGTAGGGGGCCAGCCCCATGACCTTGTATTCGCCGGAGTTTACTTTGAAGCCCGTGTAGTAAGTAAACGCGGAGTAGAGCAGGCCGAGGGAGTGAGGAAAACGGATTTCTTTTTTGATCTGTAGGTCGTTCCCATTTCCGACGCCCCAGCTGGCGGTGGTCCATTCCCCGACACCGTCAATGGTCAGGACGGCTGCCTCTTCGAAGGGAGATGGATAAAAAGCGCTTGCAGCGTGGGATTCATGGTGGTCGCAGAAGAGTACTTTGCCCTTGTATCCGTCCAACTCCTTCTTGATAGTGTCGGGCATCCAGAGTTTTTCTTTGAGCCACAACGGCATGGCTTTATTGAAGGAATTTATCCCGGAAGGCGCGTACCTGAGGTATGTTTCGAGCAGGCGTTCGAATTTCGTCAGAGGCTTGTCGTAGAAGATGACGTGATCCAGCCCGTCGGACGTGATACCGCCCTCCCGCAAACAGAAATTTGCGGCGTTTTTCGGAAACCGGTGGTCATGCTTTTTGCGCGAAAAACGTTCTTCCTGCGCCGCGGCTATAATCTCGCCGTCACACACAAGAGCGGCTGCGCTGTCATGATAAAATGCGGAAATTCCGAGAATATTCATAAAAAGCTACATGCATTCGGACGATAGGTCGCCTGTATTTACAATTAGGGATTACTGTACTCGTCAATATAATAGGCCTTACGGGCATGTTCAAGCAAAAACAGAAAGGACATCTAACGTTGACGTACGGCAAACGGCGGTATATACTCGGGGCATAACCGACATGGCCCGTTACCCGTATCAGGTTGCGACGATGACCCCCTTGCCCCCCGCAGATTCGGACACCACATCCCGCTCCCACGGTATATCCGGACGTTCGGTTCTGATCGGCCTCGCGCTGGTCGTCCTGGTCAATATCTGGGTGCCTTACGGTTCGTTTCTCGTACATTCCTCCCGGATGACCATGTCGCACCTGCCGATCGCGGTAATGATTCCATTTCTCCTCCTCCTGCTGGTGGTAAATCCCTTTCTCCGTACCCAGAACAGATTCACCGTCCTGAACGGTGGCGAGCTGGCGCTCATCTTCGCCATGCTGTTTGTTGCTACGCTTGTGCCCGGCAAGGTCATGGCTGCATATCTCTTCGGTGTCATGGCAACGCCGTATTACTACGCGACTACGGAAAATCAATGGGCGATTACCTTTTTCGAATACCTGCCCAGCTGGCTGCTGGTCGGTAACCAGGGGAATGCGCTGGTATGGTTCTACGAAGGTCTGCCGCCCGGCGCCGGGGACATTCCCTGGTCGCCGTGGGTGGTACCGCTGTTCTGGTGGTTCGGTTTTTTCTTTGTGATATTCTTTATGGGCGCCTGCATTGCCACGATCATGCGCAAATCATGGGTGGAGCACGAGCGCCTTTCCTTTCCCCTGGCGCGGATCGCAGTGGACCTGATCCGTCACGAGGTCGGTTCCGGAAACCTGTTCCCCTCCTTCGTGTATGACCGAATGTTCCAAGTGGGGTTCTTCACATCGCTGGCCCTGATGGTCTGGAACATCGTCTCGTTTTGGGGGGATATTCCTCCAATTCCCATTGGCTCTCTGTACGGCACATCGATACCGGTGATGGAAGGTGCCCTTCCTGTTCGTTTCTCCATCAACATCTATGCGCTCTGCTTCGCATTTCTTGCGCCTGTGGAAATCACGTTCAGTCTGTGGTTCTTTGCACTGTTCGGCACGCTTGAGGGTGGGATACTGGACCGGTTCGGACTCTCGTCATTCGGAAGTCCGGTCGGTGCAAATGCGGTGGTTAAGGCGCAATTTTTCGGTGGTTTTATTGTTTTCGTGCTTTGGGGACTCTGGACCGCCCGGGGGCATCTGAAAGAAGTCTTCAGAGACGCGCTGCAGGGACGGGGAACGGAGGACGGCACCGAATTGATGTCTTACCGTACAGCGGTGCTGGGTCTTTTGGGCAGCGTAGTTTACCTGGTGGCCTGGCTCCTCACATCCGGGCTGGACTGGTGGATGATTCCAGTGTTCCTGGCTTTTCTGTTCATCATCTATGTGGGCATGACACGCATCATTGCACAGACCGGCCTTGTGTTCCTCGATCTGCCAGTCAACGCCCACCACTTTACTATCATGTTCGTAGGGTCCGGCAATATCCCGCCGGCCAGCCTCACCACTCTCGGGCTGGGATCCGCCTACGCCCGCAACTGGCGTGCCGCCGGGCTGGGGACCATAGCCCACGTGGACAAGATGATGACGGACCTGCGGCAATCCAAGCATTTGTTGCTGGGGATCATCCTGCTTACCTTCCTGGTAAGTATGGCATCAACGATTTTATACAGCATCTATATCGGCTATACCACAACGGGAGCGTACAACTTCGGCACACGGGACGCATTCGGCGGGATCAACGAATCGTACTACGACGACATTGTCCGCTGGATCCGCAATGCCAATCAGCTGCAGTCGTCGGAGTTCATGTTCATGCTGTTCGGTGGAATCATGATGGTGGTCATGACGATCCTTTCGCACCGTTTCCCCGGATGGCCCCTGGCGCCGGTGGGCTTCACCGTAGCTTTTGCAGATGTGACCCGCCTGGTAATGTTCTCGCTATTCATAGCGTGGCTGTGCAAATTCCTGCTGGTCCGTGTAGGCGGCGTTACCGCCTACCGCCGGGCGCAGCCCATCGCCTGGGGAGTACTGATCGGTTATTGCACCGGCGTGTTCCTCGGTTTTCTGGTGGACTGGATATGGTTCTACGGTCGGGGCCACGCGTTGCATGAGTGGACGTAGTCAGTGTTGAAAGAAAATCTCTACAAAGGACTAAATGCCCTTGTTCCCCATTTCTAATCTGGTTTTTCTGGTTGGTTCATTAAAATCCATATCCTATCTCTGCCTTGACACACTAATGAATTACCGAACTATTCATACAGCGCCCTTCTACCACGACTGCCCCCACATTATATGGTAATAATGCGGGGGTCACTGGATGGACCAATGCGGCTTTTGGTTCTGTCCTGTTATGGTCTGCCAGCGATTTTATAGAGCCAATGTACAGGGTGTACGGGCAAACAAAAAAATATGGACCGGTTGCTGATAAGGTGGAACGGCTGACGTTCGGGGATTCATAGACTCACGGAGATGAGCATGGAAATCAGATTTCCTGGGAGGTAATAATGAATCTGACAGACTGGCAGCTTGAGACCGTCGATTTCAGTGTCAAGGACCGTGGGCTCGACCTAGCATATTTCAAGGTATTTGAAAAATGGTGTTCGCCGTGATGCAGAGCTTGTTGTAATAGGATTACCAAAATATTGGGAATTTCAATCGCCCCGTTAACATTTTCCGACCATCTATTGCCTTGACTAGAAGATTCCGTCAATCAAACCACGCTGCTATATTGAAACAGACTCTCTCAAATTGATGGTGCCCCTTTGGATTATCTGTCCCGACACAGGGATTTTTTAAAGGGCCCTGTTCGATCCCGTCCGGGATCAAGAAAATTAATAATTTCAGGAGTAATGGATATTCAGAAGTTATCCCCAAGATTTCATTACACGGTTTCAAGATTTCATTACACGGTTTGGTGATTTAACTAATGAACATTACCGTCCAGAAGACAATGATGTGTTTTGCACGGATCATGGTGAACCACCGGATGGATATTATACTGGTATTGCGTGAGCCGGCATTACGAATATAGAACAGGGGCCAAAAGATCCATGCATGTAACACTTAACATCGAAACCATCTCTCCACATTTTTCAAAAGCCGGTCGATCTCCCCGTGATCATAACGGTCCAGTTTTCCCGGCGCACGGGTGAAGGCGGTGGAGATCAAGCCTCGGCGTTTGAGAATTTCCTTACAGAAGATTACACCGTGCAGGGTTTCGATGTTAATCAGCGGCAAAATCGCGTTATGTATCTCTCTGGCTTCTTCTATGTCGCCTGAGCGGTAGCTTTCGTATAGCGTGACCATTACATCGGTGAACTGGCAGGCCGGCATGGTTCCGGAGGCACCACGGTTGAGCTCGTTGATAAACCAGCGCCCGCTGAATCCGGTGAACGTGCCGAGCAGTTCCTCCCCGCAGGTCTCTATGAGTGCGGTCAGAGAGTGGCCGCAAGGCATCATCTCTTCTTTGACATAGCGGATATTGGGTATTTCAAGCATCAGCTCTTGAATAAACTGCGGCGAAAGACTGGAGCCCAGCGGCGGGTCGAAGTTCTGGACAAAAACCGGCCCGTCGATTGCAGCCGCGACCGCCCGGTAATAATCTACCAGACCGTTGAGGTCAGGCTTGATCACATAGGGTGGTAGGGCGATGGCCCCGTCCGCGCCCACGTCGTTTGCGAATCGGCTGAACATGACCGCCACCTCGGTGCTCACCCCTGCCACCCCGGCGATCACCGGCACCCGTGCATCCGTCTGTTGAACCACTACCTCGATCGCCTCTTTTCGTTCATCATCGGAAAGCAGCCAGAACTCACTGACCATCACCGGATACACGATGCCGTGCGCTCCGGCTTCTATACAGAAATCAATTTCCCTCCGCAGGCTATCGATATCGAGTAAACCGGCGTCTGTAAACGGGGTCTGCGGGATGGTAAAAATACCGTGGTAGTGAGAAAATGTTTGCATCGTATGTCTCCCTGACAGCGTGATTAATACGTGAATGATTAAAACAGTCGATCATTCTATCCTCCTCACCCCATTACACCAATCATGACAGTACCCCGCACATTATACCATTACGGCATGATGAATAGAAAAACCACCGGCATGAAAGCCATGGCGGAGGTCACCAGGTTGCGGCGCGAGAAGATACCGCAGGTGGGAGTATGGCGATGCCCAACTGGATAGGCTGCCCCTCCCGTAAGTTTATGACCACCAGCGGCCTCAGGAACCTGCCCCATTCACCGATGAAAGCGAAGAGGCCGAGAGAGACCTGGGCGGATCTGCCCAGGGGGAGGATGATACCGAGGACGGCGCATCCGTCGATCCGTGCCGGGTCTTCCAGGTCCCGCGGAATATAGCGGAAAAACAGGCGCAGCAGGAAGATACCGGATGCGCCGAACAGAGGCGGAATTACCAGGGCCGCATAACCGTCGAACCATCCCGGCTTGCGCACCACCACAAAGAGCGGCAGGAACCTCATTTCTCCCGTGATAAAAAGGGACCAGGGCCGTTTTGTTTTTTCGTCATAGCCAGATGTGGGTGCCATCTCGATCCGGATAAGGGGATGACGCACCTCAAAATACTCTATTAATCGCACCGTAACATCCTGCTCGGGGGCACACGCGGGCGCCTGTAGAAGATGGTCACCGGCTCCCGTTCGGAGGAGACAAAGGGAAGAAAAAAGATAATGAGGGGAAGAATTCGGCGACAGAAGTACAGGTGTCAAAGGATAGTTTTTATACATGGGCTGATGCTGTTTAGAAAAGGGTTACGATGGGTCTCCGCTTATGTTACAACATCTTCCATTAAGGATCTCCACAACCGATGTGTCAAGCACCAAATCTAGGCCGGAATATTCTTGTTTCCGCGTTACTAAGGTTCACAATATTGTGATTGACTAAATGGGTTTAGTTAGATATGTTGTACTGTTCGTAAATGAATGGTTTTTGGGTTTTTGATGGGCACCTACCAGAGGACCTGCAGGAGTTGTATCCTTATGGATAGCATTAATTCGCCGGAGCGGAACGACATAGAATCAGAGATGGAGCAGATTGAGCTTGAGGAATGGCTGTACTCCATGGAGTACGTGATATCCCAGGGCGATCCGAGGCGTGTGTACCGATTGCTGCAGGCGCTGGAGTCGCTTGCAGCCCGGGCGGGCATTACCACCCCTTACAGTACGAACAGCCCGTATCTCAATACCATTCCCGCAAACAAACAGGTCTCCTTCCCCGGCAATCGGTCTATTGAACGGCGTATTAAGGGTATCATCCGCTGGAACGCGCTGGCCATGGTGGCCCGCGCCAACCAGTCCGACAGTTCCATCGGCGGGCATATTTCGACCTATGCATCGGCCGCCACACT
Organism: uncultured Gemmatimonadota bacterium; assembly: GCA_964470965.1. Classification (GTDB taxonomy): domain Bacteria; phylum JAAXHH01; class JAAXHH01; order JAAXHH01; family JABIQT01; genus CAYYIS01. The sequence continues at coordinate 29,735 of CAYYIS010000021.1, read as the reverse complement.
CTACGAAGTGGGCTTCAATCACTTTTTCCGTGCCAGAACGAACGATTACGACGGAGACCGGGTCTATTTTCAGGGGCATGGGTCACCGGGCATTTATGCTCGGGCTTTTCTAGAGGGCCGCCTTACCGAAGAGCAACTGAAGAACTTCCGGCATGAAGTGAAGCGGGATGGTCTCTCTTCCTACCCTCATCCCTGGCTCATGCCGGATTTCTGGGAGTTCCCCACGGTATCTATGGGACTGGGGCCGATCATGGCAATATACCAGGCCCGTTTCATGCGTTACCTGGAGGATCGGGGGTTAAAGAAGCCTAACGACTCCAAAATCTGGGTGTTTTTGGGGGATGGGGAAACGGACGAAGCGGAATCCCTGGGAGCCATTGGCGTCGCCGCCCGTGAGAAACTAGACAACCTGATCTTCGTGATCAACTGCAACCTGCAAAGACTGGACGGTCCGGTACGCGGAAACGGCAAAATTATACAAGAGCTCGAAACTATATTTTGCGGAGCCGGATGGAATGTTATCAAGGTGATCTGGGGCAGCGATTGGGATACGCTTCTGGCACAGGATCATGAAGGAACACTCGTTCAACGTATGAGTGATGCGGTAGACGGTGAATATCAAAAATACTCGGTCGAATCCGGCGATTACATCCGGCAGAACTTCTTTGGAAAAGATCCCCGTTTGCTGAAAATGGTCGAAAATATGACCGGAGACCAATTGCGCACTCTGAGGCGTGGCGGTCATGATCCTGTCAAGGTTTATAACGCGTATAAAGCAGCGTTTGAACACACCGGTTCCCCCACGGTGATCCTCGCCAAGACGATCAAAGGCTACGGGCTGGGTGAAGGTGGTGAGGGAATGAACATCACCCACCAGCAGAAAAAAGTGGATGCCGACGATCTGCGCGCCTTCCGGGACCGTTTCGGGGTTCCTATACCCGATGGGGAGATCGACAAACTGCCTTTTTACCGGCCGCCGGAGGGCAGTGAAGAGGCACAATACATGCATGAACGCAGGAAGGCCTTGGGTGGGTATGTCCCGCAGCGGCGGGCGACTTCTGTTTCCATCGCGCCTGCGGATCCAGGACTGTTCGGAGAATTTTTCCAGGGGACCGGCGGCCGCGAGGTTTCGTCCACCATGGTGTTCGTGCGAATTTTGGCGCGTTTACTGCGGGACAAGAACATCGGCAAGCTGATCGTTCCTATCGTTCCGGACGAAGCACGTACATTCGGGATGGAAGCCCTGTTCAGTCAGGCAGGCATCTACTCTTCAGTAGGACAACTCTACGAACCGGTCGACGCAGACAGCCTGATGTACTACAACGAATCCAAGGACGGGCAGATTCTGGAAGAAGGCATTAATGAAGCGGGCGCCATGTCCACGTTTATCGCCGCCGGCACCGCTTATTCGAATTACAATATCAATACCATCCCTTTCTATATCTTCTATTCGATGTTCGGTTTGCAGCGGGTCGGCGATCTGGTCTGGGCGGCAGGTGATTTGCAATGTCGCGGTTTCATGGTGGGTGCTACATCGGGCCGGACTACACTGGCGGGCGAGGGATTGCAGCATCAGGACGGCAACAGCCATCTACTGGCCTATCCCGTGCCAAACCTTTTATCGTATGATCCTGCCTACGCGTATGAACTGGCGGTTATCATCGAGGAAGGTATCCGGCGGATGTACAAAGAACAGGAGAACGTGTTCTACTATATCACCGTTATGAACGAAACGTATAAGATGCCGCCGCCGCCCGATAATATAGAAGATCTCAAAGAGGGCATCCTGAAGGGCATGTACCTGTTCAGGAAATCCGGTAAAGGCAAAGCCAATCACCGTGCACAGCTGTTCGGTAGCGGTGCCATTCTCAACGAGGTAATCAAAGCCGCGGAAATCCTGGAAAAAAACCACGGCGTGGCGGTTGATGTATGGAGTATAACCAGTTACAAAGGACTTCAGAACGATGCTGCAGATGTAGAACGCTGGAATATGATGCATCCGAAAGAGACGCCGCGCTTGCCGTATGTAACCTCCTGTGTGGCGGATGCACCCGGTGTGTTCGTGGCTGCTTCAGATTATGTAAAGGCACTTCCGGACGCCATCTCGTCCTGGTTTCCACGTCCCCTGATCTCTCTGGGTACAGACGGTTTCGGAAGAAGCGGCAGCCGTGCTGAGCTGCGCGATTTTTTCGAGGTTGACGCCCGTCATATCACGCTGGCGACCCTGTATGCCCTTTCGCGCGAAGGCGAGATTTCAAGCGATGAGGTTCGGCGGGCGATGCAAAAAATGGAGATGGATCCGGACAAGCCGAATCCAATTCATTTATAAAAAATCCTTTGTATATTGAAAGCCTATTTATCTGGTGTCGGTAGCGGCGTTCTGAAATACGCCCTGGAAAATTCACTATCAACGGAGCAAGAATATGACAACGCCCTTCAATCTGCCACCGCTGGGTGAAAATGTGGAGTCAGGCACCGTGGTTGGCATCCTGGTGTCGGAAGGCGATACCCTTTCAGAAAATCAGGCAATCCTGGAAATTGAAACCGACAAAGCCACCCTCGAAGTACCATCCACTGTGAATGGTGTGGTAACTGAGATCCTGGTCAAAGAAGGGGATCAGGTCGAGGTCGGCAACCCGGTGCTTATGTTCGACAGCGAAGACTCCGAGGCGGAAGCGGCGGTAGAGGAACCGATAACGGAAAAACCGGAGGTAGAAAAAGCCGCACCGATAGAACCGGAGGCAGCGCCTGTTGAAGTCTCTACTCCGCCGCCTGCCCCAACGCCTGAACCTACATCGCTGAAAACCGCGGCATCAGATCACGACGGCATGGTACCCGCGGCGCCTTCGGTTAGGCGGTTTGCCCGCGAAATCGGAATCGACATCAGCCAGATAAGCGGCACCGGTCCCGGGAGACGTATTTCCATTGAAGATGTAAAGGCCCACGCCAATCAGTTCAACACCGACAGGAGCGGAATACAGGCAGCGGACGGTGGTGCGGTTCCGGAAGTTACGTTGCCGGACTTCTCAAAGTGGGGGGCGGTCGAAAAAGAGCCCATGACCAACCTGCGGCGGGCGGCAGCGGAGCATCTCAGCAGTGCATGGGTAAACATCCCGCATGTGACCTATGCGGATAAGGCGGATATCACCGACGTGGAACGGCTCCGCAAGCAGCACGGCCACAGAGCCGAAGCGGCAGGCGGAAAGCTGACCATGACCGCCATCGCGTTGAAATTCGCCGTGGCCGCGCTGAAGAGATTTCCACAGTTCAATGCCAGCATCGATATGGCCCGCCAGGAGATCATATACAAACACTATTACCACGTGGGCGTAGCCGTAGACACGGATCGTGGCCTGGTGGTGCCGGTAATCCGCGACGTCGATCAGAAAAGCCTGATCGACCTGGCGGTCGAGCTGTCTGAAGTCGCTGCCAAGGCGCGGGACCGAAAACTTTCGCTCGAAGACATGCAGGGCAGCACGTTCACCATCACCAATCTGGGTGGGTTCGGCGGCGAGTATTTCACACCTATCATCAATGCGCCCGATGTCGCGATACTCGGGATCGGGCGTGGCCATATCGAACCCGTGTACATAGACGGGGCTTTTGAACCACGGTTAAGGCTGCCGATGATGCTTTCCTATGACCACCGCTTAATCGACGGCGCCGACGGCGCACGGTTCATGCAACGACTCATTGAAACGTTTGAACAGCCGTTCCTTCTGAGCCTGGAGGGGTAACAACACCTTATTGAAAACAACCGCCTTCTACTTGATCATGGTATTTTTGGTGGCTGTTGTACTCGAGCTTATGGGTTGGACGGTCATTAACACCCGTTTTCCAAAGTATGAAAAAGCCCGTCAGATTATGCTTGGAAATAACGAGGTTGCCTTAACAAGGGCTCAGAGAACTGTAGGTCAGCCCTATCTCTTGTATATTCCCGCACCAAATTATAGTGAAGGGGAAGATGAGTTTCATCATAATGCCTATGGATATCGTGGTCACCGAGTAGCGGTGGGACGTACACCCGGCATACTGAGAGTTTTATTTTAGGTGGATCTAATACCTACAGTTGGGCGGTACCCAAGAATGCAAATACCTATCCGGAACAAGTCCGAAATGTCCTGACGAAAAATTTGCCTGATAGGTTTAAAAATAATGAGGTTATCAATGCCGGAGTTCCTTGGGGGACATCTGCGGAGCTTCTGACTCATTATCATTTCAAATTCCACTACTACAATCCTGATATAGTCGCAATAATGACGGGTGCTAACGATGCAGAGGCCAACACCCGACCGTTCTACCATCCAGATTACAGTTATTGGCGTCAGCCGGTCATCAACCTGCGCGCCGTGAGGGGCCGCGGCCGCTGGATGATGCATTCCCGGTTGTTCAGCCTGCTTCTCCTAAATTTGTTTTTTTGATGATTTTATCCAGGGACAACATTTTGTCCAAAATCGTGAGCCACTGGCACCTTGGTTCTCTGGTGAAATACAATCGATTCCAGATGGCAATCTTGGTTTTACGCACAATTTGTCTACGCTGATACGAGAAATAAAAGAAGATGGTTCCGAAGTCATTCTGCTCCCACCTCCATTAAATCCATTCCCCAATCCCCCATCTGGCCCTGTGCCACCAGATATTTTTACACAAATAGAACGGCATAAGGAGATTATGCGTAAGATTGCGGAAAAACTTCAAGTAGAATATTCTCCTTTTCCTGAAGGGCATATTCCTGAAGGGAATTGGGTCGACTGGTTCCATGTTGATGGAATCGGTTCGAGGTTAAAAGCCGAACATGTCGCATCTTCTATTCTGAAATTGCTCCGGATTGGATAAACAAATTTATGAGGTGTGGCCTTCGGGGAGAGGTTCCGAGATGGAAATCCGGGAGAATCCCCGGTGGCATTCCTTGGGGCAGATCTCAGGGTAGACGTTTCATTGATCGATCCCAAAATCAAACGCTGCAGTGGTCTTCACTGACCCGGAAATCTTATGGTTCGGATCGACCAAGGAGCAGACGAATTAACAGCGACGGGAGGTAAACGTGGTCCATTTTGCCTAGGCCTCTTCCGGTCCGGCACAGGTAAATTGACCGCCGAGAGAACGTTGGCAGTTGATATGGCAACGGTTGCACTTGCTTCTAATCGTTCCATCCATCTGACACTATAGGAAATCGTGTTGGGCCGGGCAGTTCAGTTTACAGTTACAGCACGCGCGGTTACGAACCCCGGAAGGGGTAGGTACATCACCGACTGCTATAAGGCGAAGCCGCCTGTTCGACGATTGTCTTATTAATGGCATCTGTCTTGCGCAGCCAACCGGTCAGCAGACACATGTTGCAGAGCGTGTTGATACGACGCGGGACGCCCTGAGACAGATCAAAAATCCGGCTGGCGGTCTCCTTAAGAAACAGGTCCTTCGCAGCGCCCGCCACCTTCAGCCGGTGGCGAATATACTCCCACGTCTCCTCCTCTGTCAGCGACCAGATGTGGTGCCGGTATGCCATTCTCTGTTCCAGCTGCGGTATGGCATCGATCTGTGCGTTCAGCTCCGGTTGCCCCAATAGGACGAGTGTCACCAGATAGCGGTCGTCCATCTGGAAGTTCAGCAGCAGGCGCAATTCCTCAAACGTCCCGTAATTTTCTATCAACTGTGCTTCATCAATTATCAGGACGGTATGTCTGCCGTCTGTATAATTGTTGAACCAGATATCCTCGATCTTGTGAAGGATCACGGTCTTATCCGATGTATCCACTTCCTGCCCGAACTGAAACAGAATCTCCCGTAACAACGCGACTCCGTCCCACCGCGGATTTGTCAACAGCGCGACTTCGTATTGATCCCGTTTAAGGCTGTGAATGAACGCTCTGGTCAGCAACGTTTTCCCCGAGCCCACTTCTCCGGTCAATAACATGGCGCCGGACTGGGTTGCTACGGCGTGCTTCATCTTGAAAAATGCTTCATGATGCTGGCCACTGTTGTAGTAGAATTTTGGGTTCGGCGTCGTATCGAACGGACGCTCCTTTAGATGCCAGTATTCCAGTGCTTCCGCATCTGCTTCTTCCAAATCGGGTAATTTCACATCTACCTTCTGTGCAGGACGACTTTCACGCAGCGGACGTTGCGGTTCAGATTTTAGCTCGGGTGTTTCTTCTTCCGGTGGCTTGACTTCGGTTGTTGAAGCCGCTTGATTGAGCTGTTCCAGCTGGGTGTCCGACGCCTCCGGTAGCCTCTGGCGCAGGGCCCGGGCCCGCTTTCCCGGAATATAGAGCAGCATCCAAGTCCTGTCGACTTTCTCCCACGTGACATCCTCAACGAACCCTGTGGCGACCAACTCATTGTGAGCGCTTTCCAACTGTCGCTGAGGGGCCCGAAAAACCTGACGGGTTGGAAGCAGCCTGCACAGCACAGGGTAAGACACCTGCCATCCACTCAGATCCCGTGTGAAGACATTTTCGAATTTTGCGGTGAGCAGTTCGTACATCCGACTGGCTAAAGGGTTTCGGATACTACGAAAATAAGGAAAGTCGATGGGTTGGAGATACCCCTGGTTGAGGTTTTCCAAGTACCAGGCTCCGAAAGTGACAATGTTCCTGCTGTCATCGGAAGTTCCTTCCCCGGCAGCCTCTTGGAACAGGACTCTGTCATAAACATGAAATGTCTGCGATGAGCGGCCGGTATGCTGGCCGCTGAGAAATGTCAGATCACTCTGTATCGTGACGGCGGCAATTCTTCTGATTGAAGAACGTACCCGTGCGAGGTGCGCCGGAAAGGGGGCCAAGCCGACCATGTTGAGTACCTGGCCCAGGGAAATCCGTATCGGATTCCGAAGCGGCAACCGCGACTGCTGAATCGCGAGGTATTCAATGACCTTGAAAATCTTCCGGTCGAACGGCCCCGGAAAGCCATAGACCGGATCGGCAGACACACGCCAACGCAGCGTCGCATTTACCTCATGGTTTGCTAACCGGGTTTTATAGTCGATATGAAAGGCATCCTGCTGGTCGCCGTGTTCCAAGGAGAAAAACGGCAACGCCGCAAGCGAAGTCTCTTCCGGTGAAAAAAACATGAAAGGAGCAGTGCCTGACAATGTCTGCCTCTCTTGCCGAGTATCGGTAGCCATATCCATCCCCTGAAAGTCAATCCCGTTTACGGTACAACATGGGAGACACCGCCCTACGCAGTCTGATGGGCATCCAGCCATAGGATTCCCGGACCCATCTCCTTGCTGAGAATGACATCCCGCGCTTCCGAATCATCCCCTGTTTCATCCTTTGGGTTCTTTACATCGATCTAGTCATCATCATCCTCAGGCGCCGTCCCTTCCCGGGCACGGCCACCGGGTATATACAACAAGCGCCAGCTATCACCGGTTTTCTCCCATTCCACCCTATCAAGAAAACCAGTCTTAATCAGTTCTTCGTGCATTTCTTCAAGTTGTCTTTGGGGCGAAGACATCCAGCCTGCTTCTTTGAGGGGCATCAGGTGGCACAGGTCTGAATACGTCAACTGCCATCCCTTTTGATGATCTGTGGTGGCCTCGTCAAATTTGACGAGCAGTACTTCATATAATCTGCTGGCTTCCGGATTAACAATGCCGTTGAAATACTGAAGGTCAACAGGCTTTATTTGTCCGAAGTTCAGGCTTCCCAGGTACCAGTCGCCAAAGGTCAGTTGGTGGTTGCCGGCGCCAATATCATTACCGAAGGAACCATCCTGAAAAGTGACATCATCGTAGATGTGAAACGTGTCAGAATACAGGTCTGCCTTGTCCCCGGACGACCTGGTAAAGTGGGTATGGACCTTAAGTGACGCAATTCGTTGAATCGAAGACCTTACCCGCGCGAAATGCACGCCTAACGACGGCAGATTGAGTACCTGCAGGATCTCGTGTAGCGGGAATTGGACCGGGTTTTTCAATGTCTTTTGCTGTTGCAACGCCAGCGATTCTATGATCTTGAATATCTTCCGGTCGAAGACGTCGGGAAACCCAAAACTTGGATTGGCGGACACCTGCCACTTGAATGTAAGCTGCTCTTCGTTGAGCCACACCTCCTGCTCGTAACTCAAGATATGCTTCCTGGACCGATCTGGCTCGTCCAGAGTAAAGAGCGGTAGTATGCCAAATGGCGTCCCTCCCTGAGAAAGGGCAGTCATCAGATGCTCCTGCACACCCTGTACATCGTCAAGCGAAGATTCGTCACTCATGAGACTTCCTCAGAACCCTATACGTTGAACCGGATGTTCATCACATCGCCGTCCTGAACAACATACTGCTTACCTTCCAGCCGAAGCAGGCCTCTGTCCCTGGCCAGTGCCCATCCGCCGGCTTCTAGTAGTTCGCTGCACCCAACGGTTTCCGCCCGAATGAACCCTCGTTCCAGATCGGAATGTATCTCTCCGGCTGCTTCCGGCGCGATGGTGCCTTGCGTGATAGTCCAGGCTTTCACTTCATCCTCGCCGACCGTGAAGAATGAGATTAGCCTCAACATCTGGTACGAAGTCAGAATCATCCGGCTCAAGGCCGGTTCGGCTATTCCGAGATCCTGGAGGAAAATGTCCGCATCCTCCTCATCGAGCTGAGCGATTTCCATCTCGACTCTGGCGCAGAGCGCTATGACTTCGATATGCGGTGGGAGGTCACCAAGCGCTGCGAGGCAAGTGTCTTCCTGACCGATCTGGTGCTCGTCGATATTCAGCACAGCCATCATCGGTTTCTGTGTCAGAAACTGAAAACCGCGCAGCAGTTTTTCATCATCCGGGACCAGTTCCAGTGTGCGTAACGCCTCCCCTTTTTCTAGGAGCGCGCGACATTGCATGAGCAACTCTCGTTCCCGGGCAAGATTCGGCGACCTGTCCAGTCTTGTTTCTTTCTCCAGCCTGACGAGCCGCCGCTCTACGATATCCAGATCGGCAACCGTCAGCTCCAGTTCAATATTGTCAAAATTTTCTTTCGAATCAAATGCTTCCGCGTCCAAACCCTCAAATCCCTGCAGCACATGGATGAGTACATCCATATTCCGAAGCCCGGCCAGTCCGCCGTCCCCCTGATCTCCGTGAGTGTCCGCTCCGGGTGTAACTCCGGCGATGTCAAGGTAATCTACCGTTGCATAGTTCGTTTTGTCAGGATGAAACAGCTCCGACAACTTCGATACCCGCTGATCGGGCACCTTGATCGTTCCCCGATTCGGTCCTTTACCGGCGCCGTAGCCACCTACTTCCGCATTGGCTTTTACGAGAGCATTGAACAACGTGGTCTTACCGGCGCCGGGCAATCCCACAAGCCCGATCTGCATAATGTCTTTTTCCCTAAATTCTGTTAAGCTCCTGCTTATCTGTCATATACAGAAGCGATCTATCATATTCCTGTAGATGCCGATAGCATGGCCGAACTGTTCCAAATCCATCCATTCGTTTACGGTATGGGCCTGCTGAATGTCTCCAGGTCCCATGACCACAAGCTCCATTACCGAACCGAATATGAGACCGTCCGTCCCATACGAAACGGTATGTGCCGAGTCGGTTCCGGTGGCCTGTAGGGCCGCCTGGATGATATCCGAGGCATTCGGCGTAACAAAAGGATCGCCGATTTTCCTGATATCGACCTCGATGCCGCATCGTGAAGCGGCATCCCGCACCCGGACCATAAGCGCTTCCTGATCGTGCCTCGGCAAGGGGCGGTAATTTATGGTGCATACGCTTTGCGGGGCGGTAACGTTCGGCGCGACGCCGCCGTCATTGATTCCGATGTTCCAATCTGCGTAAGGGGGGTCGAAGTCCCCGTCGAAATACTTAGTTTCGGTCGTCAATTCATCGTATATGGCTCGCATTTCTTCGAGAAAAGGGATCATGGCCAGATTGGCGTTGACGCCCTTCCCGGTACTGCTGTGGGCGGCACGGCCTTGAGAGACGCCCCGGATGGAGACCATCCCTTTGTGAGCCCGGACCACTCGCATCAGGGTAGGTTCACCGATGATTCCGAACCGGAGGCCATATTCGTTAAACAGACGAGAGCGGTTCACCACTTCGGCGGCACCCTGGCAACCCACTTCTTCATCGCCGGTAAAGACGATATAAAGCGGGTTTTTAAGGTCTGAGCTATCATAGGCTTCACAAGCAACAAGCATACATGACAGCGATCCTTTCATATCGCAACTACCTCTGCCATACAGTTTACCGTCTTCTATCCACGGTTCAAACGGATCCCTTGTCCATCCATCCGCTGGCACTACATCTGAGTGTCCCAGCAGCGCCAGACCACCATCTCCCTCACCTTTACGACCGACAAGGCTGACTTTGTCCGTACCGTGCAGGTCCCGGTATTCCACTCTTTCAACCGTAAAACCTATGGCGCGCATATGGTCCTGCAAGTTATCCGACACGGCGACATTGCTGTTGGAGCTGACGGAATTAAATCTGATAAGATCTTTGGTCACTTCGACCGCATCGAGCATAACAAGAACCTCCATCCCGGATGCGATGATCGGAAGATGCTATAAGGTGGGGAGCCAATGATTGTGCCATAAAACCGGGCTTATGGCGACAAGGTAGGTAAGGCAAAGTCTGAAGCCTGTAGTCTTATGTATTCTTATTAATGTCAACCATATAGCGTTTGGATATGTCTGTCAACAATCTTTCTGTGGGGTTTGAAGGGAAACCTAAGATGCGGAATTAAGATACCGGAGGTCGGACTCGAACCGACACGCCCTCGCGGGCAAGGGATTTTGAGTCCCTCGTGTCTACCAATTTCACCACTCCGGCGGGGATTTATCCTAGCCAGATCCAAGACAGCCCGCCGATGTGCAGGGCGGGCTGTCTTGGGACAGATCATAATGGGACGGGGTCGACGGGACTCGAACCCGCAACTTCCGCCGTGACAGGGCGGTGCTCTAACCAGATTGAACTACGACCCCAATATGACAGGTACATGGGCGATACTGGATTCGAACCAGTGACCTCATGCTTGTAAGGCACGCGCTCTGAACCAACTGAGCTAACCGCCCGCGAATTTGCGTTACGGTTGAGGCGATCCCCGATCAGAGGTCGCGGCCTTTTTGATATCCGCTTTCCAGAAAAAAATCAGCGGAATCACAATACAGTATCCGAGTACCATAAGCAGTGGAGCAAACGAAATAGAACCAAGGCCCAGCGTAATAAATCCGGCTAATATCGATAGCAAACCGACGCCGAACATCTGGTACTGCCTAGATTGAAACGGCAGGGTATATGTGCGACTCCTATCACGTCGTCTCGAAGACTGCAGTCTGCGCTTGTCTCGTGTTACCGATGCTTTTCTAGCCACGATAGCCTCCTCAAGATCAGCGCCCAAATATAAATGGCGCCAAGGCATTCGTCAAGGAAAAATCACTACTCCTTTACGACCCAGACTTTAACGTTTGCCTCTACCTTCGGATGCAGCTGAACCGGTACCGTATAGATACCCAACGCCTTTATAGGCTCATCCAATATGATTATACGGCGATCAACCTCAAAGCCCTTTTCTTTGAGAAGCTCGCTTATATTCTGGGCAGTTACCGAACCGAACATCTGATCTTCTTCTCCGACCTGGACTACCGCGGTGCAGGAAATGTCGGTCATCTCTTTAGCGACTTTAGCCGCATCTTCCTGGATTTTCGCATCTTGGGCTTCCATTCTATTCAGGCGCCCCTGGAGCATCTTGAGGTTACCTTCGGTCGCCATGATCGCTTTCTGCTGCGGCAGTAAATAGTTCCGCCCATAGCCGTCGGCGACGTTTACCATTTCGCCAGCTTCGCCCAGCCTGTTTATGGTTTCTGTCAGAATGATTTTCACGACCCAACTCCTAGCTGATAGCGCTACTTGTACGTTTCTGCGGTAAACGGAAGCAATCCCAGGTGACGCGCACGCTTTACGGCTTTTGCGATCTGGCGCTGGCAACGAGCGCTGGTGCCGGAGATACGGCTTGGTACTATTTTACCCCGTTCCGTCACAAACCGGCGTAGCATCTTGGGATCTTTGTAGTCTATATTCTTAATGCGGCCTGGAATCCGCTTCTGTTTCTTTGACCTAACGATTTTAGCGTTTCTTGAGCTGCTTTTCCTGCCCCGTCCATCCGACGAGCCGCTATGCCTATGAGCCATCAGTATCTCCTGTCTGTTTTTCCGAGGGCTGTGCTATGGCTTTGGCGGGGTGCTTTTTAACACGGACCGTCATGTAGCGAAGCACGTTCTCGTTCAGCTTGCAGGACCGGTCAAAATCCTCACGTACCGATTGGTCCGCATTATATTTCATTAACGCGTAATACCCTTGCTGGCGATTGTTCATTTGAAAACTCAATTTCCTGCGGCCCCAGCGTTCGGTATCAACTATTTCTCCGGCGTGTGATTTTATCAGTCCTTCCAGCGTGTCAATTTCTTTATCGATCGGTTCGTCTTCCAACTGTGAATCGATAACCACAATAGTTTCATATGCGCGCACTTGTGTACTCCTTACCTGGTGGCCAAGATGTCTGTCATTGACCGTTATAGCGACTGGCCGCCATCATCCAGTCTTCTTCCACAAATATATTTAATTGTTCATGTGCCCGGTCTATTATAGCAGGCACGGCTTTTTTCTCTTCTTCCGTAAAAGGCGCGAGAACATAATCTACAAGATCAACGTCCGCTTCCGGACTTCCTACTCCAATCCGCTGCCTGGCAAAATTCACGGTCCCGAGAGAGTTTATGATCGATCCCAGACCGTTGTTCCCGCCATCGCTGCCCTGGCCTCGAAGACGGAGTGTTCCGAAGGGCAGGTTGACATCGTCGCAGATAACAATCAGATCCTCCGGTGTCAGATCATAGCGACGGCATGCTTCCAGAACGGCACTTCCGCTCCGGTTCATGAAGGTCATCGGCTTTATAAAAATGACCGTGTGTTGGCGGACCTTGCCGACAGCCGCTTGAAATTCCCGGCACAAAGGGATCAGCTCGAGTTGAAGGCGCTTCATCCATGTGTCGATCACCAAGAAACCAATATTGTGCCGGGTTCGATCGTATATCTCTCCGGGATTTCCAAGCCCGATGAAGGCACAGGTCGATGACGCCGTCTCGCCGTCAGACGAAGCAGACGCTATGGATGGGCTCAAGATTCGTCGGCGTCGCCATCACCCTCGTCGTCACCTTCTTCCTGATCACGTCCGATGATTTCCGGCTCTTCTGATGCTGCTTCCTCATCCTCGACCTCTTCCGCTTCTTCTCGCATCGGCCTTGCCACAGATGCCACCACCCCGTCGCCGTCCGTCACGATGTCCATGTTGGGAAATTCGAGATCGCGAACGTGAATAGAATCACCCAGTTGCAGACTGGACACATCAACCTCGAGATGGTCGGGCATTTCCGATGCAACACACTGGATCATAAGCTCGCGCTGGGATTGCTCGAGAATACCGGCGAATTCCGCTGCGGTCCCGGGTGCCACGCCGACTAAGACCACCGCGACCGTCGCGGTGAGACGATCCGTCAGAGAGATCTGCTGGAACTCCGCATGAATCAGACCGTCTTTAATATAGTCTCTCTGTATATCTCTTAAAATCGCTTTTTGGGGCTTGGCCTTACCGATTTTAAGGTTGATGAGTACATTTTCGCCGCGGTGTTTTCGGACGAACGCGATAAACTCGCCGTAGTCCAGTTCCAATGAAAGCGGATCTTTTCCACCGCCGTAAATCACCGCCGGCAGCTTTCCATCCCGGCGAAGTCTTTTGGCTATCTGCTTACCTGTTTCCGTGCGTTTACGCGCAGTTAGTGATACTTCATTCATACCTGAATCTCCTACCGGAACACCACGTTTTTCAGATTAAGTCTGATCCGTGGGATCGAATAATGCACTGACGGATTTTGCTTCATGAATCCGGTGGATTGCTTCACCCAGCAACGGCGCCACCGAAAGTATTTCAAGCTTCGGATGCTCTTGCTTCTCTGTTGCGAGTTTTATGGTGTTTGATACGATCAGTTTTGTCAACTGTGATTCTCCGAGGCGGTCCATGGCCTTTCCAGAAAGAATTGCATGCGTGCAGGCTGCATATATCGTATTGGCACCCCGCTCAAGCAACGCCGCCGCCGCACCCGTGATACTGCCGCCGGTATCGATCATATCGTCTCTAATTATCACATCTTTTCCGTCCACATCCCCGATCACGTCGACGACTTCTGCAACATTCGGCCTCGGTCGACGCTTATCAACGAGGGCCAGGGGACAATTCAATCGCTTCCCGTAAGACCGGGCCATGGCCATACCACCGGCATCCGGCGATGCGATTACCATATTCTCTGGATTGAGCTCCAGCAACCGCTTGGTAAAAACGGGAGCCGAATACAGATGGTCCAGGGGGATGTCGAAAAAGCCCTGAATCTGCGGCGCATGGAGATCCATCGCCAGGATTCGATCAGCACCGGCCGTCGTAATCAGATTTGCGACCAGTTTTGAGGAAATCGGCACCCGAGGACGTGATTTTCGATCCTGTCGGGCATAGCCAAAATACGGCATTACAGCCGTTACCCGCCAGGCGGAAGCCCGTTTGACGGCATCAAGCATAAGAAGCAGCTCCAGCAGGTTATCCGCCGGCGCATTGGTCGATTGTACGATGAACACATCCGTGCCCCGGATGTCTTCGTCTATCTGGATCTGTATTTCCCCGTCACTAAAACGGTTTATGTTAGCATCCCCGAGCGGGATATCCAGATACTGACACACCTCTTCCGCCAGACAAGTATTAGAGTTCCCGGTAAAGACCTTCAATCCATCCGGCACACGATTCCCCTAAATATTTCGTTGTGTCAAGATTTCCGCCCGAGAGACCGGAGAGGTAACAAACACCCGCCAGTCCATCGCGACCTGCCGAACACACGCAGCCACCTGCTCCCCGACCTTACGGTCCGGAACAATACCGAACACGGTCGGTCCGCTTCCCGACATCAAAACGCCGGATGCCCCGCACCCGTCCAGAACCTGCTTAACGCGATTGACGATAGGGAAAGTTTCCAGAACCGATTTTTCAAGGTCATTTTCCATGCAGGAAACCAGTTGAACCATATCCCTTTGCCGCAAGGCACAGAGCATTAAACTAATCATTGACTTACCATTTGTCAAATCAATTTTTAAGTTCTGATAAGCCCATGCGCTGGAAACCTGGCAGTCAGGCGTAGCCAGTACAAATACACAGGGGCATTGAACATCCAACGGCTCCAGATGTTCACCCCGGCCTGTGGCGAGCGCTGTGCCGCCCAACATGCAGAATGGGATGTCCGATCCAAGTTCTGCACCAAGCCTGAACAGATCCCGCTCAGGCAAATCCAATCCCCACATCCGGTTCAGCGCCAGCAGTGTCACCGCCCCGTTACCACTACCGCCGGCCAGGCCTGCAGCGACGGGGATCTGTTTTTGGATATCGATGCGGACGCCACGATCAATTTCATAACGTTCACGCAGCAACTGCGCTGCCCGATATACCAGATTTTGTTCGTCCAAAGGTACCACCGGGTCCGTACAGTTCACTTCGATTTCGGAAGGCAGCGGACTCACTGTTACCGTATCGGTCAGATCCACCGTCTGCATCACCGTTTCTATTTCGTGATACCCGTCAGGACGTTTATGGATTATCTGGAGGCCCAGGTTAACTTTGGCGTATGAATAGAGAGAAAAAGGAGAAATCATCTCATTACAATAGTTTTCGTTGATGGTACCGCCGCTTTGATAGTTCCTGAATTCCTGAAATCGGAACAGCAAGGACTAGTTGCCGTGTTCGAATCAGTCCAGCAGATTTAAGGTACGAGGGCACCGAATTCGACCACGGCTTCGTACAATACCTGCGCAAACACCCCATGGCCATAAGCCGTAAAATGTCCGTCATAGTCGAAAAACAGTACGTCATCACCACTGGCATTTTGAAATTCGGATATTGGATCTATTACGGGCACATCGTATCGTTCACCAAACCGACGCAACCGATCTTGCATCGCATGCTGTTGAACCATTTCCTGTGGTGCAAAGCCCCACACCTACTTTCCCGGGAACGAAGCTGTGACAAAGTCCCGCATCAGGTTGATGTAAGGTATCCCATCGCTCCTTGACGGCACCCAGCAGACAGACACCGTGTTCACTGACCAGAAAGGCCAAACATATGGTTCCGACGAGCAGTAACATGTTATTTAACGTGCTAAACCTCCTGATTTTACCAGCCGAATAATCGGTCATAATTTAGGAACACTCCGGCACGGAAAAACTGAACCTGCGTTTTCGATGCGCCGGTGAACGCTAAATTCTTCACATGGGCGATGCGCAGATCCGTCTGGAATCGGATATCAATCGACGGAACGAAGTGTATCGAAAGGTTCAAAGCATGAGTCTTCTGGACCGGACCGAACGGAAATGGCTCCGAATAGCCCTGGGCGAGTGAGGAATTTAGATAATCCGTATTGTAAGGGCTGTTGATATTATCCTGCCCCTGCCGTAAAAGTTCATATCCGGCGGCAAAGAACATCCGGCGGGCGCCCCAGCCGGATGCACCTATCTCAAATCGGTCGAAGTTATTACTCAAGAAATATCCGATCGGACGGTTGCGGTGCAGGAATTTCTCCCATTCATTGAAGAGTATATTGTAAGTTCGATTGCTGACTCTGGTATATTCCGTCCGGAGGCGGATTCCGTCAAATCCGAACGGATTGGCATATTGAGCACCTAGCATAAAACCGAGACGATTGGGTTCCAGGTCCGAAGGGTTCGCCTTTTCTAGCTTGAAGTCATCGATCATAAGTTCACCGAATATTTCAACGTTCTCCACTGGGAAGACGTCGACGTCGATGGTGCCCAGGGTATTGGCCGAGCGTCCCAGTGTTTCCTCGTCGTTGAGTGTTGTGCCGTGATAAAAATTGACCGGATTGAGGTAGGCCAACTCAAAATTGCGGTGAGGGCCGCCGTAAATAACTACCTCTGAGATGCCGATATTTGCCAGGCGTCCTAACCGGATATCGAGCCGATGGCCGTTTATAAACCGCCTGGCGGTATTGACCGGGCCCTGGCCCCGCACGACTACAGAATCGAGCGCAACATCGTCCAGCTGAATTCCGAAAGCGGTAAACTTGACAAACCCGGCACTGAAGTCTACGCTGTACTGATCGAAAGTCCGGGCATTGTCGGACATGAGTAGCTTTCCGCTTTTCCCGGAACCCAGAACCAGAAAATCTCTGCCGACTTTGAAATGCACCCGCCCGTATCGGCCCTGCAGATAGGCCTGCTCGGTGTATCCTGCAAATCCCTGGAAGGATTTACCGACATGGGCAGGATCATCTTTAGTGTTTCTATCGAAGCGAAGGGTATGGTACAGCGTCAGACGCTCACCGAGACCGGCGCTTATTTTGCTACGCAGATCTTCCCGGAGCAGTGTACCTGTCTTCAGAACACCGTAATGAATCAGCCCGGGATTTTCAAGGTCTTCAGGGCGGTGAAGGACATCCAGATTGGCTGTGATGCCCACCTTCAAACGATTCGCTTCGGCCCCGCTATTGAGTTCAGAGGTTTCTTCCTCGAATTCGGTTTCGAGCTGATTGAGAAGCCAGGTATCTGCTCTGGTGGGCCGGAGATGGCCGGCGTTGATTTCCGCCTGAATACTGCGGAGGCCGCGTGCAATTGCGCCACGTGTGAAGGGGCGGTTGGAGACGAACAACTCTGTAAAATATCCACGGAGCCTCAGCTGATCTAAAAGCTCGTAAGACCAGTGATAAGAGGGCAGTGTTTCTTCGAGGGTGGCATGGCTGCTGCCGGGGATTACCGAAAACAGGAGGGCTGCTGCCAGGATGATGAGAAAATTACAACGTTTCCACACCAGTGTTATGCTCCGATTGCTGGTTGATACGTTCGATGATCTGGGCGATGATCATATGGACGATTATCATGTGCATATTCTCGATCATCCCGTAATCGGCCATGGATGACCTGGTGTCCCAGCTTTTGGACCGAGGAACAGGAATTTCGACATGAATCCGACAGTCGGACATCTCTTTGACTTTACCGCCGGAGAAACCGGTCATGCCAACTATCTTCATCCCCGCTTGCGTGGCGTATTCGAGGGCTTTTACGATATTGGGACTGTTTCCAGAGGCGCTGATGGCGACCACCAGATCCCCAGGCTCTCCGATGTTTCGGAGCTGCTGTTCGAACACCACTTCGTATCCGTGATCGTTCGCCCATGCAGTGACATACGGTAGATTGTCAGTCAGGCTGATGACTTTAAAACGGACGGGATCTTCCAGGCTCGAAAGCGTGCACTTACCCAAATCCTCGCAGAAATGAGAAGCGTTGGCGGCGCTGCCGCCATTACCTATAATAAAAACACGTTGTCCGTTATCACGAGCTTCGAATAACAGCGCAATCAGACGCTCTATCTGCCCAGCATCGATCCGGTGGCAAGCGTCTGCCGTCCATTCGAGGTAGCCGCGTGTCATTTCCATTCATACCTCCGCATGTTAAAGATCACCTTACTCCCGTCCCTTTCGAGGTTGAAAGGCAGTTCCCGGTATTCGTGCATGGCGCTTCGGATCCGGGACTGGAGGTGGAGCGGACAATAGAGCATGAAGAAACCCCCGGCACCGGCGCCGCAAAGCTTACCACCAATTGCACCCGCATCCCGGGCGCGATGGTAGATGGCATCGATCTCATCGTCGCTTACCCCGGAGGACATCCCTCGCTTCCACTGCCAACCCCGGTCAAGGATTTCACCAAGGCCATCCAGGTCGCCGGCAGATAAAGAATTACGCGTTTCGACCGCGAGTTGCTTGATATTTGCGACATGCTCATGTTTTTCGGTCATCAAACCTTTCTGCTCCGCCAGAATTCCATCGGCGATCCGGGTTCTGGCGGTGTAAATCAGCATGAGGTTATCGCTCAGATGTCGTTTCTGGTTGCTATCCAGCGGAAGGCGCTCGGCGTCTACCGTACCGTCTTTTTTAAAATCGAAGCAACGCAACCCACCATAGGCAGCGATATACTGATCCTGTTTCCCCACCGGTTTGCCGCATCGTTCAATTTCGATTTCGCTGGCTTCCTGAGCCAGACGCTCCGCGGGCTGTACATCGCCCCTGAACGCATACAATGCATTCAGCAATCCCACAGTCACGCTGCTGGATGAACCCAGACCCGAGCCTTCTGACGGTACATCCGCAAGTGTCGTGATCTCCACTCCACCCGTAATGCCGGTGGTTTCCATGGCTTCCCTAACGAGATCGTGTTTAATTTCGTCTACCGAGTCAACAATTTCTTTCTGGGAGTAATTGATGTAGATTTTGTCATCAAAGCGTTCCTTAATAATCACATATATATACTTGTCGATCGTGCTGCTTACGACACATCCCCCATGCCGTTCATAAAAATCCGGTAGATCCGTAAGGCCGCCGGCAAAACTGATGCGGAGTGGAGTCTGGGTTATGATCATGATTTTATGCCCGCACCTCTCTTACCACTTGCCGCTGTTCCATCGTTCGGTCCGCAGCGGCAATAAAATCCTCCAGCCCGGGCTGTGCGATGAGCCAGTCTACATAGTCCCGAACGCTCAAGTCCACGTTGCCCTGGGGAATCCACCCGAGTTTTGTTAACTTGGATATATTGGACATGATATGGCGGGTATCTCCGAACCGGTATTTTCCAGGTATTTCCGGGGCAACATCTCTGCCGAACGTCCCGTTGACCACCCGGGCGAAATCCAGCACGCTCACCGCCTGTCCTCCTCCAACGTTGTAGACTTCGCCGTCAGTGGCCGGATGCTCGAGAACCAGCATATTGGCCCGTACCACATCGCCTATGTTAACATAGTCCCTCAACTGACCGCCGTCTTCGTAGGCCATGGGAGGATAACCCAAATGCATCCGTAACGAGAAAATACGGCAAACGCCGGAATAGGCGTTTGAGAAGGACTGCCGGGGTCCTTGGACGATAGAATACCGCATGGCGGTGGTCGGAATCCCGTATCGACGGCCGAGTGCAAAGCCTATCATCTCCTGCGCATACTTGGAGATAGCATAAGAATTCCCAGGGTTCACCCGGGCTTCGTTGGCGGGCTCAGATCGAAGTACAGCGCCGCAAGCGCGGCAGGTAATATCCCACTGCCCTTTCTCAAGCTGGTCTTCAGACCGAGAATCAGGCCATTGCAGGCCCTTAACGCTGCAGGCCTCATTCGGACAGGTGTAAGGCCCCTCGCCGTAAACCGCCTGCGAAGAGGCAATGACTATTTTTTTGATGGGAAGGTTATGTTCGACGACCAGCTCGTAGAGTAAGGCAGATCCCGTCGTATTGGTATCGAAAAAATGACTGAAATCCGTCATGTAATCCTGGTAGGCCGCGAGATGAATCACTGCGTCAATTCCCTGCAAGGCCTTTGTCATGTCGTCCCGATTTCTGACATCCCCCTTTATGAATTCTGAATCAGATGACAGATATTCCGGCGCCCCATCCCTGTGTACACGGGGATGCAAACTATCCATAATACGAACGGTGTGGCCCGCACCGAGCAGCCCGTCGGCAGTATGGGAACCGATAAAACCGGCGCCCCCGGTGATTAAAACGCGCATGGTAGACCTTTAAACGGAAGATATCAGTGGGCGCCGCGCCCCAGAATGACGGTGGGTATAGTTTTTAGAAGGATTTTAAAGTCGAGCATGAGTGACCAGTTGTCGATATACTGAAGGTCGAGCCGGACCCATTCATCGAACTCGGGAATTTGGCTGCGTCCCTCCACCTGCCAGATGCCGGTGATGCCTGGGCGCATACTGAGACGCCGCCGATGCCATCTTTCGTATTGACGCACTTCGTCAACGATGGGCGGACGCGGCCCTACAAGGCTCAAATCGCCCCGTACCACATTTAAAAGCTGCGGCAGCTCATCCATACTGAATTTGCGCAGCCAGCGCCCCAGGTTGGTCACACGAGGGTCGTCCTGGATTTTGAATACGGGGCCTGACATCTCATTCCGTTCCGCTAGCTCATCCTGCATGCCTTCGGCATGTTCGACCATGGTCCTGAATTTGTAGCAGACGAACCGTCGACCGTTCAGTCCGATCCGGCACTGCCTGAACAGGATCGGACCTGGCGTTGAGATCCAGACTGCGACGGCTATAGACAGGAGCAACGGGCTCAATATTAAAAGGCCTATGGCGGAGGCTAACATATCGAAAAAGCGTTTCAGGTATAATTTTGCAATGTCTTCTGAGACAGAGCTGTACGTGAGCAGCGGAAGGCCATCCATATCCTCCACATAGGTTTTAGCTACCCTCGGTGTATAGAAATTCATGGCTACCTGGGTTTTTAGTCCCAGTTCCTCGCACTGCCTGATCGCATCTTCCACTCGTTCGAGATATCCAACGGGTATCGCGAAGATCACTTCATCTATCACGTTCTCACTTGTCACATCCAGAAGATCTTCGAGACCGCCGAGTCGTTCCAATCCGATAGTAGTCTGGTTAGTCTGGGACGAATCTACTGCTACGAAACCGATTACCTTCATACCCCAGCCCGGATTCTGGTCGATCTTATTTTTGACCTCCCGAAGTCGGTCGCCAATCCCGACTATTAGAACCGTCTTAAAGTTAAACCCTTTCTTGCGAATGACCTGCAGCCAAGTCATAATCGCTATCTTTTCCATCGACAGTAAAGTCACGTTCAGGATCAGGAAAGCACCGATCAGCCATCGGCTGACCATGAAAGATTTAAACGCAAACAGTACCGCCAACAAGAAGACGCCGCCCCAGAAAACTACTCTCAGAACCATCCATGCCAGGGATAAATACGGTGTGGTACGCTGGGAGTAATAGGCCCCGTGAGTATTGAACATGATCCACCAGATCGGAAGGATTACCACCAGAATCCAGAGGTAATCCGACAACGGACCTACTTCCGCCAATCCGTCGCCCGCAGAATATCTCCGAAGATAGTATGCAAGGATGAAGGCGCCCGCGGTGATGAAAAGGTCCAACAGGATGTTCAGCCGTCTAAAGAGGATAATGCGTTCACGGAGCATGGAGGATTCCCTTTAACGCACGATTGGATGTAATCTTCAATCTTTTGCTTGAAATTCTTTACATCAAATTGCAGTGCGTGGGCCCGTATGGTTTCCGGGTCGACCTGGCCTGTGTCGAACGACCGCACCGCTGCTGCCAGGGAGGCCGGAGTGGGATCGGAAAAAAAACAGCCGGTTACGTTTTCCTTTACTGTTTCGAGCGCACCGCCGCCGCCAAAAGCGATCACCGGCCTACCAGAAGCCATAGCTTCGACCGGCGTCAGGCCGAAATCTTCTTCACCGGGGAAAATCAGGGCCCGGCAGTGCGCATAGTACTTCTGAAGTGCCTCCTCATCCACTCTGCCCAGGAAGGTGGTGTTCTCGCCAGCCATCTGCTCCAGACGGTTCCGGTCGCTGCCTTCACCGATGATGACCAGCGGCAATTTAAGTTCGTTGAACGCCTCGATTGCCCGGTCAATTCTTTTGTATTCACGGAGTCGAGACACGATGAGGTAATAATCCCCTACTTCCGGCCTGATGCTGTACCTGGAACAGTCCACCGGACAATGGATCACATAGGAATCCCGCCGGTAGAACTTGGAGATACGGCGGGCTATATTGTAGGAATTGGCTATGAAATAGTCAACATAATTCGCAGAAACCGCATCCCAGCTACGGATGGGATGGAGCATCAGAGCCAGCATCATGCGCCTGAGCGTACCCACGTTCCGTTCACGCATATAGTCATGATACCGCCAGGCGAAACGCATGGGAGTGTTGCAGTAACAAATATGCACGCAATTTGGCGATGTGATAACGCCTTTTGCAAAAGAGGTTGTAGAGCTGAGCACAACGTCGTATTCCTGGAGGTCAAATTGTTCGAACGCCAGGGGCATTAGAGAAATATAATACGGGAGAGTCCGGGAGATGAATGGAATGCGCTGCAGGAATGAAGGGCGGATATCCATTTCCTGGAATACAGGGGGCAGCATTGACGGGTCGTATACGGATGTATAGATAGGCGCATCCGGATACATCTCATGGAATATCTCTATGATTCGTTCCGCACCGCCGTACTGGTTGAGGTAGTCGTGCACGATAGCCAGTTTCATGGGGCCTCGAGTAGTGACCTGTATACATCCTGAACACGCCGTGCGTTAACATCCAGATTAAAGAGTGCTTCGGCCCGCACCCTTCCAGCTTCTCCCATCCGCCTGCGGTGGTCGGGACGACGCAGCAGATCCAGCAGTGCGTCCGCCATAGCCCCGGTATCTCGGGCCGGTACGAGCAAGCCGGTCTCTCCATCCACTACAGTCTCCAGCACCCCGCCGGCTCCGACCGCAACGACCGGTTTACCTGAGGCCTGAGCTTCCATAGGTGTGAGTCCTAGCGGTTCCGGCAGGGAAGACGCATGTACGATAATGTCGGAAGCAGCCATCAGGTCCGCTACATCCTGGCGAAAGCCCAGGTAGATCACCCGATCTACCAGATTGAGTTCCCGGGTCAAAGTATGCAACTCGTCCGCATACGCCGGATCATCGAAAGTCAATGCTCCTACCACCAAAAACCGAGCGTCTGGAAATTCGGATGCCACACAAGCCCCTGCCTGAAGAAAATAGGTGTGGCCCTTCCATCGGTCAAGTCGGGAAAAGATACTGACTATCGGTGCGTCGCCCGCCAGTCCCAGTTCCGATCGCATGAATTCACCGGAAGACGCGGGGTGAAACTGATCGAGTTCTATTCCGTTGATGATGACTTCTACCTTCTCAGCCCGCCCGCCCTGGGCTACGTACGCATCCCGGATCGCCTGGGAATTCGCCACCAGACGGTTTGCGAACGTATTACCTATCTTCACTACCAGCCGCCTGTTGAAAGTAGGAAAAAAATCCTCCGAGATGATATCTTTAAAATCCCAGACAACTGGCAAACCGGCCAGGCGCCCGGCCATACCGCCGTAAAAACCGGCTTTCATAGAATTTAGGTGTACGAGGTCTATCTTTAACTTCCGTAACCAGGCAGCGAGGCGTACCACCGCGGCGGCAAACCGGAAGAGGTTCCGTACTATCGAAACTGGATCGCCGAGTAAGTCATCTTTCTTCAACTCTATGAGACCGGGGTGCATGGGCATGATATACATATCGACCCCTTCCCGCCGAACCAGGTTCGTCAGAGGACCGTCTGTGGGGCATACGACGATTGGATAAAACTGCGTTCTGTCCAGCTTACTCAACTGCCGCAGGAGGTAAACCTGCCCACCTCCCATTTTTGTGGTATGATCAATAAATGCGATGCGTTTTGGCTCCGGGCCCACCTGCCCCCTCCTGTAAGTTATGGTGCGCCACAGACCGACCGGTAGACCTTTTCCAGCGAATTAACCACCCGTTCCCAGTCATAGTGTTCTTCCGCATACCGCCTGCAGCGTTCCCGGAACGCGTCCTTACAGGCCGTGTCAATACAGGTGAGTATTGTGTTAGCAATGGATTCCGGGGTGCTTTCAGGAATGAGAAATCGATCATCAAGGCCAGTGATAATCTCTGCTGTAGCGCCGACCGCTGTACCTGCAACCGGTGTTCCGCATGCTAGCGATTCCACAGTGGACAGACCGAAGCCCTCCAGTGCTCTGGTGGGGAGGACGAAAAGGTCCGCAGCCTGGTAGTATGACGGAAGTTTCTCGTCGGGTATATATCCCGTAAACAACACTTGGCCAGATATACCAAGGTCAATCGCCTGCTTTTCAAGGGTTTCGCGCAGCACCCCGGTTCCACCGACCACAAGTATAGCCCCTGCATGAACCGTTAAAATACGGGGCATGGCCGCGATAAGGGCATCGATGCCCATCCGAGGCACAAGACGCCGGATCGTGAGTAACATTTTTCCTGCTGCGGGAAGTCCGAGGCGTGCCCGCACCTGTGCCCGATCACCGGTGGGCAAGAACCTTGCCATATCTGCAGCGCCCGGTATGAGTTCGCCAGTCATGGACGGTCCAAACAGTTCAGGCAGTGACATCTGGGAAAATCGGCTCAAGACAATGATTTTTTCACTGTGATTTAAAACGAATCGCTGGAGACGGTGAAAAAGGAAAGCTTTGATTCGTCCCGGATGCAAACGGCGCTGGATTTTTTTTTCCACAATCTCTTCCTGGTACCAGGGGCCGTAAAAGCTCGAAATCCTGGCCAGATGGCGACTGCTTCTACATAACAGCACTCCAACCGAAGACAGGGTCAGATGGAAGTGCAATACATCAAATAAATGGGATTTGTTTAATAATTTGAATAGTTTACCGGCATTCAGGAGACCGCTTACGAAACGAATGGGCGAATGGGCGAAATGGACAGTGCAACGGTGAACATGTATTCCTTCGACACACTCGTACAGTGGCCAATGTGATTCTGTTTTTTCCGTGAGGACGTGCACTTCATGGCCCCGTTTTACCAACCCACGACTTATTTCATAAACGACATGTTCCGACCCACCTTTCAGCGGATAGAACAGATTTGTGACCATCAGAATTCGAGGCATAATTAATTACGATATGTTGGCGATTAATTGGACGGTTGATGTACTTGAAATTTATTGGTAGTTGGTGTTTAACTGAACCCTAATGTATCCATCACATGTTGAAGCTGTCGAGCGATTTGTTGGTATTCAAATCTTTTCTTCGCTATCTCGACGCCTTCCAGCCCCTGTTTCAGGATCTCCCGATGTTCAGACAGCCAGGCCACTTTTTCTGCAAGACGTGCGGGATGGGCGGGATCATAGACGCCCTGGTAATCCATCAGAACACCGTTGGTTCGGACAACATCCCGGGCCCCGCCCACATCGGTGGCGATGATGAACCGGCCACAAGCCAGATATTCCGGCAGTTTGGCGGTGGTCCTGGAACGGCCGACTGAATCGTTGGTTTGTGTCGAGATACATATATCTATCAGATTTATATAACGGGGCACATCTTCGTGCGGTACCCGGCCAGCAAAAAAGATACGGTCCTCAATACCATAGGTCCGCGCTCGTTCTTTTAGGCGGGACAAACCGTTGCCATCGCCTACGATTACGCCTTTAACATCTTGCTCTTTCAATAGATGGACAGTCTCGATAACATCCCACCCGTAACACATCCGGTACCGATCGCTCCAAACGATGGATCCGATGACACCGATCGTGAGAGCATCATCCAGACCGTGGGACTGCCTCAGATCGGATACATCGAGTGGCTTAAACACCTCAGTGTCGACGCCATCAGGGACGAAGAATACATGACCGGGGCGACGCATCTTGAGCGTTTCGGCGAGCCAGGCGCCCCTAGCGATCACGGCCTCGGCAGCACGTAGCATAGTCCATTCCGCGAAGCGCACCAGCCAAGCCTCCCAGAGTGGTCGTCCACTACTCTTTAACAGGTCATAAGAAGGATCACCATGATCGATCAGAAACGGGATACCCCAGCGCATTCTGGCCCATAACGCTGCCCCACCACCCGCGTAACCCACATTCATGACATAGATGAGGTTCGGCCTGCCCTCTCGAATAGCATGGACAAATCGTCGCATCTCATCGAATTTTCCGGCTTCCCGGTAAAGGATGTCCACTTCACAGCTTGAGGAGAGGTAAGCCACGATATTTCGCGCGCGGAGACCCATAACACCAAAGGCGGTATCATTAACTAAGACAAAGATTTTCATACAAGAGGTTGGTCACGGATTGTTTTTTTGCTCTTTTCAGCCACGAAATAAACGGTGGGGGTGAATGAAGGTACCAGGGTCGCGAATAATCTCCGGAGTCGGCTCGATCCTTCCCTGTTATACCGGACGATGCGATATCCAGCCTGTTTAAAAAATTTGCGGAAGTCGACAGGGCTCGGTAGATAGACACAGTCGCAGTCCGCGTCGACCAGGCCTTCGAGTCTCGGTGTGCGGTAGAGAAAACGGACCCCTGATGACTGAATCTTCCGCAGGCTTTGCCAGGCGGTCTGCCCGATACCTTTTAACGCGGCGGGCATCGATTCATAAAAAGAGAGGTATCCAGGTCCCCCTTTGAGCAGGTTAAGTAATGCCTTGAGCGGAATGACGGGACTCCAGTAATTCGGGCACACGAGAACGAACCGACCACCGGGCCGAAGTATGCGGTCTAACTCTTTGAGGACCCGCTCCACATCCGCGACATGTTCTATCATATCGAATGAAGATACCGCATCGTAAACACTGTCTGAAAATGGCAATTCCAGGGCATCACCGACAGTATAACAGAGGCCGGGGGCCGACCTGGAAGATGCGCCGTCCAGAAACATGTCGGAGATATCTATGCCGACCACATCGTACCCTTGTTGTGCCAGTCGATAAGAGGAATATCCGGTGCCGCAGCCCAGGTCCAGAAGCTGGGCAGGCATCGGCACATAGGTATGTACCATACGTAGATATTCGGCATGAAAGGAATCAGCCTCCCGTTCCTGCAGCCCTCGCCGATAGCCTTCGGATGTCCTGTAAAATGTTTTCAGGGCCGAACGGTCATCCCAACGTACGTTTCCGGATTCCCGGGTCCTGTCGCGGTTGGTCATACCTGCCGGACCCTTTCATAGATTGTTTCTACATCGGTGGCAAAATGATGCCAACTGAGTTTTTCCACGCAAGCCCTGGCGTTTTCTCGAAGACGGATGCGCAGATCCTCGTCATCTTTCAACTGTTGGATTTTACTTGCGATATCAACCGCGTTACGTGGATCTTTCAACAGCAAAGCATTTTCTCCATCCCTGATAAGCTCCGCAGCTCCCGCATCGGCGCTGGTGATAACCGGTATTCCCGAGGCCATTGCTTCAGTTATAGCGAAACCGAACGGTTCATACAGCGTCGGGAAAACCACCGCGTCACACATGGCGTAGAACCGGTTAACATCGGTGCGATGCCCCATAAAACGGACATTCTTCAGGACGTCCAGACGATCCGCCAGAGCTTCACACGATTTTGGATCTTCCCCCTGGACAACCACAAGGAGCACGGATTCAATGTCGGTTAGATGAGAAAGCGCTTCGATGGCATATCGCAGGCCCTTCCGCTTGAACTCTCCCACGAAAACCAGGACAAATGTGTCGGACGCAATCTCCAGTTCAGCCCTGACGGAATCGCGAAACACCCTTATGTTATCTGGATGGAATTCATCCAAATTGACGCCATTATATAGCGTTTCAACGAGGTCGGGCTTTAGGCCGTAAAATCGCACCAGATCATGCCTGACTCGGTCTGAAAGTGCGATCACACAGTGGCTTCGGGCGAAGAGGAACCGTTCCAGACGTTTCATCAGAAACATCACCGAGAGATGGTACCACCGCCTGAGGCGGGAGACGTCACTGTTGTCCAGGGTCTGGTACACCTTCAGCCAGGAAGCCTGACAAAAATGAGCAGTCGCGACGTTCTGGATCAGACTGCAGGTTCCCTGTGTATGAATAATGTCAAAATCGAATTTCCGCAACATCCATGTAGCACTGATGCAAAACGTGATCATTTTAGCGAAATCCGGCCGCTTGATGGACGGCACTCTGTGAAACTGGATACGCGTTAAGTCTATATGCTCGCATGTGCCGGCAAACACGTGCACCTCATGCCGTATCGCTAAGGCGGCCGCAAGCTCCGCTGCATAACGATCATGCCCGCGCTGTTTTCCCAAATCATGAACAACGAGCGCAATCCTCATAGCGACGACCTTTTCCGCCGGACCATCATGCCGAGACAGACCGTCAATGCAAAAAGGGAAAGACCTGCTCCGATTGAAAAACTAAGCGGCCTGTAGCGGAATTGGACACGGTGTTCCCCGGGCGGCACCTGTATAGCGCGGAACGCGTAATTCGCCCTGAGAACCTGCTGCTCTTCACCATCTATCTCGGCATACCACCCCGGAAAGAACATATCGGTAAGGACGAGGTAACCGCCTTCAGATTTTACATCCACGATGATATCATGGATGTCGTATTTAACCATAGTCGCCTGCCCCGGCCTTGTACTCCCGTACACAAGTTCAGGGAGATCCGATCCGCCTTCGAACAGCACTTCTTCTCCGGGAAGATAGTCTGGAGCGGCCAGGGCAGTGAGGACATCCTCACCGGTAGGCAGCACCCGGGCACTGGGCACGACAAACGCCCGTGACATAACTGCCATATTTTCATATACCTTGGCACCTTCGTCAAACCTTGGCAAGGCCCAATCCTGTGTTAATGAGTCCCCGGTCACGATGTATTTTATGTTCAGCAGATTCATTAGAGGAACGGATGAAGCTCCCGCCAGGTTCTGCATCTGCGGCCTCAATAGGTCTATGATGTCCTGTTGGCGCTTCATTAAGATAGGGCTATGACCCTGAATATACGCCTGATCGAATCGGAGTGCATCGTAATTTCTCATGCTGATCGGTAAAGGCGCGAAGCCATATCTGAACGTGCCGGTGTCCGTCTCCATGGCTTCCGTATAGTACTGCTTCTGGTCATATATTTCCGGCGGCATGAAATTATTGTAGTGACGCCCGAACAACGCCAGATCGCTACCAGACAGGACAAGGACCGAAATACCGAGCGTAATAGGGTTGCCTTTTCGCTGTAACAGGTGCCACACCAGAATCACACTACCTATCAGAAATACCATGGGAACATATATATAGGGATGTAAAATAGTAGCTATTTCCTGCAATTGATCGTAAAACTGCGCTACCAAGTTGTAATATTGCGCTTGGGTTTTATCATGAACCGACCATCCATAAACATACT
>CAYYIS010000020.1:35492-79024 GCA_964470965.1 uncultured Gemmatimonadota bacterium | reverse complement strand
CCCGGTAGATCACCACCCGTATGTGGTAGGGAAAAGACACATTGTGTAACCAGATACTCCGAATATGGTCAGAGATACAAGGAGCGTTGTGGTGCCGGCTACAGAACACGACAGTCTGTTATGAAGTCGGCGACAAGGGTATGCCTCCCTGGAGGCGTTGACGGCTTATATCAGAGAATGCTCTCGGGGAATCCTCTGGGATGATTGTAGTCCAAGCGGTATTCTGGAACTACTTACCTCCATGAGCGCCGCGCTTACGCAGTACAGCCTATCCCTGCTCCGAGGGCTGGTAGGTATCTGAGACCAGTCCCATCTCCTCGTTTTATCTTTCACGCTCTGGAAACACGGAATTCCACCCACAAAAATCACCGTTGACCTGCCAACCTTCCATTGGCCCAATGAACATTTTTCGATCGCGTTGTCAATCGATGAGTGGAAAAGGAGCGGGTTGCGGAAAAACCCTCAATCTATCTCCACTCCTACCTCTCCCGCAATGCACCTGATAAACGCCGCCGCCTTTGGGATCTGTTCCGGCGGGATATGTTCGAAAAGCAGGTAGCCGTCCGGGTTGTAATCCTGGAATCGTGTGAGGAAGGTGGGGTAGTCCAGGATACCGTCCCCGGGGACGCCTTCGTCGAGGTGCGTGACCAGGCTGTTGCCTACGATGAGGTCCTTGGCGTGTCCGATTGGGGACAGGGGACCGAGTAGGTCGAAAATGTAATTCAGGCGTTCGGTGCTGCTGAATGCCTGGCGAATCGATTCGAAATGGTTGACCGGATCCATCACGAGACGGATGGCCGGCGACCCTACCCGTTCCACCACCTCCGCGCATACCTCCGGCGACCGCATGATCGACACCACGTGGCACTCGACCACGACGGTCACGCCCTGCGCCAAGGCATCCTCTCCGATCTCACGCAGCGAGTCCACGAACCGGTCGACGCTTTCCGGAGAATGGTTGTCCGGATGGGGCGTCCAGGCGCCTGCCCGGTTCAGGCTGCCGGGCCGTATCAGGTGAACACCCGCGCGGAGGAGCCGGGCCACCCGGTTCCCGGCCTTTATTTTTTCGATGATACGTCTCCGTACCGCTTCGTCCGGATCGAACAGGCACTCGTCGTAGAGCATCAGAAACTGTGCCAGGTCAAGCCCGAGCGATTCCCAGACAGTGCGTCCCGTTTGGCACGCCACTTCAGTGACGGATGCGGGGTCACCGCCAAAATGGTGCCCGAAGCCGGTGAAGCCCTGTGCAAGAACGGAATCGAACTGTGCTGCGGAAAATGTCCGAAAGTCGTTCGGCAGGAAATTCACCACATCACTGCCCGTCACACCGATGGTTCGATTTTCAGCACTTTGACTATCCTGACCCACCTCCAGCGTGTTGGGGAGCATTCCGACCACACCGAGTTTCATATGGACTCCTTCCATACCGAATTTTACCTTTCAATATCAGTGATAATTCTCCGCTCTTCTGTATGCCATCCACCGAGTGATGTCAAGGCAAATCTGATGGGGTTCTGATCCGGAATTTCCCTTGACTATATGTGGAATACCGTATATAATATGACTCCGATAGGATGCCGGGTTATCCCGAATACCGGTTGCGCCGGGGTGGTGGAATTGGTAGACACAAGAGACTTAAAATCTCTCGGACGGTTTCGTCCGTGCCGGTTCGAGTCCGGCCCTCGGCATCATCAATAACATATCAGGGCGCTTAGCTCAGCCTGGTTAGAGTGCCACGTTGACATCGTGGAGGTCACTGGTTCGATCCCAGTAGCGCCCATAATCCCTCAAAAAATCAATAAGCTTTATATCCCCCCACAGAAGGTACAATGATGGCACCTATAGCCCGAAAAATCGGGGTGGCCGTCATAGGAACCCGATTCGGCAATTTGCATGCAGAGGCGATCTCCGAACAGTCGGCGCGTGCGCATGTGGTCGCCGTATGTTCCCGCACCGCGACGCATGCGATGGAGTCGGCGAAGCGGTGGGGGGCTCAACTGGGAACCACTTCGTTCGAGCAGGTGCTTCAACATCCGGAGGTGGATGCGGTCCACCTGTGCGTACCGCACGACCTGCATGCGCCCATGGCCGTCGCCGCGGCAGAGGCGGGCAAACATATTATGACCGAGAAGCCGATCGCCACCACGGTCGATGAGGCGGATCGTATGATTGCAGCGGCGGACAAGGCGGGGGTGATGCTCATGGTGAGCCTCAACCAGCGGTTTCTCGGGCACCATCAGCGGGCGAAAGAGCTGGTGGAATCCGGAGTCATCGGGGATCTCTTTTTATGCCAGAGCCAGTTTCTGGGGTTCTCCCCGATCAAAGGCTGGCGCCATGATGCGGCGCAGACCGGCGGTGGCGTTCTGGTCGATTCCGGCATGCATAAGATAGATCTCCTGCGCTGGATCGCCGGTGAAGTGACTTCGGTACAGGCCTTGTCCGGATGTTACACCCATACTGCCATGGAAGGGGAAGACACGGCCGTTTTGATGCTTCGGTTTGCCTCGGGAGCGATCGGGCAGGTAGTAAGCAGCTGGGGCATAAAACGCCCCATTCGGGAGGAATCCCTGATGTTGGCCGGTACGGGCGGCACCATATGGACGGAAAATGCCACGTTGTCTTTGACATCCGCGATCGAAGAATCTCCCGGCGAGATTCGTCAAAGGGAAAAGGAAACGTTTCCGGATGTGTCCTATCCCGATTCTGTCAAACAGGCTGTCGGTCATTTTTTGGATTGTATTCAGGGAAAAACAGATCCATTGACAACCGCCCAAGACGGCCGGGAGGCGCTGCGTATCGCACAGGCGGCCTACGCAGCTGTAAAGACAGGGCGGCGGGTTGACCTGTGAGTGATTGTCAGTCAAACCGGCATTGAGTGGTGGATGCGGATGATGTATAATCCAAAGCACTGGTTTATTTTAGCTCCGGTGCTGTCTTACACGAGGAGCCTGATATGCCTACCATCGTCAACTGGCGGGATGCCAGCCCGGCTGTCAGTCATGACAACGCGATCGTCTGGTCTTGCCTCCAGCCTGTGGATTCGACGGCTCCTTCCAACAGCCTTGGTGCGCCGGCGTCGGTCCTGGAACGGCTCGATGTTATGACGGTGCACGGAATCCAGGGCCGCAAGGATTCCGATCACCACAAACATCAGAATCGTGAACAGGTGTACTACATAATCCGGGGCAAAGGCAAAGCGATCTGCGGCGGTGCCCGCTGCGACGTGCTGGAAGGCGACGCCCTCTACCTGCCGTCCGGTTTGTACCACCAGATCCTGAATCCAGGCGAAGATTGGGTTGTTCACCACGTCATCAGTATGAATGTGGCAGGTGACGGCGGCGCGTTTCTGAAATCCAACTGGCGTGACGTTGCGCCGGTGAGCGATACCATGGGGGCGATGCGGTGGCGCCTGCTGGGCCGGGAGGGTGATTCGAAGGTGGGGGCGCTGCGGGGACTTTCATGGATTGATCGGGAGTCGGTGCAGCCACGTGGCCGGACCATCGAACGGCAGGAGCCGGGGATCGAGCAGATTTACTACATCCTCGAAGGTGGCGGCAGCTTTATCATGGACGGGCAGCGACAATCGGTACGCGAAGGCGATATGATTCATATACCGGCCGGCGCGACATATTCGTTCGCCTGCCAGGGCAGTGATTGGCTTACCTATCTGATCGTCGGAGGGTGACGAGTGAAAATAGCAAAAGCCGAATCACGAGTCGTCCGGTCCGATTCCCCCGATCTAATCGATATGGGGCGATCGAATTTTGCTATGATCGACCTTTTTCGTGTAGGCGGCATCATACAATGGCGTAAGGTGGCTGCGCTTGCCGAAACGTTCAATATTCCGGTCGTCAGTCATCTCGTGCCGGAGATTCATGCGCACCTCATCGCCGCCGTACCCAATGGCCTGACCGTAGAATTCATGCCATGGTCTCTCGGCCTGTATGAAGAGACGCCCGCCATCGAAAATGGCCGGATCGTCGTTCCGCAGCACCCCGGATTGGGCCTCACGTTCCGAGCGGATCTTGAGGTGATCGAGTAGCGGTTGCCAAACAAAACAAAGCAATTTATATTGTGTCCATGTTTTTCATCGAATACAGCATTGGAGTCGACGTTGCTCAAAACCCGTGAAGACCTTCAGGAAATCGAAGTGCAGACCTTGGCGCCGTATGCGGTAGTAAGCCGGGAGAGCCGCGGCAGGCGGCACGAGGAGGCGGAAGATCCGCTCCGGACGCCGTTTCAGCGGGACCGGGACCGGGTAGTGCACTCCAAGGCGTTTCGACGGCTGGAGTATAAGACCCAGGTGTTCGTATTCCACGAGGGCGACCACTACCGGACACGCCTCACCCATACCATGGAGGTGGCGGGAGTCTCACAGTCGATTGCACGAACCCTGGGCGTAAACCAGGAACTGGCGATCACAGTGGCACTGGCCCACGACCTCGGGCATCCGCCGTTCGGCCACTCCGGTGAACAGGCGTTGAATTCGCTCATGAAGGACCACGGCGGGTTTGAGCATAACAAGCAAAGCCTGCGCGTAATCGACAGCCTCGAATGGCGCTACCCGGATTTTTCAGGGCTGAACCTCACCTGGGAGACCCGCGAGGGCATCGTCAAGCACAACACGCCCTACGACACGCCGGACCCCGCCGACTTCGAACTGGGGAAACGGTGTTCTGTAGAAGGCCAGATCGCCAATCTGGCGGATGAAATCGCCTACAACACGCACGACCTGGACGATGGGCTCACTGCCGGATTCATTGTTCTGGATCAACTCAAAGATCTTGAGATATGGGATGAAACCATCCGGAATGCGGCGCATAGAGCGGATCATCTGGATGATACCCGGAAAAAATACCAGATTGTCCGGGCCCTGATAAACCAACAGATTACAGACGTGATCCATACCACCCACCAGAACCTGGAACGGCACAACGTGCGCTCGGTGGATGAAGTCCGTGATCTGGATTTCAACGTGGTCGATTACAGCGAGGTCATGATGCGCAAGAACAGGGAGCTGCGCAAGTTTTTGATGGCTAATTTCTACCAGCATTTTCGGGTTGCCCGCATGTCACGTAAAGGCGTCCGGTTTCTCGAAGACCTTTTCCAGGAATACCGGGCAGACCTCCGGCAACTTCCTCCCGCCGCAAGACGTGACCTGGAAACCCTGTCCGAGGAACGTGTCATCTGCGATTATATCGCCGGAATGACCGACCGTTACGCCTTGGACGAGCACAAACGCCTGTTCTACCCCTATGAACGGGTGTGAGAGGGGCGATGAGAAAAGTCATCATAGACTGTGATCCGGGCCATGACGATGCCCTGGCAATCCTGCTGGCGGCTGGACATCTGGACGTCCTGGGCATCACGACCGTGGCGGGCAATCAGACGCTGGAGAAAGTCACTGACAACACCCTCAAGATTTTGGAATGCGCGGGGTTGACTCGAATTCCAGTGGCCAGGGGCATGGATTCGGCTCTGATGGGGCCGGTACATGACACCTCTGACATTGAAGGCCCCGATGTACACGGTGAAACCGGACTGGACGGTCCGGTGCTCCCGGTGCCGGTCACACCGTTGGATCCAAGGCACGGTGTCGATTTCATTATAGACACCGTTATGGCCGAAGAGGGTGTTACCCTTGTTCCCACCGGTCCGCTGACCAACGTGGCCACCGCGCTGCGCCGTGAACCCCGCATCGCGCAGCGGTTGCAAGAGATCAGCCTGATGGGCGGCAATTTGGCCATCGGAAATGTGACTGCTACAGCGGAGTTCAACATATACACGGATCCTACGGCTGCCCATATCGTCTTCACCAGCCGCGTCCCTGTAAAAATGTGCGGTATCAATTTAACACGCCAGGTGATGGCTACGGACGTGGAGATAGCCCGCATACGGGCTTTAGGTAACCGTGTCGGGCATTTCGTAGCCGATCTGTTGGAATACTTTACAGGATCGATTAAAAAGCTCTTCGGGCTACCGGGCGGAGCGCTGCACGATCCCTGTGCTGTAGTACCCCTGATCGACCCTTCTATGATTCGCTTCGAACCGATGCACGTGGACATCGAACGGTACGGCGAACACACCTGCGGGATGACCGTATGCGACTATCGCCACCTGCACTGGACCGGCGGCAATGAATTCAGCACTATCGGGAACCCTAAAGGAACGCCGCCATTTACGGAAGTGGGCCTCTATATTGACCGGGACCGGTTTTTTGATCTGCTGATAAATACGCTGGCGGGTTATCCGTAATCACAAACCATCTGAAAAACAGGCTGCTATTCCTTATGCAGTGCCGGGGCGGGAGGTGTCCAAGATTCTGCCTGGATAGTTCCCGGATTGAACTAAGGATCTTTTTGAGCAGTATGTTATTCTTCCCGATTTCGCGCTCGAAAAACATGCGAAAACGTCATCCACAGGATCTTGATTCCCGCTTTTATCGCGCCGCCGAACGTACCGGTGATTTTGGAGACGCCAATGCGGCGGCGATAACGCACCGGGATGTCTATGGTTCGGTATTTCCGCTTGGCGGCTTTGATCTGCATTTCAACCGTCCATCCGAAGTTTCGATCCTGCATGTCCAGGTCGATCAACCGGTCGAAACGGATGGCGCGGAAGGGTCCCAGGTCCGTATAGTGAACGCCGTAAAGAACTCGGATTATCCTTGGCACCATGAAGTTACCGATCATCGACTGAATCGGAAGTGCACCCGGTTCCCGTTCTCCGATCATTCGTGAGCCGATTACCATGTCGTACCCATCCTCTACAATCGGTTTGACCAGAGTCGGCATCTCCTCCGGATGGTCGCTGAAGTCTCCGTCCAGGAAGACGATAATATCAGGGTTGTAACGTTTCGCCTCTTCGATGCCCCTTAGGCAAGCCGCACCGTAGCCACGCCGCGGTTCCGAAATCACAATCGCCCCCAACATCCGTGCGACCTCGCCGGTTCTATCGGTGGAGCCGTTGTCCACGACGATCACACGGGAGGCCAAACCATTTGGTATGGCATCGAGTACCCGCCCGATCGAGTCCTGTTCGTTGAGGACGGGGATGATGACCGTAATATCCCCCGTTTCATGTGATTTCACTAATGTTTTCCCTGGTCGAAAATAGTAGATTGAGGGTTCGAAGCAGACCCCTTAACACGTTTTTACGTCATAACTATTAACAGGATTCCCTTTAAAGAACCTATATAGGGTATAAAAACCTTGACAACCCCCCAATATATAGTGATATTCATCAAAACTTACTTAATCTCCGTTTAGCAGTTCGTATATTATATTAAATAATAGGCATGGGCGCCATCTCTATCATGCCAATTTTTCAGCCCATGGGGAAACCGCAATATGCGTCTTTCTCAGATTGAAATCGTCGGATTCAAATCGTTTGCCAGTAAGCTGGACCTTAAGTTAAGTGACGGCATTACCGCGGTGGTTGGCCCGAACGGGTGCGGTAAGTCCAATATAGTCGATGCCATCCGCTGGGTGCTCGGAGAGCAGCGGGCCACTGCGCTACGCGGAGACCGGATGGAAGATATAATCTTCAACGGTACGGCTAACCGTAAACCGCTTGGCATGGCGGAGGTCTCGCTTACTCTTGACAACAAAGAGCAGCTTCTACCGATAGAATACAGTGAAGTTACCATCACGCGGCGTTACTTCCGTTCCGGTGACAGTGAATATCAGCTCAACAAAGTTCCCTGCCGTTTGAAGGATATCACGGATCTTTTGCTCGATACCGGCATGGGCACCCATGCCTACTCGATCATTGAGCAGGGCATGGTAGACGCCATCGTCAACGGCAGTCCGATGGATCGCCGGTACCTTATTGAAGAAGCAGCGGGAATCAACAAGTACAAAACCCGGCGCCGGCTGGCCAGGCGCAAGTTGGAAAGCACCGAACAGGACCTCATCCGCATCGCGGATATCCTCGAAGAGGTGGAAAGCCACGCCAGCACCCTGCGCCGTCAGGTGTGGAAGGTAGAGCGGTACAATCGTCTTTCTCAGGATCAGAAGGATGTCCAACTGGCCTGCGCTTACCACGAATATCTTGCCGTCCAGCAGAATACCAACCCGATCCGGTCTAAGATAGAATCCCTACTCAAAGAAAAAGAGGCGCTGACCACTAAAATTTCAACCGCTGAGTCCCGCGTTCAAAGCCGACAGCTGGAACTGACTGAGAAAGAACGGATATTGAAGGAACGGCAGCAGGAGGTTAACGCCTGCGATCAGCAGATCAACGCCCTGAATGAAAAAGTGGCGGTCGACAGGACGAAACGAAGCAATCTGGAACAGCGTATCGATATGGCCACCCGGGAAAGTCAGAAGCTCCGTATCGAACTGGCCCAGATCTGCGAGCAGCTGGAGCTGGCGGAAGACGAACTGGAAGGCCTCTCCGAGCGGCTCGAAAAAGCCCGGGAGTTAGCCGAGACGAGAGAGAAGGAATCGGAGGCGTTCACACGAAAGATGACAGAGGGCAAGGAAGAAGCCCGAGTTATGCAGCGTCGACGTTTTGAGATGATCCAGCAGCAGACGGAAATGCAGGGTCAGGTCAACACAATCGAGTCCAGACTCGGTGAGTCGCGAAGACGACGGGACCAGCTGATCCAGACCAGGGAGACTGTTGGTAAAGATTTGGCGTCCTCCGAGAGGCATGCCGCGGACGCGAAGCAAGAGTTCGGGAAATTGACTAAGATCCTTGAAGAAAACCTGGCTTTGAAAGCAAGACTGGACAGTGACATCCAGGGAAAGCAGCAAACGCGGGAAGAACTGCGGACCCGTAAAGCGGAACTCGACACGCAGCTGGCGACCCGGCAGAGAGAACACGGTCTGCTGGTACAGATGCGGCAGAAATACGAAGGCTTCGGCCAGGGTGTCCGTGCATTGATGGCGGAAGGCCCCGAAATCGATGGTCTGAGCGGCACGCTGGCGGAGAACATGACGGTTGATACGAACTATGCTGTGGCAGTAGAGGCCTACCTGGGTGATGCGTTACAATACATTGTCGCCCATTCCACAGCGGCCGCCCACAGCGGTGTCGACTATCTGCAGGAGCAGGCACAGGGGAAAGTCTCTTTCCTGCTGCTTGATCGGCTGAAACCAAACGACACACCGGATAAAATGCCGTACCAAGGCCAGGGCGTGATCGGGCAGGCCCTCAGTCACGTAAACGTCTCGCAGAAGTTAAAGCCGGCAGTGACTTTCCTGCTGGAGCGCGTGGTGCTCGTGGATGATCTGGACACCGCTATCAAAGTCGCGGACAAGTTCAATGATGGTAAAGGGTGGCAGCTCCTAACACCCGATGGTCAGTTAGTCAATCCGGCAGGCGTATTGACAGGCGGGGGAGCATCGGATGAAGATACGAGTCTGTTGACAAGGACCGCCCGTATCGAAACGCTGGAAGAAGAAATAACTGCTATGATGACGGAGCAGGAGGCGGTGACCGAAGAAATTACCGGTATCGCCGAGGCGTTGAACGAACTTTTGGTTAAACGTACTGAGATGGAGGAGGCACTCGAGGAACAGAAGCGTGCCAGATCTCAAGCAGACAGCGCTGGCAGTCAGCTTGAATTTCAAGTGAAGCAGCTGACCGAACAGAAGAATACTATCGACCGGGACGCCGGGGCCATCGAGCAGCAAATCACCTCCGCGCAGGACCAACTGGTAACGCTCAACACCTCGTTGAAACAACTGGAGCGAGACAGGAAAGACGCCGATGAGTCGGACCGGGAGGCCCAGGAGACACTGGATCATCTGGAAGCAGAGGGCCGCCGGTTGGTCCAGGTATCCCAGGAAGCCCGCGTGGCGTATGTGGCGCTTGATGGCCGGGGCAATGAATTGCGTACGACAACCGAGCACCTGAAACAGCGTTCAGAAGGACATACGGAGCTACTGGATAAGCGCCAGGAGGAAATAAGCACATCGAACGGTCAGGTGGATGAACTGAAGCTATTGCTGGAACAAGGCGAAGCCGCTTACAAGGCCCTGTATGCCGAACGTCGCACGAAAGAGGGCGCCAGGGATGAAACCGCCACCGAATTCCGCACGGTTGGAGACGATATCAAAGCAGTGCAGTTCGATATCTTGGATACCCGGAAGGCGCTTGAACTGGTGCAGGAGCAAATTCACCAGGAAGAACTTCAGGATGCCGAGCTTTACACCCGCAGTAGTGAAATTCGTAAGTCGCTTATGCAACAGTTCGAGATCGATCCGGAAAACATGGAAGAGGTTCCCGCCGTGCCGGGTCTGGAAGCATTCGATATGGACACCGCCCAATCAATGGTGGCGGACCTGCAGCGGAAAATTGAAGCACTCGGACCGCTAAACTTGGCTGCGATCGAAGAATACAACGCTACCAAAGAGCGGCTGGACTTTCTGACACAGCAGCGGGACGATCTGATCGAAGCGAAGGAGAACCTGGACAAAACGATCGCCCGGATGAACCGGGCGGCCCGGGCCCGTTTCCTCGATACCTTCGAAGAGGTACGGCGCAATTTCATGAGAACGTTCGAAGCGCTTTTTGACGGTGGAGAAGCGGATCTCAGGTTGGAAGAAGGCGACCCGCTGGAAGTCGGTATCGAGATCATGGCCCGTCCACAGGGCAAGCGGCTTCAGAGCATCGCACTGCTTTCCGGCGGTGAAACCGCACTGACAGCTACCGCCCTTCTGTTTGCGATATACCTATACAAGCCGAGTCCGTTCTGCATCTTCGATGAAGTCGATGCGCCGCTCGATG
Source organism: uncultured Gemmatimonadota bacterium (assembly GCA_964470965.1). Classification (GTDB taxonomy): domain Bacteria; phylum JAAXHH01; class JAAXHH01; order JAAXHH01; family JABIQT01; genus CAYYIS01. The sequence continues at coordinate 68,287 of CAYYIS010000020.1, read as the reverse complement.
ACGCCAACGTACGGCGGTTCGCCGCTGCGATCAGGCAGTTCGCGGAGGACACACAGTTCCTCGTTGTGACACATAACAAACGCACGATGGAAGCGGCTGATTATCTCTACGGTGTAACCATGGAAGAGCCGGGCATGTCCAAGATGGTGTCTGTCCGGCTCGAGGGTGACCAAGAGGATGAACTGGAACCAGCCTCCACGGAAGAATTCGAAGAACCGGTCAGCGAATCATAACGTTCCGCTGCCCTAACATTCCCCCGATCATTTATCCGTTTTCAGACACAGGCCCATCGTGATCGTCATAGGCGTCTCAGGCGGCATCGCATCTGGGAAATCGATCGTGAGCCGAGTGTTCGAAGCGCTCGGTGCCACAATCATTAGTGCGGATCATGTGGGTCATGAGGTGCTGGACGCGCCGCAGGTTCAGACGGCTCTGATCCGTGCATTCGGTACTGACATACTCGGTCAAGACGGCAGAATCGTCCGGCCGGTGCTCGGTGAGATCGTTTTCAGAGATTCAATGGAACGGGCGCGTTTAGATGCTATCGTACATCCGCCGCTCGTGGCTGAGATCCATCGCCGGATAGGGAAACAGCGAAACACCGGATATGACGGCGTGACGGTGGTAGATGCGGCGCTTATCGTGGAATGGGATGAGGTTGACATGGTGGATGCGCTGGTTGTCGTAACAGCGCCACGCCCCCAGCGTATCGCGTGGCTTATGGCCCGAAACAACCTGTCCAGTCAGGAGGCCACACAAAGGGTCGAAGCACAGTTGACCGATGAAAATCGGGTCCGATGGGCAGATCATGTGATCGTCAACAACGGCTCGGTGGCCGGGCTGGAATCGGAAGCCCGGGGCGTGTGGCAGAGCATCGTCGCCCGGGAGAAAATTGACCCCGGCTAAGACAAGAAGGAAACATGGCAGCACCACGGCAATTCATCCGATTCCTGACAGGCCTGATGATGACCGCGGGTTCCCTTTCTTCGGCATACGCCCAGGCCGAGGCGGAGTTGTTCGGCACCGATATGATGGCGCCGCCGATCCAGCGTCTGATAGATCTGCCTACCGCCGGCACACTGCCAAAGGGTACGGCTGCCGTGTCACTGCGGGTTTACACTGCCGGTGGTCTTCTGGGTGGGTTATATGGAGGGATAAGCGACCGGCTCATGATGGGGATATCGTTCGGAGGCAGCAACATCCTGGGAACCGGCCGAATCAACTGGAACCCGCGGCCGGAAGTGTTGTGCAAATTTCTGCTTCTCAGTGAATCCATTATTCTTCCGGCTGTGTCATTCGGGTTTGAATCACAGGGTTACGGTCCGTATGATGATGATCTGGATCGGTACCAGGTCAAGTCACGTGGGTTTTACGGCGTGTTGAGCCGCAGTTTGGCCCTGGCAGGTACACTGGGACTTCACGCAGGGGTGAGCTACGGTATTGAAAATAAGGACAACAACGGGAAGTTCAATGTGTTTCTGGGTGCCGACAAATCCATCAACGAGTACCTCATGGTGATGTTTGAATATGACTTCGCGGACAACGACGACCTGTCCCTGCCCGGCCTGGGCAGGGACAGGGGCTACCTGAACCTGGGTGCCCGGGTCACATTCGGTGGATTCGGTATAGAATTTGACCTGCGGAATCTGCTCGACAACCGTACCGGTTCCGTCTCTCCCTCCCGTGAGCTAAAGATCCTGTATACAGAAGGCTTTTATTTCTGATAGACAGATTGAAGGTGATTGCACACTACCTCCTTTGCATGTCAAGGTGCAGTGTTTAGTCTCTCAAACAACCTGCGTAGGTCCGGAATCGTAATCGCTGCTTCCGCATTGTCTATGAATTCGGACAGATCGTTTTCAGGATACGCTTTTTGATATTCCCTGGCCTGTATCGCCATCTCCAGCTTATCGATCTGATGTGCCATCCGTGCTTCCGGTGTTTCCTGCGCTTCGTACTCCATCCAGAGTTTAATGTACGCGTCACCATCCGGAATGTCCTTCACCAGGTCCCGTAACGCCTCCTCTTCCCGTTTGTGTTTCTCCTCATCGGTAACACCGTCGTGTGGCGTAATGTCGCCCGCGAGCGCTTCCGGCAGGTCGTGGACCACACAGAGCATTATCAAGCGCAATGTATCAAGACCAGCACGAGCACCGAGAGCCATAGCCATCAGAACCATCCGGTACGAATGATCCGCCACGGACTCGGGCCGGGGGATTTCGTACCGGGTCCAACCGGAGCGCATCAGATTTTTCAGTTCGCCTGCTTCGTGGAAGAAACGGAGCAGGCGGTCAAGGTGGGATGGAGACATGTGATATCCTCTGGTAATGACTGTTTTCTGGTTAACCTATAGAAAATCCTGACGGACGGCAACAGGATCTTGCCGACATTACGATTGTGTCTTGTCATCTCTATTGATTCCATATACTATCGATACATCCGATCAATAATGCTTAAGGTTCCAAAAGGAGCGCTGTTTATGGCAGAATCTATTCGTGTAGGTGTCGTAGGAGTTTCCAGGGGGCAGTCCTTCATGCGTTCGGCATTACAGAGCGGTATGGAGCTGGTGGCCATCTGCGATACATGGGAGGAACGGCTGGCACAGGTGGGGAATGAACTCGGCGTGGCCACCTTTACGGATATCGATGCGTTGCTGGCGTACGATTTAGACGCCGTTGTACTGGCAAATTATTTCCATGAACATGCCCCGCTTGCGGTCCGGGCGCTGGAGGCGGGTAAGCATGTGATGAGCGAATGTGCCGCATGCCACACGCTGGCCGAGGGTGTCGCCCTGGCCCGGGCCGTGGAGCGTAGTGGGCGGATTTATATGTTCGCAGAGAATTATCCGTACATGGTTTACAACCAGGAGATGCGGCGACTGTACCGGAAAGGCATTGTTGGCGATTTCAAATACGGTGAAGGCGAATACGTACACCCCGATCCGGCGGAAGTGAAGCTCGCCCGCAGCTGTGGCGCCAACCACTGGCGTAATTGGATACCGGCGACTTACTACTGCACCCATTCCATAGCGCCGGTTATGTTCATCACGGATACGCGACCGATCAAGGTCAACAGTTTCGTAGTACCATACGACTATAACGACACCACCCAGACTATGCATGTTAATCGCACGGACACCTGTGCGGTGACCGTCTGCCGAATGGACAACGATGCGGTGATAAAGTCACTCCACGGCGGCCTGCGGGGGCACGGCAATTACGTACGTATTCAAGGCAACAAGGGACTGATGGAGAATTGCCGACATGGCGACAAGCAACGCCTTCGTATCTGGCGTGAGCCTTGGGAAAAGCCGGACGGAGTACCAGTGGAAACGGTCTACACTCCGGATTTTCCCGAACACCACCTGCGGGCCACCCGAACCGGCCACGGTGGTGGCGATTTTTTTACCAGTCACCACTTCGCAGAGGCCATACGTACCGGGGAGCAACCATATCTAGACGTGTACCGGGGTATCGATATGAGCATCGTCGGTATCCTTGCCTGGCGTTCTTCGCTGAACGATTCAGCACCGGTCGAAGTGCCGGATTTTCGGGATGAGGCGGTGCGCAAACAGCATGAAAACGACCATTGGTCCCCGGATCCCACCCGTGAGCAGGCGGATCGCCCTCCGACAAGCATCCTGGGTGATATCACACCGACAGATGCCGCCCGCGCGCTTGCGAAGGAAGTCTGGGCCGGCAAAGGATATTACGGAGCGTAGGCAGGAAACACTATGGAACTACCAAACTCTAATTTCGGCACTATCGACTGGATCATCGTGATTGCTTACATGTTCGGCACCGTTGTGATCGGGCTTTACGCGAACAGGTATATCAGAAACATGAGCGATTACATCGTAGCCGGCCGGTCGCTGCGGTCCTATCTTGCGGTGGCGACCATGGTGGGCAGCGAACTGGGGCTGGTGACGGTGATGTATTCAGCCCAGAAGGGCTTTACGGGCGGTTTCGCCGCCTTTCACATCGGCCTGATCGCCGGAGTGGTCACGCTGGTCGTCGGCATTACCGGATTCATTGTTGTACCGCTTCGGGAAATGGGTGTGATGACCATCCCTGAGTTCTATGAGAAGCGGTTCAGCCGGGGGGTACGCATCACGGGCGGGCTTCTGCTGGCGCTGTCCGGGATACTCAACATGGGCCTGTTTCTGAAAGCTGGTGCGATTTTTTTAACGGGTCTGACCGGTATGACCGATCCGACATCCGTCGCGCTGGTTATGACGGTAATGCTGGCCCTGGTTTTGGTCTACACCATCCTGGGCGGCATGGTATCGGTGGTCATAACAGACTATATACAATTCGTGGTGCTGTCATTCGGAATCATCCTGGCCAGTGGTATCGCCATCGCAAAACTGGGTTGGTCCTCGATCGTGGAGGCGGTTATCACGGTGCATGGCGAGGCCGGTTTCAACCCGTTGGTCGAAGGGACCGGATTTGGACCCTCTTATGTGATGTGGATGATTTTCACGGCTGGGCTGGTGTCTTGTGCGGTGTGGCAGACGGCCGTGATGCGGGCATGTGCCGTCGAGAGTACGGCGGTAGTGAAGAAGCTGTACATGTGGTCGTCCATCGGCTTTCTGATCCGGTTCATGGTGCCCCAGTTTTTGGGTATCTGCGCTCTGGCGTATCTGTCGATGAATCCGGCAACCCGGTCGATTTTCTTCACCGATTCCGGAGCCCCGGTGGCAGATGCCGCGCTGACATTGCAGGCCATGCCGGTTTTTCTGAGCCAGATCCTGCCCGCCGGCCTGATTGGCCTGATCGGCGCAGGCCTTCTGGCAGCATTTATGTCGACCCATGACAGCTACCTGCTCTGTTGGGCCTCGGTTCTGACGCACGATGTGGTCGCGCCTGCCACAGGTGACACCATGTCCACAAAAGCGCGTCTATTGCTGTCGCGTGTATTCATCGTGCTGATCGGTCTGTTTCTACTCATCTGGGGACTATGGTATGATCTGGGACAGGATATGTGGGATTACATGATCATCAGCGGCGCTATCTATTTCACCGGGGCATTCGCGCTGCTCTTTCTTGGTCTTTACTGGAAACGTGCCAGCACCGCCGGGGCTTACCTCGCCATGGCGGCGGGCATCACTGCGGTGGCCGGGCTGGTTCCGGTGAAAAATGCCCTCGGCCTTCAGGCGCTCTCAGGAGAATACATCGGCCTGGGGGCGACGGCCGCCGCCCTGGTCCTGATGGTCGCGGGATCATTGGTATTCCCTGACAAGAAAAAAGACACCAAAGGATAACCATTGCAATAGGCTATTGGCTGACCTCCCTTCCCACATTGGTAAGGGGCCGGAGATAGGAGAATCATCATGGAATTCTGGATAACGTTCTGGACAGTATTGTTTTTTCTCTGCATTGCGATATTCGTCGGTGTCGCGGTTATTGTGGCGGTCGGAGGTGTGGCCGATATTCGCGCGTTGTTCGCCGGGATAAATGAAAAACACCGCGAAGAAAAAACGGGCACATAGTATCTTCGAAAATCAATATGTTTTTAATAAAAGCGGAAAACTCTGAAAAATTAGACTCCGTGAATCATTTCTGTTCCCACATCAAGATTTTGTTTGCCGTTGTGATCTGAATGATATCGACAATGCTCAATATCCTGGACCAGCGGCCCAGACTGCGCAACGGCTGGCTATCTTGGTATGCCCGCCTGATCCCTCGGTCCCATCCTAAAAACCAATTTTGGGAAGCCTCCCCGGACTCCCACCATTATCAGAAAAGAAAAAATCAGTTTCATTAGGATTTGTGTGCATTCAGGTTTGATAGAGGCGGTGTTTCCGGATATAAACTTCGACAGGGTCGGGTACCAGATTTTTTATGCTTTGACCTGCCAGTACACGCTGCCGGACATCGGTGGAAGATATATCGGTGTGAGGTCCAGGAAGAAGGATAACGCGATCCCGCAAATCGGCAGGCGTGCGACCCAGGTCCGCTCCCGCTCTCGGTACCACTACCACCTGTGCCATCTCAAAAATCTCATCGCCTGAATGCCAGGAGTCGATATCAACCAGCCGGTCAGCGCCGATCAGGAAGAACAGTGCGCAGTTCAGGCCGTGGGCTTGTTGTAATGCCCGAAGTGTTTCTACAGTATAAGACAATCCAGGCCGTTGCAGTTCCATGTCAGAGATCCCAAAACGAGGATCGTCCTGTGTGGCCAGGACGGCCATGGCATACCGGTGCTCCGGCGCAATAAGTGGCGTATGGTGTTTATGAGGGGGCCGAGCAGAGGGGACGAACAGTAGCTGATTCAGGTCGCACTGAGAACAGGCTGTCTGTGCGATGATGAGGTGCCCGGAATGGATCGGATTGAATGTACCGCCGTAAATACCTAGGCGCATCATAGACGCTACGGCACCTTGGATTCTGGCGATTGTGGTAACAGCCGGTTGCTGTTGCCGTCTTTAGTAAACCGGGAACCGGGATCCGGTTTCTCAGGGACGATGGAGGATTTCGGGACGATCTCCCGGAGACGGTCTTTGACGGTCGGGGCAAGTTCATGTTCAGGATAGAGTTCAAGAAATACCTGGAGATTCATGACTGCTTCATTCCAGTTCTCTTCCCTGGCAAAGCTTTCACCTAATTCATAGCGTGCCGGAATGGACCACTGGCTGGTGGGGAATTCATCGATCAACTCCGTGAAGTAAACGCGTGCTGCATTCCAGTCATGCAACTTGAAATACAGGTGGCCGATCTGATAATCTTTCATCGCAAGTTTATCAATACATTCCTGCAGTAAACGTTGTGCATCGGGAGCCACCTCACTATCGGGATATTCATCCAGAAAAACCTGGAGTTCCCGGATGGCTTCAAATGTTTTGTCCTGCGTGTGATCTACACTGCTGGACTGTGCGAAAACGGCCCGGGCCAGATTGTACTGTGCGTCATCAGCATAAGGGCTTTGAGGAAAATCACGCATCAGGCGACGGTAGGTGACCGCCGCGATAGGGTATTCTTCCATCTCACGATAGGATTCTCCCAGATAAAACATCGCGTCGTCGATCATATCACTGGTGGTGTAATTCAATGTTATGATCCTGAACGCTTCCATGGAGCGAAGATAATCTTCGCCTTCAAAATTTCGCTGGCCGTAGTCGAATAAATCCACAACTTCCCATTCCGAAGTCGGTCGGGGTGGTCCGCAGCCTGTTAGCTCGAAAACGGCAATGCAAAAAATCAAATATCGGATACATCTCACCATTACAGTCAGTTCCTTTAAAGCATTCCAGGGTTCGAAGGTTCAATAATCTGCAATGCCGCGTTTTCAGGGTGTGCGACTTCCCCTACAAGGTCGTATTCCAATGCATCGACAACACGTGCATGCAGAAACGCGCCCTGTTCCACCTGGGTGTCATAAATTAGTACTTCGTTATCCACTTCAGGAGCATCCGCCTCTGTCCGCGCTATTGCGGGTGCATCGACGCGGCCGGGTTCATCGATTAGCACTTTGAGTGTTTTGCCGATCAATGCCTGATTTCGGGCAAGCGATATTCCCCGCTGCAGTTCCATCAGCTGGTCAAACCGCTCCTGTTTAACTTCCTCCGGCACTTGATCCGGATGCTTCGCCGCCGGAGTATGTTCTTCGGCGGAGTAGGGAAACACGCCGACACGGTCGAAGGCAGATTCCGAGACGAAGTCATAGAGCTGCTGAAAATCATCCTCATTTTCGCCGGGAAATCCGACTAAGAATGTGGTGCGGAACGTCAGATCAGGTATGGCACGCCGCACTTTTTTGAGAAGCTGTTCGGTTTCTTTCCGACTGATTTCCCGATTCATGGCGGTGAGCATGTGATCCGAGATATGCTGCAGCGGCATATCGATATAATTGCACACATGATCCAGCTCCGCGATACTTTGAATAATCTCATCTGTAAACCGAAACGGATGGTTGTACAGCGGCCGAATCCACTGTATGCCTTCGACATCGTTGAGCGCGTGCAACAGATCCGGCAGAGCGGCTGGTTCCGGCAGATCCTTGCCGTACCACGTGGTATCCTGAGAAATCAGGTTGAGTTCCTTAGCGCCCTTATCGACGAGATTCCGGGCTTCCTCCACGAGAGATGCGACCGTCCGGCTGCCCTGCTTACCACGGATAGCCGGGATGATGCAGAAGGTACACCTTCTGTCGCATCCTTCAGCAATCTTCAGGTACACCGAGTGACGGGGGGTCTTCACGATTCTCGGATACGAAAAATCCGTGGCCAGCGGTACTCGGCGAATGTCTCGGAGCGTATCTCCATCGTCCTGCAACTGGTCCAGGAAAGACACGATGTCCTGATACTGATGGACTCCGATTACTGCATCTATCTCGGGAATTTCAGACACCAGTTCCTTCGAATACCGCTGTGCCATGCAACCGGTAACCACCAGCGAAGAACAACGTCCGTCTTCCTTAAACCGGGCTAGCTCCAGAATCGTGTCGATCGATTCTTCCTTCGCCGGTCCGATAAACGCGCAGGTGTTCACGATGATGACGTCGGCATCCGGGTAGGACTCGACAATCTCATAGCCGCCCTGTGAGAGCAGGCCGAGCATGACTTCGGAATCTACAAGGTTTTTCGAGCAGCCCAGACTTGCCAGGCCAATGGTGCGCATAGTGCGATGTCCCTATTAAATCGTCTTACCGGAGGTCAACGACTTCTACCCCTTCCGGCACATTCATGACAAATGTTTCTTCGGGAAGCCGGGGATTCAGGCGGATGTCGGAAAACGAAATTGTAGTAGAGGATTCCATATCGTCCACATACCGAACTTTGCGTGTCAGCCAGTTTTTGTTGTCTACCCAAACGGTAACCCGTTCCAGTTGCGCATTTTCCTCGTTGGCGGTCAATTCCAAAATATAATGTGTTATGCCGTCAATGGTCTCCGTCCCTTTGAGTTCTGGCGTATAATGGCGGGCGAAATAGAACAGGAATTCATCCGGCCGCATACCACCGGATGTCTCCATGGGGCTGACGATGATCTGCTGATTTTCGGGCACATAGGTCCAGATCGATTTTCCGTCGGACACAATGACCTGGCCCTCCTGTTCAAGACGGAGCTTGTTTGTGTCCCGCTCCAGAAAAAGGCGCCCGGATGATTCACCGGCCTGGTCCAGAATATCCAGGTTTGACGCCAGTAAAAAGTCTGCTGATAAAGACTTAACGCCATCAAACCGGCGCTTTGTCTTCTTCGTAATGTCGTGCGCGGTTGGCTCCGGGACGGAAAACGATGTAACCAAACCGGTTATCAGCAGAAACTGGATGCACGCATGGAACATGGAATACTCCTGTGAAAAGACCTGTTAATATGTGACATTCAACAACATACGTCAAGATCTTATTTCATGCGCATGGCACGTCGTGTCGTAACACTATTTATATAAAACGGGGAGAGAAACAAAATGTTCCTCTCCCCGATAAGATAGTAACCGGCTCTCCGTTATTAAGGTACGGCTGGCTTTGTCGGCTTGCCCAGTTCGTAGCGCACAATACCATCTACGATGGTGTATATTACCTCGGCGTCAAGGATCTCCGACACCTAAGCCGTGGTATTTTATCCTCACCCCGGCCCTTCTTTTTTATGTGAGATTCACTGTTACTTGGACTTTGGGGAGATGGCCTGGACCAGCCACTAACGAAAGCAAAAATTCAATTATGCCAACCATTATCATCTCAATGAGTCTTTACTTGCGAACTCGATAGCACACCATTATCTTCATTACTATTTTCGTGATAAGTTGCCGGCTGATCAATATCCGAAAAATTCTCTCTCTGCTTAAAAAGGATGTCGGAGTGGCACCATTTTGCCAATGGCTATCTCAGCATCGCATTGTTTTTTCCTTCGTAACCATTGCATGTATCGTCGTGATTCCCAACGCCGCCTCTATAGATAATTTCTTCTGGCTTGATGATTTCCTTTTCCTTGAGGCGATAATGAAGGCCGAAGATTCCTCATTATTACATCTCTTCAATGAACGTTTGATGTATGGGTTCTTTCGCCCTCTGGCACTGGGTAGCATGCTGATTGTCTATAAATCCTTCGGGATCGATCCAGTCCCATATCAAATCTTGAGCATAATATTCCATCTTGTCGTCAGCTGTCTCGTCTTTATACTCGCTTTCAAATTGACAGAAGATTACAGTGTAGGGATCTTTGCCGGATTGCTGTTCGGCATTCATCGAACCCACACAATGTCTACCTTTCAGATATCCAGCGCTTTCTCTGAACAGTATTGTATCATTTTCTATCTCTGTTGTATAATAGCATACGTTACTTACGCCTCAAATAACAATACACGATATTACATTCTCTCTATAATTTCGTTCATATGCGCGCTACTTACCAAGGAGTCTTTTATTACGCTTTTTCCGACGCTTGTAATTTATGAAGGCTCCCTGCTGTTTCAAAAAGACAGGAGCCTCTGGCACGCTCAGCTAGGTAAGATCATAAAAAGGCTGGCGCCTTTTTTAACGATGTTCATCATATACGGCCTGGGCCATTACTTCTTCATTCAGTCATCCGTACCGGGTTTATACAGGGATTTAATCTCGACAGAGCCTAACGCTATGGTAACTCGGGCGGCTGACTTTACCACCTGGGCGATTGCATCTCACTTTATCATCGCTCTCTCCACTTACTTTACTTTATTTGTTTTTCCGGTGGAGGGTGGTGGCTATCTGTCCAATAGCCTATCCGTTTATGGCTTAACGGATCTTATTTGGTTAATCAAGACAGTTGTCCGAATCGGTGTATTGATCGCTATTCCCATCATCTGGATTACTGGGACAAAAACAGTACGATTTCTTATGCTTTGGATTTTCCTGTCTATAGCTCCGGCTGCCCTGCTGTATTATACCAATTTTTACAGACATATCTATCTGGGTGCAATCGGTTTTTCGATTCTTTCCGGCATAATTGCAGTTCAATTCTATCGTAGCCATAACCGTCTCTTGCCTCGTCTGACGGTACATGGCATCGTCATCCTAACATTTATCGGACACTTTCTACTGACTGTATCCGACCAAAAATTAATGGATCATCGAAGCCGTTTCTATGAGAATATCATGACATCTTTTCAGGCCCGTTTTTCACATGTTGATGAGACAACACCGATCTATCTTATAGGCGGGACTGTTTTTATTGTAAAGGGAATGAAGGTTTTTCACGGAAATCTTGGCCTGATAATTAATATCGTGCAAACCGATACGCCGGCACAATGGCCTAGCTTCAATAAGGACACGCCACATCTTATTTTGAAAATCACGGCAGACGGCTACTTAGAGGAGCGATAACGTTAATAAATGTATCCTCACGCCATTCAAGGCTCCCGGCGTGGTTTTTTACATGCCTGCCTATAGTGCGGTTCGGCCCGATATCCACTCTCCCAAGTGTGGCGTTTCTGACTCGGTGTAGGCGTGTGATTTCGATGGCGGTGTAAACCTATCGCTTTCAGTTAAGGTACGGCTGGCTTTGTCGGCTTGCCCAGTTCGTAGCGCACAATACCATCTACGATGGTGTATATTACCTCGGCGTCAAGGATCTCCCGTTCCGGCACGGTCATGATGTCCTTGGACAGGATCGTGAAGTCCGCCAGCTTGCCGACTTCGATCGAGCCGCCCTTTTTTTCATGAAAGGAACCGTAGGCCGCGTCCAGAGTGTAGGATCTCAGTGCTTCGTGCCGCGTCATCCGCTGATCTGGGTACATACCGCCGTGGGGCGTACCGTCTTCCTTCTGACGTGTAACTGAGGCGTAGTAGGAAGCGACAGGGCTGATGTCTTCCACCGGCGCGTCCGTACCGTTGATAACCTTTACGTTTTCCTTGAGCAGTTTCTGCCACACGTATCCCCCTTCTTCGGTACGGTGCACACCCAGTCGGTCCGGCGCCCAGGGGAGATCGGAGGTGGCGTGGATGCCCTGCACAGATGCGATCACTCCGAGCTTCGCGAACCGCTTGATATCGGCCTCATCGAGGATCTGCGTGTGTTCGTCACGGAATCGATGGTCTTTCACATGAGGATATTCGGACATGGCCTTTTCATACATGTCGAGCATCATCCGGTTGCCCCGGTCTCCGATGGCATGCGTGGCGACCTGCCAGCCGTTTTCCAGTCCGTATTTTGAAGCGGTGTAGATCGTTTCCGGCGGAGTTGTGTAGAAGCCCGAGTTGCCGGGATCATCTTCATACTCTTCCAGCAAGGCGGCGCCGCGTGAACCAAGCGCTCCGTCTGCCACCAACTTGACAGTACGGATCGTCAGGAAGCCGTTGCCGTAATTGAGGATGGGCTGGCCGATCCGGCGCATGGTAGTCAAACCGCCGGCCATCACGTACAGGCGGATGCCCAGATCCCCATTGTCGGCGAATTCTTTGTACAGCTCGATCGTCGCCAGGTCGACCCCGGCGTCGTCGAACATGGTGATACCGTTAGCCAGACATTCCTGGATACCGAGTTCCAACGCCTGTCGTTTCTGGTTCTCACTTATCCCGGGAGTTTTTATTAGGCGCATGGCCTGGTCCACGAATACACCGGTGGGATTCCCATCTTTATCTTTAATTATCTCGCCGCCTTCGGGAGCTTGAGTGTTTCTGTTGACCCCTGCCAACTCCATTGCTTTGCCATTAGCGAAAGCGGCATGGCCGTCTGCACGACGCACATACACCGGATTATTCGGCACCGCATCGGTGAGATCGTGATGAGTCATGAACCCCCGGACCGTCAACGAACTGCGATCGGTCCATTTCTCCTCGTGCCACCCGCGGCCGGTGACCCATTCACCCGGTGCAGCGTTTTTGGCCCGTGCCACGATGCGATCGATCATTTCTTTGTAACTCTTGGTTCCCACCAGATCCAGTTGGAGCTTGGCGGTCCCGATACCCATCAAGTGACCATGGCTTTCCTTAAAGCCGGGATACACCGCCTGGCCCCTCAGATCGATGACGCGTGTGTCGGACCCGACATATGGCGCTACATCATCGTTGGTGCCAACCACCGCGATCTGATTCCCGATTATGGCCACCGCCTGTGCTTTGGAGCGTTCCGGTGCCATCGTGTGAATGGTGCCGTTCTTCAGCACCAAGTCCGCCGTCGACTTGCGAACCTGTGCCCGGGTTTCACTGCTGGGGCACATGATAAGAAATGAAAGTACGATATATTTGAAAAGTGTCCGCTGGAACACGATACCTCCTGAGATTAAGTCGGCGCCTGTCTCTAATTCCCTAATGTCTTACGCCGTTTCTGTACTTCCTCTTCTATGTAAGTGATAATGTCTCTGGTTGATGTTCCCGGGCCGAAAAGACGACCGACACCAAGTGCTTCCAGTTTTTCAATATCATTTCTGGGAATGATACCGCCGCCGGTCAGCAGCATATGGTCCGCGCTGTTTTCCCTGAGCAAATCCAGGACTCGCGGCAGGATGGTCATATGAGCGCCGGAGAGGATGCTCAGGGCGACCACATCTACATCTTCCTGTATGGCGGCTTCTACGATCATCTCCGGGGTCTGACGCAGGCCGGTGTAGATCACTTCCATGCCGGCGTCACGCAATGCACTGGCAACCACCTTGGCTCCGCGGTCATGTCCGTCCAGACCCGGTTTGGCGACCAATACACGAATTTTGTGTGTCATAGCTATTGCCTTTTCATGGTGTGTTGGACCGGTAGATTCGACAGATTAAAGGGATGTAAATCAAGGAAATTTGTATGAATCAGCTACAAGTCCGACTGCTTCAATACTTCATCCGCTGCGGCAAACGGCGACAGTTCCCGTTGGGATACACGATCCGCCAGACGGGTCAGCGCTTCATCTAAATCGGGTATCGACTGAAGGCGACAGGCGATCCGTTCGTCTATGGCCCTCGTGATCGCAGCCAAGCTCTGCCGCAGCCTTCTTCCTTCGAGTCTCCCGCTGTCCTCCAGATACGCCTGATGCTCCGTCAACCGTGTATGCACCTCATCCATACCAGTCCCGTTTTGTGCACTGGCCCGAACGATGGGTGGCAACCAATCGCCCATATCCTGCTTCATCTCAATTACCATCTGCAGATCGGAGGCAAAATGCCCCGCCCCTTCCCGGTCGTCTTTGTTGACAACCAGAATATCCGCTATTTCCATCAGGCCTGCTTTCATGGCCTGTATACTGTCCCCGGATTCCGGGGTCAGTACCACGACGGTTGTATCGGTGACGTCGGAGATATCGAGTGTGGACTGACCCACGCCTACCGTCTCCACGATAACCACATCTTTGCCGAACGCATCAAGGGCGGTGATCACATCGGGTGTTGCGGCGGAGAGACCGCTGGTGCTGGTCCGGTCCGCCATACTGCGCATGAATACACCAGGGTCGGACCAGGAACTTTGCATTCGCACCCGGTCACCCAGGAGCGCCCCCCCTGTGAACGGACTGGTCGGATCGACAGCCACCACGCCGACGGTCTGATCCTGCTCTCTTAATAATTGAACCAGGCGGTCGATGAGGGTACTTTTGCCAGCACCGGGTGGTCCTGTAAATCCGATCCTCCGGGATTGTCCGCTCTTTGGATATAGCGTCTGCGACAACGATTCACGGCGGGCGGGATCATTTTCCAGAAGGGTGATGACACGCGCTAGCGCCAGCCGGTTGCCTGAAAAGAAGTTATCGAGGAGGGAGGTAGACATTATGAGGGGAGGTTCGGAAGGCAGCGTTATTCACTGTCACCGACTTTGATATCCTTCACCCTTAGCTGGATTGTCGTTTTACCGTTCCAGGTATTTTCTTCGATTGCGTATGCCAGATTGACCTGGTCCGGCTGTTCTCTTAGCTGATCCGCATATTCCGCCATTCCGAAGGCGATGGCTTCCAGTACATGGCTACCCTGGCGAACCCTGAATTTCAAGTGCCGCTTATCGTTGCCGATAACATTGGGTTGACCGACCAGCGAAAGATCGCGGGATACCATCACAGGATGTCGGTTTTTCGGACCGAACGGTGCCAGCATCTTCAATAGGCGCATGAGGCGAGGCGTCACTTCTTCGAATTCTATTTCGGTTTCCACAGAAAGGGTGGGGATAAAATCCAGCGGCGAGGCTTTTCGCGAAACCACATCGTGGAACCGCTGCCTGAAATCCGCTATGCGGTCGGTTCGTATCGAAAGGCCTGCGGCATGGTGATGGCCGCCGAACTGTTCCAAAAGATCGTCGCAGTCCTTGAGCGCGTCATAGAGGTGGAAATCACCCATTGTCCGCCCGGATCCGCGCCCGCTTTCTCCGTTGATCGCAATGATTACGGTCGGCCGGCTGTATGTCTCCACGATGCGCGAGGCCACGATTCCTATGATACCTGGATGCCATTTGTCCGAAGCCAGTACGATGCCCTCCGCCTCCCGAAGGAATGGATCATCAGCAACCATCTGATTCGCTTCCTCGAAAGCGGATGTATCCTGGTGCCGGCGACGGTTATTTTCTGAATTGAGTTCCTCGGCCAGTGCCTCCGCTTCAACGAAGTCCTCCGTGGTCAGGAGCTGGACTACTCTGTTGGCGTCTCCCATACGTCCGGCTGCGTTGATGCGTGGTGCCAGGCCGAACACCACTTGACCCGTGGACAGCTCTTTCTCTTTCATACCCGCTGCCCGAATCAAGGCCTGAAGACCGACTTTGTTCGTCTGATGCAGCGTGGCGAGGCCGTATTTTGTGAGGACGCGGTTTTCATCCTGAAGCGGCACGATATCCGCCGTGGTGCCGAGTGCTACAAGGTCCAGATGGGAGTCGATAATCTCTGGATGCAGTTCGAGACGATGGGCCAGTGCCTGGGAAACCTTGTAGGCCAGACCGACTCCGCACAGTTCTTTAAAGGGATACGGGCAATCTCTGCGTTTCGGATTGAGTACGGCTACACCGTCCGGTAGCGTTTCTCCCGGCACATGGTGGTCGACGACAATCACATCGATTCCGGTTTCACGGGCGAGACCGATCTCCCGGTTGGCGGTGATACCGCAATCCACCGAGATAATCAAGGTCGCGCCTCGTTCTCTGGCGATTTCCATTCCACGGTCGGACAACCCGTAGCCTTCATTAAGACGATCGGGAATATAATAAGATATATGCTGGGTCAACGACCGCAGCACAACATAGAGAAGCGTGGTGGCGGTGGTTCCGTCCACATCGTAATCCCCGAATACCATGATCGACTCATCCTGATCTATGGCCTGGACGATTCGGTCGACGGCGGTGTCCATATCCTGCATCAAAAACGGATCGTGAAGATCTTCCAGGGTCGGTTTAAGGAAATACCGGGCTTCATCGAACGTCAGTACCCCGCGATTGAGCAGAATCTGAGCGATGATACGTGGTACGTTGATCAACGACATCAGTTCTTCGGTATTTTCAGACGGTTCTGTAAATATCCACCGCTGACTCATAAAACGGACCTTTCAGATTCAGGGGTACGGTGCGGCATCAAGCAGAACATAAGCCGAGTTCTGTACCTTCTTGCGAAGGGGGCGATCATCTCTCTGGGACGCCTGTCACCAGACGCCTCAAGCGACCTTACCCGAGAGTTTTTCCCGCAGGGCGGAAAACGAGGCGGGCTACCTCTCCTCTCCTATTTGGTCTTGCACCGGATGGGGTTTATCCTGCCAGCCCAGTTACCTGGACCGCGGTGAGCTCTTACCTCGCCATTTCACCTTTGCCTCTCCGAAACCGGAGATCGGCCGTGTATTTTCTGTGACACTTTCCGTAGCATCGCTGCTCCCTGCCGTTAGCAGGCATCCTGCCCTGTGGTGCTCGGACTTTCCTCATCCCCCCAATCGGAAGGACGCGATCACCTGTCCTACTTAACCCGCACCTGATTTAAGGTAACAAGTGATGCATTAGGGCGTTACAGCCTGTTACACATCACCAGTCACTTCACCATAGTCGGTGAATCGTGTGATATCTCGCGATCGACCGTCATTTTTATTTTTTTGACCGCTATGCATCCGTACCCGTTTCAGGGACCAAAATCCTGCCGCAGACTTCACAATCTACCAGTCGTTTCATCTGCTTGATCTCGGCGACCTGTTGTAAAGGGATTACATGAAAACAGCCGCCGCAGGCACCCTTTTTAAGAGAGACCACCGCATCCTGATTTCGCCCTTTCCGGATTCGATCGTAGGCGGAGAGGACACGGTCATGGACGTGCATCTGTGTCCGGATACGTTCGTCCTGTTTTACCTGCACGTCTTCGTCCACATGTGCAAGTTGCTCTTCCAACTCCCGGCACTCCTGGGTAATCCGTTCTTTCTGAGCGACGACGTCCGAACGCAGTTGCTCCAGCTCCGTGGTGAGTGTTTCGATCTCGTCCAGCAGTTCCAGGATGCCGTCTTCATGCTCCTTTATCTGGATTTTCTTGGCTTGTATTTCATGCTGAAGCGCATCATATTCTTTGTTGGTTTTTACGGAATGGAGCTGGCCCTGATATTTTGCGATCTGGTCGCTGGAAGCCTCGATATCACGTTCGTTCTGCCGGTTCGTTTTTTCCAGTTCTTCAAAC
The DNA here is from genome assembly GCA_964470965.1 of uncultured Gemmatimonadota bacterium. Taxonomy (GTDB): domain Bacteria; phylum JAAXHH01; class JAAXHH01; order JAAXHH01; family JABIQT01; genus CAYYIS01. The sequence continues at coordinate 50,780 of CAYYIS010000020.1, read as the reverse complement.
CGGGTTTCTTTTTCAAGCAATTGCGTCTCGGCTTCCGATAAGAGGCTGTTCAATGACTCGATCTTTTCGGGGATACTTATCTTTAGGTGTTCCAGTTCGTGCATCTGGTGATCTATCCGCTGCAACTGGAACAGGGTTAACAAACTTTCCTGCATGCTACCTCCTCATCGGGCGCCCTGGGTTCGCCCCGACGGCAATTTGCCGCCACAACAAAAAAAGTGCACCTGGTTATGGTGCACTTTTCTCATCCGAGCTTATGGATGTTATTCGTGTAAAAAGCATCTCAAGCGTAATTGACCTTGATAAGATCGGAATCACTTTTTGTTCAACCTGCCTTTTCACAATGTTGTTATGCCTTTTATTAAAGCACAGGAATAAATAATAAATATAACACGTAAACGTGTCAATCAAAAATTAACTTAATTATCACGGAATGTGGAATCAAATGTAACCGCCCGGTGTCTACATTGAGGAGCATTAGGATTAAATTGCAATTGTATGATCAGTGTTCAATACCGGTAAATTATTCAGAAAAAATCAACGGCCTACCGGTTGAAGCCTGCCGAAGGCGCCAATTCCGACACGGACCGGAACGTGGTGACCGCAGATCCAGGCATTGGCTGGACCGCCCAACAAATGACACCGTTTCCGATTCCGCGGATCGCCGATAAAGCAGAACCTTATTTGCCTATCAAGTTCCGTTGCCGAGTCCAGTAGGAATCGGGAGGACACCTACCGGGCACCGCATTCAAACGCGATCGGCAAGCGGGCGTTATACCGGCGCGGACCTGTCGCGGGCACGGTGTCCATTACGGGTTGCTTCGATAGCCCTGCAAGAGTTTCATCTCTTGCAGGAGATATATTAATGTTTGACTCAAGATTTTGGGCAGTGAGTTGTAAGATATTGATGTGCCGACTCAATCAGGTATCCGTAAACTTCGGATTTCGGCTTTACTCTTAGGCTTTACGTCGACCTATGTATGCTAGAATACATCGTTAAATCGAAACTGCCGGAAAGATGATTCACGGGGGAAACATGTTACGAAGGTTCGCCAATGTTTTTGCCAAAGGCTGCCTGGCCGGTTTGTTCGTTGCGGGCAATTTATTCGCTCAAACTCCGTCTGGGGCGGATACCACACAAGGTGGGCGTCCGACCGATCCGGACCAAATCTCTCCGCCTGCCCAATATCTCGCCGACCATCCTTTCAAGGTACCTATTCCTTTCTCCGAGGTACCATTTGACTACGAATCTCTCAATGCCGGGGACTACGACTTGGAAGCATTGCAGATCACCAGTGAAATAAAATTGGACGGTCTGTTGAATGAGGTTGAATGGCAGCGCGCCGTGCCGGCTATGGATTTCTACCAATTTGAACCTGCTCAGGGCGATCCGGCTTCACAGCCTACGGAAGTGCGGGTAATGTACGACACTGAAAATCTGTATGTCGGCTTCATATGCTACGATGATGATCCGGATGCACTGATGGCGCCAGATATGTCCCGGGATATGCGTCTGACGTGGACCAACGATATGGTTAGGATTGTGATCGCCCCGCTTGAAGGCCGACGTGAGGCATACGAATTCCAGACCAATGCTAACGGTGCCCGATCCGATATTTTTGTAAGTAAACAGGGGAACAGCAGTGATCAGGATTGGAACGGATTCTGGGATGTATCGGCACGCCGGACTGATTATGGTTGGACCGCAGAATTTTTGATTCCGTTTTACACACTGCGCTTCCCTACCGGTCCGGTTCAAAACTGGAGTATCAATTTCGGTCGCCGAGTTCAGCGGAACCGGGAAGAATCGTACTGGGTACCGCTGGATCGGGCCGACGGGCGTCAGGCATTGTATCGATTTGAAAAGGGAGGCAGATTGGTCGGTTTGAGGAATATACAGCCGGGCGGGCGCTTTCAGTTTCTGCCGTTTGTTGCGCTGGGTCTTCAGAGTACACGTTTCAATACCATGTTACCCACCCTCGCCGTACCGGTGGCTGGGACGGGCATAGAGAATGAGTTAGCACGCCGGATAGGTGGTGACTTTAAATGGAGCGTGACATCCGGAGTCACATATAACACCACGATCAAGCCAGATTTTGCCCAGGTTGAAGCGGACGACCAGGTTGTCAACCTGTCTCGATTTGCGTTCCAATTTTCAGAGAAACGACCTTTCTTCCTGGAACGCAGCGACATTTTCAGCCTCAACACAGGCGGCGGTGGCAATTGGTTTGAGGGGCGGAGTGATCCCACGCCCCAGCTGTTCTTCAGCAGGCGTGTCGGTCGTCTGCTTCCAGACGGTTCCACGGCGCCGATCGATCTCGGCCAGCGGCTGACCGGTAAGATCGGCGCCACGACCATCGGATATCTCAATGTCCAGACGAGCGAGAGAACCTATGATGACGATGGTACGTATAAAACAGAACCGATGACCAGCTGGCAGGCGTTTCGGGTATTCCAGGATTTCGGTGCCCGTTCTAACATCGGTTTGCTCGCCACCTTTAAAGAGCCCAACCCGGGACTGCATAAAGAACTTGCAACACCGCTGCCTCGGTTTTCCGGCGACAACTTCAATCGAGTTATCGGATTCGACGGCAACCTGGCTTTCAGTCGAAGTCAGCACCAGTTTTCGGTGATGTTTGCCAAGAGCTGGACGGACACCCTTAAGAATAAGGCGGATGAGACCACTTTCCGCTTTGCTACCCGCTGGCAGAATAGGTGGTTTAATTATGATCTTTCCTACCTGGAAGTGGGAGATAATTTTCTTGCCCAGAGTGGTTTTGTCCGGCAGGACAACCTCCGTCGCCTCGGCGGAACATTCACATTTAATCCGTTCATTCGAAAATTTGGACTGCGTAGGATAGACGCCAGGCTCAGCGGCAACTACCTGGCGGCGCGAGACCAGTCCTTCGGTGAGCCTGAAACATGGCAGATCAGCCCATCTGTTTTCTGGGAGCTGGAACGGGGACTCTCATTCAACACCGGATTTTCCAGGAATTTCGATACAATTGCCAGCTCCCGGAACCTGGCCGGTGTTAGATTCCTGAAGGGAAAGTACACTTACGACCAGGGTAGCCTATTCTTGTTTACGAATCGCGGCAGACCAGTATCCATTCAGATCAACGGCCGATTCGGAAAGTTCTATACCGCGGACTTGATTTCTTTTTCCAACGAACTCTCCCTGAAACCCAACCCTAGAGTGGCGTTTGAGCCTTCGGTGACCTGGACGCGCATCAAGCAGGCGAAAATTCTGATACCGGAGCTTCAGGGGAATAATCAGTATTACTACAGCAACCGCCTTATCCCGAGAATCCGCGCCAGGTATTCCTTTACCCCAAATCTGTCGTTTACCTCGCTTGTACAGATGAACATGGATAAGAAACGCCCCGAAGATTCCTTCCATCTGAATACGATCACCATGAATTTCCTCCTGGCGTACCGGGCGCCTTTCGGTCACTCGTTTTTCCTGGCGTTCAATCAGTTCCGTGACGATTCTTTAGACACGGATGCCAGTTTCGGACCTTACAGCCGTACCCCGCTTCGTCTGCGGGATCAGACGCTAACTGCCAAATTTTCCTATCTATTCAACCTGTGACGTGCTAGTGTAGAAACAAGCCGAAACTAAAACGCCCCGTGCTGGGTAAAGCATGGGGCGTTTTAGTTTGAGGAGGAAAGTTGATGACGTATATGGAGATTGGGCACCCGCTAATGGCATTGTCGTACATTGGGCCCTGTCGCGGGACGTACCGACAAACGATAGTAACAGAACAGGATAGTGGGTACGGATTAGGAAGAAGTCGATGAGGATAATTCCGAGCGGATTCAGTTAGAAGGTCACTGGTGGATTCCACCTGATTTCTACTAAATACATTTCGCCTTCCTCTTCCCACAGGAACGAGCACAAGATCCGATTTTCGGCGGGTCATTCTATGACCGGGGGGGCGGTCCATGACAGATGCCGCCTGCCGCATGAAAACACAGAACAGTGTGATTGAGAGAAAGACAAAAAAGGGATAAAACCGGTGCACAAAAAATACGACCTGGACAATGAGGTCCAGGTCGTATTCTGTAAATGCGGGGACCTTCGGTCAACGATCCCCATCGCAATTACCTTACGAATCCGATCAGACGTCCTTAGATCCTATAAGCATATCGCGGTTATTCCAGGATTTGGAAGATTCCTTGTCTGCCTGATAGTCGCGATAGGTGGCCGGTTTGCCGAGTACGGTGTTTTTCAACAGTTTTTCGGCCGTTTTGGTTGCTACGAACGGCCGCCGTATATCGGTCGGGTTGGCGACGATATGGTTCTTCCAAGCGCCCAGGTCGGTCTGCGCCTGAATCAGACCTTTTACCATACCCATATCATTCAGCATCGACATATCGTCTGCCGGACCGATCAGAATAGCACCGATGAGCGTGTTGCCGCGCCACACCAGTTTGCGGTACACCGGGCGTGTAGCGTTGACGATTGTCGTGATCTCGTGGTCGCCCTCCTCCCAAGTGCCGAAGCTGGCGCACTGAAGTCCGCAGACATCCAGGATGTTCATGGACAGGCTGCCGCCGTATTCCACGTCCTGCCCCGCCATGTTGGCACCGGCCACACGGCCATGATCCACGGCCGTAGGTTGGATCGCATGGACCGCGTTGTCGCCGGAGGTAAGGTCCGGTCCCTCAGCCACATCACCCGCCGCATAAATATTGGCATGGTTCGTCTTGCACCGGTTGTTCACGAGGATGCCCTGATTGGTCTCGACGCCCGAGCCGTCCAGGAATCCCGTGTTGGCAGTGATGCCGGTCGCCATGATGACCAAGTCCGCCGAAACGGTAGAGCCATCGGACAGATTAAGCGTCTTCCTTCCGTCTCCGTCGTGATCAATGGACGACACACTGACACCGGTGGACACACTCACGCCCTTCTTACTGAGCCAGGTTTTGACCAGCGATGAGCCCTGGGCGTCGAGCATATTCGGCAGCACCTGGTCTTCCAGTTCGACCACATGGGCTCGTGCGCCGACCTTATGGATGGCGTTCAGTATGATAAATCCGATAAACCCTGCGCCTATGAACGCCACCTCTGCATCGCCGCTCAGAGCCGCCGTGGCCTTGCGGGCGTCTTCGATCGTCCAGAGATTGTATACACCGTTGCCGTCCGCACCTCCAATGTTGAGTTTTTGGGGGGAGGAACCGGTGGCGATCAGCAGGTTGTCATATGAAACCGTGGAGCCGTCATCCAGCGTCACACTGTTGGTGCTGGGATCGACCGAGGCAACTTCCGAGCCAAACCTAGTGGTGACACCTAATTTTGAGAAATACGCTTCGTCACCGGTCAGCACATGGTCTTCGCCCACATCACCTGAGATGTAGTAGGGTAGTGCCATACGCGCATAGGCCGGTTCATTACAGATCAGGGTAATTGACGCCTCGTTGTCATACCCCCGAATTGTTTCGATGGCATTCATTCCACCCGGCCCGCCACCGACGATAACATGATTTGCCATAATGGCCTCCTGAATAGCGGAGCTTGGTTCACTGATTCCAATCGTCGATAATCACAGACCCAGCGATTGCAGTTTCTCCTGAGTCGGTTCACCCTCTGCCGTCCAACCACGCTTCTCGTAATATTCGGGCAGCATCTCTCCAAGTCTGTTGACTTGACCTGCCGTCGGACCATCCGGAATAGGGTCGTCCGTCAGGCGTTTAGGCAGCGCATCGTCTTTTCCGGAAAAACCGGCCTTTTGGTTCCAAATGCGTTCCAGATTCCAGACACGTTCACCCAGCTCCAGAAGGTTCTCTACCGTGTAGTCAATTCCGGTGACGGCGGAGAGCTGCGGCTCCATTTCCGGAAGGCCGACTCCGAACGTCAGAAAAATGCACAAACCGGAAGAATCCACCGTACTCGTAGCATCCTGAAAGATCTTGGTGATTTCGGCTTTCCCATCGGTGACCGCCGGATCCATTTTTTCCGGGATACCCAGGATCTCAGGGGCTACGGTGTAGCTTTTGAGATGGCAGGCGCCCCGGTTGGATGTGGCATAGCCGAGGCCCATACCCTGGATGGCCCGGGCATCGTAAGCTGGGAATTCCTGGCCCCGGACTCCCATGAAGAACTCGGGACGTTCAAACTTGTCGCACATACGCTTGCTGCCTTCGGCCAATTCATGACCGAACCCTTCCCGGTAGGCAGTGGCTTCGGTCATGGCTATCAGTGCTTCGCTATTGCCAAAGTTAAACGGCATGCCGGTCTGTTTATCGGACACCACACCTTTTTCGTATAGCTCCATGGCAGCCGCCAGGGTGGCACCGAAGGAAATCGGGTCCATGCCCAGTTCGTTGCACATGGCGTTGGCTTTGATCAGGGCATCCAAGTCGTTGATACCGCAGTCGGCGCCCATTGCCCAGGCATTTTCATATTCTGGTCCTTCGACCGCGATCTTCCAGTTGTGCGGTCTGGTGGTGACCAGGAATTTATCCTGTGCCTCGCCCGGCAGTTCGGATACACGGCCACAGGCTATGGTGCAGCTGAAACATGCTTTGTTAGCGACCAGGCGTGTATCCGCCAGCGTCTCCCCGCTGATGTTGTCCGCACCTTCGAGCTGGGATTTCAGATGGTTATTAGTGGGCATCGCCCCGCTCTCATTGATGATATTCACGAGCACGGCCGTTCCGTAGGCGGCCAGCCCCTCACCGGTAACCGGGTGCTCCACAAGCTTCTGTTTCATGTCCCGCATGGCGAACATGAAATCCTGAGGCTTCGCCACCGGAACCGCTCCGGTCCCTCGTACAGCTACCGCCTTCAGATTCTTGGAGCCCATCACGGCGCCGACACCGGAGCGACCTGCCGCACGATGCCGGTCGTTGACTATGGCGGAGAAGCGGACCAGATTCTCTCCTGCAGGCCCGATGCAGGCGACGACCGTATCGTGGACACCGCCCTCTTCACGTATGATATCGTCCGTCTCCCAAGTGGTTTTACCCCATAGATGTTCGGCAGAACGGATTTCCACCTCGTCGTTGTAAATCCAAAGATACGAAGGGGTTGCCGCTTTTCCCTCCAGGATAAGCATGTCGTAACCCGCGAATTTCAACTCCGGCCCCCAGGTGCCACCCGAGTTGGAGGTGGTGATTGCGTTGGTAAGAGCGCCTTTGGTCACCACTGTAAAGCGGGAGCTCGTGGAGGCGTTCGTGCCGGTCATCGGGCCTGTTGCTATGATCATCTTATTTTCAGGACTGAGTGGATCCACGGCGGGGTCCATCTCTTCATACAGGTATTTGGCGGCCAACCCGCGACCGCCGAGATAATCCCGAGCCCAGTCCATGTTCAGGGGCTCCTTGATAATCTGCCCGGTCGTGAGGTTGACGCGTAAAATTGTACCGATCCATCCTCCGCTCATGCCTGACCTCCATCTAAAGATCCGATATAACTGGAGTTGACTTTTTCTGCCCAACTGCCGAGCCAGTCGGCTGATTCGCTTTCTACGTACTCAATAGCGCCGGTCGGACAGGCGCTTGCGCATCCCGGATCTCCCCCGCACAGGTCGCATTTGAACGCCTTGTGCGTATCCGGATTGTAGAAAACGGTTCCGAACGGACAGGCAACGGTACACAACCCGCAACCCACACAACTGTTGTCGAGAACCACTTTGGCCCCGGTGTCCGCGTCGATATTGATCGCGTTGACAGGGCAGGCGTTCATGCACCAGGCTTCGTTACATTGGAAGCAGGTATATGGGGCATAACTCGCCTGTTCGTCGAAGATATTAACGCGGATCAGCGAGCGCGAGGGTTGGAACGTCCCGGTCTGCACCCAGGAGCACGCCAGTTCACACTGCATACATCCAGTACATTTTTCTGGGATGATGCGAAGAGATTTAGCCATGCTATCCTCCGTCATGAAGAAATAATGACCATAATAATATACGTCCTGTGTCCGGCATATGATAGATAGTAGACAAATTTTGTGTACCTATGCCGTTTACCCAGAATGAATCCTGAAGCGGCACGTGCAAACAATTGTATCGAGAGACAACACCTGTTATTATGACGGGAACCCAGATTTCGTGGACTTTAGAGAGTCAAGGCCATCATAATAGGTTATAAATAGGGAGTCTAAATGATTCTCAAACTCCTGTCAAGTTTTTAGCAAAAGTTTTTAATGCACGCTGGTTTTCTATGCTTGACACACATCCGGAAATAACGCAACATGCGTTCCGCCGTTTTGTGGCGATTATCCATAAATTGAGAAAACCGTGTCCGAATCCCGGATCCGTAACGCCTGGTTCGCCATGTTTAACATCCTCGAATCCCGTATTCCGCAGGCAATGAAATTACACAAGTGCTCTCAACCAACCTGATGTTCACCATTCCACAAGCCGAGACCGTACTGTCTCGATGGCTAGGCAGCGCTGTCCAGTGTCATCAGATTGAACCCCTCCAGGGTGGAATGATCAACACGGCGTTACGGTTGACCTTTGACCGGGAGCCTGTTTCAGCGGTCATCAAGCTCAACAAGGATCAGGATAGTTCTACCCTGAGGAGCGAACGTATGCGTCTCGATTATCTGAAGACTCATACACGGCTTCCGGTTCCGGAGGCATATCATTATGCCGCTGCCGACGAGAAGATCCCGTACAGTTACCTCCTCCTGGAAACGGTACCCGGCGTTAACATGACGCAGGCCGAGCTAACCTCGGACGACCGGATCAATATCGATCGGGAGCTGGCGAAAATCCTGATAGACCTGCATGGTCATAACAGGGACCTGTACGGACATATCAACGAGCCGGGTGTCTCGTCCTGGGCGGATATTTTTGTACCGGAGCTCCATGCCATGCGGCGGAATGCGGAGGTGAAATTGCCGGATTCGGTGCTTGTTGATATAGACGCAGCGGTGGACACCGCGTCAGACTTCCTCAAAGATCAGGGATCACCGACGCTCACGCATGGAGACATCTGGGCGGGAAACATCATGGTCGACCGCAAAGAGGGGGGATGGCACCTTACCGGCCTGGTGGATCCCAGTGGTTCCAAATTTACGGACGTGGAATTTGAACTGGCGTACTTACAGGTGTTTAATACCGTAGGTACTGATTTTATGGATATTTACAGCGCCGCTTACCCGCTCAGGGCGGGTTACGAAATCCGCAGGCTGTATTACTGGCTGAACACCCACATGATCCATGTCTGGCTGTTCGACGACCAGCTTTACAATGACTCCGTAGCGGAAGTCGCACGGGATATCCTGCGGTACACGCGGTAGGTATACTCCGGAAAGTCCTCCTCCTCCACGACTTCCCATTCCGATTCATCGAATTCGGGAAAAAATGTGTCGCCCTCGTAATCACCCTTGACATAAGACAGATACATGGTATCCGCATAGGCAATGCACGGCTTATAAATCTGTGCACCACCGATGATGAAGGTGTCATTTTCGTCGGCTTCGGCATGATGGAGCGCAGTAGGGATATCACGATACACCTCCACGCGTTTTCTGGGCGCCATGGTCCGGCTGACGACGATATTCCGACGATTCGGGAGTGGTTTCCCCATGGAATCGAATGTATTCCGCCCCATTATGACGACGTTCCCAGTGGTAACTCTCATGAAGTTTTTCAGGTCGCCCGGTACATGCCAGGGGAGCTGGTTGTTTCGGCCGAGTACCCTGTTCGCCGTCATGGCGGCAATAATAGCAATCATAACAATCTACACCGCGATGTCGAATTTAATGGATGGATGGCTTTGGTAGTTGGTAATTTCCGTATCTTTATTTGACCAGTCGAAAATAGACGTGAAGTTTTTGGTCTCGATCGCTGGCTGCGGATATCTGTTCGGGTCTCGTTCAACCTGCTCACGTGCGCCCTCAATATGATTGACATAGATATGTACATCGCCCAGAAAGCCTATGAGCTGGCCTTCTTCGAACCCGGATTCTTTTGCCAGCAGGTGCAGGAGGAGGCCGTAGCTGGCGATGTTGAACGGCAGGCCCAGCATGGTGTCCACGGAACGTTGATTCCACATCAAATTCAGTTTATTGTCGATCACTGTCACCTGGAATCCATAGTGGCAGGGCGGCAGGGCCATCTCTCCCAGGGCGGCAGGGTTCCACGCCGATACGAGCATGCGTCTGGATGCGGGGTCGGTTTTCAACATGTTCACAACATCTTGCAGTTGATCCACTCCCTGTCCGGTATAGTCCGTATTCACTCCTTTATATTGAGCTCCGAAATGGCGCCACTGGAACCCGTAAATGGCGCCCAGGTCCCTCTCCTCCATCATTTTTTTTCGGGTTTCAACATCGTGTCCGTACCCTACTTTTTTCGGGTTGCACCACTCGTCCCATATGTGGTTTTTTCGGTCGATCAGCCACTGTTTGTCAGTGATGCTCTTAATGAAGAATTCAAGCTCGGTTTTAATTAGCCCGAACGGTACTTTCTTGGTGGTGAGCAGCGGAAAACCTTTCTGCATGTCATGTTTGAACATCATGCCGGCTACAGCAAACGTGTCCTGCCCGGTTCTATTTTCCTTAAGCGCTCCGTGTGTGAGGATGTGGGTAACGATATCGAGATATGCTTTCATTAAGCCCCGCCTTTCAACTAACGTGATTCGATGCCGTCGTCTGGGTATTCTGCCCCGGGACAACGCTCCGGGCTACCGCGGGAGATGCTGCCGGAGGTGAGAATACGAAACAGAGTATCACATTCAATCCCAGTCCGATCACACCCGCGTGCCAGCCCCAGAGTTTGCCATGACCGGCGAGCGTCAGAACAGAAGCCACTGCGGTCCCGGCCAGCAGGCCGGCCAGGGCGCCCCGGGCGTTTAGGCGCGGATAGAGGATGCCGAGTACGAACAGAGGTGCGGTCTGTATCAGGATTTCCATCTTCAACTCGATCAGCCCCCAGAGTGAAAGCCGGGGTGTTAGTGCGATCAACATCAATACGCCCATGATGGCCCAGGAAAGGCGCTTTCCGATTCTTGTGAGATCGGCTTCCGGCGCTTTCTGCAGCCAAGTTTTTCCGAGAATGTCTTTGGCCAGAATCGACGACAAGCTGAGTAGCACGGAATCCGCCGTGGACATGACCGCCGCCAATACGCCAGTCACAACCAGAACGGTCATGACGTACATCCAGGTGGATTGCTGGGCCCATTCCCGGAGTAGCACGGGCATTACTTGATCTGGCGTGATACCGTCCATGGAGGACAGTTGCTGAATGCCCAGTATGCCGACCAGAAACACCGCCAGCATCGTGATCAGCGGCATGAAGGCCATCAGGCTGAGCGACCGCCGAAGGGCACTGCTGCTCCGGGCTGCGAAAATGCGCTGGATCGCCTGCGGGTAAACCGCCGCTCCGAATCCGATCAGGATGATGGTGCTGATCCACGTGCGGATTGCCCCGCCCTCCGGCACCGACGCTTTAGATGGTTGGTTGGCGATGATCCATTCGGAAATCCGAGCCATACTTTCCGGTCCGGTTAAGACTGCCGCCAGAATGCCCGTAAGCCCTACCATGAGGATAATGCCTTGAAGACAGTCGGTCCAAGCCACCGCCTGCATGCCGCCCACGGTTTCGTAGACGATAATAATGAGACCCAGCACCACGACACCGGACCAGAAGGGAATGGCATCGCCGGACAATCCGGATACCACATGGCCCATAGCCATGAGCTGCGCCAGCAGGTAGTTGGAGATGGTTACCGTGAACACGAGGCTGGCGGTCAGCGTAAGCACCGGTGAGCGGAAACGGTGGTCGATCCAGTCTCCGGGAGTGACGAAACGATACCGGCGGGAGATATGAAACAGATCGGGGGCAAAAAGGAGGTACACGACTACGATAGACATCATGAAACCGACACTCATGATCCAGTAGAACCCGAGACGGAACGCTTCACCGGGATAGCCGAGCAGTGTGTTGCCGCTGTATTGAGTGGCGTAGAGTGTCAGAAGCAGCACAAGGCCGCCCAGGCCATTGCCTGCCAGATAGAATTCGCTGAGGGTTTCTCCCTGCCGCCGCTGTTTTGCTATGTAGCCCAAGCCTATCATCGCCGCAAGATATAGGCTGATAAACACCAGCGCGCCGAAGCCGAACGGTAATCCGCTCATGAAGTATCCTCATCATCATGAGGCCAGTACCGGTGGATTACGAATGCGGTAAAACAGGCAATGACAAGGGTAGCCGAGAGGGAGATGACGACCCAGTATGGCAGCCCGAGCCAGAGCATGGGGACGGCATCCGAAGGCAGGTACCAGGGGATGGAAAGACCGAACAACAGGATATAAACGGTCCAGATCCATAAACGTCGCAAGGGAGAGCGGTTTACGGTGACCGGATGATCGGATTCAGCTGGCCGCATCATGATAGTTGAAGGAATGGATTGTTGACGGATTGACGGGTTATTCCCACGTTAAAATTTCAATTAACGGGATATTTCTTCAATTGTCAACCCCGTAGGGCCCGATCGAGCAATGCAGCGCGAAACCGTCATTGAAGTTTTAATCCTTTAAAAACCTCCTGCCATTTTTTTCTCCAAATAGCACCTCTTCGGCAGTTTGATGCCGGGGGGTACATGAAAGGCGTCTATGGTCCCATGCCATCGTCTCAACGTTTGAGTTAAAGATCGCAGGCCGCCTGATGCCGGGATGCGCGGGGACCCGAATGGCTGGTTTACCAGGGCGTATTGGGGACGCTTGAAAAATTGCAGGATAAACTCGGGGAAATTCTGTTTCATTGGTTTTTCGGCCGTTGGAAAAACAGTAGCTTGTGCCGGTGCGGTTTGGTGGGGGCTTTTTCTGGACAGACTCCATTTGAACACCAATGAATCAATCTCCATATTTCACCAGTGCGTCCGTTCCCTGGAAAATAATCCCATCGTGGCCCATGTGCTCAGCAGCGTCGACCAGGCCCCTGACGATTTTGGTGGGCCAGGTCGCGCCTTTGATGACAGGATAGGATGGGATGCTGCCGTCGTTGTACAGGCGGGCGCGCTGGAGTTCCAGTTCTACGATGTCGTATAGCGCCTCGGTGTTGTTTTCGCAGTTCGGCTGCGCTATGCCCAGTGCCTCGAAACTCAAGGGCATTTTTTCGATATGGTCGTAGCCGAACAGGCGGTACACGAATCTCAGGGCGTCCTCTTCCGACAGCCCGTCTGTCCATTCGCAGAGAAGGTCAGCGTAGGTGGCGAAGGTGGATAGGACAAAAACTTCTACGTGTGATATCAGGGTGCTCGTAAAATCCGCCCACTTCATGGAGTCGTGGTAGCTGTGGCCCACCAAACGGGCGAACGTGGGCGGAAATGTGTCACTGCCGAACATGATTGGCCTGCCTGCCGCACCTTCATAAGCGCCGTCTCTGAACGACGCCAGATTGTGGTTGATCACACCGGCGCGAAAATCGAACCATTCCGTCAGTCCGGCGTCGATACCCAGCCACTCGGACAGATCCATCAGGCCGATCCCCTGGTCGGTGGCACGCCGGACTTCGCCAGCTTCCAGGTTCTGAATCCGGTCCCAGAAGGTCAGCGCGCTGTTACGCATCCGTTTGAAATCATATCCCCGGCTATCGGCCAGCGCTTCACACCGGGTACAGCCGCATCCGAACAGGTTGTGCAGAAAAGACGGGGCGGTATATCGGAAGTGCGTCAGGTCCACACCGTCGTACGGGTAATATGCCATGACATCCTTCATAACTGCCTGAAGCCAGGCACTCATCGTTTCGTCACTTGGGCAGGTAGCCAAAGAATACTGTTCCAGGGAGAAACGCATCTTGGGTACCTGGCTGATGGGACGATGGTGCATGTCCTGCATACACATGTCGGGGTATTTTTCGCCTCGGCCGTGCCATCCGCCGGTGCAGAACCACACCTGAAGATCTTTGCTGTGAGCTATGTCGATAGCTTTTTTCAGTTCGCTGTCTTCGGAACTGCCCCGGGAGGGTGCCGCGTCTTCGGATCCTGGCGGCATGGGGTTCAATGCCCTGGTGGTTTCGGTCAGGGTGTACGCGCCGCCCATAATCACATGTGTGAGCCCCAGTTCCTGTTTGAGTACGTCGAAATAGACGGGGTCTTCGATCATTTGCTGTGTGCCGGTGTACAAGCCGACCAGTTTAGCCATGAGGTCTCCCTTAAAGTATAGAATTCATCGGTTCAATTTCATACTGATAGGATTGTTTAGCCATCCCGATTTTTGGGTGACGTCCAAGAAAAAGGCTACCTAAATGCCCGTGGCCAGTAGTGCTCAGGGTCGGACGTAAACGTAATGGGTTTCTTGTGGACCGGATGCTCAATAGTGATCTTGTAGGCGTGCAGGGCCAGCGAGCGTTCGGGGAACCTGCGTTTCGATCCGTACCGGAAATCACCGAGCACCGGATGGCCCCGGTGGGCGAATTGCACCCGTATCTGGTGGTGGCGACCCGTATGCAGATCGATCTCTACCCAGGAGGTGCCGTCCTTCCATCCCCGTCGCTGATAAGACAATTCCGCTTCCTGTCCCTCTCCGTTACGCGCGATATGGCTGGTAGGACCGTGCCGCGAGATCCTATCGACCATTAGGCCTGATTCTTGTACTTTTCCCTGTACCAACGCCCAGTAATGCTTATCGACGTCTCTGGTCCTGAACTGCGCGGTCAGTCTTCCGGCAGCTTTGGACGTACGCGCCAGGACCAACACTCCGGAAACCGGGCGGTCAAGCCGATGGACCAGTCCGAGAAACACATTTCCCGGTTTATTGAACCGCTCTTTCAGGTATATTCGCCCCTGCTCCAGGATCGTGGGGTCGCCGGTACTGTCCCCCTGCACCAGCACCCCTGCGGGCTTGCGTACGACGAGCAGATGGTTATCGATATGGATGATGTCGAGTGGTTTCATTATGCGCTCTGGTTGCGTTTCATCTCGGCTATCTTATCAGGGGTGAGCGGTCGCACCTTAAAAATGATTTCTTTTCTGATGTGAACCGTACCCGGTTTCGCACCACGGGATTGCGTGACGTGCCGGGCCCTGGTACACGACACCGGAGCTATGCCGCCTAAACGCGCTTTGCTGTGATACACGGCGATGGAAGCCGCTGTCTTCAATGTCTCCCGATCCGGATCCCGGTCCGGTTCCGCCCGGAGCAGAACATGACTCCCGGGCATACCGCGCACATGAAACCACCAGTCGTTAGGGAGTGCCAGTTTCAGGCTAACGTACTCGTTGTCCCTGTCCGTCTTCCCTGCCAGCACATGCCAGCCATCGGGGATCTCATAGGCGACACAGCGTCGAATATCGTAGGCATCAACCATAGCCGGTTTTTTCCCTGTAGAGCGG
>CAYYIS010000020.1:0-35392 GCA_964470965.1 uncultured Gemmatimonadota bacterium | reverse complement strand
CGGGCTTCTTCGAATAGTTGCGTCGCATACCGTCCTAACGGGTCCGGCATGTACCGATTGATGTCGTAATTTACGGGGGCATAGATCATTAAATTCTCTCGGGATAACCAACACCGGATTCGCTTTGGTGCGCCTTACGATACGACAGGCGCACCGGGTTGTCAAACAAAATAGATATCATGTTGGACTTGAAATTCAGCGTCACTTAAGGACTATCGAGCCCCCTGCGGTTGAAAAATGAAAATTAGAGAATCCACTCAGAATCAATGACGATTTCCGACAGAAATCATGGCCGGTTTAAAAGCGATTGAGTATATATTGATAGTTACTGAATTGGTATCTGCAATATAAAAAAGATAAGGAGTGGGACGATGATTCTGACGGTGATCGGGGGCGGTAGCTCCCAGTGGATGAAGAGTCTTATGCGCGACGTGTATCTGCTGGACTGCGTCGACGATGGCGAGATCCGGCTGGTAGATCTTAAACGGGGCGCCGTAGACGCTGTGGCCAGGATGCTGGAGTCATTCAACCGGGTGAGGGGTAAGACCTACAAAATTTCGGTCTTCACCGATCGCCGTGAGGCACTCAGGGGTACGGATTTTGTGATGACCACATTCAGTCCGGGGAGCATGGATGCGTTTCACAACGACCTTGAAATCCCCGTCAAGTACGGAATACGGATTCCGGTGTCCATGACTGTGGGGCCATCGGGCGTATCGGCCGCGCTCCGCACCGCACCGGTGGCCTATGAGATCGTGGAGGATATGGAAGAACTTTGTCCCGGCGCCTGGCTTCTGAACGTAACGAACCCAATGAGCGTGGTAACCCGTGCCATGAACAAGGCCGCGAAGACCGTCCGCGTGATCGGCCTCTGCCACGAATTCCACGCATTTCCCCGGTTCATGGACGCCATATTCGGGCTTGGGCGACCAGATGATGTGGATCTATTGACGTATCTTTACCGGTGGCTGGGTGAAAAGGGATTCGACTACACGATCGCCGGTGTCAACCATTGTATATGGATCACACGCGCGACCTTGCACGGAGAGGATATGATTCCGCGGATTCGGCAATACACGATCGATCACCGGGACATGAAGCCCAACGGAGCGGAATACAGCGCCACCGCCAACTACAATGCTGCCAAATTCGCTCTGTGCCGCACGTTTGGTTATCTGCCCATCGTGGGCGATCGACATCTGGTTGAATTCTGGCCCAGTCTGTGCAACCAGCGCAATGGGTTTGCCATGGAATACGACGTCATAAAAACAACCGTGGATTCCCGCCGGCACCGGGCGGACAAAAGCCGAGAGGAAATCGAGCGGATCGCAAGGGGAGATCAGGAGATAGACTGGTCTCCGAGCGGTGAGGAAATGACCTCCATTATGAAAGCGATTCTCACTGGAACGTCCGTACGCTGCATCCTGAACCTTCCGAACCGGGGTCAGATCATCAATCTGCCAGAGGACCGTGTGGTGGAGACACTGGGAAACGTGTCCGCCGACGGGGCAGAGGCCGAAGCAGCCGGCGATCTGCCCGGCGCTATCGGCAGCCTGTGCCGGCTGCACACGGATGTTCACGAAATGACTCTGAATGCCGCCCTGACCGGCGACCGTGACCTGGCAGTCCAGGCTATGAGTCTGGATCCCTTGAGTGCCGCTGCCGACTTCAGCGAAATCGCCGCCATGACTGATGAACTGCTGTTGGCGAACCGTGAATGGATGCCGAGGTTCGCATAAGGTGGCGTCAAATTCGCCCTTTGAATTTTCTAAGACAACAGTTATTATGAATGTTCTCGCAAGGAGCATTAAACTAACAGGATGATCATGACTCGGCCCAATATCTCCCAATCCTATGCACAAACCTGCGATTCTGAAGATCCGCTGGCTTCCTTTCGTGATCGCTTTCACATTCCCAGGGATTTTCTCTACTTCGTTGGCCATTCCCTTGGATTACAGCCTAAGACTGCCCAACCTTATGTAGAACAAGAGCTTTCCGACTGGGCAACTCTGGCCGTAGAGGGGCATTTCAAGGGCAAGTACCCCTGGGTGTCCTACCATGAAATCCTGACCGAACATCTGGCCGTCGTGGTGGGGGCTCAGCCGATCGAAGTGGCGGCCATGAATACACTGACGGTCAACCTGCACCTGATGATGGTGTCGTTCTACCGACCTACGCCGCAACGGTACAAAATTGTCATAGAAGGCACTGCTTTTCCGTCCGATCAGTACGCGGTTGCCTCACAGGTGTTATTTCATGGGTTCGATCCGATAGACAGTGTAATACCGCTTATGCCGCGCGAAGGCGAAGATGTTATACGTGCCGAGGATATCGAAGCGATTCTGGCAAGGGAAGGGGACTCAATCGCTTTGATTATGCTGGGTGGTGTCAATTACCTGACAGGCCAGGCATTCGACATGGCGCGTATCACGGAATCGGGGCATCGACACGGTTGCACGGTCGGGTTTGACCTGGCCCATGCGGCCGGGAACCTGGTGTTGCGTCTACACGACTGGGAGGTGGATTTCGCGGTGTGGTGCTCATACAAGTACTTGAACGGTGGTCCCGGCTGCGTGGGCGGCGCATTCGTGCATGAACGGCATGCCCACCGTACTGACCTTCCCCGTTTTGCAGGATGGTGGGGCCATGACAAAGATACACGTTTCAAAATGCCGTCGGTTTTCGCACCCATGCCGGGTGTAGAAGGGTGGCAACTCAGTAATCCACCGATCCTGCCGTTGGCGTCATTGAGGGCTTCTCTGGAAATCTTCGTCGAGGCGGGCATGGATCGACTCCGTGCAAAGAGCGAAGAGTTAACCGGCTATCTAGAATACCTTCTAAAAACCAATCTGAAGGATTATATTACCATCATTACCCCGGAAGATCCGAAGCAGCGTGGCGCACAGTTATCCCTTAGGGTTAACCGGAACGGTCCGGCCGTATACGAGCGATTGGAGCAGTCCGGTGTCCTGTGCGACTGGCGTGAACCGGATGTGATCCGCGTGACACCGATCCCGTTGTATAACACCTTTACTGACGTTTACCGGTTGGTAGAGTTGCTTGGAGAAGCCAATCGTAGTCGAGCAGTATAAGGTGCCATTATGACGACAGAATCGAAACAAACGGTAACTATCATCGGCGGTGGCCTGGTCGGTTCGCTCATGGCCATTTTTTTAGCCAGACGCGGGTTCAGTGTGGATGTTTACGAGCGCCGGCCTGATATGCGTGCCACACAGATCAGCGCCGGTCGGTCGATCAATATGGCCATGTCCCTGCGGGGCATCTATGCGCTGGGACAGGTGGGGGTTGTCGATGAGGTTATGGACCTGGCCATTCCGATGAGAGGGCGGATGTTACATTTGTCCGACGGAGAACTGAAGCTGCATCCGTACGGCAAGAACGAAACGGAGGTTATATATTCCGTTTCCAGGGGTGAATTAAACAAGACGCTAATCACGGCGGCGGAACGATACGAAGGTGTCCGTTTCTTTTTTCATGAAAGATGTTTGACCATGGAAATGGCATCAGGCGAGGTCTTCATGCAAAACGCTCAGGGCGAGACCTGGTCGTTCACACCCGATAGGATCATCGCGGCGGACGGCTCCGGTTCCGCCGTACGCACCGCACTGCAGGACGCCGGTCGGTTCAACTTTTCCCAGGAATATCTGGATCACGGCTACAAGGAACTGATCATCCCGCCGGGACCTGACGGCACATTCCTCTTGGAACCGAACGCGCTGCACATATGGCCCCGCGGTCTGTACATGCTCATAGCGCTCCCCAATCCTGACGGTAGTTTTACCTGCACGCTGTTCTTTCCGTACGAAGGTGACGACAGCTTCGACCGTCTTTCGGATTCAAATCAGGTGCGCTCGTTTTTCCAGCGGCAGTTTCCGGACGCCGCGGCCATGATCCCTGATTTGGCGGATCTATATTTCGCAAATCCCACCGGTGCCCTGGTGACCGTCAAATGCTTTCCGTGGCACTATCAGAACAGAGCCCTCCTTATGGGCGATGCGGCCCACGCCATCGTTCCGTTTTTTGGACAGGGGATGAACTGCGGCTTTGAAGATTGTACCGTTCTGGACGAATGTATCGGTCAGCACTGGCCGGACTGGGAGAGAGTATTCGAGTCATTCGGATTCCGCCGCAAAGATAATGCAGACGCCATCGCGGATATGGCGTTGGGTAACTACATAGAGATGCGAGACCGGGTTTTGGACGAGGCGTTTGTGCTGCAGAGCCAGTTAGGTCTGGCGCTGGAGATGAAGTTCCCCAACTATTTTATTCCTAAATACTCCCTGGTATCCTTCCACCGCGGTTCCTATGCCGAGGCCCTTCGGCGCGGGAAAATACAGGAAGAAATCCTGCAGACATTATGCTCATCCTTGACTTCAGTCGACGAAGTGGACTGGGAGACTGCGGAAAAGCTGGTGAAGGAGCATCTGGGTAAATATCAGGAAGGATGAACGGATTGCTTGGGACCTTTGTGGCGTATGTCCTGATGTGGCAGCCGCCAAACCATAGCGGCATCATGTACCTGCCGCCCTCTCAATGAACCAGTGAAAATGGTATGCCCGATGCAAATCATTCAAAACTATATAAACGGCACATTGGTCGAGCCGGTTTCCGGGAAATATATCAATAACCACACTCCGGCGACCGGAGAGGTGTACAGCCTTGTGCCAGATTCCGATAAACAGGACGTGGCGACCGCCGTGGAAGCGGCTTCTGCCGCGTTTCCCGGTTGGTCCACTACGCCTGCCGAAGAACGGGCGCGTTGTCTCTCTGCGGTGGCCGGGTTGATCGAACGAGATCTGGACCGGCTGTCTAACGCCGAGTCGGTGGATAACGGTAAACCGGTGTCTCTGGCGCGGACGGTAGATATTCCGCGGGCTGCCAGCAATTTTAGATTCTTCGCTTCAGCTATTCAGCAGTTCTCGAGCGAATCGCACGCCATGGAGGATTCGGCGGTTAATTACACGTTGAGGAATCCCATCGGCGTGGCAGGGTGTATCTCTCCTTGGAATCTGCCGCTGTACCTGTTTACCTGGAAGATAGCACCCGCCCTGGCAGCCGGAAACTGCGTTGTGGGTAAGCCGTCGGAGCTGACGCCTATGACCGCGTTTCATCTGGCAAAACTGTGCATCGAAGCGGAACTGCCCCCAGGTGTGCTCAATATCGTGCACGGATACGGACACAAGGTCGGCGGCGCCATCACGGCACATCCCGAGGTTCCAATCATCTCTTTCACCGGCGGCACTGAAACAGGCGCTGCCATCGCGGCCACGGCGGCGCCGATGTTCAAAAAGCTGTCGCTAGAGCTTGGGGGTAAGAATCCCAATATTATCTTCGCGGACTGCCGGTACGAAGAGATGATGGAAACATCACTCCGCTCATCATTCTCCAATCAGGGCGAAATCTGTCTGTGCGGTTCCCGGATCTTTATTGAACGCTCACTGTACGACACATTCCGGGACGACTTCGTCGCCCGGTCGCGAAAACTGACAGTCGGCGACCCACTGGATGAAGGTATATGTCTGGGTGCGGTGGTATCCCATGCACATATGGAGAAGGTCCTGGCGTATATCGGTCTGGCGAAGGAAGAAGGCGGTGATATACTGTGCGGCGGCACCCGGGTGATCCCTGAAGGTCGTTGTCGAAATGGCTGGTTCGTGGCGCCCACCGTCATCGAGGGACTGCCCGCAACCTGCCGGACGAACCAGGAGGAAATATTCGGTCCGGTCGTTACGCTCATTCCATTCGATACCGAAGAGGAAGTCCTATCATATGCCAACGGTACACCTTACGGCCTGGCCGCATCGCTGTGGACGGAAAATCTGACGCGGGCGCACCGCATTGCGAATCGCCTGAATTCGGGCATTATATGGATTAATTGCTGGATGCTTCGCGATTTGCGAACGCCGTTCGGCGGTATGAAGCAATCCGGTGTGGGACGGGAAGGCGGTCTGGAAGCATTTCGTTTCTTTACGGAGCCCAAGAACGTTTGCATAAAGCTTTAACTAAAACAGGGATTTGCGATGAACTACGACGACGTTTTTAATTCTGACCGAGCGCCTGATCCGGTCGGACCGTATCCACACGCCCGTCGGGTCGGAGACCTTTTGTTTCTCTCAGGCATCGGCCCGCGGGAGAAGGGCGTATCCGCCATTCCCGGCGTGACACTGGACGAGGACGGCGACATCGCCTCCTATGACATCGAAGCCCAGTGCCACTCGGTTTTTCGGAACGTCCGCTACATTTTGGAGGACGCCGGATCCAGTTGGGAAAATCTGATCGATGTCACGGTATTTCTGATTAACATGCAGGATGATTTTCCGATTTTCAACCGTATCTATGCCGAGTATTTCAAAGACAATCAGCCGTCCCGCACTACCGTAGAAGTGAGTCGCTTGCCGACAAAGATCGCCGTCGAGGTCAAATGTATCGCGACGATATGACAGGAAATCAATCACCAAGCCACTAGGAGAAACATCATGGCTGTAACTCCTCCGTTTAATTTCAAAGGCTGGATTGAAGAACACCGCCATCTGCTCAAGCCGCCGGTTGGAAATCAGTGCGTCTATACCGAAGCGGAAGATTTCATCGTAATGATCGTTGGTGGTCCAAACGCTCGGAAGGATTACCACTATAACGAAGGAGAGGAGTTTTTCTACCAGATAGAAGGCGATATTGTATTGAAGATTATCGATGACGGCGAGCCTGTGGATATTCCGATTAAAGAAGGTGAAATATTTCTGCTTCCGCCAAAAGTGCCCCATTCACCACAGCGTCCCGCAGATACGGTGGGACTGGTCATGGAACTAATCCGTAAGGACGGGGCAAGGCAGGACGGGTTCATGTGGTTCTGCGAGAGCTGTAACGAAAAGCTGTACGATGAGTATTTTCATCTGGAGGACATCGTACGCCAACTCCCTCCTGTCATGAATCGGTTCTTCGCCAGCCAGGAGTATCGCACATGTAAAAACTGTGGTGAGATCATGGAAGCGCCTGCCAAATAACGCCGAAAGCGGCCAGCCACCAAACGGTTCGCCGCTTTTGGCTATCCAAAGAGTTTTTTTTCAATCCCCTAACGAGTTTTTCCCTCCTTTTCAGACTGTGTGACAGAGCATCACATCTTGCCCATTTGCGTGCAAAACCCAAAAACCATGTATCCTAGACATCAACCAGCGGGATATTAAAAAATATCATAGGAATTATTGAATCCGATGGTGCTGTTCTTGCGTGTAAAATCAATGACGGAGATGCACCATTTTTTTGATACAGGATATATTAAGTGAATAGGGATCAACTTTCACATAAGGGGAGATACGGCACCTCGTAAAATACACTTGACAAACAGAATAAAACACTTATCTTGTGTTTAGTGTTTGCTCGGCATAGAAAGGGGGGCTGGACGATGGTGCTCATGTATCAAGGGTTTGAAGGCGGCAAGGTGTTCAAGTGGGCCCGGGGCAACAAAAGTCATATTACTGTGATGTTTCCTGCCGAGCCGTTTTTCGATCGGTGTATCGATAGGGTTCTGCGGGAATATCGTGCCGGCAGTTCGGTTCTGGCATGGGGAGACCCAGCCGGTCTGAATCGTTTGAGCGAAACCCTCAAAGAAAGACGTATACCGTTGGTTCCATTGGGAGATTCTGTATCCCGGCGTCGGTCGGTTGCTAAAGTTCGGTCAGAACTGTCGATGAATCTGCTGTGACCGTAAATAATGGGGATGTGCGATGAAAATTCAGCTGTGCGGTATTATTGTAGACGATCAGAAAAAAGCGCTTAAGTTTTATACGGAGATTCTGGGCTTTGTTAAAAAGGTAGAAATTCCGATGGGTGAATACAGCTGGCTGACGGTCGTCTCGCCCGAGGGGCCGGATGAGATCGAACTGGTGCTTGAGCCGAATGCCAACCCAGCAGCTTCTGTATATCAGAAGGCCCTTTTTGAGCAGGGAATTCCACTCACGGCCTTTGCAACGGATGATATAGAAAAAGAGTGCGAACAGTTAAAGGCGCTGGGTGTGAGGTTTCATACGGATCCGACGGATGTGGGAGGGGTCATGATCGCCCTGTTTGACGATACCTGCGGGAATCTTATTCAAATCTATCAGAATTGAGCACCTGGAACATTGAGCACCTGGAACATTTATCGCTTGATTCCTTAAGAGTGGTCACGCTCCAGGGTTTGTTGTGGGGTGTGGTGGACGTGTCCTAAGGATGCGGTGCCATGAAGACCAGAACTACCAGTCGTTCGTCTCCGGTATTGAGCACGCCGTGATCGACGGATGGTGGGCAATGGATAGCGGTTCCCGGTTTCCCGTCTATCGTTTCACAGCCCACGGTGAATGCACCATTGCCTTCCAGGACAAAATAGATTTTATCGTTAACCGCGTGGGCATGGGCGGTCTGTTCCTGCCCCGGCTCAAAACAATAGATGTCGCAGAACATCCGCTCCGTATCGAAAAGGTTCACCTTCTGAAACTTCTCAACTGCAAACCGCTTCATCTCTTCTACACGCGCTACAGGCATGACAATCTCCTCGTTTGGTGATACGTCGTCATGACAAGACCGCCGAATTCATCCCCGGAGAAGGTTAAATTCCCTTGTCTATGCATCCTAAAATATGCTATATTGTTCCGTAAAGTTATGGAGGACGGGGAGTACTGTCAACGAATTAAAGGCGGCAGGAATTGACACAGGAAATTAGCATAGGGCCCTATAAAATCACGCCACTACGCCCATCTATGCCTATTCTGACGCTGGCTCCGATGGCCGGCATCAGCAATTGGCCGTTCCGTCTTATCTGTGCGCGGATGGGAGCCCGGATGGTGGGCGTGGAGTTTATTAACTGCAACGCGATCATTCATAAAAATTTGAAGACCGAAGTGATGATGAATTTTTGCGATGCCGACATCTATGAAGAATCAGGTATGTCGGTGCTTGCCGCACAGGTGTACGGTAACGAAATCGATCGTATAGTGGAAGGTGCGCTTGTTCTGGAAGAACGGGGCGCGCAGATCATGGACATAAACTTCGGCTGCTCGGTGCCCAAAATCCTGCGATCGGATTCCGGTGCCGCTTTTTTAAAGGACATTCACCGGATGATGGAGACGGTGCGCCGTGTGGCTGAAGCGGTGACAATTCCGGTCATCATAAAAACACGCCTCGGCTGGGACCACAACAACATCAGCATCATCGATGTGGTGGAACGGGCATCCGATAACGGCGCCCAGGCAGTCGCAGTTCACGCCCGTACCGTGGCGCAGAAATTCAAGGGCGAGGCGGATTGGTCCTGGATAGCAAGGGCAAAAGAAAAATCTCAGATCCCCATTTTCGGAAACGGAGACATCTTCACCTACGACGATGCCATTCGGATGACCCGGGAAACGGGTTGTGACGGTGTGATGATCGCCCGCGCAGCCCGGGATGCCCCCTGGATATTTACAGGCGACTGGATACCTTCGTTGTCGGAGCGTATCGCACTCGCTAAAGAGCATCTGAAAATGATGGTCGATTACAAAGGGGAGTTCGTGGGAATCCGGGAGATGCGCAAGTTCTTTGCCTCATACTTCAAGAATTTCCAGAATGCTTCAAAACTCAGGTCCCGGATGGTTCTGGCGGAGTCGGTAGACGAGGCTCATCATATACTGTATGAGTGGGAAGATCGCCATTTGGAGCAGGCTGTGTTGGAGATGGACCACAAGGAAGAAGACCCCAGGGAAATCGCCTCCTTGGAAGAACCCGCCTGTACCCCGTGAGCAAGATACTGGCACGGCATTTTGTCCTTCGATGCATACTGTCGCCGCGCGACATTGTCCCGCATACGCCGAATTACCCCGCATATATTATCCTTCGCACCCATTGCCGGACATAGTTGCCGGCGCTCAAGGCCTTAACCCGGATCGGGATATATTCTGTAAACCCGTCATGAGGTAATGGGGCCTGTTAAATCGATCAAAAGCTAGAACTAGAAGAAGAGCATGAACCGTGTTCCTATAATATCGTAGGCTCCGGACGTGTTCCCATGCGAGATGACGAGCCGATTAACTATCTCACCATGGATATAATTAAACTGTATTCGAGAATTAGGATTCCACCACCAGTTCAAACCAAAGGTCAGGCTTTTACCTTCACCGCCCAGGACATCATTACTGTTAAAGTTGGCATACGAATACCGCACGCCCGTCTGAATTGCTCCCCGCCCGTCCGGGATGTTTCTTCTAGGTGTCATCTTACCCAGGGTTCCGGTGCCGCGGTTCCAGGGAATGTGCTCTCCGGTCAGGAAAAAGGACGCATAGGCGTAGGCGCCCCAGAAATTCACGTTGGGCTGGGGATCGCGTTTTACCCGGACTTTCATGAATTCACCGGCGACCTGAAACGGCCCCATGTTGTAAAGCCCCTCAAGTCCGAGAAGGTACAGATTGTCGCCTCCGGAAATGGCACCGGTTTCCAGCCACCGTTTGGTCGATCTGGCTTCGGGGCGCGCCCTGAGTCGGGCCGTATTAGAGGCAGGATTACCGTCTTCATCCGTCCAGCCTATGGACCCCGCAATTCCGAGATGTGCATATTTTCGGCCGTCGGATTTTTTGTCGTAGTAGACCGTACCGGCCAGGCGTGCTGCCGCCTCAAGCTGATAGTTGTCACTGCGGTACCGGCCGTCGTCCTGGGTGTTTTCTCTATTGAATACACCATATTGCCAGTTCCAGTTCTGATTGGCGGATACATTCCAGGATTGAATGCCGATTCGACGGGTGTCTTGCTGCGTAGCATCTGCGATGAACGGTCGCTCGATGAACACATTGGCATTGCTGCTGTTGAGTTGATCCAGACTGTAGGGCCGTTTCTGATTGCCGATCTGGATCTTCTGAAAGAACGGCACCTTCTGTATACCGAAAAACACATCGCGATATTCCGTATCGTTAGGGTTGGCGAATTCCATGGTGATCCGGTAGAACACATTATCGTCGATGTCACCCTTTACGCCCAGCCGCACACGGCGGAACGCAAATCGATCTTGGGGATTCTGTTCTTCGATAGCATCGATTCCGGGTTGGTTTTCCGGGAATGCCCAGTAGTCCAGGTGTATACGCCCATGCAGGGACATCTTTGGAGTGTGTTGATCATTTTCCACACGCACATCCATAGCCTCTTCTAGTGTTCTCAACCTTTCATCCATGCTTTTAATTCGTTCTATGACAGAGTCCTTTTCGGCAACAGTCAAACCCTGGGCCGATGCTGTTTTCAAGTCATTAATAAACAGGCAGATTATTGAGGTTAGCAGTAGAGCCGTGCCTGGCTTAGATAACATGCTGAATCTCTCCTGAAAGGACACTGCTTCGTGAAAATGACGATAATTGCTGTGACCATTCTACGCCAGCTGGGACATGTCCTGCAAGATATCATGTGTTTATGTGACAAATATGACACCTGTGTGACTATTGTGTGACGATTGATATGATCACAAGATATTTAACAGATAACGGTGCACAGCCTTTAATGCGATTTGAATAGGACCCTATCGACGATCTTTTGAAGGTATTTGCTTGATGAATCATTCTGGGATAGTTATGTTCAAATGAAATAAACACCACAAAATTGATTAATCGATTATGAAAGTCCATGAAAGGATCTGAGTATGGGACCGTGTGTTCGGTTAACACATGTTGCTAGGGTTTTGGGTGGTGCTATGGTAACCACCATCCTTTGTGCGTCTATTACCTCCGCCCAGACCGTGTCCCCTGCTCCGCCTGTAGATTTGAGGATCTACGATATCGTAAACGCCTCATCGCCCGAGCGTATCGAAACGGATATCCGCAAACTGGTAGGTTTCGGCACACGGAACACGTTGTCAGATACCGTTTCCCAAGTGCGTGGTATTGGAGCTGCGCGCCGCTGGATCAAATCGGAGTTCGAGCGTATTTCGGGTGCCGCCGACAAGTTGGAGGTATCTTATCAGTACAGCCTGGTGGAGGGGCGTCCGGACTCTCGGATAGAGAAAGATACGTGGGTGGTGAACGTGGTGGCAATTCAGCGTGGCACGATACACCCTGACCGCTATGTCATCATGTCCGGCGACATCGATTCCCGCGCATCGAACAGTTCAGATGGCGTGACCGATGCGCCTGGCGCCAACGATAACGCATCCGGTATGGCGGGTGTCCTGGAGGCGGCGCGTCTGCTTACGCCCTATGAATTCAGCAGCAGCATCGTATATGCCGGCCTGTCCGGTGAAGAGCAGGGACTGTTAGGTGGACGGCATATGGCGAATATCGCTAAGGAAAAAGGCTGGCGGATCGTGGGGGTGCTGAACAACGATATGATCGGCAATATACAGGGGGTGGACGGTGTGATCGATAATTCCACGTTCCGGGTGTTTTCCGAACCGACGCCTGTAACGGAGACGGAAGAGCAGCGCCGCCGCCGCCGGTTCTACGGAGGTGAAGTGGACGGCCCGTCGCGCCAGCTCGCCCGTTATGTGCACCAGATGACGGATACCTATATTCCCAATCTCACTGCTATCATGATCTACCGTCTTGACCGGTTCGGACGAGGTGGTCATCATCGACCATTCAACGATGCAGGGTTCACCGGAGTCCGCATAATGGAGACGCATGAGAACTATACGCGTCAGCATCAGAATGTACGGGTGGAAAACGGGATTGAATACGGTGATGTAATTGAGGGCGTGGATTTTGAATACGCAGCCAAACTGACGGCGGTCAACGCTATTACGCTGGCCTCTCTGGCCTGGGCTCCGCCACAGCCACCGTCCGTCCATATCGGCGGTGCCGTGCAACCATCCACCAGGCTGGCCTGGGAGGCGGTAGAGGATCCGAACCTTGCAGGCTATGTGGTCCACTGGCGGAACACGACGGCGCCCCAGTGGCAGCACAGCCGTTTTGTTGGAACCGCTACGGAGTATACTCTCGAAAATATTGTGATCGATAACTACCTGTTCGGCGTTTCGGCTGTCGGTAAGACCGGAAATGAAAGCGTGGTGGTGTTTCCGTCGGAACTTATCCCGAGGCGACGGTAGAAGCGGATGACTCCAGGTACAATGCCAATGGTTTGACAACCCCGTGTGTTTACCGCGTATCCATGATGATCAAAAGTGCTTTTGATCCTGACTGGGTAAAACAG
The DNA here is from genome assembly GCA_964470965.1 of uncultured Gemmatimonadota bacterium. GTDB lineage: Bacteria > JAAXHH01 > JAAXHH01 > JAAXHH01 > JABIQT01 > CAYYIS01. The sequence continues at coordinate 22,243 of CAYYIS010000020.1, read as the reverse complement.
CACCTCCGCTTTATTATTGACCGCTTTAGCAGCCATCCGGTAAGAAAACGATCCAGATTTCTATATCAGTTTCAATGGTTCAGATTGGTAGGGGAGTTGGAGTCCTTTTAATCCTGAAGCCAGAAATGATTCAACCGATTCATGTAATACCTGGTTCAGAATCAGTGTGTGTTGGGGCGATTCCACGACATAGGGGTTTGGATTATTTCAGCAGTCTGAATAGACGCACTTTGAGGCAGAGGCGGTCTTGTTTCGGAACCGATTTTACTTAATCTAGCTGGTAAGCGTGCCTCCTTCTCCAATGGGCGCCCTCTTTTCTTCTGGCGGCGGTCCCATCAACGGTAAGGCCACGGTAAACCTGGTGCCCCGACCCACCTCACTCTCCACATCCAGTCGCCCTCCGTGAGTCTCCATGGCGTGCCGAACGATCGACAGTCCCAGGCCGGTACCTCCCATTTCGCGTGACCTTGCTCTGTCCACCCGGTAGAAGCGCTCGAAAATACGATTCAACGCGTCCGCGGGGATACCGATGCCGGTGTCTTCCACATCGAGGCAGACGGCATCATCCTGTTCATATGTCCGCAGGGTGATGGTTCCTTCTTCAGGTGTATATTTAATGGCGTTGTCTATAAGGTTAAACAGAACCTGCTCCAGAAGCTTGTCATCTCCTTTTACATTTTTATCGACATTCAGCTCCAGTTCCAGCTTCAGTTCGAGCTTCCGGCTGATCATCCGATCTTCCATAGACTCCGCGACCCGTTTTGCGAGCGCGCCGAGATCACAGGGATGAAAGTCAGGCTCCAGCAGTCCAGATTCCAACCTGGACAACTGCAGAAGATCCTCAACGATCGCCTGAAGCCGGAGTGTATGCCGTTGCAGGGATTTGAGAAAGCGTCGGGCGTCGGTCGGTTCATCTAAAGCACCGTCGAGCAGCGTTTCTGTATATCCTTTGATGGAGGTCAACGGCGTCCGCAGTTCATGCGATACGTTGGCCACAAAATCCCGCCGCACCTGTTCAAGGCGTTGCAGTTCTGTGATGTCGTGAAACACCACCACCAGGCCGTTGGACTCCTGATCTATCCGGATTGGTGTCAGATGCACATCAAACGTCCGGTCGACGCCCGCCAGGGTTATTTTGAGCGAGAGCTCCTTGTATTCCGTGCTGGTTGCATCAAGTGCTGCATCGACCGCCTCCTGAAGATCGTCACTGGCAATCATCTCGATGGGGCGTTTTCCATCCTCCCATGTCTCCATTTCAGACATTTCCATGAACGACGGATTGGTCATAATGATACGCCCGTCAGGGTCGATTACCATCACACCTTCGGCCATGCCAGAGAGTACCGCTTCGAGTTGGGCGTTTTCTTCTGCGATTTGATTAAGACGCGCCTTGGACTGCGCCGCCATATCGTTCAACGCATCAGCGAGTACGTGCAGCTCCATATGCCCCGGTGCACTAGCGGTGACGGTGAAATCGCCCTCAGCCAGTTGTTCGGCCACGTTGGTCATACGTTCAATCGGCCTGGATACCAGTCGGGACGTAGAATAGCTCAAGACCACCGCGATCAACAGCCCCGTCAAAGCCGCCAATATCACGATACGTTGTGTCTGCTCTTCGATCCACTCGAATCCTTCTATAGGAAGCGCTAGGCGCACCACACCGGCCCCCTTTGCGGGTAATGAGAACGGCACGGCGGCATACGCCATATCCATACTGACCGTTTCGCTGTACCGGATACTCTGACCTACCGATGACCGTTGGGCTTCCACAATCTCGGGACGTGTAGCGTGGTTCTCAATAGCGGGCAGGTCTGCCAGCCGTATGGAAGAATCCCCCAGTACGCGCCCGTCCAACGTGACAATTGTTACTCGGGCGCCGCTCTCCTCACCGAGCTGATCGCAGATTGGGTCTACGGTTTCGTAGGAAAGCGTATCAGGCGAATACGCTTCAAAATAGGACTGCGCGAGCCGCGTGTTCGTAAGAAGTCCATGACGCGTTCTTTGATAAAGGTCTTCGCGGAGAGAACGGGTCAGGTACGCATACACGGACACCACGATTATCACGATGAGCGTAATGTAACTGAGGAACAGTTTAGTGTGCAAGGATAAGCGCATAATTTCAAATGCGAAGTTCGGAATGAGGAATGAGGAATGATTTAAGATTAATCAAATGCTTTGAGCGATTATTTGGAGGATGAGTGTAAGTTAAGGTCTCTTGACGGAGGTATTTCATTTCGCACTCCGCGTTTATTTCGTAAACCGATATCCGACGCCGCGCACCGTTTCGATCAGTGTGCTGGCATCTCCGAGTTTTTCCCTAAGGCGTTTGACGTGAGCGTCTACAGTACGGCCGTAACCCATATAGTCGTAACCCCAAACTACGTCCAGTAATTCATTCCGTGACTGTACACGACCCCGCCGTCCATAGAGCGTTGTTATTAATTTGAACTCTGTGGCCGTTAACGATACGGGTATCTCGTTGACCAAAACCGTATGGCCTTCAATGTCCAAGGAGAGCGGTCCGATGTGTATCATACCAGACACCGCGGTGTGGCCCTGGGTTCTGCGTAGGATGGCATTGATGCGTAGGACCAGTTCCTTGGGACTGAACGGTTTGACCACATAATCATCGGCCCCCAGTTCCAGTCCTACCACCCGGTCGGTTTCCTCTCCCTTGGCGGTAAGCATCAGGATCGGTATGTTCCGGGTCCGCTCATCTTGCTTGAGTATGCGGCAGACATCGGTGCCTTCCAGTCCGGGCAGCATGAGGTCGAGGACTATCAATGAGAGTGCCGTTTCCCGGGCAAATTTTAAAGCAGTCGTACCGTCTTCGGCGGTGAAGACGGTGTAACCCGCTTTTTCTAGATTGTATTGTACGATTTCGACGATGTCTGGCTCATCGTCTACGACGAGCACACTCTCGCTCACGTATGCTCTCCTTTGACAAGCTTCAAATATTGTGTGACTACTTTTATCTTGTCGCGTTCATGACAGTGTAGGTACACCCGCCTGAGATTGCCAAGCACACGTTCAAGGATATACCGGTTGGATACGGGGGCGAGAATCTCATCGAAAAATCGCAACCGTCGCCGGATGACGAACTCTTCGCACTCCTCCCGTGTGATGACCGCTCCGTCGTGAAAAGGAGCAAATAAAATTTCGGTTTCGTTGTCCTGGTATTTTACAATGAAGTGATCCGGCAAGCCCACACCGAAAATCGGTAGTGACAGTCGGTCCGCCAGTAGCAGGCAGACCAGGGACAGAGCAATGGGTACGCCGATTTTTTTCTCGATCACTCGGTCCAGATAATGCTCGTCCGCATCAAAGTAGTCAGCATCTTCGCCGCCTTTGTAGCCTTGGTCCTTAAAGATATACCGAGTGAAAATTTCCACGATATCATTGGGCTCGTGAATACCGCTCAATCTTATGGCCAGCTCATCCGCCATCTGGTCGAGCATCGTTTCGTATGGAGCCCATCTCAAGTCTGGAGTGTGAAGCTTGGCCAGGATCGACACACCATGTTCGAGATCCACATCTCCGGGTACTTCCACCAGTCCCCGCCATTCGCTCAGTGCCAGCTCTTCGCCGGCTTCGGTGGATAGACGCGCAAGAATATCGTCAATACGCGAACGAACCGTCTCCTCCGCTGCAGAACGGGCATCCCACAGAGAGGGTACGATCCGATCCCCCAGTTCAAGTAACCGGGCACTGACCATGGATTGCATTTTTTCATGGTCGTCTGCGAGTAGCCGAATCAGCGAATCAAGCTCTGAATGACGATATGTTTTTACGTCCAGGTCTTCCATGCCGCCTGTCCCGTTTTCCACATTGTGGTCAGCATTTCCATCTCACGTCGGGTATCCATACATTCCCAGAGACCCTCGTGGCGGTAAACACTGAGTTCACCGTCGTCGATCAGGCGCTGGAGCGTTGGTGCGCCTGAACCGTCCCCAACATCCCTTACATCACCCGAAAGCCAGCAACTGTCATCAAGATAATCAAAAATACGTCTATCGAACACAAAAAACCCACCGTCTATCCATCCGGCTTTTACGGGGGCACCTTTGGTGAAGCTGGTGGCAATATTCCCGTCCATCTGAAGCTCTCCGAAACGGGAGGGAGGACGTACCCCGGTGACCGTAGCGATTCTTCCTGCTTTATGATGAAAATCCACCAGGTGCCGGATATCGATGTTTCCCAGGCTGTCGCAATAGGTCAACATAAAGGCATCGTCGTCTTCTGGAATAAACTGCTTGATGTGATGAATGCGACCCCCGGTCGGTGTGTCCGCACCGGTGTCCACACAGGTGACCGTCCAGTTTTCCTGTTCCTGGTCTCCCAGTACGGCAACGCTTTTCATTGGTCCGGTGGTTATCCGAAGATCCTTGCGCATCACCTCGTAATCAACGAAGTATCGCTTGATCATTTCACCTTTGTAACCCAGGCACAGGATGAATTCATTAAATCCGTAGGACGTGAATATCTTCATCACATGCCACAGTATGGGATATGCGCCAATTTCAACCAGTGCCTTAGGTCGAAACTGTGTCTCTTCCTGGAGACGCGCCCCCTGTCCTCCGCAGAGGATGACCACTTGCATGAAATTCCTTTCGTTATTGGTTTAAGCCCGCGAGGGGCACAGCTCTCCTACGATACATTCGTCGCATTTGGGCCGCCGGGCTATGCATGTAGCACGACCGTGGGAGGCGAGAAGGTGCCCCAATGCGGTCCAGTCCTCCTCCGGCACGATCTTTGCCAGGTCGGCTTCTATTTTTTCAGGATCCGTTTGCTTCGTCATCCCCAGCAGTCCGCTGATGCGCTTTACATGAGTGTCGACCGCGACACCCGGAATGCCGAATGCATTCCCCAGGACTACGTTAGCGGTTTTCCGGCCCACACCCGCCAGGTCGGTCAGCGCCTCCATCGTATCCGGCACAGCACCGTTGTGGCGTTCAACCAGTGCCTGAGTGCATTTCCTGATGTTGACGGCCTTATTGTGGAAAAAGCCGGTGGAATGGATCTCATTTTCAAGCGTTTCCTGAGGCGTGTCGACAAAATCCTGGGCCGACCTGTATTTTTTGAATAACTGCCTTGTCACCTGATTTACGCGCTTGTCGGTACACTGAGCTGATAAAATTGTAGCAATCAGCAGTTCAAGCGGGTTCGTGAATTCCAGTGCCGGTTGTAGATCCTCGAATGTCGCCTTGAGACGTCTCAGGATCTCAGCCATGCGCCCCTGTTTTGAATTTAAAGACTCTCGCGGCATTGGTTATAATGGGGCTTTGAGGACGGTGGACGATACCGATTGAAAAAGCCTGTGGGAATGACAGTCTTCGGGAGCCGACTGGACAATGCTTTATATCTGTTTCGGGTATTATATTAAATCTGGTGTAAGATGGCAACTATGAAATACCATGCAAATTTTTACTTTTGGATTTCATACGGCAAGTGCCTATATTAATAGATCTATGATTTTTCTGTCGCCTGTTGATGGATGGTAATAGCCAAGCGACGATGCCCTACACATCCGACTTCCTCCTATCGCCGGTCTGCCGTTCGCATGGAACGTGGTGCGGCCCGGCTCCGTTGTTACAAGAAAGTTTCGCATGGAATCGCATACTGACTACGCTCAAACCTGCATCGCCTCGGTTAATCTGCCGGGTGGTTCTTTCAAACTACACATCGAGGATAAATCCACCGCCGCCGCCGGGCTACGCAATCCTGATACGGTCGACGGATTGGTACCGGGTGCGCCCAGGACCAGGCCAACGCCTCATGATTACCGTGGCCGCCCGATCATCGACTGCGTCCCCGGTGTAAGGAAAGCCGGGGAATGCATTACACCAAGGCTTTTCCGGAGCAGGACGTGGCGGCCGGAAAACAGGACAAGGTTTTGAATCAGCCCAACAATCGGAGCCACATATGACCCACCGAGAATGGATCGCGATACTTGATTTCGGGTCGCAGTATACCCAGTTGATCGCCCGGCGGATTCGCGAGAGCAAGGTGTACTGTGAGATCATTCCCCATGACATTTCGGCTGAAGAGCTTCTGAGACGAGGACCGGCCGGTGTCGTGTTGTCCGGCGGCCCGGAGAGTGTTTACGGTGAGGGTGTGCCCCATCCGGATCCTAAAATATTTGATCTGGATTTGCCGTTGCTCGGGATCTGCTATGGCGTTCAGCTCATGGGACATTATTTGGATGGCAAGGTGACTCACGGCCTTACACGGGAATACGGCCACGCGACCATTCAGGCAGATACGGATTCCGAACTGTTCGCCGGCCTGCCATCCGACCTGACGGTCTGGATGAGTCACGGAGACGAACTCAGCGAAGCGCCTTCCGGGTTCGAGGTGGTCGCCCGGTCTGGCAACGGACTGATCGCTGCTATCACCAATTCCGGGCAGCGGATGTACGGTGTGCAGTTTCATCCGGAGGTGGTGCATACGCCGCAGGGTTCACAGATTTTGAAGAACTTCCTGTACCGTATCTGTGGATGTACAGGCGACTGGACGGCTCAGGCGTTTATCGAAAGCTCCATCGCGGAAATCCGGGCGACGGTGGGCGAAAGTCGGGTGGTGTGCTTCGTCAGTGGAGGCGTGGATTCTACGGTAGTCGCCGCACTCATCGGTCAAGCCATCGGGGACCGGCTTACGTGCGTATTCGTGGACAATGGGGTCCTGCGCAAGGGCGAGGCGGAACAGGTACAGGAGACGTACAGGCAGACGATTCATGGCCGTTTCCGCTTCGTAGAAGCTGCGGACCGGTTTCTTGACCGCCTCGAAGGGGTTGCGGAGCCTGAAGAGAAACGCAAAATCATCGGTGATGAATTCATTCGCGTCCTTGAAGATGAGATCGCCACACTCCACCATGCGGAATACCTGGCGCAGGGAACGCTGTATCCGGACGTGATCGAGAGTGCCTCGATGAAGGGACCGGCGCATACGATCAAGACACACCACAACGTTGGCGGCCTGCCGGACGACTTGAGCCTCAAGCTACTCGAACCGGTGCGGGATCTGTTTAAGGATGAGGTGCGCGCTGTAGGCCGTGAATTGGGCGTTCCAGAGGACATCATTTCCCGGCATCCGTTCCCGGGCCCCGGTCTGGCGATTCGTGTCCTGGGTGAAGTCACCGCAGAGCGGCTTGCAATTCTGCGGGAAGCTGACCGGATTTTTATCGACGAACTGCGTAGCGCCGGATGCTACGAGGAAACATCCCAGGCACTGGCTGTCCTGCTGCCCGTCAAAACGGTAGGTGTCATGGGCGATGCCCGCACCTATGAGCATGTGATTGCCCTCCGAGCCGTTACTACTCAGGATTTCATGACCGCGGACTGGGCCCGTCTGCCCTATGACCTGCTCGCCCGCGTTTCAAGCCGCATCATCAACGAAGTCCGGGGCATCAACCGCGTCGTCTATGACCTGAGCACAAAACCCCCGAGCACCATCGAGTGGGAATAAGATGAATAAAAACAATAACTTAAATTAATGGATTAGAAATGATTTTTAGATTGAGTATTTCATTATGAAACAAGGTTTTTCTGATAATAAGAGACTCTTCCCAATAGCTGAATTTACTCACGAGTTCGTAGTGGAGGTTTCCTAAATTAGTGATAAAAAATGAGATATGAGAAGAACGAGGAAATGAGGTTTAACCTATGCACCACAAATTTACTACAGACTAAATTTTCTTCCTCCATAACCCTCGAATTTACTGGGTTTATTTTAGGGTAACTTTGGATCGGGTTATGTGGTGCCGGATAGTTTTCCGGAAAATAGAAAACGGAATACACTAACAGGACTCACATTTCCGAACGGGCCTTGTAACGCTAAAGCACAAAGGGTATCGGCTTACGTAACCATTGGATGGGAATGAACTTTCACGACTACCTCTCAGAACTTCCCCTTGACGATCTCAAGCTGATTGCTGCCACGCTCGAGGTGCGCCCGCTAATGATATCGCGGGCGCGGCTGGTGCGGGAGCTGCCCATACAGATGCTGCAACCGGGATTCATCGCGGCGCGGGTTGAGCAGATGGATCAGGCGCAGCAGGATCTGTTGATGGCCGTGATGCTCTCGGGAGACCGGGGGTATCCCAGCGATGTGGCGAACGCGTCCGACGGACATCTCCTACAGCGTTTGTATGGGCTTCTATCGCAGGGGCTGATCGTTGGCAGGCGGGGGAGGTACCAGGTGCCGGAGTATGTGATACCGACTGACATACGAGAGATTCTGGGGCGGCACTTCCACCACCGGATTAGGAGTCGGCTGCGCGCCGATGAAACGGCCACTGATCGTGATGAGTCGGACAGTATGTCGTTTATTCGTGACCTGTTTTCATTCTTGACCTGGCTGCGGGCGGAACCGGCGCGCTTGAAGGACAGGGATGTGATCTACAAACGGGCGTTGGACCAACTTTTCAAACGTCTGGAGTCGAAGGAAAGACATCCGTCCTTAACACCGAAGCCCTATCCGGACCGACTGGATCTGATGATTCAGTACTGCCGTTCCCGCCGGCTGATCTACGAAGAAGACAGCCGGCTTCGGTGTTCCTCCGCGTTCGAACAGTGGCTTCAGCTTTCTGCTACCGATAAGCTAGACGATCTCCTGGCATTCTGGTACACTAGGAATCGCAGCCAATCCTACTGTGCCGCAAGCCTCCTAAGTCTTCTGGATCTTTGCGTCGACCTGGAAGGCATCGACCGGGATGCCCTGACAGACCTGGTCATTACCTACACGCCCGGTCAGTCCCATGAAGTTTCAGTGCAGACTCACGACCGTCAGAGCGTGCAGGAGGCGCTTCTGGAGCTGGAGTGGCTGGGGGTAGTGCGTCATTACGGTCATCAAAATGGCGTCCCCAGGGCCCTGGGGGTCACGCTGCCGGGCAGGAGTGTGCTGGGCAACCGTCCCCAGGTGGAAGATGGCACATGGACAGAGGCGTTCCTCGTTCAACCGACCTACGAAGTCATCGTGCCCCGTACGCTACAACTGACCATTCGGGATGAACTGGAGCAGTTCGCTGACCTGGTCACGGTGGATCGCACGCTCACCTACCGCATCACGCGTGAGACCGTCTATCGTGCAGGTGACGAAGGTATGTCGGGTGAGGCTATTACCGCATTTCTGGAACACCATTCGGAAAAACCGGTTCCCCAGAATGTGGAATATTCTATTCGGGAATGGGCGGAGCAATACGGCAAGGTTTATTTTATGGATGTATTTTTGCTACGGGCCGAAGATCCGGAGATCGCCCGACACATAAAAGCCCATGAACAGCTGGCGCCATTTGTGATTGGTGAAGTTGCCCCGGACGCCCTGATCGTCGAACGCCACCGGTATCGGGAGATGATGGATATCCTGCGAAGCCTGGATTTTATGCCCAGAACCCAGGTGATTGGGATGGACCCCGCGCGGAGTCCGATACGCCATCACTTCGCCAGAGAGCATTACGCCGATGTCTGGTCCCGCGAGTCCACCCATCGGATCGGGGATCCCGCAGTCGGTATCGACGAATGTTTGCCCGGCTACCGGCTGACGCACCGACTGCTTGCGAGGGATAATGACAGTCGCCATCTGACTCCGTCCGCCACCATGCAGTACCTCTCTCCCAGACGCACTCAGGAACTCCTGGAGATGGCCATTTCACACGAGCACAGCGTACTGATCGAATACTTCACCGGCAACCGTAACCGCAGCAAGCTCCAGAAAATTCTTCCCCGGCGCATCGATCGATCCCGCGACACACCTCACGTCGAAGCCCACTGCCTGTGGGAAGACACACCAAGGGTTTTCAATATTGCCAACATCAAGGCTATCCGTTTGACGGAGGATGAAAATACCACCCGGTAAATATCCTGAAAATTCAAAATTGATCCGGGCAAAATCCTGCAGGATGGATAGCTACGGCATACAGATCATACATCTTAAAATCCCTCAATTTTTTATTTGCTCCTTGGAATTCTGTGTGATATTATGAGTAGTGTGCTGTCTGCATTGACCGATCGGTACTATTCCAACATTATTATATAGCATATTGCCGAGCAACCACGCTCCATTCATAAGAAGACTTGCATGCTCCATTTCGCTGGTGATACTGCTAGAAGTATGATTCCCCCAACCCGCCCGCCCGGATGGTCCGGTTTCATGGTTTTGTCAATCCCATCAGTGAGTTCGAACAACCCAATCCGGTCATCAGTATCGTTAGTGAATTGAGGGGGGCTCTGCCCATGCCGTCGTTTGTACATCTCCACACCCACACCCACTACAGCCTGCTCGACGGCGCCAACCGGATTAATGATCTGGCGGAGACCGCGTATGATTACAATATGCCGGCGCTCGCGATGACGGATCACGGCAATATGTTCGGCGCTGTCGAGTTCTACAAGACGATGAAGGACGCGAACGTCAAGCCAATCATCGGTTGTGAGCTGTATGTAGCCCCCGGAAACCGCAAGGAGAAGAAACCCCCCCGTGCCGGGGACCGATCGGAACAAACCACCCATCTTGTGGTACTCGCCAAGAACGCCACCGGCTACAAGAATCTGATGAAGCTGACCTCCGCAGGTTACCTTGAAGGGTTCTACTACAAGCCTCGTGTCGATATGGAGCTGCTCGAAAAGCATGGCGAAGGCCTGATCGCGCTGTCGGCCTGCGCGAAGGGCGTCGTGGCCAATCATGTGGTAGGCGGACAGATGGACAAAGCACGAGAGAAAGTAAAGCATCTCCGTGAGATTTTCGACGGCAATCTATACCTGGAGGTGCAGGACCACGGACTAGACTTCGACAAACCGATCAACAACGCCATGGTGGAGTTTTCCAGGGAATTTGATTTGCCCCTGGTGGCCACCAATGATGCTCATTATCTAAACCGTGAAGACGCGGCTGCCCAGGATGTGCTGGTCTGTATTCAGACCGGCAAAGAGCTCTCCGACCCGAAACGCCTGAAGTTCGCGACTGATCAGCTCTACTTCAAGACCACCGGTGAGATGTCCCACATGTTCGGCCACTTGTCAGGCGCCATCGAAAACACCGTCAAAATCGCGGAGATGATCGATTTTGAGATGGAACTGGACAATCGGAATTACCCTCAATTCCCCGTGCCAAACGGTTACAAAAACCTCGACGAATACCTATACAAGCTCTCATACGATGGTCTCCGGGAGCGGTATGATGTGATCACCGATGACCTGACTGCTCGGCTTGACTATGAACTCGGAGTTATCAGCCAGATGGACTATCCCGGCTATTTCCTGATCGTGGCTGACTTCGTACGCTTTGCAAAAGAAGCAAAGATTCCGGTTATGGCGCGTGGTTCGGCGGTGGGTTGTCTGGTGGCGTATACGCTTGGCATCACCAACGTGGATCCGATCGGGTACGGCCTTCTGTTTGAGCGGTTCCTCAATCCGGAACGCGTCAGTATGCCGGATATCGACATCGATCTGGCGGATCGTGAGAGGGACAAGGTCATCAACTACGTGATCGAAAAATACGGCAATGAGAGCGTTGCCCAGATCATCACGTTCGGAACCATGGCAGCCAAGGCAGCGATTCGGGATGTGGGACGCGTGCTGGGCATGTCATACGGCGAGGTGGATCATGTTGCCAAGCTGGTGCCCACCGAACTCAAAATGACGATCGACAAGGCCATCGATCAGGTGCCGGAGCTCAAGCAGGTATCCGAATCCGGCGGTAACGAAAGCCAGCTCATCGACTATGCCAGAACGCTTGAAGGCCTGGCCCGTCACGCCTCAATCCACGCAGCAGGGGTCGTGATCGCTCCGGGGGAATTGACCGATTACGTGCCGCTGTACAAAGCGAGCAACAAGGACGATGTCGTCACCCAGTACACGGGTGAGTATATGGAGGAAATGGGCCTGCTCAAGATGGACTTCCTTGGCCTACGCAATCTATCCGTGATACAGGATGCGCTCGCCTTGATCAAGGAAAACACCGGCGATGAGATCGATCTGGAAGCCATTCCACTGGACGACAAAGACACGTTCGACCTGTTCTGCCGTGGTGATACGGCCGGGATTTTCCAGTTTAACAGCTCCTGGCTTTACGACTATCTCCGCCGCCTCCGGCCCAGTGTCGTGGAGGATCTGATTGCCATGAATGCGCTCTGCCGTCCGGGGCCGCTCTACGGCGGCGTTGTGGATGATTACATTGACCGGAAACACGGGCGGAAAGAAGTGACATACCTGCACCCAGTGCTGGAGGAATCACTGAAAGAGACGTACGGACTGATCGTATATCAGGAACAGGCCATGCAGATCGCCCGGGACATGGCCGGTTACACGCTCGGACGTGCTGATATCCTACGCTCGGCCATGGGCAAGAAAAAAGTGGAAGTCATGGCCGCGGAGAAACGGGATTTCATAGAGGGTTCCGTCAACAAAGGGATCGATAAGAAAATTGCGGAAGAGATATTCGACCTTATCGAATATTTTGCCGGCTACGCGTTCAACAAGAGCCATTCGGCCGCCTACGGTATTGTCGCGTACCAGGAAGGTTTCCTGAAAGCCCACTACCCCAAAGAGTTCATGGCTGCTCTAATGACGAACGAAATGGGGAGCAGCGACGAGATCGTTTTACTCATTAACGAATGCCGTAAAATGGGACTGACGGTCCTGCCGCCGGACGTAAATACGAGCGAAACCGGCTTCGTGGTGGAAGGGAACGCGATTCGTTTCGGGCTGTGCGCCATAAAGAATGTGGGGCATGGCGCTGTAGAATCTATTATCGAAGCCAGAAACCAGAATGGCAAATTTAAAGATATATATGACATGTGCGAGAATATCGACCTGCGTCTGGCCAATAAACGCGTTCTGGAAAGTCTGATTCAGGCTGGCGCCTGCGATTTTCTGGAGGGGCATAGAGCACAGCTTCTCGAGGTACTGGAATCCGCTATCGACTCAGCCCAGTCGATCCAAAGCGACCGAGACAAAGGTCAGACCTCCCTATTCGATATGGTCGGCGATGGCGATGATGCGCCGCCACCTATGATCCAGCGTCCGCCCATGCCTACGGTACAGAAATGGCCTACAAGTCAGGCTCTAATTATGGAAAAAGAGATGCTAGGCTTCTACGTTTCCGGCCATCCGCTCGCTGAATATGCGGACGAGTTGCAAGGTTTCGCGACAGCCGAATTGAAACGGCTTGACCGGGTTCGCGATATCGAGGAAGACGTCATAGTGGGTGGGATTATCACAGAAATCAAGCCTATCGTGGATCGGAAAGGTAAATCCATGGCGTTCGTGACATTGGAGGATTTCTCCGGGTCAGCGGAAGTACTGGTCTTCTCCAGTGAATACGAAATCCACAAGACCCTGATGGCTACGGATTCCCTCATTTTGATCCGTGGTCAGATCTCGGCAAAGGATGAGGAACGCAAAGTGGTGGCCGCCGAAGTTATGTCGCTCGAAGAAGCCCGCGAAAAGCTGACCCGGTCTGTCCATCTGACAGTGCTCCCGGAGCAATCGAACGATAGGACCGTCCAGACGTTGAAAGAGACATTCGGGGCCTATCCCGGAGATTGTGATGTCGTGTTCACGGTGCGGTCTGAAGAACATGGGGAGGTGACGGTGAAGGCGGGTGAAAATGTTCGGGTTGCACCGTCCGAAGAGTTTATAAGAGCGGTGAGAGATATCCTCGGCAAAGAACGCGCATCCCTTTGTGCGGCGCCTCTCAAGAGCAGTAAAAGCGGGTGGACCGGGTACGGCAGCAACCGGCCTCATCGCAATGGCGGAAGGTGGAACGACAGCAACGAAAACGGCAAGGGAAACGGATATAATGGAAAGTAGGTGATACGGATGCGCCCAGGGCACAATCATCATGATCACGATGATTGTGGTGTTGATGTGCCTTGTGTGGCGGAAACCCAGTGTGTCTACCTGGTTTTCGGAATCTTGCTCCGTCGAGGAACGGCGAAAAGACAACGCTGTAAAGGAATCCAGCGGGTGGGTGAATTTACGCAACGTGTTTCTCGCGGAGAACATCCCATGGTCTCTGTCCTACAGCGCGGAAGACAATGCCATGCCGAATCAACAGGCCCGATCATTGATGTCAGCGCCGGCGGAGACCCGAAGGTGCTGGCAGATCATCGTAGGCCAACGGTCTGTCCCTGAGACTCTGATGTTCTCTCTTCCTATTCCATAAACTTTCCGGTTGATGATTACCACCGGGATATCATTTTTCTGTTGACACCACAGAGAAAAACGATATTTTTTTGGATCTGTAACCAGTCATAAAAGCCGAGGTAGCTCAGTCGGTAGAGCAGTGGACTGAAAATCCATGTGTCGACAGTTCGATTCTGTCCCTCGGCATATTATACCTGTCCGAAATTTCCATGTGGTATATACTCCAATTCAGGACTATACATCACAATGGATTCGGATAGGTTTTTTGTTTGAAGTAGAGTAACAATAGACAAGGTCTACAGCTTGCACCCATGGTCGACGACACCGTCGGACCCCTCCACCCCTCGTCAGGGTCATCTTTTCAGGGACGGCCTGCAGAGGACTTGGTTCAGAGGCAGAATTGCATCCAACGGACTAACTATTCTCGTCCAGGGAGCCATAATCGGGCCCTGTCCTGCGGCATCTGCGTCCCCCGCTCCGCCATCAAGGTCCGATCCGATCCCTTCTTCATTCCGTTGTTTTCCGGTGCCCCACTCCCATAGTCCCTGTCATTTTTAACGACAACGCTTCGCATCTGGAACGGCTCTGCCATTATGGGGAACAGGAGTGAGGGGACGGTTCATTGGCGATTACTAAACAATGAAATCATGTGAAACTATGTTATCCTTGTTAAACATAACCAAATCCTACGGATCCATACGGGCGCTAAACGGCGTGTCGCTGTCGCTTCAGCCGGGTGGCACTACGGTATTGATCGGTCCGAGCGGGTGCGGAAAATCTACGTTGCTGCGGATTATGATCGGGCTGATTCGGCCGGATAGCGGATCGGTGATGTTCGAAGATACGGGCGTTACCGCGGAGACGGTAATGATGTTAAGGCGGAGGATGGGATATGTGATCCAGGAAGGCGGGTTGTTTCGGCACCTGAACGCCTACGACAATGTGGCGTTGATGGCACGGTATCTGGGATGGGATGAACATCGGATCGCGGCGCGGATCGAGGAATTGAGGGTGTTAACTCAGCTTCCGGAGGACCGGCTGGAACAATTCCCGGTACACCTATCCGGCGGCCAACGGCAGCGGGTGAGCCTGATAAGGGCGTTGATGCTGGATCCGGACGTCCTTCTCCTGGATGAGCCTCTGGGCGCGTTGGATCCGATGATACGCGCGGATCTGCAGAACGATCTACGGGATGTTTTCAGGACGCTTGGTAAAACGGTTGTAATGGTAACCCACGATCTGGTTGAAGCCGGTTTTTTCGGTGATGAAATCGTCTTGCTCAAGGATGGCGTTATTTTACAGCAGGGCACCCTGCATAACTTATTTAACGAACCGGTCTCTCCGTTTGTAACCCAATTCATTAACGTGCAGCGTGGCAAGCTGGATGTGCTGAGGAATGCATGATCATGGGATTCCCTGTCCGACTGGCCCTTGTTACCTTCCTGTTTATGCCGACATTTTCTGTGGCACAGCAGATAACCGTCGGATCCAAAACCTTCACTGAATCGGTCATCCTCAGCGAAATGCTTTCGCAGCTTGCGAAGGATGCCGGCGCGGAGGTATCCCACAGGCGGGGATTGGGCGGTACCCAGGTATTGTGGCAGGCACTGGTGCGGGGCGATATAGAGATCTATCCTGATTATACCGGCACCATCAGCCAGGAGATCCTGGCAGGACGGCACGCGACCACCGAATCTGAAATCCGTGCTGCGCTCGAAGAGGAGGGAATCCGTATGAGCCGTCCGCTGGGCTTCAACAACACCTATGTGATTGGATTGCGGCGTGATCTGGCGGATTCTCTAAACCTCCGGACCATTTCCGATCTTAACGACCATCCGGAGCTCACACTAGGTTTCAGTACCGAATTTATGGACCGGGGGGACGGTTGGCCAAGTCTTCAGGTGCGGTATCAGTTGCGGCACTTGGATGTGTTCGGGCTCGACCATTCACTGGCATACCAGGGACTGGCGAGCAGGACACTTGACGCCACGGACTTGTATTCTACAGACGCGGAGATTGCCTATTACAACCTGGCAGTTTTAGAAGACGACATGAGGCATTTTCCAGTGTACAACGCGGTGATTCTTTACCGCGCGGACCTCGAGCAACAAGCGGCGGAGGTGGTGACGGCTATCCTGAAGCTGGAGAGTCGTATTTCCGAATCGGACATGATCGCCATGAATGCCCGGGCCAAGATCGATCGGATCTCCGAACCGCGAATCGCGGCTGATTTCATCGCAGCGAAGCTGGATATCGAGATGGATGTGCAGGAAGACACTGTCTTCCAGTCGTTCATGCGCAACACGGTCGATCATCTCTGGCTGGTTTGTCTTTCGCTTGCCGGCGCGATCCTGTTCGCCCTGCCTCTGGGTATCGTTTCTGCAAAGCGGCCGGGGCTGGGCCAAGTGGTGCTGGCGGTGGTAGGGACCGTGCAGACGATACCATCGCTGGCGCTGCTGGTGTTTATGATTCCTTTACTGGGCATCGGCGGACCACCTGCGATCATGGCCATGTTCCTGTATAGCCTGCTCCCCATAGTGCGGAATACGTATTCAGGTTTGATCGACATTCCCCGGCCCCTCCGGGAATCCGCCGAAGCGTTGGGACTGCCGCCCGGCGCCCGGCTCAGGCTGGTGGAGCTGCCGACTGCCTCGCGTACCATCCTGGCGGGTATTAAGACTGCGGCGGTGATCAACGTGGGAACCGCCACCCTCGGTGCCATTATCGGCGCCGGAGGATACGGCCAGCCAATCCTGACCGGCATTCGCCTCGACGATCTCAATCTGATTCTCCAGGGCGCCATACCTGCCGCCGGTATGGCGCTGGTGGTGCAGGGCATGTTCGAACTCGTAGAGCGTTTTGTTGTTCCGCGAGGACTGAGGTTAAATCCAGAGGAATGAAATGCTGGAGCGGATAAAAAAGCTTACGATTTTGAGGACTTGTGTGTAATTTATGTGGAAACCAAACCCCATCTTCAATACGACACTGAAATGGCCAACGACAAACAATTCAAAGTAAAAACCAAATTCATTGCCACCCGGGGTGTGAAGGAATATAGGGAGAGCATACCGAAGTGGGTCAACGAACGGGATGTGGTGCTGGAGATCGGATGCGAATGGGGTACCACCACAAAGATTATCGCGGAGCACTGTAACAAGGGAGTCGTCGGCACAGATATCAGTCCGGACGTTATCGAACGTGCCCGTAAGCGCAATCCTGGATTGACGTTTGATGTTCTGGACGGGTTCGACGTGCGGGCCGCGCTGGACCTCGGGTACCCGTTCACCAAGGTATACATCGACATGTCCGGTCTTTCAGGATACCGCTCTTTGCTCGATGTGATTTCGCTGTTGAGCATGTATGCGACGGTATTGCAGCCGGAAGCGATAATTATCAAGAGCGGGGCGTTGAAGCACTTTGCCTCGCATTGTATTGCCTGGGAATCATCATGAATACCTTCACATCCATCATCATCTCATACCTGCTGTTGTCATCCTCCCAGATCGGAGCGTCCGCCAGAACAGGACTGATACAAGCGCTGGAAGATGACTTCTATCGAGACAGGTTTGTCGGGGCCATACTGGACAGTGTCAGATCTCATGCGATAAAAGGTGCGATTCACATACCGACGGATGTCAGCCAGGCCGTTCAGGTTGCACTCATAAGAGATGCTTCCCGGACGTTTTACGGTATGCTGTCCGATAGAGAAAAGGAGCAGTTCAAAAAGCGATTAGCCGAAGTAGAGCATGATTTTGTCGAATACGACAGCGGTATGAAGGACCTGTCGTTTGGAGATGAAGATGAAATAATCATGGAATTCGGGTTCAATTTCGACTCCCTTGAAATTACCTCTGCCCTGCTCATGGACGGCACATTTAAAAATCCTGAAAAAGCTTATTTCTCATACACTATATGGGAGATGACCGCTGGTATCTGGACTCATGGCATGAACGGGTTGAGTCCGGTCGGATTGAAGATGCATGTTCGGGAGCATTCCAGGATCCCTGAAAAACTTCGAGGCTACTTTCGACATATTGCATATCCGACTGCGGTTGAGGAGCTGCAGATACGAAAGTGGTAATAAAGAGACTATAATGTTTACGACGATTACCCAACCGTAAGGGGCGTTTGATGAAGCTGGGAATGAACACATTTTTCGTGATGAAGTTCGAACGGGACGAAGCGCTTCAGTTCTGCCGAGAAATTGGCGTGACCGCCCTGGAACTGGCTGCCATTGGACCCGCAGCGGAACGGTTCTGTGATATAGACCGGCTTCTGAGCGACAGCGAGGCGCGCAACCGTTGGCTAGATAACTACGCGGTTTTGGGATTCGAGATCTATTCGTTCGCGGCCCATGGATCACCGCTGCATCCCGACAGACAGATCGCGGAGTCCTATTCCCGCGAGTTCCGCAAGGTGTGCGCGTTCATGGAAAAAATCGAGGCAACCCGTCTGTGCCTGGTGGCTGGATTACCTGAAGGACGAGAAGGCGATACGCTGCCGAACTGGATTGTCAACACGGATCTACCGGGATCCGACCTGCTCAAAGACGCCTTGGAATGGCAATGGAATGAGCGACTGCTTCCCTATTGGAGAGAGCACGGAAAAATTGCAGCCGATCACGGGGTGTCACTGTGCTTTGAGATGCAGGTCAACGACATGATTCATAATCCGATCAAGTTACGTCAGTTACGTGACGAAATCGGGCCGGTTGTCGCCTGCAACTTCGATATCTCGCATATGTGGGCCCAGAAGATCGATCCGCTGGAAGCGATTCACTACCTGGGCGACCTCATCCAGGCCGTCCACCTCAAAGACACACTGATACATGAGCCAAACGCCCGGCTGCGCGGTTTAATGGACACGACTCACCCGTTGCATCCCGACAAAAGAGCCTGGTCATTCACTCTGCCCGGCTGGGGCCATGACGAACGCACCTGGCGCGAGGTCATCACGGCGCTGCGGTTTGTCGGTTACGAAGGGATTCTTACCTTGGAACATGAGAGCGAATACATGGAGATCCAGTCCGGCCTGGAGAAATCCGCGGCGTTTATCAGAACCATGTTGCTCGATGTTCCACCGGGCATCTCGTGGCGCCACGCCGCAGAATAGAAGCCGACTGTGAATGCCGGACCCCTATCATTGAAAACGGTTGTGCTTAGCGCTTGCCTGCTAATTCTCCTGTCCATCGGGTTCCGGGCCGGCTTCGGTCTTTTTTTACAGCCGATGTCCGAGGCCAGAGGCTGGGGACGGGATGTTCTGTCGCTGGCGCTTGCCATCCAGAATCTCGCCTGGGGTGTTATCGCCGTGTTTGCGGGCGGGTTGGCCGACAGGTACGGCAATCTGAAGGTTCTTTTGACCGGCGTCGTCTGTTACGCTGTGGCGATGTGGTGTATGGCCCATGCGACAACTGAACTGGAAATCATTGCGACAGCAGGGGTTCTGGTGGGAGCAGGCATTGCTGGCACTTCATTCGGTATCGTGCTGCCGGCCATGGCCCGGGCCGTCCCCAAAGAACGCCGGGGCCAGGTCCTGGGCATCGTCACGGCGGCCGGCAGTTTCGGACAGTTTCTAGTTGTTCCCGCCATGCAGGGCCTTATCGAACTGTCAGGCTGGTTCTATGCGCTTCATTATCTGGGGTTTGCCGCTTTTTTCATGGCATTGTTTGCGCTGCCCCTTTCTTCCTTCAGCGGCACGGCCGATAATAGCGGCCCCGAACTGGACGCGTCTCTGGTAGAAATCCTTTTTCGCGCATTGTGGGTACGCTCGTTTGTTTTACTCGTGATCGGATTCTTCGTCTGTGGGTTTCACGTAGCGTTCATAACGGTCCATATGCCCAGCTTTCTGGTGGATCTCGGCTTAAGTCCCCGGGTAGGCGGCTGGAGTATCGGTATGATAGGATTTTGTAACATTTTTGGCGCCTACTTTTCAGGTGTGGAAAGCAGCCGGCGTCCTAAGCAGCGGATACTGGTATTTATCTATTGCGGCCGGGTTGTCGTTATCGGGGTATTTCTGCTGATGCCGATAACGTTGATCGGCGTACTGGTCTTCAGCGCCCTTATGGGTTTCCTCTGGCTCGCCACGGTGCCGCCAACCTCCGGACTGGTCGCTGTATTTTTCGGCACCAGGTATATGACGTTTCTCTACGGCATTGTTTTTTTGTCCCATCAGATCGGTGGATTCTGCGGCGTCTGGATGGGTGGATGGTTCTACGAAACTTTCGGAAATTATAACGGTATATGGATCGTGGGCATGATTCTGGGCGGGGCGGCTGCCCTGTTGCACTGGCCTATTCGCGAACAGGATTATACCGCGCGGTTGAAGGAAGCCGCTTAACGATCGGGCGATTGTCCTGATTCTGGAGACTTCCAATGACACAGATCGTATCTACAGTGGACTACGGAAAAGAAGGCAAGCAGATCGGCTGGTTGCGCCTGCCCCATTCGGTCACCCGCAGCGCTTACGGCGTTCTGCCCATTCCCATCGCGGTCATTCAGAACGGTCCGGGACCGCAAATTCTGCTCTGCGGCGGAACCCACGGAGATGAATATGAAGGACAGATCGCACTTACTCGTATGATTCAGGATCTTAAGCCGGAAGAGATCTCGGGGCGCATTATCATACTGCCCGCGCTGAACCTGCCTGCCGCACAGGAGGGTACCCGGGTGAGTCCACTGGACGAGGGTAATCTCAACCGTGTTTTTCCCGGCGACCCTACGGGTAGCCCGACCTCGAAGATCGCGGACTACGTGGAGCACCACCTGCTGCCAATGGTAGACGTAGTGGCGGATTTCCACGCCGGCGGTAGCTCTCTGGAATACCGCCCCCATGCCAGTACACATTTTTCCGTAAATGCCTCCCCCGAGCACAAGCAGCGCAGCCTGGACGTGGTTCAGTCGCTTGGAGTGCGGCACGTGATGGTGTTTGAACGGGCGCAGCCGCATGGGACGCTTCCGGATGCGGCCATACGCCAGGGGATCATCTCCCTGGGAGGGGAGTACGGAGGGACCGGCAGTGTCTCCCGGTCCGGCGTGGCACTGGTGCAACAGGCGCTCACGCGCCTGCTGGCATTCTTCGGGGCTCAGGGCACGTTGCCGGCTGAGCTGCCTCAGCCGGAGGTGCTGCACATCTTCGGTTCAACAGCGTATGTGTATGCGCCCGAGCCGGGCCTGTTCGAACCGGCTACGGATCTGGGCGACCGAGTGCAGTCGGGTGACCTGTGCGGCCGCGTACTGTTCCCGGACAACCCGGCACGAGAATCCATACCCGTGCTGTTCGAAGGCGCCGGCGACGTGGTATGCAAGCGCCATCCCGGTAGGGTGGAACGGGGTGACTGCGTGGCGCATCTGGCAGCAACGCGGGATGGGTGATGGCATCAATCACAAGGTACTAGCTCATTTCCGTGTCGGGGTGTAAATCGCCGTGTTTCCCACCAGGGACCTGGATGAAAAGATAACTATTCGCTAATAGACTTCCATACCTTGCGCGCGGTTTTACTGAATAACCATTCTTTATCGTCGTCAGTCAGGAAATCCATGTGTTTTTGAAACAACTCCAGAGAGGGCCTGTAGCCCGTGGATTTTAATATTCCTGGGAAATTGGTTCCCCACAGCAGGCGTTCTGGGCCGTAGACATCGAAAATCCGTTTGAAGGTCGACAAGGTGTCTTCGTGGGGATACGGCAAGGATGATTTGTGCCCCTGCGGAGTGAATTTCACATGAACATTGGGATATCGGGCCAGGTCGAGCACATGGTGTAACTTCGGATAGTGCGGCGCCTCGTCCGTAGGTGCACCGCCGATGTGGTCGAGGACTACGTTGACATTCGGAAATCGGGCGATAATGGGCGCCAGTGCCGGCAACAGCGACGCGGGGCCGTGTACGAGAAAACAGGTGGCGAGTGCCTCCGCCTGGCGCCAGATGGGATCCTGGTCGGCCGCCGCCCACTCGCTTGGATCATCCGGAAGGGACATATGGATGCGCAGGCCGCCGAATCCGTCTTCTTCTACTAGGCGGCGCAGCTGTTTCGGGGCGTCCGGTGCATGGCGGTCCACCAAGCCTATGGCCGCGAATTTCCCCGGGAATCGCTTCAGGCAATCCGCA
>CAYYIS010000019.1:22549-79825 GCA_964470965.1 uncultured Gemmatimonadota bacterium | reverse complement strand
TGGCGGTCGTGGTCGGTGCTTCAACCGGGTTGAGAACCAACTCTATATCACCGAACTGCGTGGTAACGACGATCTTGATATTTCCGTCTTGAGCATAAGCGGCGGCCGATACAATGGGTACAGAGCTAATGGCTGTGAGGTAGACCAGCGGCCGGTGTATCATCCGCAGTCTCCGTGGGGCTGTGTCTTTGAGTTTCACTTGCTGCCCTAGTTTTTATCCATCCTTGCTATTTCTAGGACGTCTCTCAGCATAGCGGCGGCTGTGGGCCTTGGGCCGCGTTCATTAACTGTGATCATCATTGGACCGAGCAGGTCGGTGTAGAAGATTGCGCCCATGCTGAGTGGATCGAGCGCAGCTAGTGGATGATCATCGGGCAGGCGAACGGGTTCTACGGCGAGCCGGTATCCTTCGGTTGTTTTCTCGGCAGTTCCGAGCATGGTCAGTGGCAGGTCGCGTGCCGTGAGGTGTGCGATGCCGGTTCGGGAAACGTCCGCCAGCGTGGTTGGGGTATCCAGGATACTGTTGGCCAGGATTACCATCTTGTTGGTGGCGTCCCACCCTTCCACGTCCAGCGCCGGATCGCGTTCGGCAATCTCCAGTCGTTGGGCTTCAGCGAGTGCCTGTTCATACGTGTCACCCAGATTCATTCGACACAGGATGTAATGAGAAGTGCTGTTGAGCACTGCCTCGACACGTTTGATCTCACAGCCTGCTAGATCGCGCGCACCCAGATTGTATGTAGGCATGCTGCCACCCAGAGTCGCGCTGAATTTTAATGCCACCTGGTGCAGCCGCGCCAGCTCCATCACCTGCCGATAAGCCAACACCAGAGGCCCCTTGTTCGCCATGACCACATGTCGGCTGTCGGCCAGGGCTCGGCGAACAAAGCTCATTCCCGGCTCTCCGTCTGTCATGTTTACGGAGGTAGCTTCTAGGACCGTGTCCGCCGATGTACTGGAAAGAATGTCATTGCCGGTCAATCCCTCTTTACCGCTTCCGGGATACCGGGCCACGGAACCGGATCGTTTCGCGGTTACCAGGTCTGCCGCCTCAAGGCCGTCCTGATCGACAGCGCCACCGGTGCGATCCACTGCGGCTACGATACGCAGCCGAATGCCGTATCTCTGGGCAATATGATCTTCTTTTTCTGAGAGTATCTCCGCAAAACTCCGCCCCACGGGACCGAATCCGAGCAGTGCAAGGCGATGGACGGTAGAGGACATCGGGGCTCCGGTAACAGTCGATGGATTGGTTGACTTGACAAAGCACCTACTTCAACGCTACAGATAATCTAAATTTGAAATTATTTTATGCAAATACAAAAAAAGCGATGCTTATTCCCAAGGAACGAATCGGAATAAGACGGAGGAGTTGACGGATTGATTCCGATTGAGGTCGTTAACGGTTATGCGGAGAACGTAGCGCCCGGGTTTGACACCGGTCATTTGTATGGCCACATCACGGTTTAGTGTTTCTTCGGTGCCTTCTTCTTTCTGTAACAGCGCGGATTCGCGGCTCTGTGTTGCTTGTATTTTGGGTTGACCGGAGGCGGTCAACATAGGCCGTGTGTCGCCCGAGAGTGGAAATACGGTATATTCGATGTCGGCAGCGGTACGTCCCACTTCGTTCTTCATCAGATTATAAACTTCAAAATACAACGTGACCGGTCGGCCAACGGCAAAGACGCCGGCCGGATTAGGTGTCAACCGGCGTCTTCCACGAACGAATATGCCGGTGGCGTTGTCTTCTACTCGGCTCACCAGTCTGATATCACTCAGTGCCAACCGATCAGGGACAAACGTCTGCACCTGCAGCGGCTGTCGGACCACACTGGTGCGCCCGGACTGTTTATCGGTTATCTGGATGGCGAAATGGTGCTGTCCCGGCGTCACGGTTAGTGTACGGCGATAGAGAGCCACCTGGTGTGTGCGGTCGGCATTCGGTACCGGGCGCAGCCTTTTTTGTTCAACCGTCTTTTTCAATTCTTTCCAGTTGGTGTCGAAGATTACGAGAGAGGTTTCCAGCGAGGCGGTTCGGTCTTCGAACGACAGTTCAGTGGCCGGTACGGCGTAATCCACCTCGAGTTCGGCGCTCCCTCCGGCACCCCGGTAGACTGCCAGGCTGTAAGAATAGCGCAAAGGCTCCCCATTCTCATAATCTGTTTTGTACACAGCGGGAGTACTCTCAGCGAGTTTTTCGACTCGCACGCCCGGGTCGTTGAAGGCATTCCTGGCAACGGATGCGATGTCTCCTGTTGCGCGGACCGGCGGCATGTGAAACGCCAAATTTGACCCCTGGTCCACAAATTCGAAGGTGAGCGCGAGGTGCTCGTAGGTCCAACGCTCCACCTGCCTGATACCAAACTGCGCGGTCGCCCCAAAACCATGGAGCGAGGCGTCCGATGTATCCATTTTTCGCGTGTCCGGTTGGCCATAGCGGATATACACTTCACCGCGCGTATCCCAGGGCCAAAGGCCGCGCCCGAAGTAGCGGCGGGAGTATGCCACCCGGCGGCAGTGTTCGACGAACCGCTCGTTTTCCACCGTTGAAGGGGTGGGATCGTGGGCCTTCCAATACTCGAATGCTTTGCTCGCGACATCGTCGCGCTTCAACTGGTTTATCTGTGTCTTCTCATTCGTTGGCAGGACGGTCTTCAGATCGAAGTACAGACGTCGTTCTTCCTCAGGCAGCATGTGGAGAACTATGAATATGCTGTCCGCTCCCACCAGTGAATTACGCAGCCGCGCCTCCGCAATCGCCCGATCGATGCGTATCGTCCATTCGGGATCAACCGTCCGGATCGACTCGAGTGTTGTGATACCCTCTCTTATACGTTCTACATCGATATAGGCCAGGCCGAGCTGGTACCGGGCATCGTGGTGATTCGGGTTTACCTCGATCTCTTTTTCGAATAAAGGTATGGCGGAGTCCGCATCATCAATCTTACCGTACTGGTAATATGTGGAACCGAGGATATAATAGGCCTCCGGATGGTTCGGATCCATCTCGATGACGCGTTGAAATTCCTCTCGTACCTGTCCCATACTGAACGCTCCGAATATTCCGTTGGTCACGGCCAGCCTTGTCATTGCCAGTTCCCACTGGGCTTCTACAAACGAAGGGTCCCGCCGTAATGCCTGGCGGAACCAGTTCAGTGCTTCGAACCTGCGGTTTTTCCGCTGCAACGCTACCAGCCCGAAACCATGGTACCCGTAAGGTAGGTCTCCGCTCATTCCGATGATCTGCTGGAACTGAACCTGTGCATCAGACAGTTTTCGCTGCTGGTAGAGCGTCAAACCCAGACGGTATTTTGCAAGGATGGCCTGCGGATCCATGTCCAGTATCGCTCGGAATTGCTGCTCCGCCTCGTCATACTGCTCCCCGTTGTATAGGGCGATGCCTTCATGGTATCGCGTACGGATGGACTCAGGGATATCGAGATGGCCGCTGCGAAACAGGAAGCACCCGGACAGAAAGCAGAGAATGAAAGGGAGAGACCGTTGTAATGGTTTCATGGTGTATTGTTTGAATTGATCACCTGTGGAGCTATGTATACCTTATGCCAAGAAAACACTTTTTGGATTTAAACAACAGATATTATACCCTATCGATGAAATTATGTGGTGGATAATTACCTGAAACCTCCGCCGGTTATCGTATTGACTGTAAAGGATTCTAACGCACATGTAATATCGGGGTTCAAAACGTCCATCAGCGGGCCGGAGCTTGTACGGACCCTTGTAAGACGGCACCTCCCTGTGCCTCTGGGTGGCCCTCCAGTGTTTCACTTACCAAATAACCTTTATGATACCTTTAAAACCTGCTATATTGGATTGTTTTCCCGGGGACTTGTTCGGATTTTTCAATATGGTGTACCCAGTTGGAGATGTCACGAAAAACGAATTTATGGAAGCTACCTTCGAACAAAGCACGATTTGGAAGCACAATGAAGACGGGGTCTGGCCCTACCACGTGTACGGACTGGTCCAATCCGTCAATGGGACGTTACTCGCCTTCGCTGAAGGACGTGTACGTCAAAGAGATCAGGATCCCCACCATCTGGTACTGAAAAGAAGCACTGATGAGGGGCGCACCTGGTCCGGGAATATCTACATCGAGCGGTCCGATGGCCGTTTCTGGGCTGCTAACGGTCATCCGGGTAAGAGAGAAGCCTGGACGAACACAGGGCCGGTGGTGGATCGGGAAACCGGAAGGATATTTTTTTTCTACGCCTTGAACGAAGGATCTCATCACCAGAATGAAACAAGGGTATTCTATCAGTACAGCGATGACGACGGGCAGTCCTGGCTGCCGGTGGAGAGGGACGGCGGACGTGTTGAGATGACCAGGCTGCTGGCTGACAATAACCATGGCTGGACGTTCCATATGCCGGGACCCGGCCACGGAATTCAGCTTTGTTGTCAACAGGGCATTCATCAGCACAAAAACGGACGATTGGTGCTCGCGGTCTGGCACCGTCGTGAGGTGACGGCCGATCCGCGCCTTTATGGCGTCTCCCTGGTTGTCAGCGACGACCATGGTAAAAGCTGGCGCCATACCGGCGACACGGGAATTGGATACGGTATGAATGAAGGGCGCATCGTGGAACTGCACGATGGTCGTATTCTCATGAATGCACGGGGTGGTGTCGCCACGAGAGACGGAAGGCAGGTCGATACCCAGAAGCATCGCGTCTCTGCCTGGAGTCGGGACGGAGGCGAGACCTTCGGGACGCCGCAGGTAAGAACGGAGTTGAGATACAGCTATAACGGTTGCGATTCCTCGATCCAACGATTCACCCCTGCTGAAGTTAATGATCCGAATCACCTGCTCTTCAGCCGTCCCGCCCACCCACAACTACGGGCGCGGATGACCGTTAGCATGAGTTCCGACGAGGGATCGACCTGGGACCATCACAGAGTGATTCATCATGGCCCGAGTTACTATTCTGACATGGTGATACTTACGGATCGGACGATCGGCCTGGTCTACGGCCGGGGAGACGGCCACTCGCATTTGCCAAACCACGTGATGTTCGCACGATTTAACTATGCTTATCTTATCAAGGCATGACAGAAGGAGCCGCCATGAACCATGAAATGGAAGAAGGGCAGTTGGAAACCCGCCTGCGTTATTTTTTCGGATCCCACGCAGGCTGCGAGTATCCCCTGGTACCATGCGGTACCGTGGTACGGTTTACCGGTATAGACCTGTGTAGCCCGCTAAATGAGGAGCAGGCTGCCTTTCTACTCGACGCGTTGAGTCTATTCCGGATCGTGTGTATTGCCGGCCAGGACTTGAACCGGTTCTCTCTCGCCCATTTCGAACGATTCGCCAACCATTGGGGCGCGCCCATTCCGCATCCCAACAATTTCATGCGCGGGGGTAAGCCGGCGCAGCAGGACGGGGACAGCGATGGGGCGATCGAGTGGATCCCATACCAGAAACGTCAGGTGGCTGCCGTCGACAGGACCTTTCCCGGCCGATTGCGATGCCTGCCTCATGAATCGCCGACTGTTCTGGTGGTCTCGAATTTCGGGGGCGCGGTTGGAGAAGGGAAATCCCGGGTGAGCGCCGGAGGTTCGTGGCACACGGATATAGAGTACGAACCGCTGCCTATATATGTATCCATGTTTCTGGCCCATATGTCGCCCGTTTCACGGAATGCACTGGGCGGAACCTGGGTCTCGGTTCCGGAGGCCGGAACCGCTCATCCCTACTACGATGGGGCCGATGACGAATTGATGCGGCTCCGCTTACGGCTTCCCCTTAACGGAGAAACCGCTTTTTCCGACACGGCAGCTGCCTTTGCGGCCTTGACGCCTGGGGAACAGGAGATGCTGGAGAAGGTTCAACTGCGCCGACGGTTGAATGCGGGGGACGAAGGATGGCTCGCGCCGTTGGTGCGGACCAACCCTCGTTCAGGGTACAAGTCCCTCCACAGTCCGATCTGGGCATCGCGGCCGAATGTGCGGCCGGCGGTGGAGGTCGACGGAATGACTCTGGATGAGTCCCGGGTATTTCTGGATCGCCTGGAAAAACATGTGCTGCAGCCGCAATTTCGTTACGATCATCACCATGTACCGGGCGACGTGACCATATGGGATAATTTCATGACACTGCACAACTCTCCGCCTATAAAGTCCAATATCAGTTCGATCGAAGATGCCAGACTGCTGTACCGATTGAGCTGCAAGGGTGAACCGGCCCAGTCTTTGCCTCGGACGGATGCCCCGGATTGGCTTGCGGCTCATATTTCCGGTAGTTACACGACGCCTCAGGAAGTACTTGAGGTAAAAACACCCAGATGATCTTCGTTTTCTATGCGCGATGCCATTTACAGTGCTAAATCATAAGCCCGTACGGCGGTGTCATGAAACAATTCGGCGCGGTCATCATCCGATAAATCTGCTGTCCACGACAGGAACATTCCGTACAATTCGGCGATGCTGATTTCGTTGAATCTGTCCACTGGATAGTTGCTTGCGAACATGCACCGTCTGCATCCGAAAATATCAATCACTTCGCGAACCAGACCGCTCACTTTTTTCTCTTTGCCGGAATCTTTGTGATATCCTCCTCTGCCGAACCAGAGCATTGAAAGTTTCACATGTACGTTGGGCAGCTCGGCCAGCGCTTGCATCCCCTCGCGCCACAGATTTTCGTGGGCGTAGTCTTCGCCGTCGTGTATAAACCCCATGTGGTTGACGATCACTCGTGTTTCCGGGTAATCACGGAATGTCGCCACGGCGTCTGGGAACTGATGAGGGTTGCAGGACAGGTCGAACGACAGGTTTTTCCGCGCCAGCAAGTCGATTCCGCTCCTGAAGCTGTCGCTTTTCAGGAATTCTCCGTGTGCTACCTGCGGCCAGGTCAGATCCGGATTGTCTGGATGGTGGTTCAGGATCATGCGGACACCACGCAACCTCCCTCCGGCCTCCTCCACATGTTCCTGAAGAATGCGCTCCCGTTCGACTGGATCTCCTGCCAGATTTACATAGGCCACCACCGAAAACGGCAGCCGGTCTTCTGTCTCTGCCAGTTGTGAGCACACCCAGCGTGTTTCGCCGACCGTATCGAGTACGGTACCGCCGTCCTTCTGGCCGACTATTGTCTCCACATGGACTCCGGCAACCAGTCGCAGCGGGGCCGGCAGTGTTTCCATATCGCGTAAATAGTCAACCGCGTGGTAGACTGGCAGGGGGTGGACAGCAGTGCTACCCAGATTGAGATTGGGGCGCTCGAATAGGTCCCACATATGAAAATGAGGGTCGCACACGCACAGGGTGTTATCCGCCATGAAGAAAAATCCTTTCTGCCACGCCACCGAACATCAGATCGCGCGCCTCCTGTGGTTTGTCCGAAAATTGCGCCATCGCCAAGAGCAATGCATTGCGGTAGCCCTCGCGGCCACTCACTGGCGGATAGTCGCTGCCCCACATAATGCGTTTCGGCCCGAACGCCTCGTAGGCGAGTTTCAATAGCGGAGGAATCGGTTGTTCGAACGGAAAGGGTTCTTGTGCCGGTGTGGCTCGCAGGCAAAATTCACCCAGACCGTGGATTTTTATCTGCACGTTTGGGTAACGTGACAGCCCGTAGACTTTCTGCACAATCCCCTCCGGTGGCTTCTCCCCCGGTGTGTTGACGTTGCCTAGATGTTCTATCACGATTGGCAGGTTTGGCACCTCTTCGATCAGATCCGCAAATCCGTCATCGGCGAATCCCCCGCCAAGGCCTGCACAGCTGACGGCCACGCCCAGTGCCTCTGCTTTCCGCCAGACAGCAAACGGATCGTCACCGGGCGACCGGGCATCAGGATTCAGGCGGATACCTACCGCCCCGGCTTCAACCTCCCGTTCCAGCGTCTGGACCGCGTTCGTGAGATTGAAATCAACGAGTATGACAGAAGCCAGCCGGTCCGGGTAGCGGGCAACACATTCGGCCTGATAACTATTGTTGTACTGTCCCATCAGCTGGGTCAAAATGGCCTTCTCTACATTGTTTCGGTCCATATGGTACAGCAGGGCATCGACTTCTTCATACCAGTGTGGCGATATATGACAGTGGCTGTCGATAATCACGGCGACTCCTTTGGAGATCGTGGATGGTGTATGATTACGGCAACACAAATAAAATAAGGACGGTCAGTTCCGTACGGCCGGGAATCTCCATGGCTCGCCAGCGCAACCTGCCAGCGGTCCGGGGAGATCCGGGTACTTCCGGCGGAATGTCAGGGCATTATTCTTTATGCAGCCAGTGTATTAAACAGTTGATTCAGCGTATTTAGCCCTGTATCTTGGCACCGATACATTCCGGTAATTAAATATTCAAAAATTTGTCCTTTTGATTCGAGGCAGGCAATGAAAAAGTATTTTACCTATTCGGGCAATAATCTTGTCAATGCCAACCTTCCAGACGACGCGACGATCCTTTACCCTCGTCCGCCTGTGTCCGGCATATCCAAACGTGAAATGCCCAACCGTGTCGTACAGGCATTCGACAATCCCTTGGGGATGGCGCCACTCAGGGAACTGGTTGACGGCAATAGCAAAATCCTGATTGCCTTCGACGACAATTGCCAGCCGTTTCCGGCCACTGCCCAGCCGGACATTCGACAGATCATGATCGAAACGCTGCTGGAAATGCTGTACTCGTACGGCGTGAAAAAAGAGAACATAGAACTGATGTGCGCCGTGGCCCTCCACCGTAAAATGAAACCGGCGGAACTGGCTTGGATGATGGGTAAACGGATCATGGCTGATTTCTATCCGCACCAACTGGTAAACTTCGATGCTGAAGATTCGGACGATATCGTGGTAGTGGGCCAGACCGAGCACGGTGAAGCGGTGGAGACGACCCGCAAAGTAGTTGAGAGTGATCTGGTAATTTATGTGGACAGCATTCAGATCCCGCTCAACGGCGGCCATAAATCGGTGGCTGTGGGCATGGGTACCTACAACAGCATTGCGCCCCACCACGCACCGCAGATGACTCAGGAAAAACCCCATGTGATGCAGCCCCACGATTCCGACATGCATAGCAGTATCGAGCGCATCAGCCGGGTTATCCTCGAGCATACAAAGATTATGGTCCTTGAAGCCGCCATGAACAACGCCACCTACGCGCCGCTGATGGCGTACATGAGCAAGCCTAATGACCGATGTAATTTTATTGAAAAAACCATCAAATCTTTGACACCGCTGACCATGAAACTTCTGCCTGAACCTGTTCGATTCAACATATTTAAGAACATTCGCAGTGATTATGCACCTATCGATATTAACGCCGGAAGCATCGACGAAGTGCATAAGCCGACTTTGCAGTCCCTCAAGGACCAGCTGCTGGTGACCGCCGACCGTCAGTTTGATACCATGGTGTTCGGGCTGCCTGACCTGAGCCCCTATTCCGTTGATGCCCGAATTAACCCCGTCCTGGTTTTGAGTGATGTGCTGGGTTATGTATTCAACTGGTTTTACAACAAGCCGTTTGTGAAGCCGGGCGGTGCTGTCATTATCATGAATCCGGTGTTCGAGATTTTTCATCCGGAATACCATGTGGCCTACGAGAAATTCTGGAACGAGGTGTTGCCGGAAACCCATGATCCGTTCGAGATGCAATCCCACTTCCAGGAGAAATTCGCCCGCGATTCCCACCTTATAGACTGTTACCGCTACCGGTACGCCCACCACGGGTTCCATCCCTTCACGGTGTGGTACTGGGCCACCTATCCATTGAAATACCTGTCGCGTGTTATCCTGGTAGGTCCTAAGGATGATAGCTCCGCAAAACGTCTGGGCGTGTCCTGGGCACCCGATCTGGACCATGCGCTTGGACAGGCCAGCGAGGTGACCGGTGGAACTGATGTCGTGGCTCTGACCATTCCGCCGTTCATGTACATGCAGGTGAACGACAAACTATTACGCTAGTGCCATGCGCAATTTTCCCGCAAGATTCGGCAGTGGATCGATCGGCAGGGGGACGACCGCATGGGTCAGGGCGCTCTGATAGATGCCCAGGACCACGCTGAAATCACTTAGTGCCAGATCCATGTTCAATGGATGCACCGCCTGGTCATCGTTAATCCAGTCGATCATGGCCTCGGTCATAGCGGCCTGCCCTAGAATGTCCTCCTCTCCGTAGGTATGTGAACCTGAGTCGTAGGTGCTGTCGATGGACGTTTCCCACCCGTGCATGGTCCAGTGCACAAACCCTCTTGTTCCGTATACAGCGATGCGCTTGTGTACGTTAACCGAACCGCCATCCACCACACGGGGGGCGTTGTCACCGCATCGCAGCATGGCACTGATGCCGTTGTCATAGTTGATGCTAGCGACACACTGATCCGGGGCGTAATGATGCTTGGGCGATTCTTCAAGCCCGGCGGCGCCCGAAACCTGGGCGAATACGTTGGCCGGTGACGCGCCCATGTTGAACGCTCCGATGGCCTGCAGCGTGTGGGTTCCCTGGTAAGCCAAATTCATGCCGGAACTTGCTTCAATAAACCGGGTTTCGCCGAGAGCACCGTCCATTACAAGGTTCTGAAGATATTGCCTTCGGGGATGAAAATGAAGTTGGTGGTTGATGGCTATCTTTAAGCGGGCAGATTCCCCAAATTCCCTGATGGCCAGATAATCCTCGCCCTGGATCGCCAGTGGCTTTTCCACCAGAACCGCGGGTACCCCTGCCGCTTCCGCCGCTTCGAAGACTTCGAGGCGCACCGAGGGAGGTGTATTAAGGTGCACAAGGTCTGGCGCTTCCTTTTCGAACATCTCGCGAAAATCAGTGTACCGGGACGCCACTCCGAATGCTTGACCGAAGGCATCCAGGTTGTCCTGCCGCCGCGTTGAAATCGCGGCCAGACGGCCCCGGGTGACATGCTGATACGCTTCCGCCAGTCCCCGCGCTCGGCCGCCGCTGACTCCTACGATAACGCTTTTGATCATGTGAGTAATCCTTTTCAAATAAAATAAAGATATTGAATCAGGTTTGAATTTTACTATCTTGTTTTTTTCGGGGTTAAGAATATGCACTAATGTAATAAATTTAAAACAGGAAAAAACCATGAAATTGAGCTGTACTTCAGTGATGCTGCCACGCTGGTCGTTGGATGAGACATTTGATAAACTGGGAGAATACGGCTATGACGCCGTAGAATTGCGGTGCCGCTTGAATCCTGATGGACCGGACGAGGTGCCTTCGTTCTGGGGGCGGCATCTTTCGGATGTGAGTCCGGACAATGTGGTCGAGAAAGCCAAAGCGATTCGTGCGGCCGGCCGGCGCAGCGGTGTACGTGTGGCAGCCCTGGCGCCCAATTGTCTTCTGGACGACCTGGAGACAGTCCACAAGCTATTCAAAGGCGCGGTAAACATAGATCCGGACAACCCGCCGATGGTTCGCATCGGCGCATCCCGGCACGATCGGACGCAGCCTTACATTCCACAATTTATGGCTGCTCGTTCGGGGTATGCCCGCCTGGTGGAAATCGCCCGGGAGTACGGTGTCAAGGTGCTTTATGAGATCCATGTTGGCACCGTAGCCGTCAGTGCCGCCCGGGCCCTGGATCTGCTGCGGGATCTGGATCCCGATCACATAGGAGCCATCTATGACGTCCCCAACATGCTCCGGGTGGGTATTGAGGACAGCCGCATGGGCATGGAACTTCTGGGGTCCTATCTGGCACACTGTCATATGGGCAACGGTATTCCGGTGGCCGGTCAGCGAGACGCGCAGGGGGTGTTGCCGTTCCAGTGGGCGTTTCGGAGTCTCAAAGAGGGCATCGCAAATGTGGCGCAGATCGTCGGGGATCTGAATGCAGTGGGATTTAACGGCCACATTTCGCTTGAGGATTTCGGACCGGGCGAGGACGACGATAAGGTCCGTGCTCAGGGAGCGTATCTCAGAGAGTTGATTGGCTAAGGCGCCGCGGTATTTATGCGTCGGAACGGCGAAATGGTTGTAATTTCAATAATCCAAGCCTGTGCAAAACCCCCGTGGAAAAACATGTGTTTTTCGTCCATAGCGTTCTTCTTACTTTAAGTTTGGATACATCAGACACAAGACCATATGGTTTGTATGCTTTTTGAGTTAAAAGGCCGATATAGAGTTTTACACCACTATGTCTACATCATGATCGGCGGTATGACAGACTGAATCCATGTTTTTTCTCCAGCAGGAAACCCTTGATTCCCGGTCGGTGTCTCTGTACTTTCAATGCCGGCGCCACCAGCGGTTTATATGGAACATAGCCCACCGGAAGGGCACATGGAGGAGTTGGACATGCCATTAACCCGGCGACAGATCGATCAATTTAACAAGCAGGGGTTTCTTCCTTATCCAGAGTTGCTGACTCCTCTGGAGGTAGCTTCATTGCAACAGCGCCTGGAGGATATCGGTAACCGGGTCGTGGCATTTCCAGAGCAGTACGTACAGATCGAACCCCGCGTGGACGACGGTGAACTGAAAGCAGATCCCGTGCGGTTCAATAACGTCCGTAAGATCTGGAACCTGACAAAGTATGATCGCTTATTTCAGGTGTTGGCACGCCATCCCCGAATCCTCGATGTCGTCCACAGTCTGATCGGACCGGACTTGAAGATCTTCGTGGATCAGACGCTCTGCAAACCTCCAAGAGTAGGCTCGGCCAAGCCGCCGCACCAGGACTCCGCCTACTGGACCAGCATCGATCCGCCCAATCTGGTTATCTGCTGGATCGCCCTCGATGACGCCACCGAAAACAACGGCTGTATGCGGTTCATTCCGGGTTCGCATACACGGGGTGTAATCGAGCACAGGCATCTGGAAGATTTCCGTGTCGAAGATGAAAAAGTCGCATACGATGAGGAAGTCGCTGTCCCTCTCAAAGCCGGTGGCTGCTCGTTTCACCACAGCCTGTCGCTGCACCGCACCGACGCCAACACCAGCGATAACCGCCGAATCGGTCTGACTGTGGCGTATATGGAAGCCCATTCGAAATACGTCGGCAAAGCGCCCCAGCCCGAATATGATCTGGTGGCGGGGCAGGCGTACGAAGGGTGTGTTTAGGAGGCTCTTTTGGAAGATATTCGTATTAACTTTATCGGAGATTCATTTGTAAACGGGACGGGCGATTCCGAGTTTCTGGGATGGCCGGGGCGTGTATGTGCTGCGTCGAAAAGCGCGGGCATCGGGATCACCTGCTCCAACCTTGGTGTTAGAGCCGATACAAGTACGGATGTGCTGAGACGCTGGGAGAACGAGGTGGATGCCCGTCGCCTGAAGCCCCATGACACCCGGGTCGTGTTCAGCTTTGGGGCCAATGACTGCTGGTTAGAAGAAGGCCGTACCCGTGTGAAAAAGACGGATACCATATCCAACACAACAGCCATCCTGGCCCGGGCTGCTTCGTTGTATCCGACGCTGATGATAGGCCCGCCTCCCGCGCTGGAAGAAGCCGAGGACAGGCGCCGCCAGGAGATGTCCGCTTTGCTAGGGGAACTTTCGCACCGTGCCGGGGTTTCCTACCTATCGGTGATTGATGCCCTGCGTCATGGTGGCACATGGAGAATGGAGCAGCAGCAGGGCGATGCTATCCATCCGTCGGCGGGCGGCTATGGGGCGCTGGCCCGGCTGGTACTCGACTGGTCCGAATGGTGGTTCCACCCGAAAAAATAGAGGGAATTATGAATGCATCAGAGCAGGCCGCAACAGCGGAAAAGTCAGACGGCACTCCGGTTCCCATGACTGATGAGCAGAGGTTCTATTTTGATCTCCGGGGTTGGATCCTGTTGCCGTCTGTACTCACAGATTCTGAAATAGAGGTCATGAAGACCGAGGTTTATTGTGGTGCCAAACGAGGCTTCGAAGGGCAGCTTCAGAACCTGTTGGACCATCCGGCTATCGTGGGAATCCTGACAGAGATCCTTTCAGAACCCCCGTTTGTTTCGGATGGATGTCACAGCTTCAGATGCGAGAATTCCTTTACTACCGTGCGTTCGCCCGGTTGGAGTAAATCAGATCGGGGCGACAACGGTATGCCGCATGTGGTGCGTCCGCCGCAGCAGGCCAATGCCATGAGGTACCAGGTAAAAGGGGGAAGGATCTTTGCGGGATTGACCCGAGTGGTGTGGGAGCTTGAAGAGGTGAAAGCGGGGACCGGCGGTACTACATTCCTGAGCGGATCACACAAGGCATCCTTCGGATACGGAGGTCCGGATCCGTACCGACCCAATGTCAGCGAATCCCCCTGGGAGGAGAGTCTGCGGGCGACCATGGACGAGTACAGTTGCCCCCCCGGTTCGGTGGTCATCTTTACCGAGAGTCTGATTCATGCGGCCAACGATTGGACCAATCCGGACAATTCACGCTGCGCGGTCTTCAACTGTTACAACTCTATTTGGGCTCAATGGCACCGACTGGACCTCGATCACGAAATTATCGAAGCCATGCCTTCGAAACGCCGCTCTCTTTTTCGTGGCACCTGGGCACTGGGCACCGGCGGTAACCGGGCGTATTCGGAAGATAACCGATGCCTGTAAAGGGACTGTCGGAATACCCCATGAATCAAATTTGAACTACAGGATAGTCCGTCAACGACCTCCCAATCCGGAAGGAGAACCTGAATGAAATTATCCGCCGGGCATTTGAAGACATTTCATGAACAGGGATACGTAGTTGTCGAGAATTTCTATCCTGAGGACAAAAGGGCACAGATCGCCTCGGCGGTGCGCAAACAGCTGCCGCCGCTGGAGGAGTTTGAGGACGACCTACCGGAAAACGGTCTGCTCACCGTTGACTTCCCCTACGAAGATATGTTTTTCAACGACCTCATCGTAGACTGGGATCTGATCAACTTCGTCCAGCGGGTGCTTGACACTGAAGATATCCATTTCCGTTACGCGCATAACTGGGTAAGGTATCCCTGTGAACCGCCGCTGACACATCATCTCCATGTGGATAACGGCAATAACTCACTGCTTCCACCTTGTGACGACGTAAGATACGGACAGATAAGCACCTGGTATTTTCCGGAAGAAGTCCAGGAAAACCAGGCCCCCATGCTGGTTATTCCGAAGGCATACGGGCAGGACGTTTCAAGGAAAATCTCCCTGGCGGTTCCGGCGGGCACTCAAATGATTTTCAACACGTTTCTCTGGCACTCGGCCACTCCGTACCTGGGTACTGAAGGGCAGCGGTACTCCGTTACGCGTATATATGGACGTGCTGATCACTACTGGGAAGGAGTTCATTCCTATACCAACCAGGGGAGAAACGAGCGCCTTGGAAAATTTATCGGAACCCTAACGGCAAGAGAGCGGGAGCTGTTTCGATTCCCGCCCGCAGGAGATCCTTATTATACCGATAAAACACTGGATCTCTTAGAAGCCCAGTACCCGGGCTGGAATGCACGAAACGAGTACATTCCCAAAACGCCTATTGTACCTGGTGATAAGCCTCATTCCAGTGGTGCCGCGGAGCCACATAAATAATCGTTAGAAACTGAAATTAGAGGTGTCGCCGGAATCGAAGATTGACCACGGTTTTTGAAAGACAACCGGAATTACATAAGAACAGCGGGTGTGTTAAAATGGATCAACTATTCAGACTGCTGGACGATGCGGTGACGGAATTCAGGCAGATGGCGCGTCTTCGGACCAGAGGAGAACAGGACAAGCAGACCTTCGACAGTACCTTGTCCCAGTTACACACCATCATCGACGACATACATTACACCGCCAATAAAGAATACCTGGACAGCCGTGAAAATTGACTGGCAATGGATGAAGCGCACCGAAGTCAGCAAATCCCTTTGTAAGCTTGTTCCACATACCACTTGAGCTCCATCAACAACCTGGCTTCGTCTTCGGTGTCCTTGGCGAATTCGGATATTTTAAAGGCGGGGCGCAGAGCGGTGCACAGGTCCCAGTAGGGGAGATCGGTGAAGTCGATGGTGGTCAGAGAACGGTAGCTATTGGTAAACCTCTCCATGGCGTCGATTCCAAAGAGCCACATGATCTCCATTCTGCCGTTAGCCACATCGGCGAGCGGATCGCCGAACTGGGCGTCTTCCCAGTCGATTACCGCCGACAGTCTACCGTTGCGCCACAGGACGTTGCCGGGCCAGTAGTCACCGTGCAGCATGACCGGCGCATTTCGTTGCGGAAGAGGCCACACCGCTTCCAGCGTGTCCCTTATGCGGTCCTCACCTATGGAGACGTCTACTTTTTTCGGACGTCTGCTAAACATTTCGAAGTAGATTTTCTTCTGATCCCGCAAGAATGTCAGATCGTGCCGGGCACAGGAAATGCTATGTATGCGGACGAGGTGGCCGGCCATCTGTCTCATATAATCATGAAGGTCCAACGGCACGAAGTCCGTTTCGCCTTCAATGTATTCGATGACCACATATGGAGTGGGGAAAATCTCACGAGTTTGATCCAGATGAAGCGGGGCCGGTGTGGCGAGCCCCGCTGCCCGTGTGATTTCCAGAAGTCTGTATTCGTCCTCGGCTACATCTGGATTCTGCTGGAGATCGTTCGGGCCGTGGCGCCGCAAAACCATCTTCTTTGTCTGACCGTCTGCCTGGGCCACTTCAAGCGCCACTACCTGTGCTGAAATACCGCCTTCGAGCGCATATGCCCGTATCAGGCGCCATCGGTGGTCGATGCGGAGGATCACCTGCTGATACTTCTCAAAGTCCACTGACACCGGGTTAAGGCCCCCTATCCGGCAATGCCGCCACCACGTTCTGGATCAGCTGTTTGGCAAACAGCCCGCCTTCCCGGCCGGGCCTGCTTTCGTTGCCCTGACGGACCACCACGAGATCAAGGCTCGGAATCAGGTAGGAGTGGTTGATGTTGTGTCCGCGGGACATGTAGAGATCAACGGGCACATTGTCCCACTGGTCCATGATCCAGAATGTATAGCCGTAGCCCATGGGCGTCGTGTTGTCTTCCCTCACATAACGAGAAGTGGCCTTCGCGATCCATGATTCCGGGACTAACTGACGGTCTCCCCAGCGACCTTTTTGCAGCCACAGGTACGCCAGCCTGGCGAAATCCCGCGGCGTGCACCGGAAGGTACTGCCCACGATGGTGTTGTAACCGTATGGACTGGCGCCCCGGTCAGCCCCGTACGCGTTGCATCCCTCACTGCCCCCTCTGCCCCAACCTGGTTCACCGGCGAAATTTAACTCCTGGTCGTCCGAATAAGGCATTTCTCTATAAGCATTGTCCTGGATGCCGGGCGGCATGCCGATCGGAGCGAGAACACGATCGTAAAGATACGGCCCCACCTCCTCGCCCGAGATATTGCGCATGGCAAGTGCCAACTGTTCCAGTCCGTAGTTGCTATAATTGAAATCAGTTCCAGGCTCAAACATCAGGGTATGGTGATCCGGAATCCCATCGAAATGCCACCATCCGAAGCAGTATTCATACATCTGGAACGCGCTGGAATATCCTTCGTAAAGGCGGCGTACTGACGGGGCCAGCCACGGTTCACGGGACACATGACCCGACGTCATAGAAAGCGCGTGTTTGACCTTGATCCGCGTTTTGCGTTGGTCCGTAAGCGGTTGGTCCCATATCTGCGGTATCAGCGATTCCTCGGGTGACGGTCCCACCAGCAGTGTGTCCAGCGTGACCCGATTTTTATACTCCTCCAGAAATACGCCTACAGCCGTGCCGAAAACGGATTTGGTGGACGATTTCATGTCGTTGCAGGTGGTCTGCACCCAGGGGTCGGGGCCTCCGTTCGCCCCTGTTACGTAGGTTTCACCGATGATGTGTCCCTTGTAGATAATCACCAGCGCGGCGCCGTCGTTGCCGGAAAACGTGGCATTGCGGTTATGTGCGTCTATGGTCTCACGGAGTCTGTCGGCATCCACGCCCAGTGATTGCGGTTTTTCAACGCGCCAACCTCCATCCTGCTCCGACGGCGGAAAATAAACGTCATCAGCCAACAGATGGTCCCTTTCATCTATTACTTCCGGTTTACAGTCTCGATCAAACCTTGTTGTTTCTGATAAAAACCCTGCGTTTTCAGGATGTCCGGAATGAGGTTTGATTTCCCTGTCATGTAACGGTCGATATCGTTAGGGAACTGTATTGCAAGTTGTTTCTTGAGATCGCCGTATTGCTTTACTGTCTCAGGGTGTCTCCCGCGATAGACACGTACTGGAAGATGGTTATGCAGTGCGAGATTGCCGCTGGGACACAGATACATGTGGTGGCGTGGCAGGTCGCCTGGTCCGCTGGATGCCTCACGCCCTTCGAGACCGAAGTTTCCCCTGCGTTCGTTCCCCAGATTGGCCATTCGCTCGATAAGCTCCCGTACGTCCGGCTCGGTGTCTACCACCACATCGATATCTGTGATCGATGTGGCCGCCAGTCCCGGCACGGATGTCCGCCTACATGCTCCACGGCGAGCGCGATATCGTTAACAGCCGGCCACCAGCCGGCCACACGTTTCCACGCAAACGCTCAAAAAGCACCGACCACTCCGGATCGTAATCTACCACGATAATCGTCCGCGAAATAATTGCTTTTACAGCGCTGTTGTCTGTCCCCTGTCCCGTCGGGGGGGCATATGTCAGGTCCCTTTTAGTGGTTCATCTCCTTCATGGCGCTCTCGGTATCCGCTCACGATCAGACCGGGTCGTCCGAAACTCTGGCCGTATTCCTGGCGATTGTCAGGGTCACGATAGCCGAGACGGACCAGGCGTCGCGGTTGCTTCGTTTGATTGATGTAAGAACCATGTACCGTATCGATGCAGAACAGAACCACATCGCCGGCTTTAGCAGGTGCCGCCACTGTATCAGCTATATGATACTGGTCGGTAGGTAGATGGGGCGAACACGGACCCTCTGCGGATTTGGTAATATGTTCCAGGTGCCCGTTCTTATGGGAACCGGCCAGAAAACGAATCTCGCCGTTGTCGTGGCAGGTATCGTCCAGATGGACTAACACATCTATATAGCGTCCGTCATGATGGCCGTAGAACGGATTGTCTTGATGCAAAGGAAACGGATGTCCGGTCTGGGGAGGTTTGATGTGCATGGTGGAGTGGTGCAGCTCGACGTTCGGTCCCAGCAATTGGGTCAATGCTTCTATCAATCGCGGATTTATTACGGCGCGTGCCCAGGCGGAAGAGTAGAAATGCAGGTCGTGCATGGCGGTGAGCTTTGCTTTTGCTTCGGTCTGCGGATCCATGTACGCCAGCCGCCACGGACCGCTCCATCCTGGACTGGTAAACGCCCAGTCCTCCACCAGACGGTCCATCTCATTGGAAAGTTCCTGCGTTTCTTCGCCGGTAAAAACCTCCGGTATATGCAGAAAGCCATTTGCGTGATAAAACCCGACTTGATCTTCGCTCAATAAGGCCTGTTCCATGAGTACTGACATGTTCTCCTCCCAGTAAGGACAGTTTCCATCTTTGCGATATTTATATCTCAGGTATTTCCACACCCAACTCACCGGCGGTCTGAGCGATTTCTTCCCAGGTCGAATCCGGGATTAAGATACCGTCTCGCAAGCGTTCTTTTCGGTGCTCTTCCTCGATGTCGCCGGGAGCATAAACCTTAGAAAAACCGGGTACCGGCCGGGCGGATCTCACATAATTCGCATGGGCTTCCACCTCGTCCTTATACGCTTCCAGATCCGTGAATTGGCTGATGTCGATGGCCAGTATCATGATGCCGCCACCACCCTGTGCCCCGGTACAACCTGCCAGCGCCAGTGGGCCGACGATCATCTCGATCATCATGGCGAGTCCATGTCCCTTATGGCCAAACTGCATGCCACCCAGAGGTAGCACCCCGACGTTCTCCGGCTCATTGTGATAGCGTTTCCCGTCATTGACATATCTGCCTTCCTGATCCACAAGCCATCCATCGGGGATCGGATCGCCGCGAACTATTTTCTGCTCTATCTTACCACCGGCCACCACACTGAGTGTCATATCGAGCATATACGCCGGACCATTCCTACGTGGGACCGCGAACGCGATCGGTTCCGGACGCAGACGCCGATCCGCACTGCCGTAAGGAGACAGGAACTCGCCGCCGCCGTTCATCCATACCATGCCGATCATACCTTGATCTGCCATGCGCGGCGGAAAATCACCCAGCCGCCCGATGTGTGACACATTCTTCAGTCCCACCATTCCGAACGCAGCATTTCTCGCTTTGTCCATGGCTAGATCCAATGCCTTCGTCACGGCCACGATGCCGTTAGCCCCTTTTCCGTCGATCTGCACGAACGAGGGCGCATCCCGAAGGATTTCATGATCTTCCCACCGCCGGTAGTTTTTCCGCAGGGCCGGCACATAGCGCGGCATGAACCAGACTCCATGGGAGTCGTGACCTACCAGATTGCTTGTGGCCAGGTGGTCCGCTAGAATCTGGGCATCGTCTCCCGGAATGCCGGTGGCTTTGAAGATGTCGAAACTTAATTCACGCAGAACGTCAAACGGGACGACAGCCATGAGTACTCCTTAGCAACATTAACGAAATTTGGACAACTGAATACTGAAATTGGTTAACCAATATATGGAAATCAGGAGCCAGACACAACCCTGCAGAAGGGAATTTTATTGACGTTGTGTAATATCGAGGGGAATCATGGATATGGCGACTTTGCCTCCGAAGCAGACATCCACGTCACGGCCCTGCTGGCGGGGTCGCTCGTGATAGTTGCCCTTAAAAACATAATGCGTGCCAATATGGTCAAAGTCCACGGAGAGAGGTCCGGAATCTACGTCGCAGAAGGTGTGTTCCAGGGTGGGAAGTTTGTGAATCGGGTCGGGGAAGTTGATATTCCAGAAATGGTTTGGGAGTAGATCGCGGGACAGGAGCATCTCCAGGATCGGCATCATACGATGTTTCGCGAGCACCCAGTCCACCGACCGATCCCTGCCGACATAGTGAGAGAAGGCCATGGCCCGGTAGCCCAGGAGTGCCGCTTCTCTGGCGGCGGCTACCGTTCCGGAGATGTAGACATCCGCACCCAGATTGCCCCCGTTATTGAAGCCGGCGATTACCCAGTCCGCATCCGGTGCAAAATGAGTCAGGCCCAGACGGGAGCAATCGGCCGGTGTGCCGTAAACCCGGTACCGATTTTCCGCTTCCTCGTCTACCCGTATGGGGTCATAGGCGGTCACCTGATGGCCTATGCCGGACCGGGAAGTGTCTGGTGCTGCGACTACGGTTGCGCCCAGCGTTTCGCTTAAGCAAATCAGCGCGGAAAGACCGGGGGCATCGTAACCGTCATCATTGGTCAACAGAAACTTCAAAATATTTTAGTCCCATCAGGAGAGATCTCTATGGACGGCTGCTGATCGAACCCTTCAAGTACCATGGTATTGTCGTCACACAGCGTTAACAGAGAATAAGCATTTTGGGCTATCCCGGCACCTACGACCATAGCACGCAGACCTATGTAAGCAATACCGTTTATTTTGGTGAACAATCCGGGGTGGTAATGCGCTTGTATAACCGCCCGCACCGTACCTGCCTCTTCCAGGATTGAACGCACCTGTTCCGAATTTTTAACCACATGGGGATCAAGTCTGCCCTCCCAGAGCCGGTGGTCCAGGTTGCCATGGCTAAACACCAGCACCGGTTTGTCGCCGGCACGACTCAGGTCGTCGCGAAGCCAGGACAACTGTGCCTCTGAAATCCAGGCATCGTTCCAGTCGAACATGCCGGCGTTAAAGTCAGTCCCGTCTTCGTGACAGTTGCTGTCCAGGATCACACAATGGACACCATGGCTTTCGAAGGCATAATACGGGGCCGGATATTCCGTTCCGCAGGCAGCAATATATTCCGCCTTGGTGAATGTGGCCACGTCGTGATTACCCAGGACGTAATGGCGCTCTCCTTCAAACGATTCATACACCTGGCGAGCTGCGGCAAGATAACCGGCTTCTGTTTCTCTGTCATCTGCCTTGTCGATCAAATCACCGAGATTAATGACCAGGTCCGGCTGCCGGATGTTGAATGTTTCCATGCACACTCGGAGCTTGACAAGGGTGTCCTCACAATACCGGTCGCCGTACACCAGGTGGGCATAGTGAGCGTCTGCGAACAGGCCAATTGTTAATCGCGGGCAAGGCATAGGCAAAAAAGGGCGGACATACGTTGGTTATTCGTCAGGATCAGCAGGAAAACACACCGGTATTTCTTACCGGGACGGTGAGAACCGGTTCCGAAGCTGTCGCCACAGAGGGATTATGATTCGATACACGAGACATATGGAAAGCCAAGCGATGCCGCCGCTCGCCCCCTGAACAATACGTGCGACGCGTAAGTTTGTTATCTTCATCGATCGACCTGGTTATGGTACGGTACCGGGGTAGAATCCTTGGCTCCAGAGAATCGGCAAATATAACCTGGTCAAGCGTTACTGTCAACGGCAATGTCGTTTTCCGGAATTGAGTTTACGAGGGGTATGCAATACGGATCACTACCAAAACCGTACGGCCGCCACGGCAGCCCGTCCCGGGAAACCGCTCGGTGCGGCCACATTAGGCATGACATTTTTTCTTGAAACATCCCACAAATGCC
The DNA here is from genome assembly GCA_964470965.1 of uncultured Gemmatimonadota bacterium. Lineage (GTDB taxonomy): Bacteria > JAAXHH01 > JAAXHH01 > JAAXHH01 > JABIQT01 > CAYYIS01. The sequence continues at coordinate 57,283 of CAYYIS010000019.1, read as the reverse complement.
ATCTACGGTTCAATGCTTGAGGTTTCCTTCAGGTGTCCGGTAGATATTCCATATATATTACGGGTATTGGTAAGCACCGCATGGCGGGATTTCAACGCGGTAGCCATATTGAATTCTACCAGAATGCAGATGCCGGATCAAGGCTCACGGTCAGGCAACTGCCGTCATCCGATAAACGTCTTCCTTGCAGGCCGGGACGTCGCTAACTCCTACGGCCTGTAAGAGAGAGCCACACGGCCCAGGTGTATCTCGTCGCCGGGCGTCAGCTGCCGGGGCGTTGCAGGCCGCAGCTTTTCCTTGTTGACCAGCGTATAATTGGTGCTGCTCAGATCTTCGATGCTGTACTGACCGTTGGACTCGGTCAGTTTGGCGTGCCTGCGGGAAACACCGCCTTCGAGTCCACCAATCGGTGTGGTGTCGATGTCCGGAGAGATATTCCTGACGGGATCCTCACGGCCGATGACAATCTCCGGTTTGGTCAGTGGGATCTTGTCACCGGTGCTCACCACCACCAGATACGGGCCGGTTCCTATGGCCGTTACTTCGGCGGCATCGGTCGGTTCGGTATTCCCCGGGGCAATGTCCTCCGAGGTCAGGACAGCACCACAAACCTCGCAACGCGCTTCTCCATTTCCTTTCGGGGTACCGCATCCAGGGCAAGTCTTCATGGATTCACTCCTCACAATGTGCTTAATTCCATCGGCTCGGCCATGTTTTCGGGTTATTGTTATGTAAATTGATACGTTCCTTCTTATGTTCCTCTGTGAAATTCGTTGGCCATTTCAAACTCCTATTAGCGACGGGCGACAAGAGAAGCTAAACCACTCAGGAGGAATATGACGGCAAACAATTTCAATTCATAGTCGTCGTACCCGAAGCCCGTGACGGCAAAAATTATACCCATGGTCAGAAACACTCTCGTTGATTTGTGTAACGAATCAAACCATTTCATCAAAGAAAAACACCCTATTGTTGAAGTTCTTTTCATCACGGCACAAGTCGGCGTCATGTGTGCCCTGCTGCTGGCCAAGCTAACAGGGCCCCCGCAATGTCCGGAATGGCTGACCGTTCGTGATCAAATTTCAGAAGAATCAGTTCGAAATTTCTTACAGTGATTGAAATGGAGCCGGTACGCTTGATGTACCCATCTCAGACAGTTCCTGACGAACCTGTTTTCAATACCGCCGTCGCTATTGCATCACGTTTTGCTGGCAATGGCTCAGACTTCCTGTGGCTTGTCTGGCCGTCCCGCCGGTAAAATAAACGCCATGATCAGATATACCACAATCCCCGGTATGAAGCCGCCCAGCATGGTAACGAGGGCCCAGCCGAGTCTTACGAGTGTGGGGTCTATACGAAAGGAATCCGCCAGCCCACCGCACACGCCGAAAACTTTTTTGTCATCGTCCAGCCGATATAGTCTGGTTTGGTCGGAGATGTCCCTGATTTTATTTACCATGTCCGGACGGTATTTAAACATGAGGTACACACCCGCCGCAACTAGGACGATAGGTACCAGGCTGAGAGAAAAGTTCCAGTGCCGCAATGGATTTACATCCGAATAGGACAGCACCACCAGCGCGAGAATAACCAGCACGAAGCCCCATACCAGACTGTTACTCTGGATATCATGTTGCGGCTTATCTACTGAAACTTCCTGTGTATCCATCAAAGATACTTCGTCAGGGTTACGGGGAATGACGCAAATACTGACGAGATACGCCAGGCCGGCTACTATGGGCCCAGTGGGCAAAGAGGCCATCGCAACAATTATCCACACGATTCTTATGACTGTGGGATCTACTTGGAAATAAATGCCCATGCCGCCGCACACGCCGCCGAGCCATTTGTCCGAAACGGATCTGTAGATTTTTTTATCGGCCATTTTAATTCCTCCACATGAAACTGATCTGGTTATAATTCGATACAATTTACAGACGTTCATCCCCGGGTTTTTCGCCAAGCTGTTTCGGGTTTTTAGTCGAAAGCCGCTCCGTCTGCAGCAGTCCTGAAGTCTGTTTTTTATGACGAAGCAGTCGATCACGAATGATCAACCCGATGCCTATGAAAAGTAGTGCGAAGCCGAGGAACGCATGCTGGTTCGCTGCCAGTACTGCCAAGCCGATGCCGACCAGGATGATGATTCCGAAAGACGGCACCCCCGACTCCTGCCTTCGGGCCTCCACATATATGCCTTTTTCGATCATGACCATTTTTTCTTTGTGCTTGATCTGTTGTTGTTTCAATAGGTATTTTATTAACCCGGTGATCCCTATAATGGCGCAGGTCATGGACCCTATGACAGCCCAAAGGGCAATGCCCATCTTGATTCCTCCTCTATCTGACATATCTGTAATTCGTGTAACCTGTCGCGATCGATTAATTCTGTTGTGCCGGTTCTAACACTTTGACTGCCGTGGTATTTGGAATGTTTCACGAATCATGGATTGTATTTGATTTTCCTGCTTGGGGGGATATAATTAGTTGAAGCGTGAAAAAGCTTATGGTATCTGTGCTGGAGATTATTTGAAACAATAACACTCATTCCATAGTCATAGGTAGTGGCAGAGGCGTAAGCCGGACCGTTGCAGGCGAGAGTGGCGCATGGATTTGAGCGATGAAGAACTAGTTGATCTGGCCCAGGAAGGTAGCCTTCCAGCATTCGCCTCACTGATCGAACGCCACAAGGCTGCGGTCTTCAGTATGGCACTCCGCGTAATCGGCAATCGCGAGGACGCCGAAGAAGCCGCACAGGACGCGTTCGTACGGGCGTTCAGAGCCCTTGACACATTCCGACGCGATGCCAAGTTCAGTACCTGGCTGTATCGCATCGCCATGAACGTGTGCCTGACCAAGGCCCGCCAGTCTCGCCTTGAGGTGATTTCCATCGAGGATTCAATGGAGGACGATGGCAGCACGCCGCTTCAGATCCCCGACCAAGCGGATCGCCCGGACCAAATTGTCGAACGGACGGAATTCAACGACCGCGTGCGGGAATTGATCGCGGCATTACCGCCCAACTACAGTGCGGTGTTGACGCTCTACCACATTCAGGATCTGTCGTACGAAGAGATCAGTCAAACGCTGGATTTGCCTCTCGGTACTGTCAAAGCCCAATTGTTCCGGGCCCGGGATGCATTGAAAAAATTGGCTGTCACAGAATTTTTGTCACAGAATTTGAAGTAAATAGGAATTCATTTATGGAATGCCGAAATTTACATTCCCTACTAAACGAGTCGCTCGAAAGACCCCTTTCTGAAAATCTGCAGTCACAAGTGGACGCTCATCTGGCCGGGTGCCCGGCCTGCCAAACAGATGCCACGCTGCTGCGCTCCATGATTCAGGCAATTGAAGAGGCGCCGGAGGTCCGGCCTTCAGATGATTTCACCGTCAAGGTGATGGACCGCCTGCCGATTCCGTTAGGCGGTTTCCTGGGAGTCCAGACAATGACATTACGTATTGTTGCCGCTGCCACAGCCGTGATGGCTGCCGGCCTTGGATGGGTCTATCAGGGCACTCTGATCCATAATCTGCGACAACTGCCGGTAATCGTAGCGCCAGGTACTGATACCCTCTCACCTTATATGGATCGGATCACTACCAGCCTTTACGGCTCCTGGGCTACAATCACAGGCTATCTACCCCTGGGCGACATAGATCGTTTCTCACCGATAGTATCGGTCCTCATCGCGATCGGTGTCGCTCATGTGATCCTCAAGATGGTCTATGGATTTGAAACGGCCGACTCGGAAGAACTGGTGAACTAACGACCGCTTCCGATTCTGACGGTTCGTTTTTATCCCTGGGAACCCGCCCTCCATACCTCGTTTTATTCATTGACAGCCCTGGTGTGGCAAGTATATTTAAGAACTTTGTAATTCGTTAAAATCTATGCGTTTGACATTATAATTGCGTGGTTCCTATGGCACACGAACACGTTCGTAATTTCTCTATTATTGCACACATAGATCACGGCAAATCTACGCTGGCAGACCGATTGCTGGAGTTGACCGGCACGGTGTCCCCACAGCAGATGCGGGCGCAGGTGCTCGATGACATGGACCTGGAGCGGGAGCGGGGTATCACCATAAAAGCTCACGCTATCCGTATGGAATATCTCGCGCCCGACGGCGTCGAGTATGTTTTAAATCTCATAGATACTCCTGGACATGTGGATTTTTCTTATGAAGTCTCCAGAAGCCTTGCGGCCTGTGAAGGTGCGTTGCTGATCATTGACGCGGTTCAGGGCGTCGAAGCGCAGACCATAAGCAATCTGTACCTGGCCATGGAAAATGATCTGGAAATTCTGCCGGTCATCAATAAGATCGACCTTCCCAGCGCCCAGGTGGATGTAGTCGTAAAGCAGATCGTCGACATTCTCGGCATTGAAGAGGAGGAAATCCTGCTCATCAGCGCCAAAGAAGGTGTCGCAATTGACCAGGTGCTCCAGGCGATTATCGATCGAATTCCGCCACCGCCCAAATCAGATGATACGCCGCTGCGGGCGCTTATCTTCGATTCCATCTACGACCAGTACCGGGGAGCCGTGCCGTACGTCCGTGTCGTGGAGGGCGAAATACGCCCCGGCATGACCATCCAGATGTGTTCCAACGGCAGGCAGTTCGAAGTTTCGGAAGTGGGGGTGCTTCGCCTGAGTAAAGCCAAGGTACCGGTGCTTACGGAAGGGGAAGTAGGCTACCTAATCGGTAACATCAAAAATGTAGCGGACACCTCCGCCGGAGATACCATCACGGACGCTGCACGGCCCTGCGATGCGCCGCTGCCCGGCTACCGGGAGGTGAAGTCGATGGTGTTCAGCGGCCTGTATCCCACCACCAGCGACGATTATGAGCCTCTGAAAGACGCGTTGGAGAAATATCAGCTCAACGATGCGGCGCTGATCTATGAGCCGGAAACCTCTATCGCGCTGGGGTTCGGGTTTCGATGTGGATTCCTGGGGTTGCTCCACATGGAGATCGTACAGGAACGACTGGAACGGGAATACGGCCTCAGCATCCTGGCTACGCTGCCCAGCGTGGAATACCTGGTGTATACGACAGGTGGAGAACTGGTCACTGTCGACAACCCGGCTGACATGCCGGATCAGAGCATCATAGAAAGGGTGGAAGAACCCTACATCAGCGCGCAGATTGTGGTGCCGACCGATTATATCGGCAACATCATGAAACTGACCAAAGAACGGCGCGGTATTTACAAAACCATGGAATATTTGGACGCCACGCGGGTGGATCTGCATTACGACCTGCCCCTGGCAGAAATTGTTTTCGATTTCTACGACCGCCTGAAATCCACCAGTCGCGGTTACGCATCGCTAGACTACGAATTTCTCGAATACCGTCCGTCTACCATGGTAAAACTTGATATCCTTCTGAACGGAGATCCTGTGGATGCGCTGTCTATGATTATCCACCGGGACAAAGCATACGAGTGGGGCCGGGAGTTGTGCAACCGGTTGCGTAAGATCATTCCAAGGCAGCTTTTCGAGGTGGCCATCCAGGCGGCTATTGGCGCCAAAGTGATCGCTCGAGAGACTGTCAGGGCGCTGCGCAAAAACGTCACGGCAAAATGTTACGGCGGTGATATCACGCGAAAGCGCAAGCTTCTTGAAAAACAGCGCGCGGGTAAGCGGCGGATGAAACAGGTAGGTAATGTGGAGGTGCCACAGGAAGCGTTCCTCGCGGTACTGGATATCCGAAGCGGTGAAGGCGCAGCGGTGTAAAACAAGGTAAAAGGAGGCCGCCGGTGGCCAGACGACAGAAATCACTGTTGCGGGAATACACAGAAACGCTTGTTTTTGCAGTGCTTCTTTTTGTTATCATCAAGACGGATGTGGTACAGGCCTTTCGCATTCCATCGGGTTCAATGGAAGATACGCTTCTGGTCGGTGACTTTCTTCTCGTTAATAAATTCATATATGGCCCGGTGATACCAGGAACAGACATCAAACTGCCTGGCATCCGTGATCCGCAACCAGGAGACGTCATCGTATTTCCTTATCCCTCGGACCCATCCAAGGATTTTATCAAACGGTGTGTCGCGGTAGAAGGACAAGTGGTGGAGGTACGGGATAAAGTGGTTTATGTGAACGGTGAGCAGGTGGAGGATCCGGTTTACAGTAAGCACACTGACACTATTATTGTTTCCGGAAAAATGGGGTTACGCGACAACTGGGGACCGAAGGTAGTCGGTAAGGATGAACTGTTCGTTATGGGCGATAACAGGGACAGCAGTTCGGACAGCCGTTTCTGGGGATTTGTGAACAAACATACCGTGAAGGGCCAGGCTTTTATCATTTACTGGTCGTGGGGGCAACAAATGGGTGATCCCAGCCTGGACTGGTCCTGGTCACAACCGGTGGAAAGTTTTACCTCCCTGACCCGTGTGGTTGGCTATAACGTTATCCATACCCCCTGGCGCGTCCGGTGGAACAGGATTGCAAGGCTTATTGAATAAGCCGGGAGGCTGCCATGAGTAAAGCATCCGGTGTGCGCCGAGCGGGGAAAAGGGGTACGCGGCCTTCCAGGAAGAAGCGGGGCGCTTCTTCCACCAAATCAGTAACACGGGAATACAGTGAGGCGCTGATTATCGCCGGTGTCACCGCCCTGTTGATAAAAACCTTCGTCATCCAAGCCTTCCGCATTCCATCTGGGTCGATGGAAGATACGTTGCTGGTCGGTGACTTCCTTATCGTTAATAAATTCCTCTACGGCGCCTCCATACCGTTTACAGACGCGCATCTTCCTGCTGTTCGACATCCTGAACCGGGTGATGTGATCGTTTTTCAATTTCCTCAAGATCCTACGAAAGATTACATAAAACGCTGTGTGGCCATCGGGGGACAAACCGTGGAGATCCGGGACAAAGTACTTTATGTCGACGGCCGTTCTCAGCCACTCCCTTCAGAAGGCAAACACGTTGATTCTGTGACCTATCCGAGAGCCACAAGTCCCAGGGATAGTCCGAGAGACAACTGGGGACCTGGAATCGTTCCTCCCGGATATATTTTCATGATGGGGGATAACCGGGATAACAGTACTGACAGCCGATTCTGGGGCATGCTCGACACCCGTTTGATCCGCGGTAAGGCGTTTATTCTGTACATGTCGTGGGATTTCGAGGAGGGGGATCCGGAGTTGACCTGGTCCTTGAGTCAACCGGTGACCAGCTTTTTTTCACTGCTTTACATCATCGCTTACGATATCGTCCATGCCCCCTGGCGCGTCCGCTGGACCCGGATAGGAAACTTGATTGAATAAGGGTATTAATGTTAATCAGAATCTCATGGTGTTTTCGCTGATATACATTCTCTAATATACATAGTGAAGCATATGGCATTTGAAAGATAATCTTATTCATCCTTAATCTTTGCATCATGCCCTCTCTCTATATACACATCCCATTCTGCGCCCATGCATGTCCTTACTGCGATTTTTCGTTTGAGCTGTTGAATGGCGAGCGGGTCAGACGGTATATGCAGTCCCTGATGATCGAGATCGAAAGGAGACGGGAGGAGCATCCTTGGTGCGATACGAAATTCGAGACCCTGTTCTTCGGTGGAGGTACCCCCACGGTCCTAACGCCGGAACGATTGAAGGAGCTCTTCGGAATCATCCGCACTTCTTTTTCGATCGATTCGGATGCGGAAATCACCATGGAGGCAAATCCGGAGACGCTCACCGATGTCAAACTGGGGACGCTTGGGGAACTTGGCGTCAATCGCCTGAGCGTGGGAGTGCAGGCGTTTACGGAGGTGTCTTTGAAACGGCTCGGCAGACATCATTCTGTGGACCGCGCAGTGAGGGCCGTATCACAGGCCCGTGCGGCCGGGATTTCAAACCTCAATCTGGATCTGATCTACGCAGCTCCCGATCAAACGACCGCGGATTGGGAGGAGACGCTGGACCGTACTATCGAGCTCCAACCGGACCATTTGTCCGCTTACGGGTTGACGATCGAAGAGGGCACCCCGTTTGGTAAGGCGTGGTCCAGCGGAATGTTGACGATGCCGGTTGAGGAGGTACAGGCAGACCTGTATGCCCGAACCATCGACAGACTGACTGCCCATGCCTATCATCACTATGAAGTGTCAAACTTTGCGAAGACGGGTGCCATGTGCCGCCACAACATGGGTTATTGGTCCGGGAGTGACTATCTAGGTCTCGGTCCTTCCGCCCATTCTCACGTCCAAGGTCGCCGCTTCGCCAATGCGAAGCGGCTGGAGTCGTACATCCAAATGACCAATGAGCGGGGCAACGCTCTGAACCTTGACGAGAAACTTTCTGCAGATCAGCAGGCCGGTGAAACGATCTTGCTCGGACTGCGGATGATCGAAGGACTGGATCTGGACGCATTCACCGGAAGGTTCGGCTCAGAAGCGTACCGGGCCCGCCAACCGGTCATCACATCGCTCACGGCGGCGGGGTTTCTGGAACAATCGCCCCGGTTCTTGCGTCTGACACGTAAGGGGCTCATGGTAGCGGATATGGTCTGCGCCGAACTAATGTGAAATCCTGTTGTCTTTTACCGGTGGTCAAACCATGAATAAAATACGAGTAGGGATCTTATGTGGCGGAAAATCAGCGGAGCATGAGGTGTCGCTGCAATCCGCCAAGAACATCGCCGATGCCATGGACCGGGATAAATACGATGTGGTGCTCATCGGCATCGATAAGCAGGGGCAGTGGTTCCTGGGAGACTCCGCGCGGTTTTTGCTTAACCCGGATAATCCAACCCTTATCGCGTTAAACAAAACCAACGAATTGTTGCCGTTTGTTCACTGTGAAAACGGGCTTGTGAGCGTAAGTGATAATGGCTCGACCGGGCCGTTGGATGTGGTTTTCCCGGTGATGCATGGACCGTATGGAGAAGATGGGACCATACAGGGGCTTCTGAAATTGGCGAACATCCCTTTCGTAGGCGCCGGCGTCCTCGGGTCAGCGGTAGGGATGGACAAGGATGTTATGAAACGGCTCCTAATGGGAGCGGGCATTCCAGTCGCGCGATACCGGGCGTACCACCGGGCCAGGCGTCCTCAAATCGATTACGATGGGATCATAGAAGAACTGGGGCTTCCCTGTTTTATAAAACCGTCCAACATGGGATCTTCCGTGGGCGTTTCAAAGGCAGGGGGCCGGGATGAGTTCAAGGCCGGAATCGATGAAGCTTTCCGGTACGATCACAAAATCATCATCGAAGAATTCATAAAAGGACGGGAGATAGAGTGTTCGGTGCTGGGTAACCAGGAGCCAATCGTTTCCCTTCCAGGAGAGGTGCTTCCTCAGCATGATTTCTATACTTACGAAGCCAAATATATTGATGAAAACGGCGCCCAGCTCCAGTATCCCGCGGATCTGCCGGAACATCTGGTGAAAGAGTTTCAGGCGCTGGCAATAGAAAGCTTTCAGGCTATCGAATGCGAAGGCATGGCGCGGGTCGACTGCTTTCTGACCGAGCAGGATTCGTTTATCATAAACGAATTGAACACCATGCCGGGCTTCACCAAGATCAGCATGTATCCCAAGCTCTGGGAAATCAGCGGTATTTCCTTTCCGGACCTGATCGACCGGCTGATACAACTGGCTATCGAACGACATGAAAGGGATAGGGAGCTTCAGAATTGATTCATTAGTTCATTGTTATGGATAAGAGACCACTACCTCCATACAGTATTATAGGACTGTTCATTATCATAGTCGCCGAGATCTTGTTATTCCAGGGCGTGGAGGTGGTGGCGACGTTTTTCACGGCGATAGTCTGGACCGGGTACATCCTGTTTGTGGACGGTCTGGTGTACCGCATCAAGGGTACGTCTCTGATTCGGGGACGCGCGAAAGAAATGGCGTTTCTGGTCTTCTTCTCTATACCGTTCTGGCTGATATTCGAATCCTATAATTTCCACCTCGAAAACTGGGCTTACATCAATCTGCCTGAATCTATTCACGTGCGGTGGTTCGGCTATGCCTGGGCGTTTGCGACCATACTCCCATGCATTTTCGAGACAGCAGATTTATTCGAAGCGTCCGGTAGATTCAAGGCATGGCGTATAAAGCCGATGGAGGTCACCGAGGGGTTCCGGCAGGTGTGCGTCATCGTTGGCTTTTTGTTCTGCCTCATGCCTCTGGTGGCGCCGGCCGGCATCGCGCCGTATCTCTTCGGTTTGGTCTGGGTGGGGTATGCGCTCTTTCTGGATCCGTTTAACTATTCGGACAACTGCCCGTCACTACTGAGACAATTGAGGGAAGGAAAGACCGAGAAGATCGCCTGCTTCTTCGCGGCCGGGCTTATTTGCGGGATACTGTGGGAGTTCTGGAATTACTGGGCCCATGCCAAATGGATCTATACCGTACCGATCATGCAGGGTTTCAAGGTTTTTGAAATGCCTCTTGTAGGCTACCTGGGATTCCCGGCGTTTGCACTGGAATGTTTCGTGGTTGTCACCTTCGTCCGCTCAAAACTTTTAACTTGACAGACACCCGGCCCGGCGGTACCATTTGTTGCCGTTTTGCGGTAATTTGAGCGGGAATAGCTCAGTTGGTAGAGCATCAGCTTCCCAAGCTGAGGGTCGCGGGTTCGAGCCCCGTTTCCCGCTTTCAACTCACACACAGAAAAAATAAACTAATGTCCAAAAACACCATCAATTCCATAGCCGGCTTTCTCCTACTGATTCTGACGTGGTCGAGTTGCGGCGGTAGCACTGTCTTGGTATCAGGTGACGTGAACACGCCTGAAACTGCATATGCGGAAGGTATTCGGCTGATGCAGGCCGGCGCCTATGATAAATCGAAGGCCGCGTTTGAACGTGCGCGTGCGTTGGATCCCGACTATGCGGCCGCCTACGAAGGACTCAGCAGGATCGCTTTTAAACAGGGTAATAGAACCGAGGCGATTCGTCATATACAGATCGCCAAGATCAAAAACATGGACTATGCGCCGGCGTGGATCTTCACCGGCTTGATGTACAATTCCGCCAAGCAATACCAAGAAGCCCTGGTAGAGTTCCAGGAAGCTCTCGACCGCGATCCGGATGGACTGTGGGCGGTGACTACTTACTACCATATGGCACGGACATACGAACAGATGCAGAAACCGGAAGAGGCCTACACCGCATACGGCAACGTGGTGGAACGCGATGGGTTGCACCTGGAAGCCCGAAAGGGACAGGAACGTGTAAAGAAGGACCTGCCTCCGGGTTTTTTCAATCCTTGGCGGAACTGAGGCTCTTGCTGCAGGCCTTGCCTATAACGCTTCTATTATTCCCCTGATATATTTAACCGACCTTGTGATGGCCGCCCGTTGCTCATCGGGTGTGGTACCGGTGATCCCGCATTCGTAGGCCAGATAACCGGTAAATCCGATATCTTTTAGTGCGCTCAGACCGGCAACCCAGTCGATGTCGCCGGTTCCAGGTTCCTGTCGCGTGTTGTCCGCCATGTGGACGTGGCCGACGTATTTACCGGCTCTACGGAAGGCTTCGGGCGTGTTCGTTTCCTCAATGTGCATGTGGAAGAAATCACTCAGTAGTGCGGCACCTGGAGGATCCCCGGCCATTTTTATGACTTCGATACCGCCGTCCTGCTGCCGAAGCAGATGTTCCTCGTAGCGATTCAGAGGTTCAAGGAGAACAAGCGTATTCCGCTCATGGGCATAAGCGGCCAGCTCCCTGACCGTTTCCGCCAGAAGGTGTTTCTCCAGGGTGATGGCGTCCGCATACGGTGTCAAATCCGGGATACGAGGTGGCCCGAAGATGGGCGGGACGATTTGACCCACGGCCCCAAAATGATGACACACATCGAGATTTTTTTTGGATTCCTCGATGCTGTACCGGCGCTTCGCCGGGTCCGGGTCCAGGAAGTCGAATGTACTTTGACCACAAACAGACACGAAACCGATATTACGTCCCTTTAGCGCCGCCTCAATCTCTTCAATACGGTGGTACGGTTTGCTGCCGCCTGCCACTTCCAGCCCTTCTATATCCAGTGAATCGGCAAAATCAAGTTTTTCCTGTAATGAATCACCGGGCAACAGGCCTTCCTGTATCGCAAGTTTCATCGTTGGTACTCCATTGTTGGGTAGGTGGACTATAGCTTTTCAGCAAAGAAAGTTAATTTGTCTATCGTTCCACTGATATCATCCTCCCGGGTGCGGGGGTTGATGGTACAGAAACGAAGAACCGTTTTTCCCTTAAGTACGGTGGACATCACCAAGGCAAAGCCGTCTGCGATCATGTGTTCTACCAGGCGACGGGTGAAATCGTCTATATTATCAATGTGATTAGGTACATGGCGAAATGTGATCACACCCATCTGTGCCGGTGTGACAATCTCCCAGTTCGGTCGTTCCCGGAGCGTATGTTCGGCGAATTCCGCAAGTTCGAAACCACGGGCGACCGCCTCTCGAAACGCGGCCATGCCGAATACCTGGAGTGACATCCACAACTTAAGTGCCCGGAAGCTTCGCGTGAGCTGGATACCATAATCGTATAAATTGGTTTCCTCCGTATCACTTTCGAGATCCTGCAGATATTCAGGCAGTACATGGAAGGTCTCCCGCATGTGCTGCTGCTGCCGTACTAAAACCACACCGCACTCATATGGCTGGAACAGCCACTTGTGGGGGTCCAGAGACAGGGAATCCACATAGCGGAGGCCGTTCAGTAGCTCTTTCCCCCGTTTGCAGAACACGGCTGCAGCGCCGAACGCTCCGTCGGCATGCAGCCACAGGCTCTCGCGGTTACATAGTTCGGACAGTTGTTCCAGGGGATCTATGGCGCCGGTGTTGGTGGTCCCCGCGTTTGCGATCACGCAGAAAGGGATGTATCCTGCGGCGCGGTCCGTCGCGATGCGCTGGATCAGCTGGTCGATCGGCAGACGATACGCTTCGTCCGACGGAATGACAGTTATTTGAGAGGGCGCGAAACCGAGAACGCGCAGTCCACGGGCTACTGAACTGTGCGTCTGGTCCGACAAATAGACCTTGGCTTTACTGAATTCATTTCCCAACCTAATATGCCGTGCAACCGCCAGGCCGGTAATGTTGGCCATGGATCCACCGCTGACGAACAGCCCTCCCGCCGTGTCCGGCATTCCACACAGTTCGCGTAGCCAGTCGATGGTGACAAGCTCGATCTGAGTCGGTCCGGAGGCTTCCATCCATGTACCGGTAAACGGATTCATTCCGGCTGTCAAGGCATCCGCCATGGCCCCCACGAAGTTGTTAGGGCTGGATACGAACGCCAGAAACCGTGGGTGATCTACGTGCATCATATGCGAGAACACCTCATTCTGCACTCGCAGAAGCACATCCTCCCAGGACTGCCCCTCTTCCGGAGGAGGTTCACGAAACAGGGCTTCCATAGCTGGCCGGGTGGCGACATGGGAAACCGGTTTGCCGGGTAGCGTCTCGAAATGTGAAACCAGCATATCTACGACACGGTAGCCCAGGGATCTCATGTCGTCGGGAGAGAGCTGGAGATTGGCGTCAGGAGCCATAAGGAATTCAATTCTGAAAATGTGTATTAAGAATAATGATTCGCCAGGTCTGAATCACGGTTTCCTGAGAACAATCGGTATTATTCGATTGACTTGCGTGTTTATTATATATAATAAGCGTCAGAAATCCAAACGTCAGAAATCCAAGGTTTCTTTTTTCCAAACACATGGGGCAGGAGAATACGATGCAGATTGTGGACACTATTGTGGATCTGTTTGCTACCAGAGGGGGCGACGCCTATCTCGGTGAGCCGGTTTCCCAGCAGGAGCACGCGCTCCAGGCAGCCCACCTGGCTGAACGGGAAGGGGCTGCTGATACACTCGTTGTTTCGGCGCTTCTGCATGATATTGGTCATCTGCTGCACGGCCAGCCGGAGCACATCGCGGATCAGGGCATCAATGGCCAACACGAGGAGGTCGGTGATGCCTGGCTCTCTAAAAATGTCGGACCTGCCGTCACAGAGCCATTGAAGCTACATGTGGGTGCGAAGCGGTATCTCTGCGCAGTAGAGGTGGAATATCTTGACGGGTTGTCGCCCGCTTCTGTTAAAAGCCTTCGGCTTCAGGGCGGCCCATTTTCCGAGGAGGAGCTGCGGGCGTTTGAACAGCATCCGCATTACCGTGATGCATTGCGTCTTCGAAGATGGGACGATCGGGCGAAGATTCCAGGTCTGACAGTACCGGACTTGGAGCACTATCGCCCAGTTTTAAAACGGGTGTTCGAAGCCGTTTAGATGGATCGCAAGATCCTGGTGTTTTCCCATATCTTCGACTCATCCGGAACGGAAGCGTCACGATAGGTCGGGATAAAGCACCAGCGGTCCTGTCCGGACTTGTTCGAATACGAGCTGTGGAGAAGGCAGTCATGAAAGACCAGCGCATCCCCGGTTTGCATGGGCATCGATACGACTCTGGCGCCCGCCAGGTGCCCGTCGAGGACGCGATTGACAAAACCGTTCACATCCTTGATGTTCGAATGTTCCATGAATCGCTTATGTGATCCCGGGATGACTTTAAGGCATCCGTTTTCGGGCGTGGCATCCTCCAGGGCGATCCACACGGAGAGCTTCGTCGCGCCACCCCAGTAGGCGTAGTCCTGATGCCAGGGGGAGGCAAACGTGACCCTGCCCGATTTAAACACGGGTTTAGCACTCAGAAATTCGATTTCGGGTCCTATCAGACTACATAATACTGCCACAAGCTCCGGGTGACAGGCAAGCCGGTTGAATTCTTCGGGTATCAAATCCGCCTTCCACACGAACACGCCCGACGCACCGGCCTGATCTTCGACCAATTCTTTGGCTGTTTGCTTCCCCTCCTCCATCTCCGCCTGGGAGAATAGACCCTTCAGGGCCAGATATCCGTCCGCATCAAAAGATGAGATGTCTGTTTCGGACAATGGCAACGCTGTAGAGATTCGGCACATGGGGGCACTCCAAAATTCAGTAGGTAAACATGGGTATCCCGGCCCACCGAGCGAGCCATGCGTCGCAGCACTCCACCGCTTCCGGATTACCCGGGCTGCGGGCGATGAATCCTTTATCCCTTCCGGACCCGGTGGACTGAGCGGTCGGTTCGTAGCGGACATCCATAGACCACCGCACCGCATCTGAGCGGTTTGGAAGCGCCCGATGAGGCATCTTGTGCGGGAAACAAAGGATATCACCCAGTTCCATTTCGATCGATAACCCATTCAGTGTTTCGCATATATTTGGGGACAAACCCAGGAAGCCGGTTTCCTCATCTTGGTATCCCTCATGCAGGGTTTCATCATGCGAACCGGGCGCTACCTGAAGACAACTGTTGTATTCGGTAACTGGCTGTAGTGGAAACCACATTGAAACCACATGGCTCTGTTCCGCGTCACGGTAGTACTGGGCATCCTGATGCCAGGGGGTGTCGGTCCATTTCTGGTCCGGCAGCTTGGGGCGCGCGTTGAAGATGCCGTGCACCGATACTTCGTCCGTCTGTAGCAGGTCTTCGGCCACGTCCAACAGGATGGGGTGCAGGAGGATCTGATACATCTCCGGGCAGACCAGGTCGCGTCGCGGACTGCGCATATAATTGGGCTTGCCGGCGTCGTGCCAGACGCGCAGAAGCCGGTGCTGGAAGTCGATATCGGTCTTGGGGTCGGTGATGAGTCCCTCGGTTTCCCATCGATCAATGGTCTGGTCAACCCATCTGGACAAAACGTATCGGGAAAGCTGGAGAAAAGCGGGAGGGAGAATCTGCCTTATGTGCAGATACCCTTCGACGTTATAGAAGGCTATCTGATCCGAGGAAAGATTTTTCATTTTTTAACCCGTTACCTGTCGATGGAAATTCCGCCCCTGCTTTTTTGAAAGGTCTCAAGCGCTGTCGGTGTGACTGCGGTGTTGTACAGCCTCAGGATCTTCAGGCGGGGCAACTCCGGCAGGCTCTCTAAGTCACTGAACGAATCACAATAGCTGAGATCGATTGTCTCGAGTGTAGGAATAGATGGTAGATTCTTGAGGTCTTTGAGCGAACCGTTATAACTAAGATCGAGCGTTTTTAAAGCGGTCAGTTTGGAGAGGGCGGACAGATTCTGAAGGTTGCGGCTGGAGCTGAGATTCAGGGTCTGTAGAGCCGGGAGATCGGGCAGGCCGGACAGGTCCGTGAGGTTATCGACGGAACCGATGTTCAACGACTTCAACCTTGTCAGCCTTGGGAAGCCCTCGAGGCTCCTCAATTGATCGTTAAAACTGAGGTTGAGGGATCGCAGATTGGACAGTTCGGACAGTGCCGCCAGATCTGTGAACGGTGCCCCCCTGAAATTCAGGGTGATCGTATGGCGTGCATTGAGTGCTTGCATGTGCTTCAGGGCGGTGGAGAACAACGTGTTGTCGATTTTACCCATTATATCGTAGGTAACGCTGTCCTGCGTGCTAACCTTCAGGTTCATTCCGGACAGGGCACGGGCGATGCGTGTCTCATCGGATTCGGGCACGGCAACCGGTTCCGACTGTGCGCTGCAGCCCGCCCATATCAAAATAGCTGTTGCTCCGGCAACGACGAGACAATCAACTGTAGATTTCATTGTTTTCATGAGTCCCTCTCATTCTCGACCCCCAACAGATATGAATTCCATCCCTGTCTGTCAAGGTGTATCATAAAACCCTTGACTTTTGGCGTTTCAAAATTAACTTTGATTCTACTATTCCCATGCGTGAGACTTTAGGAGGCGTCATGTCCCGAATCCTCGTAGTTGATGATGAAAAACAGGTGTGTTATCTCCTCAGCGAATTACTCAATCAGTTCGGACACGAAGTAGCTACAGAGACGTCTGGGACGTCGGCCATAGCTTCTCTCGATGATTTTCAGCCTGACCTGGTACTGGCAGATATGCTAATGCCAGAAATGAACGGCCTGGAAGTTCTCAAAAAAGTGAAGGCCTGGAATCCGGACACGCCGGTTGTCATTCTCACCGGTGTAGACGACGAAAAAATCGGACAGGCGGCGATTGATGCCGGCGCCAGTGATTACATTACCAAGCCCTTTACTGTTGCTCAGCTGAAGACGGTTTTGCAGGTGTATCTGCTGATGCAAGAGGGATAGAGAAGCAGTTGGGGTTCCCACGTAACACTGTTAATATTAGATAGACTCCCACCACGTAATTCTAACGTCCCATTAGCGATCCCATCTTCATCAACGCTGACGTCGGACGGCCGCCCTCCAGCTCCAGCACGCGACACCTGATTAAGGTAAGGCGCGGTGTGTCGACGTCGGTGGGCTCATCAATTCCTGTCACTCCATGATGCTGTAAAGCACGGCTCCCCACACCAGATCGAACGGAGACGCATTATGTCTCCATGTGATCTCCCCAATTGCGATGGGTCCGTTTGGATCGCCCTGCTGCGCGATAAGATGCAACGCTCTTTCCCGGCGCGAGATGCCCCTATGCATCATGTTACCGGCCCGAAATGGTCCTTCCACGTATCTGCCAGTGCCCTGCCTTTTTCTTCCAACGCTTCCATTTCGCGCAGATCCATGGGCTCGTACGACCGGGCGTAGGCAACGTTTTCTTCTACCTCTTCCAAGCTGAACATGCCGACGACAGCTGTGGAGACACCATCCAGACTAAGGGCATACCGCAGGGCGCTCCTGTGGTCGCGGACGCCTGAGTTATACATCTGAGATTTGACGGGCTTCTCATATTTCATGTTCTGCGCTCCGCCGAACGCCTTCATGGCGGCGACGGCCACGTTCTGTTCCATAGCCAATCGAAGCGGATCCCCCTGGAAATTGTAGGTGTGGCGGTCTATGTAGTTAAGGGCGAACATCACGGCGTCAATATCTTCCGCTTCCAGGATCCGTTTCGCATTATCGGGACGACCGTGGGCAGTTATACCGATATAACGACTCCACCCGCGCCGCCGAGCTTCCCGCAGCCCGGCCAGAGCACCGTCCGGCGCCAGGATGGCATCCACGTTCAGACTGCCGACAGAATGAACGAACGTCAGGTCGACATGGTCGGTTTTCAGTTCATCGAGGCTGTTTTCAAGGATCTTCAGCGCCTCGTCAGCCGAATCCGTGAGTGTTTTGGTCACTACGAAAACGTCGTCTCTGCGTTCGCGGAGGACTTCTCCTAGCTGAACCTGAGCCTGGCCATATGCCGGTGCCGTATCCAGATAAGTGACACCGCTATCGATCGCAGCATGTATGATATCGATGGCTTCTGTATCCGGCAGGCCCATACCGCCGGGGGCGGTGCCGAGACCGAGGATCGGCACCTCTACGCCGGTTTTGCCGAAAACACGTTTCGGGAGTGTTTCTGATTGTATGGCTAATGGCTGGCTGACTTGTTGCATGGTCTCGCCTCACTGAATGTAGAAGGTGTCAATGGCGTTTCGTCTAACGGAATATGGGTATACCCTTAGCAACTCGGAATCTTCCCTTCAGAATAAACCGCCTCGCGCAATCCCTTGAAATACCCGACCGCAAAAAGGCGGGCCAGGACAAGCTCATCATCAAAATCCGCATCGCCCATTTTCGGATAGTGGTCTGGACGGCAAACGCCTCCGTAGCCTACGTCCCGGTAAGCGCGCAGGCATTCTGCCAGGTCCGTCTGGCCGTCATCGTGGAAGGCTTCTTCAAATTTTTCTGGCGTACCACGGACATCTCGGAAATGCACGAAATGAATTCGATCCTGTTCACCGAAGTGACGAATAACAGCTGGCAGGTCGTCCGTCATAAGCGCGAAGTTCCCTTGGCAAAGGCCAATACCGTTAGCCGGGCTGGGCACAAGATCGATGAGCTTCTGGTAATTTCCAATGCTGCTCATGATGCGAGCGATACCACGAATCGGAGAGAGTGGTGGATCGTCAGGATGCATGGCCATCTTGACGCCGGCTTCCTCGGCAACAGGCACGGTGCGCTCAAGGAAATATTTGAGGTTTGCCCACTGCTGCTCCTCCGTTATCGTTCCATATTCTTCCATAGGTTTGTTGCCGAATTCGGCGTGATCGTAGCCGCTTACGTGTGCGCCTCCTCGGGTGGGGATGGTGCGCGTGGTTCGTATTACACCAAGAATAGGCATCCACATGCTGCACCATACGGGGATGCCTGCTTTACCCATGTTTCGTAACAGTTCGCAGACGACCTCAATCTCTTCATCCCTTCCGGGCAACGCCAGTTTGATTTTTTCCATGGGCGGTCGGGATTCGATGACCGATAGTGCGATGCCGTTTTCCTCATAGGCCGCTTTGACCTTCATGAGAGATGGAAAGCTCCAGGGCTGCTCCTCTTCGGTGGCGTTGGGAATGGGATTTAAGCTGATGCAGCCGACGGCATATTTTACGCCGCACTGCTTCAACAATGTTAACGGAATTCCGGGGTCTGGTGGCATGGAAATGGCAAGTTTTATCATGCGGATTTCCTCGTAAAAGGCTACTGTTTTCATGGGATGATTGATGTTCCGAAAATATACGGGGCGGCCGAACGGCTGTCAAGCGGGAGAGCAGTCTCTACAGGGGCTTACAGAGACCAATACGGTCATTCCATGAACAGACCAATGGCAGAGGGATGCCTCTGAACCAGGACAGGAACGCGATAGCTAACACGCCGGCAGCATGTCGCGTAACATGTACTAACGTCCGATATCCCCGGAACGGATTCCGGTAAAGGTCTATAGACTTTGGCGGAAGAAAAAGAATAATACAGAGCCGAGCAACAGGTGGTGTCGCTCTGATCACTGCGACCGATTTCTTGGTTATTCTGGAAACGACAAAGATTCCAGGTGGATTTTCAAATGGAAGTTTAGTTAAAGCTGGGATATAACAAGGCAATGGGAAGCATTCTAGGAGCCGTCGGGAGTCAGTCAGTTCAACCGGCAATGGGTAAAGACCATTTTAGAAAGATTTGAGAACAGAACGATATGGACCGAAATTATGTTACTCGGCGTAGCGGCCCCGGACTCGGAGACTCAGCCGTACGCTGTGGCGGGTTCTACGCTTGATGGCCCTTGAATACGGTCCCCGGGCCGCAGGGATGTCATTGTTAGGTGGCCACACTTTATGATAGTCGCAGCACCGCATGTTCCTGTAGGATGTTGGCCGGTTCGTATCCATACCCTCCTCTAGGGGCGAGCAGGCCTACCTTGACAACCGTAACACTTCCGTGACGACCTGCCGGAACGCGACCACGGACAGCAGGAACTCTTCCAAGTGCAATGGGCGCCGCTGTGCTTCTTTGTGCATCATCTCCAGGCTGCTGCTGCTGAGCCCGAGGATGCGGTTGTCCATCTGCAAGAGCCGTATTGGGTCGCTCTGCAGCTCCCCATTCTCTTTTTCCGCGAGATATGCCCTGATAAGATCCGCACCCGTTGAGCTCTCCGCCAGCCGTCCCTCCACCCGTCCGCCGACAGCGAAAAGCCGGTTGACGGTTTCATTGTACTTCTGTTCCTCGTAGCTGGAGAGTCCATCGCTCAACAGTGTCTCATAATAGGGGGCATCCAGGATTTGATTCAGATCCCAGCGCCCTAACCGCCGTTTTATGGACGAGAACACGCCGGCCACCTGGCGGTCTCTGGCCATGGGGTCGGCCTGAAGCATACGGTACAGCCGATCCGGCGCTTCGATAAGGTGACCGAGCGACTGTACCAGTGCCTTGCGTTCAAAACCAGGGGAGCTGTCCCGCATCAGAAGATACACATGGGGCAGGATCTTTTCATCACCCATTTTGCTGAGCGCTTCTACAGCGGTAAGGATGATGGTACGGTCTTTCTCAATCTCCAGCATATTTTCCAGGGCGGGCCGCATGCTCTGGTCGCCGAACCGGTCCAGCGCCAGCACGGCGCTTCTCCGAATTTGGGGACGGTTGTCCGCCAGTAGCGTAACCAGGATATTTTGGCTCAGCGGAGTCCGCATGGCTCCTAGCGCCTCTATGGCTTCCTCCGAGATATCGGAGTAGGGGTCGCTTGCTTTATCGAGCAGGGGCGTCACCGCCCGCCGGTCACCGATATTGCCGAGGGCCCGTGCCGCTTCTTCCCGTACCCGTCGGTCGCTGTCATCCAGCAGGGCAATCAGTTCCTCCACCGCGATCGCGCTGCCGGTTTCCCCCAACTCTCTTGCCGCCCTGGCCTTCACATCCGGATCGGATGACTTGATCATGCGTATCAGGTGCCATAAGGTGGCCAGCGGCCGCCCCGAACCGACCTGCTGGAGTACCTGCCGCGGCGGTGTGGATGCCTCCTCCCGCACATACTTGAGAAGCATGCCGCTGATTAACCGCAGCCCGAATCCGATGAGGAAGAGATACTGCAAACCGGAGATGCTGTAGCCGAACCTCGCCAGTTCGGGCAGGTCGGTACAGAACGCCGCCGTTACGCCGCCGATCATCGCACCCAGGGCGGAGGCCGAGTTGAACATGGCGGAGTAACAGCCAATATATATAGATCGGTTCTCCTCCGGTGCGATTTTGGCCATCAAGTTAAAACGGGCAATCGGAATTCCTGCGCCTACGAGGCCGCCCCATGCCTGTATAAGCGGTACGGTAATGCGATAGTTCTCCGGCGTGGCGAACACCCACCACAGGGGTAACAGCGCGAGCCCGGAACTGCATATGAGCAGCACGGGCCGGTATCCAAACTTGTCACCCAGATATGCCCACAAAGGATTGACTGCAACACGCACCAGCGTGGTGATCGCAGCGAAGAGCGCGATTTCGGAGTAGGGGATGCTGAGCGTTTGGAGCATGTACACCGCAAAGAACGGCGCCGCGATCATGGTGAGCATGCCACGGATAGACACCAGCATCATGAAGGTACGGAACTGCTTGTGTTTGAATGGCAAGGTCAGCAGGGTTCCGGCCGGCTGTCGGACCACCCGTTGCACGGGTGGTTCCGGGATCCGGCTCCATACGATGATCGCGCCCATGCCGAATGCGACTGCTGTAATGAATAATGAGGTGAAGCCGGCCTGCCGGGTGTTCTCATCGAACTGGTCCAGATAAGCTCCCGCCGCGAGCGAAACCACCAGGCCGACCGCGGCGATAATACTCTGTTGACGGGACACAAAACGTCCGCGTATTTCACCCGGCACCAGATCCGTGATCCATGATGAATTGGCGGGCGCGGCCAGCGAACTGGCGAGGCCGGCGATGATGATGAACGTCACCATGGCAAGCGGCAGCCAGGGGTCGGGCACGAAAAACGGCAGCATCGCCACCGGAAGCCACAGGACGAAACTAAATCCAAAGGCGATCAGGCAGAGCGCTTTGCGTCTGGGAAGCCGTTCGATTAGCAGGGGTGACAGGACCTGAAGCAGGCCACTCCAGGATGAAGCGGCGGAGAGCAGGCCGATCATAGCGTTTGAGGCGCCTAGATGCAGTGCGTATCCCGTCGCATAGGCGCCGGAAGTGATAGAGGAGTGAACCGCGGAGAACCCACCGCGCACACTCCAGAGATTCATACCTCGTAAGGTCTGAAGACGGGAAAAACGGGGCTTTGCTGTACGGTTAGTCACACCTGAACGACCTGTTCAACGTTGAGTACAAACACCTGCGCCCCACCCACGGGGACGGCAATGGCTTCTTCGAGAGGATTGGCCTCTATACGGGTACCAGGCTGAACGACGCTCATTGGCTCTTCACGGGACTTGCAATGGACGCGTATAATCTCGATGGCAGCTTCCACATCGGCTTCGACCAGCCCAATTAGCAGGGTGACGTTGCCCTCACCAAGAAAACCTCCGGAGCTGCCGATTTTTGTAAACCGAAACCCGGTGTCCACGAGCGCATCGCTCAGACGCCGGATATCACGTTTGTTAACGATTACGATGAGCAGTTTCATAATTATCCTCCATACGGCTCTCGTTCCGCCAGCAACCCGTTTGTCAGGCCGGGATTCAGTTCAATGTCCAGCTCCGACCACCGTGCTGTAACGGCATCAGGCGGTCATTGGTGATCCTGCCTTTGTACATTTTCAATTCCTTCATCATCGCATGTCCATTTTCCGGACGCCGTTTTCATAACGCACTTCGTACTCTCCAATCGGAACTGGCATGGCACGCATTGCCAATTCGCCGTCGGTGATGAGCGGTTCCGATTTGATCAGCAATTCATCCAGGGATTCTATCGGGGTCCTGTCGGTGGTGTCGATGGTCACGAGGCGGCCCTTGCTGTTGAACAGAGATTTTTCGACCTCTTCGTCGAATCGTTTTTTGAGTTCCGGGATGTCCTGTTCCCTAATGATCTGATATTCATGGGGATCAGTCCGCATCCGCTCTCTGATAGTGTCGTCGTCAGCGGTGATTTTGAACATGACGATGTCGGGCAACCGGGCTTCGAGCGTCATCACCTCGTAATGCCTCTGGTAGCCGTAATTGTAGTTCGGGTAATAAGGATTCCCTGGGTCGTTACCGTACATAGACGTATAAATCCCCTCTTCGATATGCCATCCGCTGATGAGGGTATTCGGGTAGTTCTTGATGACTTCGATATGGTAATGCAGCTGCATCCGCTGCATCCGTTCCTTGACATCATCCGGATATCCAACGTATTCAGACCGCGACGCTGGACTCAGACTGGCGTCCGGAATCGTGAAATGATCGTCATTATGTGTGGAACGGTTACGGTGGTTGTAGTAGCGCTGCAGATGATTGATCAGTGTGGTTTTACCGGCATATTCGATACCGACGAAGATGGATCGCATTGATGAGTCTCCTCCATGATTTCCTACGTCTCCAGCAGACCGATGTCTTCACCCCGGTCGAATCGGACCGCGTCATCTATCATACGGATGATATGGTATTCCGGCTCGAATTGCAACAGAGTTCGGGAGCGGGTGAGGTCAAATTCATAGAATGTGGGGGTGCCTGGAACATCTGCTTCTACATACGGGATACCAAGCGCTGCCGATAAGTGGGGTATGGCCACATCCCATGTAAATGCTTCCGGTGCAGCCAGTTGTATGATTTGACCTAGGGCGGCGCTTTTGCCCAGTACCGCAAAGCAACCGTCTACGATATCCCGGACATCTGCGACATGTTTTTTATACGGCCGGCCGTTTTCGTCACGCAGAATAATCAGCCGCTCTTCACCAGCCCACAGGGAGGAGAGGTGCGAATTGCCCTTCATTCTGCTCAGAAAGAACTGGGTGAATTTCAGGATTTCACCTGCGCCCAGAACATTGGCGAACCGCGTGACCGTCACCGGCAGCCCATGACCTCTCCAGTAGCCGAGGCAAAGGTCTTCACCCAGTGATTTGGTTAGTGCATAATCTCCTTTCGGTTCCACAAACATGGTCTCGTTAATCGGATCGGGAATACCTCCCGGGATGTATTTCCGGTACACCGCATCGGTCCCGGCGTAGCAGAAATGTTCCAACCTATCCACATGCCGTGCCGCTTCCAGCATGTTGAATGTTCCCCGAACGTTAATCTCGAAGTATTCCTCTTCGGTAAAAGGCCCGCCGCCTTGAAACGCCGCGGCCAAGTGGTATATGGCGTCCATTCCGTCTGCCGCTTTTCGGGCATCTTCCGTTTCGGTGACACTGCCGGAGATCAACTCGACACCCAGGTTGGCCACCTTCTCCGTCCGAAGATCACGGGGCCAGATCAGGCCCCGAACGTCATGCCCTTCTCTTACGAGCCGTGCCGCCAGATTCGCTCCGATTCGACCTGAAATACCGGTAATTAATATGCGCATGATCTCTTCCCTTTATAAGGAATGATACACATCCTGTTGACGGCTGTTCTTCCAGAATGAATGTTCCTAACCTTACGATAGCCAGTGTGTTCAGTGGACGCTCTTCCGTAGCGCAAGCAGCCAGGATGTACCGGTCCAGTTCAATGGCATGAGTTTCTGAACCTGCAGGCATCCGACCAGGCCGATTACAACAAGAATTCTGATGGCACGGTCACCGGCCAGGCCTCACAGCAGGATCATCCCGAAACCGGATGGCACGATAATCATAGGTCGGTTGAACTGGGACCGATTGTCCGGTGCCGGGTGTTGGATATCGCCAATGTCTTCAACCGGCTCGGTTTCCTCTTATGGCCCAGTGGTCCCACCGCTGGGGTCGGCAGGTGTTTCTGCGAAGAGGAAATCCAACAATGGCTGCCCTATACCCAGATCAGCAGAGCTCCATTGCAACCCAAGACTTCTGATGATGGTTCTTCTTTTCTGTCCGGACATCATAGCAAACTCATCAATCCGTCGGTACCGTGGATACCTGCGTTTTCGAAGCGCTCGGTGATCCATCGGGCCCCTGACGGCTCGCCGGGATTCCTGTAGGCGTAAACCACACACCAGCGTGTGACGCTGTCCGGGCGGCGAGCGGTGACGCCGTGGGCAGCGTGGGTCCACATGATTATCACTGTTCCCGGTGGTACTTCCAGAGGTACCAATTCAAGGGGCTCACCAGTTAAGGGGTGTGCCTTGCCTTTCAACCAGCCGGAACACAATTCCTTGTCAGATTCCGCATGAATAGATCGATCCCGATACAGGTGGCTGCCCGGCACAACCTTCAAGTTTGCATCGTCCTTTTCGAAGCCGTTAACATAGAAAAACACGCGGATGAAACCCAGTTCGGGGCGTTCATCCGCATAGGCATGACTGTGCCAATTGCTTCCCTTATCCCCTCCCCGGCGATTGAGACCAACACAATGATCGTACCGGATCACCGGACCCAGAAAGGTATGTGCAAGCGTAAGCATCTGCCGATGGCCGATCAAGCTTGCCATATATTCATCATATTCAGCAACATATCGTTGTGGCGATGTCTCCGGCTCGTCATGGGCCTCATGCAGCTCCTGGATGCGTGCCAGGGAGGCTGTGAGTCTGTGGCAGGCGTCTTGTGTCAGCAGACCGGGCAGCGCGAGGTGCCCGTCTCGATCCAGAATTGTTCTATCTGCTTCGGTGAAGGTGTAGTCGTGGAAGATAGGATCTTGCACCGGATTTCTCATCTGTTCTTCATCGTATCCCGTTTACAGGTCTAAAAGGTGGAGTGCCATTTTATCGTTTAGCCCAATACACGTCCGATTTCTTCGGGGCACGGCTTTGCAGAACAGCATATGGACGGACGGGTGCCTTAGGGGCATCGGCCAGATTGTGGAATCACGCGGAGCCTTCGCCGTATGGTAGAACCTGGGCTGCACGGAACCTGAGGGACAAACTGGTTTGCGATCAGGAGCCGGTCCTTTAATACGCTACCAACTTTAACTCCTCCCGCCCGTCCAGACCGGCGACCACAGGGAATGATTTTTCCTGCGGGCGCTCTCCTTTGGGGACATACCGGACTTCGGGGGAGAAGTAAGCATACAATGCGGTATTTCTGGGATTGGGCGACATATTGGCGCCGGAGCCGTGTACCATCAGGCTGTGGAAACATACTGCGCTGCCCGCGGACAGCGGCAGGTCTATCTGGCCGGAGACATCTATATCTTCTCGGTCCGTCATAGTCTCGTGCTTATCCCGGGCGATATGACCCCATTCCTTCAGGCCCCATTTGTGACTGCCCGGAATGACTTTGATACAGCCGTTCTTTGGTGTGGCGTCATTGAGGGCAATACTCACGGTCACCAGTTTGGGCGGTTCCATGGGCCAATAGGCGGAGTCCTGGTGCAGACCGTGGGCGGAACCGTGAAACGCCGGTTTGAGCATGAGCGTGCTGCGGAACAACAGCAGGTCTTCGCCGATCAGGTTCTGCACGGCGACTATCAATTCTGGATGGGCCGACAGATCCCGGAACACCGTTGAATACTTGCGGGTGTTCTCGACCTTTCTGAGCACCGGCAGCCCATCCTCGTTGTTCGCACCGTCCGTATACGGCTCTTTCTGGAAGCTACCGGGTACCGATTCGCCCTTAGACTCCAGTTCTGCTGCCACATGATGCAGCCGCTCGATCTCTTTCCGGCACTGCTCGACTATCTCGGAAGACAGCAGGTTCTCTACGATCAGAAATCCCTGTTCCTCGAAAAAATCCTTCTGTTCTTCGAGTGTCATCAATGTACCTTCACATCCTATCCCATTCTAACCTTAACGTATCCTATGCCGCGTTCTTCCGGCTGGATCTTCCAGAACGCGACCAGGAAGGCACCGTCTGGCAGAAGCGTGACCGAAGGTTCGCCGAATGCGTAATCCTGCCAGTTGTCATGGTCTCCGGAGGTGTCACTCCGGGTACGGTTTTCCGCCTGCCAGACCGGCCTGTCGATTTCAATTCCGAAGTTCTCGGGCGTCGGGCGGGATATGGCCAGGCGAATACCGGGTTCACCGTGTTTGCGCTGGTTGTAAACGAATAAGACCCGCCCGTCGGGCAATGGGGCAAGTGCCGGAGACTGGCCCAGC
The DNA here is from genome assembly GCA_964470965.1 of uncultured Gemmatimonadota bacterium. GTDB lineage: Bacteria > JAAXHH01 > JAAXHH01 > JAAXHH01 > JABIQT01 > CAYYIS01. The sequence goes on along the minus strand of CAYYIS010000019.1, from coordinate 29,972 downwards.
GTTCCGGTGCCCCGGGTGGACGTCCAGGTACGGCCGCCGTCCTGTGAGAGGGCATAGGCGTTGGAGTAATCCGGTTGACCGTGGGGCGGAATGTGCCAGCAGGTGCCCAGTAGCCTACCGTCCGATAGTTCAACAACCCAGGCTTCGGCCGCAGTGGATGCGGTATCCTCGAACCGCAGCATAGCGCCATGCGTCCAGTTCAGACCGCGATCGTCGGAACGCATGTAGACCACCTGGTGCCGGTCCACCTCTACTGTTGAATCAAACGTGTTGTACGGAGAGTAGCAGCAGATCCAGCCACCGTCCTTCATCACCGTTATGGCGCCCGGTGCTTCCGCGGAACCGGGGATAGGCAGCGGAAGAGGGGCCGGGTCGGTCCAGGTGTGGCCGTTGTCGGTCGAAGAGGCATGGAAGAGTGTGTTCTGCTTTATGCCTTCACTCGCTTCCGACCAGAACGATTCTCCCTGCGTATCGATCGGTATGCGGATTCCGAAGAGAAAAAGCTCGCCGTCCTGCGCCCGGCTGATGGAGCCGATCAGTGAGAACTTGTTGTGTAGATGTGGCCAGATATATTCCGGTTCGGACCATGTTGTTCCGCCGTCCGACGAACGGACGATCACCTTTTTGAAGTCGTTTCGGCCCAATTCCTCCTGCACGGAGTACGTGCACACAAGGTCACCGTTATCCGTTACCGAACACCTGGAACAAGCTGCAACAGCCGTCGGGCCGACTTCCGGCTGCCGTGCGATCATTCCCTCTTCGAAAATTTCAAGCTTCATAACCCTGTCTGCGCATTCTCTTGATTAGTCGTGATTAGGTTTTGGATTGTTTGTTCGGAATATATAGGGTAGGGTTCAGGGTGTCAACGCATGGATCAAGTATAAAGACGGTAGGTAATGAAACGGTCATGGAAATACGGGGTCTTCCGCTCTACTGGCACGCTGGAAAATACTAGGAGATGATCGATAACCACGATGTTTTTCCTTCCGCCTTAGTATGGTCCGCGCGACGACAACCCGAATGCGTCTGTCTGCTCTTGTGTGGGCTTGGGCAAGTTCAAGCAGAACCCCACCCAATGACTACGGCGTGCAGATCCTGGTGGAAATTGTCATCTGTCGGCCGGATTCAGTGGCGCCAAACATAAAGTCGTCCCGTAATGATAAACGGAGGAGGGCACTGGGCCTGTATAGATGGAAGTAAGTTCTCGGATCGGGTATTCTACATCAAATCCAGTCCCATCTGTACTCGCTGTTTTTCTGTGCGATGCCCGGCGAACAGGGCGGCGGACTGGCTCTGATCCAGGAGATCCTCTTCCTGCAAGGCTGGTTTAACGCGAAACACACCTGTCCATGCGGTCCAATATTTTCTTTTCTTAATGGGGCTTTCGTCACTTGCCCAAACACTTTAAATTTGCTATATTGCGTAAGATTAATCCAACGGCATTTAATGGAGTAGAATTATCAATGGATTTCACGCCTGCGTCCGTAAAACCACACATAAAATTCGAAGAATTCGACAAGCTCGACATTCGTGTAGGTACCATCCTTAGGACGGAGGGGATTGAGGGCTCGGATAGACTGGTCCGATTGATCGTAGACTTAGGGGATCATCACCGCACCATACTGGCGGGGATAAAACAGGAACGAGACGATCCATCCGAACTCGAGGGCAGGCAGGCGTTGTTCGTTGTTAACCTCGAACCGAGAAAGATGATGGGGCAGCTGTCCGAAGGTATGCTGTTCGACATCGGTTACGCGGACGGTGTACTTCCAGTCCTGGCAGTGCCGGAACAGTCTGTTCCGAACGGCACGCGTGCCGGCTGATCCACACGCAGCTCTCCAGAAATAGCGAAACAGGACAATGCAGAAGTCGGCAATTGAAGCGATTCGCCGCCGGATTATTTTCTGTGAACAAGCACTGAACTGAAAGGTTGCTCATGTCTTCTAAAGATGCACCTCCGAATCTTGGAGATATTCAGAAGGATCTCAAGGATTTTTTCCAGCATAAATACGGTGCGAACGTAGCGTTCGCCCAGGCGGAACAGGAAGGGACACCGGCCGGTCCCGAAACAGAGGGCGAGGAGCCGACGGACTTCCGTTTCGAGATGAGGCCGGAAGAGCTGGAAGCATATCTGGATCAATATGTGATCCGGCAGGGCGAAGCCAAGGAGATTCTCGCCACAAAAATCTGCACTCATTTTAATCGGATCAGGCTGGATGACGATGATGATTCGGTCGGTAATATCAAGAATAATATAATTATGATCGGCGGGACCGGTGTCGGTAAGACTTACCTGATAAAACTTATCGCCAAGAAACTCGGGGTGCCGTTCGTAAAGGGCGATGCCACCAAATTCAGTGAAACCGGTTATGTGGGCGGCGATGTGGACGATCTGGTGCGTTCACTGGTAAGCGAAGCCGACGGGAATATTGAGCTGGCTCAGTACGGTATCATCTACATCGATGAAATCGACAAGATAGCCGCGTCCGGCACAGTCGTCGGGCCGGACGTATCTCGCACGGGCGTTCAGAGAACGCTCCTGAAGCTGATGGAGGAGACGGAGGTGGATCTTCAAGCGCCCCACGACCTCACTTCGCAGATGGAAAACGCTCTCCAGTTTCAGCGGACCGGTAAAATCCAGAAGAAGAAAGTCAATACCCGCAACATCCTGTTTATAGTCAGCGGCGCGTTTCAGAACCTGGAAGATATTATCAATCGCCGGATGAATCAGCAGCAGATAGGTTTTATTACGGCGGACGAACCGGTAGAGACAGACGACAGTGAGGAACCCTCTTGGCTAAAGCATGTAAAATCCGAAGATCTAATCCAGTACGGCTTCGAGTCGGAATTCGTTGGTCGTCTGCCGGTCATCGCCACGCTGCATCCTCTGAATGCGGATGACCTGTACCATATTCTGAAGAATCCCAACAGCACGGTGGTTCAGGCCAAGAAGCGGGATTTCAGAGCGTACGATATCACGGTGGAATTCGATGACGACGCGTTGGAATTGATCGCGCAACGGGCCTTCGACGAAAAAACAGGGGCCCGGGGTCTGGTAGGCGTCTGCGAGAAGGTTTTAATCAAATATGAGAAAAAGCTGCCTTCTACCTCGATTTCCGATTTCAGGGTCACCCGTGAGGTGGTGGAACATCCTGAAGAATCCCTGAACGTGCTACTCACTCAGGCGGCTATCTCCCGGTTTGAGGCACGTTTCAAGGAAGAGTATAATCTCAAATTGAACCTGGAACCGGAAGCCAGGGAAGCGCTGTTGAAAAACGCATCCGAACAAGGGGTACCTGCCGATGAACTCGGTATGGAGATGTTCAAGGACTACAGCCATGGCCTGAAGCTGCTCCAGCGTTCGGAATTGACCGTCTCCAAGGAAGCCGTTGAAAACCCTTCAGAATATTTGAACAAACTGATTAAAGAATCCTATGGGCAGGAAGAGCAGGAGATTGAATGATTCCAACAGTTTTAACGATAGCCGGATCCGATTCCGGCGGAGGCGCAGGTATCCAGGCGGATCTAAAGACATTCACCGCACTGGGCGTCTACGGTACGTCGGCCATCACGGCCGCAACGGCTCAGAATACCGTCGGTGTTCAGGGTATTCACGAAATACCTGCTGAAAATATCGTTTTACAGATCGAATCGGTCCTCACCGACATCGGGGCGCAAGCGATTAAAACCGGTATGCTGTCCAACGTCTCCACAATCGTCGCCGTGTCGGATACGCTGCAGCGATACGAAGGCATCCCGCTTGTCGTCGATCCTGTGATGGTCGCTAAGAGCGGCGATGCCCTGCTCGCGTCGAACGCCACTACCATTTTGATTGATCGGTTGATCCCATTGGCCACCGTCGTAACGCCCAACATGGATGAAGCGCAAGCCTTGACCGGGCTGGCCGTCACAGACGTAGAGAGCATGAAGGCCGCCGCGCAGGAGATCCACGCCATGGGCGCAGACGCTGTGGTGGTAAAAGGGGGACATCTCGAAGGCGCGGCTATAGATGTTCTGTATGATGGCGACAGTGATTCATTCGAACTGTTTAAAGCAGAACGCATTGATACGGAAAATACCCATGGAACCGGCTGCACCTTCGCGTCTGCTATTGCTGCGGAACTGGCCAAGGGCGTTTCGGTAAAACAGGCTGTGGCTACGGCCAAGTGTTACCTCCACGACGCTATTTGCCATGCCATGCCGACCGGGAAAGGGCATGGGGCGGTAAATCATGCGCATGCGCTGTACGAGGCAGCGGAAAGACATAATGTATTAAACACCTTGGCCATGGCGGTGTGCCGACTGGAGGAAACACCCGAAGCGGGATCGCTCGTGCCCGAGGTGCAGTCCAACCTGGCCATGGGAATTCCGGGAGCCAAAAGCCCTGCCGATGTGGCGGCATTTCCCGGGCGACTGGTACGTTTTCACCGGAACATCAGGACCATCTCCGGACCGGAATTCGGTGCATCATCCCACATCGCGAAGATCGTTCTGACCTGTATGCGACACGATCCGAACAAGCGTGCGGTTATGAACATTCTCTACACCAAAGAGATCCTGGCCGCCTGCCGGAGCCTTGACCTTTTTGTTGCCTCCTTCAATCGGAAAATGGAGCCACACGACGTGAAGGAGCGAGAAGGCTCGTCTCTGGAATGGGGAACAGAGCAGGTGATACGGGAGCATGATGAGGCGGTGCCTGATATCGTCTATGACCTGGGGGACGAGGGGAAAGAACCTATGATTCGTATTATTGCCGCCGATCCTGACAAAGTGGTCGATATCGCACTCCAGATCGTTGATCGGTTAAAGTGATGAAAACCAGGCAAGCAATGAATAACAGCGGATCCACCGTGCACCGGCTGTTCAGCTACCTGATCCCTTTCTGGAAGGGGATTACGTTCGCCGCGGTCTGTATGCTGGCCGTGGCCTGGATGAATCTGGTGCCGCCCTGGCTCACCAAAGTTATCATTGACGACGTGTTCGCTACGAGTGATTGGGGCATGCTGCACACCATTGCCCTGGTTCTGATCGTTTCCTATGCGGTCAAGTACGTCGCCATGTACTGGCAGCATCAGATTTCTCATGTGGTGGCTGAGAAGGTAGTACTCAGAATTCGTACGCAGTTGTACGAACATCTTCAGACCATGTCCAACCGGTTCTTCCGGGAGAGACAGACCGGTGAAATCATGTCACGGGTGGTGAATGATACGGAGGCGCTGCGAGACATGATCGCTCACACCGCAAACGTATTCGTCACACAGACGCTTACCTTTCTGGGCATCGCCGTTATTCTGTTCGCCATCCACCCGACGCTCGCCTGCCTGACGCTGCTTCCCGTGCCGATCATGGTGCTGCTCACCATCCGCTTCAATAACCGTATCCGACGCATCAACCGACGCATCAGAGAGCAGCTCGCGGCCATCAATGCCCGTTTGCAGGATAATGTTTCCGGTATACCGATCATCCAGCTTTTCACCAGAGAGCATCAGGAAGCTCAGACATTCAGGGATGAAAACACCGATTATATGAACGGTGTGGTAGAGGGTGTTACGTTGTGGTCCCGATACGGTCCGTTAATGCAGAATATGTCCGGTATAGGCGTCGTTACCGTGGCGTGGTACGGCGGATTTCAGGTTATGGAAGGCACCCTGTCCGTGGGTAGCCTGGTCGCGTTCATGACCTACCTGTGGCGGCTGTACTGGCCGATTACTGAGGTGACCAACGAAAATGAGCGCTTCCAGAAGGCGCTCGCCGCTGCAGATCGCGTCTTCGAATACCTGGACGAAATACCTGAGATCCAGGATATGCCTGATGCCCGTAAAATCACCGGTGTACAGGGCGCGGTAACGTTCGAGAAAGTGCGTTTCAGCTACAACACAAGGGAAGAGGTGCTGCGCGGCATCGATCTGAACATCGAGCCGGGTGAAGTGATGGCCATCGTAGGCCATAGCGGCGCCGGCAAGACCACGCTCACCAGCCTGATCGTACGTGCGATGGATCCCACCCACGGACGGATCCTTATTGATGGTCAGGACCTTCGTGCCATCAGCCTGGCGTCTCTGCGGCAAAATATCGGTATCGTGGCACAGGAGACGTTTCTGTTCAACGCGTCCATCCGGGAAAACATCGCTTATGCCCGTCCCGAAGCAAATCTCGATGACGTCATTGAGGCCGCCAGAGCCGCGAATATATTGGATCTTATCGACGGTATGCCCGAGGGGGTCGATACAGTTGTAGGCGAAAGGGGTGTCCGTCTTTCCGGGGGCGAAAAACAGCGAATCGCCATAGCCCGCGCGTTGCTCAAGGATCCCCCGATTCTCATACTGGACGAGGCTACCTCGTCCGTGGACACGGAATCCGAGCGTCTCATCCAGGAAAGCCTCTCCCGGCTGTTGGTCGGCCGTACCACATTCATCATTGCCCACCGCCTGGCCACGGTTCGGTATGCCGACCGGATCGTTGTTTTGAGCGACGGCCGAGTTGCCGAGAGCGGCACTCACGACGAATTGCTCACAGACGCCGGTGTGTACCATGGCCTGCATTCCGCGCAGATATCATGAGCCCATCCGTGTCGCACCTTCGAATTCTGCTCCTGCAGATTCGCCAAAATCCGAAAGTGCGCAGGGAAGAACATGGCAGTTTTGCCCGGTACAGCGGCCTCGACGCCTCCCAGATCCACATCCTGAATGTCTTTGATACCCCCAGATTCGATACCGATGTGGTGGCCGGCTACGATGCGCTTTTCGTCGGCGGCGCCAGCGAGGCCAGTGTACTGGAGCCGGACACGAACCCGTTCCTGGAGTCCGGTGAACGGTTGATGCGGTACTGCGCGGAAAGGGATGTTCCTGTGTTCGCCTCCTGCTTCGGGTTCCAGCTCGCGTCGGTCGCGTTCGGACGAGAAATCATCCGGGATGAAAAAGATTTTGAGCGGGGTTCTATTCCGATCCGGCTCACAGCTCAGGCGGCTGCCGATCCGCTGTTTCAGGATACCCCCAATCCCTTTCTTGCGGTCTCTGTCCACAAAGAGAGGGCTCTGAAAGCGCCTGATGCGTTCGAGACACTGGCGTATACGGATTTGTGCTGTCACGCATTTCGAATCCCAGCCAAACCTTTCTGGGCCTTCCAGTTTCATCCGGAACTGGACCGTGAAATCCTGATAGAACGGCTGACTATCTACAAGGATGAATACACCGAAAACGACGCGCAACTGGGGCGTATACTGGCTTCCGTTCAGGAGACGCCGGAATCCAATTCTCTAATCCGAAAATTCGTAGAACGGGTATTGATGAAACAGTCCTGAAATCTATAACAAAATCAGATACTTATTAGTCTTATGTATTTTTTAGATCCTAACAACGAGTACGTACACGATTACTGGTTCGGGACAGGAAAAAAGCACATCAATGTCAAGAGATCTGATCGC
>CAYYIS010000019.1:0-22449 GCA_964470965.1 uncultured Gemmatimonadota bacterium | reverse complement strand
GTAAATGAACAAGGGTGTTTTGTTTCTTCTGTCTCCCTTTAATCCCCTTGCACAATAATCCGTTAAAACATATTTTAAAAATAGTGGATTTAGGTTTGTACCCTGAACCGTCGGACGTGTCTCTGACGGTCTTCCCTCTCGTGGTCGCCGCTGGATGCATGGCCAGGAAAAAGTAAGAAGGAGTGACTGATCATGCCCGTTGAGCATGATGACTCTTCTGCACCGGCGCGTAAAAGACAAGCGTATATCCCCGCTGTAGGCCCCCGCCTTAAGCGTCTCCTGTTCGTGGTTTTTGCCCTGTTTGTCCTGCTGGCTATCAATGCGGTTTATCTGGCCGGCGTGACGGTGACGGAAGCGATAACCGGACAGACCTACCAGAACTGGTTTTACATGAATATGTTCATCGTCCACCTGTTTCTGGGTGCGCTGATCATCATTCCGATTCTGGTCTTCGGCATCCTCCACATGGTCAAATCCTATGGCCGTCCCAACCGCCGGGCCGTCCGGGCGGGCGTCGGGTTGTTTGCCGTAGCTTTGATCCTTCTGGGCAGTGGTGTAGTGCTCACCCGCCTTGAAGGTTTAATTGCCATCAATGACGGGTTCATCCGTTCCATGGCTTACTGGGCCCACGTGATTACACCGCTGCTGGCGGCATGGCTGTTCATACTGCACCGGCTGGCTGGAGAGGGCATCAAGTGGCGGATCGGTCTTAGGTGGACCATGGCCGCCGCGGTCTTCGGTGTCGTAATGGTGGTGTGGCAGATGCAGGATCCCCGGCAATGGAGCGTGGAAGGGCCGGTTTCCGGAGAGCAGTACTTCTTTCCATCGCTGGCTCGAACCGCCACCGGGGAATTCATTCCAGAACAGGTCCTTTCGAACGATGAATACTGCAAAGAGTGTCACGCTGACTCCCATTTCAGATGGGCCCACAGTGCGCATCGGTTCAGTTCGTTCAACAATCCCCCTTATTTGTTTTCCGTTCGTGAAACCCGCAGGGCGGCCTTGGAGCGAGACGGAGATCTGCAGGCATCCCGGTTCTGTGCAGGCTGCCATGACCCGGTCGTATTCTTCAGCGGAAAATTCGATGATCCTGACTTTGATGACGAGAATGATCCCTCCGGCCAGGCAGGCATCACCTGTACCTCCTGTCATGCCATAACCAATATCAACAGCCTGCGTGGAAATGCCGATTATACCATCGAGGAACCCGTTCACTATCCTTTTGCGTTCAGTGACAACAAATCGCTGCGCTGGGTCAGCAATCAGCTGGTAAAAGCCAAACCGGACTTACATAAGAAGACATTTTTGAAACCGTTTCATAAGACACCAGAATTCTGTGGTACGTGCCATAAGGTCCATTTGCCGGAAGAGCTGAACAAATACAAATGGCTGCGGGGCCAGAATCATTATGATTCCTACCACACCAGCGGTGTATCCGGACATGGGGTGAGCAGTTTCTATTATCCTGAAAAGGCGGAGCAGAACTGTAATGGGTGCCACATGCCGCTGCGGGAGTCGGACCAGTTTTCGGCCCAGGATTTCGACGAATCCGGTAAGCTAAAGATCCATGATCACCTGTACGCCAGCGCCAATACCGGCCTCGCCCACCTGATAGGATTGCCGGACTGGGTGAATGAAGCACACCAGAAGTTCAATGACGGGGTCGTTCGTGTCGATCTGTTCGGCGTGCGTGAGGGAAGCGCAGGGGACGGTCGCTTTACCGCGCCACTGAGGCCCGAGACACCCGTACTGCAGCCGGGCCGGTCGTATTTGATCGATGTAGTTATCCGAACACTCAAGATGGGACACCTGCTCACCGAGGGTACCGGTGACTCGAACGAACTCTGGATGGACGTGCTGGTGACTTCCGGGGGGCGGTTGATTGGACGCAGCGGTGGTTTAGACGAAGATTACGCCGTAGATCCCTGGTCCCACTTTGTCAACTCATACATCCTGGATCGCAACGGCAATCGGATCGACCGCCGCAACGCCCAGGATATTTACCTGTCGTTGTACAATAATCAGATCCCGCCGGGCGGGGCGGATGTTGTGCATTTTGGTCTCGACGTTCCGGGATATGTCAGGGCGCCTATTACCGTGGAAGTCCGTCTGCAATACCGCAAGTTCGACACGACCTATATGAAACACGTGTACGGCGAAGACTTCGTAAACGACCTGCCCATTATGACACTGGCCGCGGACCGGATGACTTTTCCGGTGAGCGGCGAAGATGTACAGAACGCACCGTCCGAAATACCGGAGTGGGAACGATGGAACGACTACGGTATTGGCATGTTGCTGAAAGGCGGTAAGACAAAGGGCGACCTGCGTCGGGCCGAGGAAGCTTTTATTCAGGTGGAGGCATTAGGGCGACCGGACGGACCGCTTAACCTGGCCCGGGTGTACATCCAGCAGGGTACCGTACAAGATCAGGCCATCGAAGCGCTGAATCGGGCTGCGGCGTTCGATCCGCCGGCTCCTGGCTGGAGTGTAGCCTGGTTTACCGGACTGGTCAACAAGCAAAATGGATTTCTGGAAGAGGCCATCGCCAGCTTCAAAAGCATTGTCGAAGCCGATGACGCGGAAATGCGGCTGCGTGGTTTCGATTTCAGCCAGGATTATCGGTTGCTCAATGAAATCGGACTGACGCTTTTTGAACGCGCCAAACAGGAGCGGGGCGAGGCCAATCGAACGCGAAGGGAACACCTTTTACAGGATGCCCGTTCCTATTTTGACCGGGCGCTGGGATTGGACCCTGAAAACATCACGGCGCACTACAACCTGTCGCTGATCCTGCGGCAGATAGGGGAGCGGAATGAAGGTTTGGCGCACCTTGAACTGTACCAGAAATACAAACCGGACGACAACGCCCGCGGTCAGGCCGTTACGGCGGCCCGCATGAACGATCCGGCAGCCAACCATGCAGCGGAGGCCATCGTGATATACGATCTGAACCGCAGTGAGGCGTTCGAACGAACGGTGGAAACGGGAGAACGCAGGGCAACCCGCTATGAGCTCGTCGGTCCGGATCGATAGATTAAGGCAGCTATGAGTATCTCAGACCATGAACAGGATAAGATTCAGCGGGAAGAAACGCCCGGTGACGATGCGGTAATCGGCAGAGCTTTCCGCGGGTCTCTATCCGTGTTCGGCGCTATCGCCTTGATCGTTCTGGTTGCGGTGTATCTGAGTCGCCGGTCCGGCGAAACAGACCCGGAGCGGTCCATCGATGTGACCCGGCCCGAAACGGTCATCGGGAATACCGCCCCCCCGGTCGTACGCTTTACCGATATTTCGAAAGAAGCCGGGATCGACTTTGTCCACTACAGCGGTGCATACGGTGACAAACTGCTCCCCGAGACCATGGGGGGTGGCGCCGCATTTTTCGACTACGACAACGATGGAGACCAGGATCTCCTGTTTATTAACTCCGCCAACTGGGCCCACAAGGCCGTCCCTTCCCCCACTCCGACCATGAAGTTGTATGGCAACGACGGCCGCGGCCACTTTGATGACGTCACGGTATCTGCCGGACTCTCCGAAAGCTTTTACGGAATGGGGGCAGCCGTGGCGGATTACGACGCGGATGGTTGGACTGATGTGTTCATTACCGCGGTCGGCAGTAACCATCTCTACCGCAATCGCAACGGTACTTTTCAAGAGGATACCGCACGCGCAGGGGTTTCGGGGAAGGCCGAAAGCTGGAGCTCAAGCGCAGGGTTTTTCGACTATGACAACGACGGGGATCTGGACCTGTTCGTTGCTAATTATGTTCAGTGGTCGAAAGAAATAGATTTACAGGTCGATTTTCGACTGGCTGGTGTGGGACGCGCATACGGTCCACCACAGGAGTACGCCGGTTCCTTTTCCTATCTGTACCGGAATAACGGCGACGGCACCTTTGACGACGTTTCGGAGTCGAGTGGCATCCAGATCAGGAACCCGGCTACCGGGGTTCCTGTGGGTAAAGCGCTTGCGCTGGCCCCCATGGATGTGGATCAGGACGGTTGGCTGGACCTGTTTATCGCCAACGACACGGTCCGAAATTTTTTCTTCCATAACAATGGGGACGGTACGTTCGAGGAGACTGGCGAGATGTTCGGGTTGGCCTATGGACCGGACGGCAATGCCACTGGAGCCATGGGGGTCGACGGCGGGTATTACCGCAACGACCGCCGTGTGGGGTTTATGATCGGAAATTTCGCCAATGAGATGACGTCTGTTTACGTGAGCCAGGACGATCCGTCCCTCTTCGTGGACGATGCCATCGGTGAAGGCATAGGTGCGCCCAGCCGGAGGGCGCTGACGTTTGGGCTGTTTCTCTTTGACTACGATCTGGATGGGCGTCTCGATCTGCTGCAGACTAACGGGCATATAGAAGACCAAATCAACCGGGTGGACCCCAGTCAGACCTATGGCCAGGCGGCTCAGCTCTTCTGGAACGGCGGACCGGGGCGGAACAAATTCGTCCCGGTAGCTCCTCAGACAGTGGGCGACCTGAACCGAAAAATCGTGGGGCGCGCAGCGGCCTATGCCGACATCGACGAAGACGGTGACCTGGATGTGGCACTGACGCAGACCGGCGGTCCGCCTCTGGTCCTGCGCAATGACCAGGACTTGGGCCATCATTGGCTGCGCGTCCGTCTTACAGGCCGGTCACCTGGTGACAATGTCATCGGCTCGTGGATAGAACTGACGGCAGGCGGCTTCACACAGCGGAGGCAGATGATGCCTACCCGAAGCTATTTGTCGCAGGTGGAATTGCCAGTTACCTTCGGTCTGGGCACGGCGGACCGCATCGACGAACTAAAGGTTATCTGGCCGGACGGCACGGAGCAGGCAGTACTGGATGTGGCCGTGGACCAGATGGTAGAAATCGAGCGATAAATAATCCGCCTCCCGTAACATATCGATACCTTTCCGGGTCGACTGCTGAACGCCTGTGCCCTCGAACACCACATCTGCTCCGTATCCATAGGGAGTTTGGGTTTTCACCGGTTTGATATTTATCGTCACATCCGCTCCGAATTCTTTCACCAGTTCCAGCCGAAATCCCCGGCCTCCTATGACGATCGTTCTATGCGCTCCTGCTTCCAGTGCTGCTGCCAGACTGAATATGCCGATGCACCGGCACCCTGGATGACTCCTGTTGATCCAATCTTCACATCAGCCCTGTCTGCAAAGTGCATACCGATGGAAAATGGCTTGAGCAGTACCGAGACCTCCGGTGGCCTATTGTCCTTGAGAAATACATTTCTGGTATGATCCAGCAGGAGATACTTTGAGAACCCTCCCTGGAAATGTGAATTCTGATCCATATACGGACGAAATCCACATGCGGCGCCTCGCGTGCACAAGCCGGGTTCCCTCTGCACCACGGCGCAGAAATAACACGTACCGTGCGGCATTCACGGTACGATGCCGATGGTGTTGCCTTCTATAATCGCGGTTCCCATGGAATCGGTGGAAACGCCCGTCCCACATACACCGCACATGGACTGTCTGATGAGCCGTTCTCTGGCCTGCGGTTCCGGTGCAGGTGCTTCTCCTATGGTTAACCCTATCCAGTATGGCCGAACGCCCGTCCCGTGCCATTACCACTTCCTCTGACGGCATAAAAAAATCCCTGATACGGCCGAAGCCATATCAGGGATCATATCAACACCGACAGCTAACCGTTATAACGGTTTTCCGCCTCTTCCCAATTGACCAGGTTCCACCAGGCCGCGATATAGTCCGGCCTTAGGTTCTGATAATTGAGGTAGTACGCGTGTTCCCAGACGTCTATACCCAGGATGGCGGTTTTGCCTTCCATGATCGGGCTGTCCTGGTTGGCGCTGGAGGAGACTGCCAGGTTGCCGCTGCTGTCTTTGGTGAGCCAGGCCCAACCGGAACCGAACCGGGTGGCACCGGCGGTCCCGATCTGTTCTTTCAGGCCGTCCAATCCGTTAAACGCACTGTCGATGGCAGTGGCAAGATTGCCGACGGGGTTTCCGCCGCCACTGCCGCTCATGATGGTCCAGAATTGAGTGTGGTTGGCATGGCCGCCGCCATTGTTCCGTACGGCCGTTTTCTTGTCGTCCGGCACGATGGCGCAGTTGTTCGCCAGTAACTCTTCCAGACTTTTACCTTCCAGATCCGTGCCTGCGATGGCGTTGTTGAGATTCGTGATGTAGGTGTTATGGTGCTTGCCGTGATGGATTTCCATCGTCCGCGTGTCCACATGCGGTTCAAGCGCGCTGTGGGCATACGGCAAATCGGGCAGTGTAAAAGCCATGAGAATTCCTCCTTGAGAAATGAAAGGATATGAGATAAAATTATGTTACTTCACCAAACAATGTGAAGGGGGACACATGTGTAATACGAACCGGCACGACCGTATGCGCAGTTATTCCGGGCTGCACTGGAAATATGGCTGTTTTGAACGTATCGGTTTTTCCGTACAGCTTCTTGGCATCCCGCTTGGACTGGCCTTCCACAAGGACATGCACCGTCCGGCCGACGTAATGCTGATTCTTCGATTCCGAGATCTGTTTCTGCAGGTCTATAATAGCTGTCAGACGGCGGCCTTTTTCTTCTTCCGGTACATCATCTTTTAGACGATTGTAAGCGGCTGTGCCGGATCGGGGCGAATATTTGAACATGAATGCCGCATCGAATCGAATCGTCTCCATCATGTCATAGGTAGCGTGGAAATCCGCTTCGGTTTCACCGCAGAACCCCGTGATTATATCTGTGGTCAAAGCAATGTTGGGAATACGGTCTCGCAGGCGGTGTACCACATCCAAAAACCCTTCCGCCGAGTAGTCGCGACGCATCTGTGCCAATGTCCGGGTGGAGCCGGACTGCAAAGGCAGATGGGTATGTGGACAGATTTTTGGATGGTCAGCCATCGTTTCGATCAGGTGATCAGGAAAATGACCCGGGTGCGGTGAAGTGAACCGTACCCGCTGGATGCCCTCCACATCGGCGGTCATCCTCAACAAGGCGGCAAAATCCACGTCGCCGTCCACGTACTTGTTCACGGTCTGCCCCAGGAGTGTTACTTCTTTGTAACCCTCATTCGCCAGATGCTCAACTTGACGCACGATCTCCTGATGGGGGGTACTGCGCTCACGCCCTCTGACGAACGGTACGATGCAGTACGAACACATCTTGTCACAGCCCCGCATGATGGTCACCCATCCATTGACACCCGGTTCCCGTACCGGATCGATATCCAGATAGTGCTCGACCCGATCCCAGGACAGGCTAAGTGCCGGTTCATGACCGTGATCAAGCGCCCGGAGCATGTCCGGTAGGCCGCGGTAAGTATCGGGCCCTGCAATCAGATCGATGTACGGCGCCTGGTCCAGGATCTTCTCGCCCAGGTGCTGTGACATACACCCGCAGAGCCCCAGGACCAGTTCCGGATTGGCGTGCTTCAGACGGTTCAATTCCGACATACGTCCCAGCACCCGCCGCTCCGCGTTCTCACGTATGGCACAGGTGTTGACCAGGATCACGTCTGCCTGTTCCGCATCGTCGGTGACCCGGTAGCCGTCACATTTCAGTAGGCCGGTGATTAGTTCTGAATCCGCCTTGTTCATCTGGCAGCCGTAGGTCTCGACGTAAACCGTTTTGGCGCGTGTTATTGTGGTCGTTTCCGATGATATCTGTGTAACTGTCATAAGATGTGTGTCAACTGTTCGAGTATTTCACCGACAGGCAGCGATAGTGTCGGTACTGTCAGATATGTGAGGAATTCGCGCTATCGAACGCCCCAGGAGCAAGATGCATGCCTCGATCGACTGTGGATAGCGTATTCTGATGGCCTTCTGCCGGTCAACTGCCCATGACTCGGGAATCCGGCCGCAACACATAGGGGCGTTCTGATTTCAGAGATATGACAGAACGCCCGAAAGACTCTGTCCATCCAATAAAGGAACGCCCTAATGTAAACGACCTCGATCAAATCGTCAATCAAAAATGCGTGTTATGATCGGTATCCGGTGGATTCACCTGTCTCCACCGGAGTGTCGCTGCGGGCGGCCCATTCGTGCCAGGAACCGATGTAATTCTTGACCCGTCTGCATCCCGAGTACTTAAGCGCGCAGTACACGAGGGCTGACCGGGCACCCCGGTGACAGTAGGCGATGATCTGGTTGTCCGGTGGAATATTCGCATCCTGAAGTACCCTTTGGATGGCAGCGGATGATTTTAACCTGCCTGACGCTTTATCCAAAAAGTTTGTCCACTCGACCCGCACCGCACCCGGAATACGGCCTCGTCTCCAGCAACATGCGGACCCGCCGGTACCTGTGAACTCCTCATGGGACCGAACATCTAATATGGTGACATGGTCACGACCGGATAGTGAAAGGATTCCGTCGATGTTGGCGACCATATCCGTTTGCGGTTGGTACAAAAATGCACCTGGAACTGAAGCTGGTACTGCATCGGTCAATTCACCGCCCACGGCTAGCCAGGCTTGCAGTCCGCCCTGCAGCATTCGTACGTCCGGGTGGCCGAGGTACTGAAGCATCCAACACTCGCGCGCAGCCCGCATACTGGTCGTTTCCTCATACACGACCACCGGCCGCGATGTGGCAACGCCGGCTTCAGTATAGAACGACAGAAGTTCTCTCGAAAACCGGTTCAGGCCGATCCGGCTGGTACTGTGTACGAACCGGTCATGCGAACACAGGTTGATCGCACCGGGAATATGGCCATCGGAATATGAGTGTGACCCCCTGATATCTATAAGAAGAAAATCGTCCGTACGGGTATGTAATACATCCGGTTCAATCAAAAATGAACAAGTATCTACAGACGACAGATTCATATGGACAATCGAGTTGACGATACAAGCCAAAGGTCGTTTAACTTTTCGTCAAGAATAACTTGTAACACCTCTAAAGTCAATAAGAAAATGGTTTTACGGTTGACAAACATTACTGGATTTGATAGGGTACAAAAGGTTTTTAAATTCAATACAGAAATTTGACAACAAAGGAGGCCGGTGATGTACAGAAGCCCTGATTCAGGAATGTCTCGCAGGTGCTTTCTTAAGGGAGCCGGCGCCAGCGCCGTCGGGCTGGCAACGCTCGATTCCCGGACAGCCGTTGCTGATATGCTGGCAGGTCCTGAAGCGGCGTCAAAAGACGGTGTTCGTCGTATGGGTGGCAACGAGAATCCGGTAGGGCCCTCGCCGATGGCTATAGATGCCGTGGCGGAGCAGCTCGCAGGGCTCAACTGGTATCCTTATCAGCCTGATCTGCCTTTGGCAATCCACCGGTATCACGGGATCGATGTAGAAACGAGCGAGGGCATCGGGTGGGCCGGTTTGAGAACCACCTTTGTGAAGGAGAGCCGGGTCATAACGGGGATTGGGTCCACGGAAGTACTGCGGGCAGCAGCCTGGGCGTACCTGATGGAGGGAGGGCATGTCGTTCAGGCCATACCGTCATACGATGAAATCCCAGGTGCAGGTAAAAAACTCGGTGAACGAGTAACCGTAACCTCCGTTCCGTTGACATCCGGATATCGGGTCGACCTCGCAGCCATAAGGAATGCGGTCCGGCCGGCTACGCGTATCATATCGCTCTGCAATCCGAACAATCCGACCGGCATTCTCCTCACCCATGATGAGATCGGCGAATTCATCGACCACATCGACCCGAGAATCCTGATCGTTATCGACGAGGCATATATCCATTACGTTAAGGATCTATCCTACGAGGATGCCACTATATTCGCGAAGACCAGGCCTAATGTGTTGGTGACGCGCACCTTCTCCAAAGCCTATGGCATCGCCGGTCTACGCGTGGGATACGGGATCGCACACCCCGACGTAATAAACAAGATGCAGGGGTATACGTTAGGTCCTCTGGGTATGCACTCGAATAGCATTGCAGGCGCAACGGCAGCCTTTGAGGACCGTTCACATATGGACCGGTCGAGGAACATAACCATAAGCGGCAGGGATTACCTGATCCGGGAGATGAATAACCTCGGCTGGGAACCCATATCCGGCGAGTGTAATTTCGTTCTGGCGGACAGCGGGCGGGACAGCCGGCAGGTGTTTGAACATCTTTTGAGTCGGAAAATCCTCGTCACCCCCGGCACCCGCTGGAATATGCCGACATTCATTCGCGTGTCGGTTGGTATGCCGGAGGACAACGAGGCGTTTATCGCGGCCATCAAAGAACTCTAACTGTTGAAAATGCAATCAGTAGCATTCAAGATTGGATCTTGCAACTAGCGTGGGACGGCACCGGATGTCTCGAGAGCCGTCCAGTGTTTTTTTCCAGGAAAGAAAACCGGTAAAACAAGCAGCGTAAGGCATGATAATCAGCGGTTAAGTACGCACTTCGTTGCCATTTATGTCCTCGGATCCCGTCTTTTTACTTCAAGAATGCAGCCATCTTTTCTACCCATGCGAATACGGCAATTGTTGAGACATTGGGCCAGTTTTCGCCAGGAAGGCGAATAGTGTTTGGCACGCCAGACACAAACCGTCATACCCTGAAGGAGAAATCGTGAGCCAGGTGACAAAAGAAGAATTACAGGAAATGCTGGAGCATGTGCCTTTCGTCAAGTTGCTTGGGCTTCAGTTGGTGGGAGTGGAGGCGGGCATCTGCCGTGTCAAGATGCCGTTTCAGCCGCACCTTCTACAGTATTACCATATCATCCACGGCGGCGCCATCGCATCGCTAGCGGACAGCGTCATGTACCTGGCTCAGTCCACGCTCAACGGAATCACCAAGAACACTGTTACAGTAGAGATGAAAATCAACTACCTGGCTGCGGCACAGGATGAAGATCTGCTCGCCGAAGGACGAGTCATAAAGAATGGGCGCAAGGTAATCTACGGCGACGTTCTCATCACCAACGCCGCAAATAAACAGATTGCCCATGGAACCGTGACGTATATGCGGTTGGACTACGATTTGAGAGAGTAGTAACGGGACTGAAAATAAGTCAGGTGTCTGTATCACACTCAAACGGCTCGTAAGCAATATGCCTGTGATGTGCGTGCTTCCCGAGGGGGCGGACCACGCCTGGTTCGGATCTTTCCATGAGCCTACTCGGTGCGCTGGCAACTTGGTGGTTCTTGTACAGACGCTTATGTTTCCGGGATGCGTGTGGCCGGGGAGATGAGCACAAGTCTTCCTACCGGTACCAATTGTGCCACGAACGTCTGGTCGGGCAACACCCTTTGCCCCTATCACGTCACGGCGTGATAGGATGGGATGGCAGTACCTATGCGATTGCATGATTTGCCCCGTATTACTCTGGCGGGTTTACCGACCCCGATCGAACCGCTGCCAAACCTGTCCGCTTTTCTCGGTGGCCCGGACATTCTTGTGAAGCGGGATGATACGACGACGCTGGCGTTGGGAGGGAACAAGGCGCGCAAGCTGGAATTCCTGATCGCAGATGCCATTGAGCAGGGCGCCGACGCCGTGATTACCGCTGGAGGTGTCCAGTCCAATCACTGCATGCTTACGGCTGCCGCGGCCATACGTAAAGGCCTCCGTTGTGAGTTGGTTTTAAACACAGCGCCGCATAAAGGGGTTCCAAAGGGCAACCTGCTGCTGGATACCCTCCTCGGCGCCGGTATTCACTGGACCGATCCGGAAACGCGTTGCGCCACGATGGAAAAGGTAGCCGATTTACTGAGAAACCAGGGGTGGAGACCTTATATCATTCCGGTTGGCGGCTCTAACGCGATCGGTGCAGCGGGCTACGTCGCCGCGATGCTCGAATTAACGTGCCAGCTCAATGAGATGGAGCGGCAGGTGGACCATGTCGTTTTCGCCACCAGCTCCGGCGGTACCCATGTGGGAATACAGCTCGGCGCCCGTATCTTAGACTTCGAAGGTCAGGTCCTCGGCATCAGTATCGACCAGACTGCGACAAACGGTTATCCTGAAGAACTGGCAGCCATCGCCAACATCGCTGCAGAGCATCTTGATGTACAGACGAAATTTTATACGACCGACTTTGCGATTAATACAGACTACCTGGGAGGGGGATATGGCGTGGTGGGCGACCTCGAACGTGAAGCGATAATTTTGGCTGCCCGCCACGAAGGTCTGATTGTGGATCCCGTGTACACGGGACGGGCGCTGGGCGGTCTGATCGATATGATTCGTCGTGGCGTGTTCGGTAAAGATGAAACCGTATTGTTCTGGCACACGGGGGGCGTGTCGGCGCTGTTCGCCTACGCGAAGGAGCTATTGGCGTGACCCACCCAATTGAGGGGTACACATTTTCCTGTGTCCTCTGCCACAGAGAACAGCCCCGTGGCGGTGCCGTCCCAACGGGCATGTTTACCGATTAAATCAAAGAATCTGTCCAGGATTCAAGGTTCTCAGCGGTTATCGTAACAGATTCGCATACCCTCTCGGTTCTTGGAAGATACCTCCGCTCAGGGCGTAGTACGTCTCGTCCAGCTTAAATGCGCCGTCTTGAGGAGAGAGCCAGGACGCGTTCGGAATAGGGAATTCGGACAGCAACCGCACCCAGCCGCCATAATTTTCCGGTCCGTTGGATTCCATCATGCCACCTTTAATTCCCGGAAAACCGGGCAGACGGGCAGCCACATTCTTGTTCCACTCCACCAACACCGGTACACAGGCGTTGTCCGCCACAATGCAAGCCGCACCCGCGTCCGTAGCCGCCTGGATCGTCTCGAATGACATCGACAGAGTTTTGCCGGCCGGTTTGATCGTCACGGCGCCGTAGCCCTGCTCGATCCGCGTGGCAACGTCTCCAACCGTCTGAAGGCTCTCGTCAGCTGCGAACAAAGCAGGCAGACCGTGTACATCCGTGGTGTCCGGATAATGGAACGGTTCTTCGATTAGGATGATGCGGTCCAGCATCCCGCGCCGTTTGGCGTGATCCAGGAGGCGCGCCATGCTATCCTTCCGGCCGTACCGCCCGTTTGCGTCCAGATAATAGCAAATGCTGCCTGAATCCGTCATAGGCGATTCAAGGTCGCAGGCGATGCGGTGGATCTCGTCGAGGCGGTCCATGTCGGCCTGCACCATATCTTCTTCAGTGCCGGGGTGGCCGATCTTTATTTTCAGCACATAGGCGCCATCGTTCAGGATTTTTCGGAGTTCTTCAGCGGGAAGCGTGTATCCGACCGCAGGAACGGTGGCGATATGCTTCTGCCTTTGCGTCAGGTAGTCACGATAGACGGTGGGTATTAGGTCATCGAAAGTTGAAATGTTCTGCTGTTTCGCTTGCAACAGCCAGGCGGCGTTGTCCAGCGCTACGAGTGCAATGAGGCAGAAGGTGAGTTTCAGATCGGGGTTCCGCGTAATCGCACGTCCATATTCGTAGACCTGCGGCAACAGATGCTGGAACATCTCCGGAGGATCTTTAAAGGGTCGCTCTTTCACAAGCTGGAGGGCATGCTCGAGTAATGCGGTCTGAATCACATTGCCGCCTACTTCAGTATGAGAAAAAAAAACATCCGCATCCGACCATAACACCGCCAGTCCCCCGATTCCGACCGCTGTCTGCCCGGAGGCGTCCGTCAGGCGGACGACCAGGTTCCACTTCTCATGAAATGCCGCCCCTTTAAACCCGAAAGGCCGGGCAAACGGCTCTCGCTGAATCTCAAGTGATGTATCGGATATATGCATGGATGAAGGTGAAAGCGTGAATTGGATGGACAAAGGATGAAGGTGAAAGGGCGAAGGAATAGATCCCTTAAATGTGGCTTGTCATCCAATGCAGGTAGAAACGCCTTTGGATATTGAATGATCTCAACTATTCCCCCTTCATATCCCCCTAAATTCCAACCTTCAGTGGCTAAGCGAATAGAGGACGTAGTTGATTCCGAGTTTGTAGGCTTTGAGGCCGGCGTACCGGTCGATTTTGGCCCATTCCCAGCCGTCACCGATGTCATTATCCCAGTTTAGCAGTACCATCAGACGCCCGTGGTCATCCGTGATGCCGTAACATTGGGGAGGTCCGATCCCCCGGCCCCATCGCCGGCCCTGGATGGAGGGAATGTTGTCGATCGTGTAAAAGGAATGGAATATAGGATGGTCCGTACCGATCGGTTCCAGAACGCGATCAGGAAATACCTTCTTGAGCTCACCGGTAAAATGTTCAAGTCCCCTCGCGCCCCATGAATCATCGACCATCAGAAAACCGCCCCGCAGCAGATACTCGCGCAATCCTTTCGCTTCTTCGTCGGAGAGGACACATCCCTGCACCTCGCACATGTACGCGAAGGTGTACTCGAAAAGACGGGGGTCGTCCAACTCTACGATATACGCGTTCACCGTCAGGTCGATCGAGGTGACCTGCTTCAGCTTGGTCATCACGTTGAATTCGGAACTGGGCCAATCATGAGCCCACTGGGGATTAAACGACCAGCCGTTGCCGCTGCTCCATTTTATTCGGGCGATGGAAAATTCGCTGTTGTCGATGCTGTTCTGTGCACGGATATCGCTTCCGAGGAACAGCAGAATGCTGACGATTACACCGGCTTTTCCAAATCTTTTCATGTTCGAAACTCTTTTTTTGGCAGCTTATCTTATGAATACTGGATACTTAATATCTAACGTCGGAAGAACCGGTTGTCAATACGATTTGTCAAGTCTGAATTGGATTAGGAGATCAGCCAATGTTTATCAGCGCAGGTCACGTCATATCCATCTCGAATACCACGATCGGACTCGGCTCCGTAGTCCAGACCGTTCCTCGTCGTTGCTTCGTAAGATCCCGGTAAAAGGAAAGGCGAGACGATCGAAATCCAACGCGGAAGCCTGAGCAATAAAACCGGAGGAATGGACAACTTGTCCGACATTCCTATCGATCAGAAGCTTTATCGCCTGGCGGATTTACGGACGGGTGTCATGCGAATCGGATACGCCACCGGGGGGTTAGGATTTCGGCGTGGGGGGCTCCCGCTCTTCAGAGGACCATCACTTTATGCCGGCCGCCGCCAGTCGGTAGTGAGACCAACCTCATCGAGGATCTTTATGCCCTGATCCCAGAAGCAATCCACATCGGTGATGCGATGTGCGTCATCGCCCGGTACTACCGCGATGCCCATTTCCCGAGCTCTGGTCAGGATCGGACCAGCGATATAAGGTTCGGCCTGCCCTTTGGCCAGCGCCTTAAGGTTAAAATCCAGAATCAGATCGAGATCTTTGACGGCGGACAGATTCCTCTCTATGCGCGCCCATATATCGGGTTTTTGCAGCCTTTGCCGGTAGTCTTCGTCCAGAAGGCGTATCAGGTCTATATGGCCTACTACCGCAGGCTTAAATGATGTTATCAGTTCGTATTGCAGATCGAAGTAATCGCAGTAAAGCGCATCCAGGCCGCCGGCCGCTTCGATAGCCTGCTGGAAATAGACGGTTGAGAAATCGATCGGAACATCGTGGACGTGGTGGACTGAGCCGACGATATAGTCCGGCCGAAATGTATCCATGAGTTTTGTAAGAAAGGCCTGATATCCACTCCAGGCTTCGGTTTCGAACCCGACGTATATGGTGATTTTATCGGCATATTTTGCCTTAAGATGCCGGCAGGTGGCGATATAGTCGGCGAACCGCTCGTAGTTGGCTTGCAGGTCTATCCCGGCTTCCGCCTCTTCGGGCAGGATCATCGGCTCACGGTTCGGCGGCATATGTTCTGTAATGCCTACCCAGGCATAGCCCTTATCGATGTAGGCGCCGATTACACTTTCCAGTGTATCATCTGCATGACAGCAGAATTGGCCGCTGTGGCCACCATGTATGGATACACGGTCTGGTGATTTTTTAAACATGCAATCTCCCATCGCTCCCCGGCCCCGAACAGGGTGGTACCGACCGCCAACCGTCACATGTCCGTGACGACGGGTGTCCCACTACCGTGTCTTTACGGCCGGTTTCAGTATGGCGGGCGGCCAATGTGCCGCAGAAGATATCTCCTGGCGTTAAGCAACAGTTTGCCGTCGCTTCGTTAAGATCCGCTGACAGGGAGATGTCATTCACATTGATCGTGATGGCGCTCATAGTATTTGAACCAAAACACCCGTTACCCTGTTTATGGGCCTTCGGCCGCCACATATGTCTGGGATGGAAAAATAGGAGGATTTTAGAATGGTGAAAAGTGGGAAAATCGGACAAAGTAACAGTACATATGTCACCAGGTCGTCTCCTGTCAATGTTTTTCCGCAGAAGGGATGCACACAATGATCCACAGTTACGACGCGCATATAGCAGAACATCTGAGTCTCCCCGCGGCCATCATCCGCCAAGAGAGCACCAGGTGGTGTCGGTATAACCAGTTCGAAGAGGCAGCCGAGGTATTCTTCGTCGGTCTCTAATGGATTTATGCCAGCCACAACAGCCCCCAGACATACGCCGTGCCCTGGTCCATTTAGCAGAGCATGACCTACCGGTCAGCAGGCAGCGCGGCACCCACAATCCGAGCCAACTGCTCTATAGGATCATCACTTTTGGGCAGTATGAAGTTTTGAAAGGTGGAATCAAAAACGCCATCAGCCTGCTGACTAACGGCATGTCAACACCGAACCCGCTTACGTACCAGTACCGAAGACGACGATCTGACCCGTGTCCGTGCCAAGTGCCACCCCGTTCTTCACTCGCAGTGCGTGCTGTGCCGAACCGTCTATTGTCGCCGCACCGGTGATCTCGCCCTCACCGTCCAGAACCGCCATGGTTCCGTCCTCGCAGGCCACCACCAGCCTGTCAGAGCCTGAAAAGGCTGACAGCACAGTGGGCGGGCTGTTGAGGCGCCTTGTCCAGAGAGGTTCGCATCGGCCGTTTGCCGCCAGTACCAGACCGTTGGACAGGGCCACCGCCAATTCGGGCAGGCCGTCGCCGTCCATGTCGATCAGCTCGAGGTCGCGCACATTGCGGGCTGGAATGGCATCGCCCGGGCCCAGTTGCAGGTTGTACTTCGGCGTGCCGTCAGCGGCCCACACAGTGAGTCGGTTCCAGGTGCCATTGATCTCGCTTACCACTTCCGGCTGCCCGTCACCATCTACATCGGTGTAGTAGATGTGATCACGACTCATGCAGGCCCAACCGTCGATTTCGCTGTGTCCCTTCGGCGCTTCGGTGAAGGCGCGAGGTGTGCCGTCCAAAGTGTCAGGGTCGATGACGGCCAGGGCGTGGGAATCGGTGGGCTCCCGCGCCAGCAGCAGTCGGGGCGCGCCACCCGGTCCGTCGATCAGACGAAACCGGGTGCCCGGTCCCCAGAATACGGGCAGGCGTTTCAGCAGCTGGCCATCTCCGCCGATGATCTCCAGGGTACAGGCACTGCCGACGAACAGTTGCGGGCCGGCGCCCTCCAGGAAGGCACCGCTGGTCAGGCCGTGAATTCCCTCATGGCCGGGCTGAGATTTGAACCAGTATGTCTTGGCCGCGCGCCAAACGGCGGAGTGCATCTGTGAGGTGAACACCCAGGCACGCTCTCCCGTGGCTGGATCGAAGGCGATGATCTGTTCATCTACGCAGCCGGCCACCAGTATCTTGGTTTCCGGCCACCAATGAATTACCCGCACCGGCCCGTCGGTGGTGAGGTGTCGTACCACGACTCCGTTGCTGTCAAGGAGATACACACCGGCTCCTGCAGCCACGGCTAGCCATTCCTCCCGGGCGACGGTGACACGCGCCAGGTCCTTGACTCCGGCATCGATCCGGGTGGCGTACAACAGAGGTTGCTGCGGCACCGAAACCGGTCCAATACTTGGTCCGAACTCCGACTCTCCGGCGCTGGTCGCCGACGCCATGTTCACGAACAACGCGAGGGCGTGTCGTGTCCGTTTAGCGGGAACAACGCCCTCGAGCCGATGTGTGCCGACACCTAAGTCAAAGGCCTGCTGCGGTCCTTCATCCACGATTCCGGCCAGACGCACCGAGGTGGGCTGCCTTGCGCCGACCCAGAGCGTGCCCGCGGCCAGGTCCCAGTCGACATCAATGGGTGCATCTGCCTCAAGCAGTGTCCGGTGGGTCGAGCTGTTGTGATCCCCGGGCGTCCCTACCCGTGTCACCCCTGTCCCGGTGATGCGACCGGGATTCAGGGAAACGAGGTCGCCTCGGGTACCTTCGTGGTCGCCGCAGATCAGGAGAAAATCACTGGACACGTTCAGGAGAGCTGCCTGGGGGGTAACCCGCCGGCATGTCACTTCACCGGCCATAGATACAACGGACAGGAGTACCAGTTCCTGCTTTTCTGTCACGGGACCACGCCATACCATCCGTGCTCGCTTGCCATCCAACTCTGTCGGCAATTGGTCGCACACGACCACCCGTCCGCCCGACGGATCTGTTAGGGAGCCGGGGACTTCAGGTGGACACCACTCGCTGTCTGCCTCCCACCACAACTCGACTTCGGCTTCGGCCGCCGTACGGCGAAAGGTAAGGCGGTCGGCTACAAGTAAACACTGGCCGGCATGGTGTAGAAGAACGCGCTCCCAGGCAGCCCCTGAGGCGTGTGGAGTATCGCCCCGGGCCGTTGCTACCTGCCCGGCGGTCCCGCAGTGGCGGAGGGCTGCATCCATAGCCACCCGGGACTCAACCGTGCCGTCGAGCCGAACCCGCACCTGGTTCAGAAGCCCAGCCAGTACGGTGTGCCCGTCGAGGCGGGCCTCCAGAACAGCAAAGGTATGATAGGGATTCCGCGAGGCGCCGTTGAGTCCCTTGATCAGCAGGAAGTCGCCGCTTGTATCGGCAGCGTTGCGCCAGCTGGCGAACAAGAAGGATTTCTCATGAGCCAGGCTGCTTCTGCGCGTACGCCACATGGGCTCGGGGACGGAGTGCACCGACCATCGCCCCACCATCTCGTCGGGGAGCCTCTCCTCCAGTGCAGGCCCCGGCCAGAAGGACTGGCCCAGACGCAGGGTCTGGCGATCGACCCCCGTACGCCTGGCATACGTTAAAAAGCGCCCGTCGGCGGTGAGGTAGGCGGCTTTGTGTAGGAAGCCGAGGGAGGCCGAATTCAAGGCCCAGTCCGGCTCCCGCCCGGAGATGAGAATGTCCAGCCCACGGAGCAGGACGGACAGGTTTCCGTTATTCAGAGGGCCGCGTTCGCCGGAGAGCAGCAGGTAGCTCAGTATGGGTGCAACACCCGTGCAGTACCAGAACAGGTTGTCGTTCTCGCCCCCCATCCAGGAGTGCTCGGCCAGGGAGGCGAAGTGCTGGCGCGCCGCCGCTACCCCGTGTTTCCAGAGGGGGGCAGGATAGTCCCGTTGGAAGTACCGGCACAGGCAGTAAAGGGAGATGGCCGACCACTGACCGTGGCGGGTACCCACGAAGGGCGGCGCCTCGTCGTAGGGCCACATGCCGGACTGGCTGTTTTCCAGCAACGAGCGTCTGTATAAGCGGTCCTCGGCATGGAAGAACTGGCGGGCAAAGGCGTTGGTCACACGCAATCGGTCCGCGTCGCTGAAAACAGGGCTTTCTTCCACCAGGTCCCAGAACAGGATCATCATGTGGGCATTGTAGTGGTAGGGACCGGCCAGGGGCTCGTCCTTGTTTTCGACTCGTTCCCCATCGAGGTCGGCGATTTCCGCCAAGGCCTTGTCGTCCGGGAAGGCCAGTCGCATGAACTGCCTGGCCTCCTCCTCCACGCCTGTCATATAGTAGGCGGCTAGTCGTTTGCTCAAGGAGTTCCAGCCGAAGTAGCCCACCGAGCCGTAGCCGGCCGAAGCCTCCCAGATCTCGTAGTCGGCCAGCAGGTCTGGCAACGATAGGTTCTCACCCAGGTCGATGTCCATGAGCCAGCCCAGGGATAGATCGCCCTCCGCACCGGACGGGCGTGTCCCGGCAGCCTCCTCCAACCGATCGCACAGTGCCTCTACCGCGGCAGCCACGCCCGCGTCATCGCTACCTCCCGCGAGGATGGCGTTGTGTCCGTTGCCGAAGGGGCTGTGCAGGGACCGCAGCACATGACCACCCCGCCCGGGGTATCTCAAGTCCAGAAGACAGAAGTGCCGGTTATATAGTTCCTCGATTGTGCGGTGGGTCGAGCGGTTGCCCACGAGAATGACGTGGCCCGTCAGAGGCACCGCCGCCGTCGCCTTGCGTACGGGAACTGTGACGCCAGTCAGAGTCTGAATCGTCTGTCCGATGCGGGCAGCCAGGTGATCGTATTTGCCGTCATCGGGTATTTCAAGTGTTGCGACCGCCTGACCGGCCCGAACAAGTGGCGTCTCGAGATGGAGTTCTTTGAGGAGGTCGTACTGAAGGGCGGGATCACTGAAGGCCGGCATGATTCGTTCTCTAAAAGACTTTGATATCGGTAACAGGGTAGAATTAAGTGTTTTTATTTAAGTACAATGTTCATGCAGGGTTCTTGTTGTCATATAAGGCCGGGATCCGTGCCAAAAATCTCGGCACCACACCAGTGGAAGGTTACCACTTTCCCTGTTGTGGATTTGGCCTGCCAGAGTTTTAACTCGGTGCTTCCGAAACTACTCCAACCCACTCAAATGTACATTGATCTCTTGTTATGAGAAGAATTTTTTGTTATTGCATCGAAATTCCAATTAGGATTGAAACAGGCGTTCAAGTGCTATCGTAACCATCCCTATTTAGAAAGAAAGGCTTTACAACCATCTGGCGAACAGGCAAAAATGTATGGGTCGATTTTTTCAGAAAGGAATAGAAGTCGTGAATGCTTTCGGTTACCCGATCCAGTACGCCTATCTGCCGGCAGGTGCGCCGTGCCTGGTCATCGACACTCAAGTACCGTGGATCGTGTAAACTGTGAAAGTGGTAGGCCCGCGAATTACCGACCTGCTCAAAAATCTATCCGATCTCGATAGACCGGCTCGCGTGGCATTTGCTAGGGGCCAGACCTCGGCTCATTTATATCCAGGGATATTCATCGGTCAAAGGGTGATGACCCTCACCTGAAATACTCGATACATTGGCGCATCTAATATTAGGCTACACTGACGGGTTAAAACCTGACAATCGCCATTGCAACCAGAAATGATTCAGGTCACGTAAATCAAACCATTCATCAGTCCTACGAACCGAAGTGGGAGAAGAACGATATTCGATACGAGGCGGGGTTTCTTCTGAGTTGTCCGTTGTATACATGATATTAAGCTTTTTGGCACTTCTTTTGTATGGTCTCAAAAATATAATGATAAGTTGTAGCTGAGAATATCAATAAGAAAGGTAATATCGGGATTCTGTAGCGGTAAATTACAACGAACAGACAGGTAATGAGGGTTGTGTATATCACCATCAGATATAACATCAAATACTCATGGCGTTTAATATCGACTATAAAAAGACTTAAAAAAGCAGGCAATATCACAACAAAACTATAATAAAAAATCTTTAAAATCCCGTAGAGTTTTTCAAACATCGTTGTACCATGGCTAAACAACCTAAAATCCGGTGTCCAAAGTAATGTAATCTTTCTCAAGTATACTAACAGGAAATCCAACGGGTTGTTCATGATAAATGATAAGGCCTTCTGGGTGTAGAACCGGTCTTTATCTAAATCGGTTACATTGCCTGTATCGGCTCCTATAATTGCCGATAAGGGCGCAAGTGTTCCATCTGCGTCCGGGTTGTTACCAACCCAAAGATTGATTCCACTACCAGTAGTTAATACCAATCGATCATAAGTTTGATAATTCAAATATAAAATGGGTAATAGTGCCGCGCCTGTAAATACAAGGACGACTACGGCTTGCTTGATCGCAGATAGTTTCTTCGAATTAGTGTAAACAAGCCATAGGCCGACAATGATAGGGAAAAAGAGAAAATATGTGCGGATGAGAGAAGCATAGCCTAGCAGTAGTCCTATGGATGCTTGACGAAAGAAAGACGGGATCTCTCTTTCTCTAAATAGTAAATAGAAGACCAGAAGCAATGTAAAAATAAATAGGGTTTCGCCGAAAATAAGTTGGGAATATCGGATGAATGTGGGGTTAAAGGCCATGAGTACAATAGCGATGATTGCAACGATCTTATTTTCAAGCTTACGGGTAATCAGGTAACACATCCAGCAAGATGCTACACTTAAGACCGACTGTATTATCTGTATATAAATAATATTGTGTCCGAAGCAATAATAGATGGCTCCCAGAAAAATCGGATAACCACTCGCAAATGCCAATCCGATTTCAGAGAATTTTCCTGATGCAATCAAAACACCCATGTCATCGTAGACGGCATCGTCAAACAGAGGCTGATAAGGGATAAAAATGCTGAAGAGAATTCGGATAGCTAGACCTGAAGATAGTATGACGACTATTATAAGATTACCCTGCTTTACTCCCTTAATGTTCATGAAATGTTTACTCCCTTAACGTTCCCGAGATTTTCGATGGACTCCCTTTTAAGAGTTGTTGGGAGTTATAATAGTGTCTAACAGATCCTTGAGAGTCCAGATATGATCTGTGAGGCCAGCTGCCAGGATGCGAATTCCGATGCACCCAGATAACGGACTTTGCCCATG
>CAYYIS010000018.1:526-87315 GCA_964470965.1 uncultured Gemmatimonadota bacterium | reverse complement strand
ACAAACGTTCCAAATGCCTCCTGATACGGATGCGGTACCCGTTGACTGCCTCTAGCGGTAGAGATGATGTCCCTGGTCTCGGGTAGACTCCGGTCATATGCTTCGATGAGAGGTCCCTTCATGGTAAACGGGAATTCATGGATTCCCAGGTCCAGGCGCCGGACTGCCAGCGGGGACAGGTTGTTGGACATTCCGACCAAGGGGATCACCCGGTCGTTGGTGCCCCCTATGGCAAGGCAGCGGCGGCTGATGGTCTGCAGCCGTTCCTGCATCGTGGAGCCCCCGAAGAGGATCTCACCCATCCAGTATGCCGGACCCTCAGATCTGTCACCCACTTCTTTATCGTAAATGGTTTTCTCATATCCCCTATCGCCAAGAAACCCTGTCAACCGATCGCCAGCCTCCTGGTCCATGATAAAGATGCTGGCAGAATCCATATCGGCGAGCTTCGCCCCGGATGCGAAGAGGACGCATCGACTGTCCGAGAACCGGATGCCCGGGTTCGACAGCATGAGGTTGAGCGCCAGATATCCGCCTGCAGAATATCCCAGGAAATGAGGTGCGGCACCCTGGCGGCATCGGGGGTGTCGGCCGGACGAGATGCTGTCACACAGATCGATCAGGTCGTAGTAGCTCTGGAGGCCGGCCCTGGTAAACCGTTCCGGCGCTTCCGAGAGACGGTGGCTGATCAGGGCGTTGAACGGACTCGTTTTACGGTTGCCGGGAACGGCGGCCCGCTGCCCTGACAGTTTCACCTGTGAGGAGAACCCCCATGCGGAAGACCGCCGGTCTACGTGAAAGGCAAGCGGGAAAATCAACACAGGCATATTGAGTCGATGCGCCAGATTGTACGCCCATGGAAACAGCTTCGCCGAATTGCCTTCGTTCAGGCCATGTATCAGGATCAAAACGTCATCAAAGCCCGCACCGGAGGCGTGAATCGGGTCGGCCATCAGGTATGTAAATCTACGATTTTCTTTTATGTTACGATCTTCGGGGAGGAGAAAGCTGTGATGAGAAGATTCAAAAGGAAGGCGGCTTATCCTGCATCTGTCATCGGAATAGGGCGCTCTCTTGGCAGTCATAAACTCCCGAAAAGGTATGGATGTGTCGTAGATGATCTCGTTCATATTCGATGTGATTCCCTTTGACGCTCAAACTGGTCGCCAACAACGGTTTCAAGGTTTTTCCTGAAGCCAGTCAGAAAATTCAACGTCCAGGATTGCCGCAGGTAACGTTTTAGTCTTCAGTTTTAGGTTGCCGGTTATTTGAAAAGCCATGGATGGGAGGTTTTTCAACATCCTCATGTCCCACGAATCATTCTCTCGGGCCACTATCGTATCCGAGGGTGTAGACAGTGCCGGGAAACAAAGTGTTACGCTGTGTACGATCCTGATCGGTCTGATACTCGATATCTACATCGGTGTCTGGATCTCCTGCAACACGAGGTCGCTCATATCACACGGCCGGTGGTTCAACGCTTGAATTCTCCCAGAGCCAGTTTCCCCAATGTCTGCGCCAGCTCTTCGATGAATACCTTGATGGAAGCCGTAAGGTATTTGTCCCTTCGGTGAATGAGAAGGATATCCCTTGAAACCGGCGGGATGTCGGTGAGTTCGATCGGAACCAGTGAGCCGTTGTCTATCTCATCCTGCGCGGCTACGATCGGTGCGATTGTGAACCCCAGCCCCCGCTCGACGAGACGTTTTACGGCATCGATGCTGTCAACCTGAAATTGTTCCTGGGGTTCCGCGTCGATCTGGTCGAAAATAGACTGGACGTATTGTTTCCAGGACACCCAGCTTCCGAACTGAATAAACGGCTCCCGGGCGAGGTCGGACAGTGAGGCCCGTTTTGTGGCCGCGGCCGGATGCTCTCTATGCACCAGAGGCCGTATCTGGTCTTCGAACATGGGAACCGTGGTCAGGTCGGGTGTGTTCATATGCGACCCGACAATGCCCAAGTCGACCTGGTCGGTTCGGACCATCTCTATGATTTCTTCTCCACCCAGGGTGAGCAGCACCAGGTGCACGTTGGGATGCGTCATTCGAAATGTGTACAGAAAATCAGGCAGAACGTAAATAGCGCTTGTACCGATGGCGGCAATTGAGATGTGGCCGGTTTCGCCCGTAGTGATGTCTTCGATGGCCGCTTCCGCTTCCTCCACGAGATTTACAATACGCTGCGAATATCCGTAAAGGACCTGCCCCACATGGGTCAGACGCAGGGGGCGCCGGGTCTTTTCGAACAACGGATGTCCCACCCGGTTTTCGAGACTGCGAATCTGATGGGAGATGGCCGGCTGCGTGATGTGAAGCGTGGCGCCAGCCCTGGTGAAACTACCGGTGTCCACCACCAGCTTGAACGTCTTTAATTGCGATAAATACATACGGTAAACCGCCTTCTGAACTCCTGTATATATCATAACAATAATTTATGGAGGATATAATTATAATTCATTTGACTTATATTGCAACTGATTTTATTATTCAACGGTCAACGTATTGAAATACTGGACAGAATTTTATTTATCCCTGAACTCTTTGAAAGGTGGCCGCATGGCCAAGGTTGATCTGACGATTCGTATCGCGGGGGAAAACGGTGAAGGGGTGCTGACGGTCGGTGATGTTCTGGCCGAGGCCCTCGCCCGGTCAGGCCTACATATATACACCTTCAAAAACCTTCCTGCCGAAATCAAGGGCGGTGCCTCCATGGTTCAGGTCCGCGTCAGTGATACCCTTGTCCGTTCACCCGGTGACGCCATCGACATCCTCATGGCCTGGAATCAGGAAAACTACGATGCTTATATAGATGAGGTGCGCACCGGTGGAGTGGTCATCTACGACCCGGGCGAATGCGAGGCGGATGAGAGCCGGGACGCGCAGCAGATCGGCGTCCCGCTCCAGTCGATCACCAAAGAAATTATCAAGGTCATGAAGTCAAAAAATGTGCTGGCGTTCGGCGTTTTGACCGCTTGTATCGGTGTACCGTTCGAGATCGGAAAACGCATGGTGGAAGAGAGCCGATGGGGCCGCCGTAAGGAGTTTCTGGAATCGAACATCAATGCTCTCCGGTATTCCTACGACCATATCGATGAGCAGGGAATCGACATCGGCGTCCGCTTGCCTGTTCGTGATCCCAGTGGCAATGCCCAGCTGATCATGACCGGTAACGATGCGCTGTGTATGGGGGCGATGGCCGCTGGATGCCGGTTCTATTCAGGCTATCCGATCACGCCGGCCAGTGATATTATGGAAACTCTGGCCAAAAACATGCCTAAAGTGGGGGGGGTTCTCCTTCAGACAGAAGACGAGATTGCGGCCATTACTTCCTGTATCGGCGCCTCATTCGCAGGAAAAAAAGCGATGACCGCCACGGCTGGCCCCGGTTTGTCACTTATGGTGGAAGGATTGGGACTGGCCACCATGGAAGAACTGCCGCTCGTGGTGGTGGATGTGCAACGGGGCGGTCCGAGTACCGGCCTGCCTACCAAGACCGAACAGTCAGACCTGCAACTGGCACTCTATGGATGCCATGGTGAAGCGCCCCGGATCGTAGTGTCTCCAACCAATGCAGAGGATTGTTTTTACACGACAGTGGAAGCATTCAACCTGGCGGAGAAATACCAGGTACCGGTCATTCTGCTGAGTGATCAGCATATGGCGCAACGGGCACAGGGCATTCCCCGTCCCGATATTTCGAAACTGAACGTCATTGATCGTAGAACACCCGCCGAGGATGACACGACAGATCCACATGAATTCAACCGGTATGCCATTACCGACGATTACATCTCGGCCATGTCCGTACCGGGACAAGATCCCCAGCATTATGTGGCTACCGGGCTGGAACACGACGAACACGCACACATATCCTACACACCGGAATCTCACTTGATGATGACGGAAAAGCGGGAGAAAAAGGTGGCCGCCGCCGCGCAGGAACCAGGATTCGTCACGCGCTACGGCGCAGAAGACGCACAGGTCGGCTTAATAGGCTGGGGATCGACCGAGGGGCCGATTCTTGAGGCGCTGGATCGAGCTGAGGCCAAAGGACACAAAGTCGCAGCACTGATTTTCAAGATGATTGCGCCTCTGCGCGAACAGGAAGCCAGGGAGTTTATTGAGTCGGTTTCTATCGCATCTGTTGTAGAGCTCAACGCCAGCGGCCAGTTTGCGACCTATCTCCAGAGCCGGCTCTGTACGCCGCTGCGCCGGTTCAACAAGTGTACCGGCTTACCATTTAAAGCCGTGGAGATCGAGGATTACATAGAAGGAGTGATACGGAATGGTTGAAGCCGTAGCAAAGGCCCCTCAGAGAAAATTGAAGGATTACCGAAGTGAAGTGAAACCGACCTGGTGCCCCGGCTGCGGCGATTTCGGCGTTTTGTCTGCGATTCAGCGGGCGTTCGCCGCACGGAATCTGGATCCGAAGGATATCGTAGTCGTATCCGGGATCGGATGTTCCGGTCGTCTGCCGGAATTCGTGAATGCCTACGGCCTGCATGTGGTCCACGGTCGGGCGCTGCCCACGGCCGCCGGCGTCAAACTGGCCAATCCGGAGCTCACGGTATTGGCCGTGGGCGGAGATGGCGACGGTTTCGCCATCGGCGGAGGTCATGTACCACACGCCGTGCGGCGTAACGTCGACATTACCTATGTGGTGATGGACAACCAGGTCTACGGTCTCACCAAAGGTCAGCCGTCTCCTACCACGCCTACGGGGATGACGGCTCTGAAGCGGAGCACTTCCATGCCCAAGATGGCTCCGTATGAAGGTGTTCTCGAAAATCAGCTGAATATGCTCGCCATGGTACTTGTCTACGGCTGCGGATTCGTTGCCCGGACGTTTTCCAGCCAGGCTACGCAGATGTCGGACATGATCGGTCAGGCTATGGACTATAAAGGATTCTCGTTTGTCCAGGCCATGAGCCCTTGCCCCACCTTCTACAACACTTATGATCCCTGGAAAGAGGCCTTTGTCGATCTGCCGGAAGCCTGGGATTCAACCGACCGCATTAAGGCCATCGATAAGGTCGTATCCGAGGAAAGGGACGGCGTTTTCCACAGTGGTGTCTTCCACAGGTCGGGCGATCTGCCGAGTTATCTGAATAAGATGGATGGTGTTTACCAGAAGGCTTACGGCGAGGAAACTGCTTCGGTGGATTCCCTTTTGGATCAATACGCTTAGTTAATCGGTAGTGTCATGGTTGTAAGGTGAATTTAAAACAACGTAAAAGGCGCGTTCAAATAAGTGAACGCGCCTTTTGTATTCTGAATCTCTGTTGCGACTATTCCCGGTCGTTAAACCATTCCGCATTGATCTGAATGTACTTTTCCCATTCCTCCGGCGTATCCTCTTCAGCGAAAATAGCTTCTACCGGACATTCGGGTTCGCAGGCACCGCAGTCAATACATTCTTCAGGATCGATATACAGCATTTTTTCGCCGTCTGCCGTGTGTATACAATCTACCGGACACACGTCGACGCAGGCTTGATCCTTCACATCAATACAGGGCTCTGCTATTATATAAGTCATTTTCCCCTCCTTCATCCCACTACATGTAAACGATCGTCATAGTAAATAAGATGGCTGTATATATGACATTATTTTCACGTTCCTCATCTTTATTTCTGAAATCCGCCAATATATATAGTCGCACGGAAAGTGGGTGTCAAGTCCGATTTCTGTCGTGCCCCCATAAAACCGTGGTTTTTCCATTTCTTCATCCAAAGGTTTTGGTTGACGATGGTATGGCAACGCCCTATTATACGGGCAGACAGAACGTACCAGGGAAGAGGATATGGGCGAGATAATTACGGTTCCGGAGCACCTGGAAAATCGCTACCGCACCTGCCTGAAGCAGGTTTCCATAGGAAAATGGACGGACCTGGCCATTCTCGCGGTTCAGGATCCGGACGTGTTAATCGATGAATTGGATCCCGATGAGTTCCAGGAGGACGAACGCCTGCCCTATTGGGCTGAAATCTGGCCCTCCGCCATAGGTCTGGGTATGCACCTGTTCGAGCATCCGGCCGATCTAACGAATACGGTGCTGGAACTGGGGTGCGGCACCGGCGTTGCCGGGCTGGCGGCGGCCAGAGCGGGGTTCACAGTACACGCCTGTGATTACGAGGAGGATGCCCTGGCATTCGCCGCACACAACGCACGCATCAATGATGTTTCGGACCGTATGATCTTCCGGCATTTGGACTGGCGGAAACCGGATCTGCCTGATCGATACGCGCTGCTTGTTGGCTCTGATATCGTTTACGAACGCCCTGACCACGGGCCGATCATGGCCCTCCTGGAGCGTATGCTGTTACCGGGAGGTACATTTCTGTTGAGCGATCCGAATCGAAGGCCCGCAGTGCCGTTCGTAGAAGCGATGAAAGACCGGGGTTATCTTCATACACCCCAGCCACGGCGCGTCCGGTATGATGGTACGGTTAGCAAGATCACGGTGCACCGATTTAAAAAGCCGGGTGTGCAGCTGTGAGGAGCGGAGGGTGTAATGCTGGTTTCTTCTGACCTATCTCGGAACGACCTGCTGAACGACCTGCCGGAATGGATCCAGGACCGGTTGTCGCGGGCGGGTGAACTGGCGGATATGATGGGCCTGCGCGTGTACCTGGTGGGTGGGATCGTGCGGGATCTGATGCTTGGCCGTCCCACAACCGATGTAGACCTGGTGGTAGAGGGAGACGGACCTACCTTCTCTGAAAGGCTTTCAGGTATATACGCCGCTTCGTTGAAACACCATTCGCGTTTCGGTACTGCAACGTTGACATTTCCGGACGGCACGAAAATAGATATAGCCACAGCCCGGTCCGAACGATACGAAGCGCCGGCGGCGTTGCCGGTGGTCCGTAACGATACGTTTCGCCGCGACCTGAAACGGCGGGATTTCACCGTCAACACCATGGCTATCTGCCTGAACAAAGATCGGTACGGGCATACAGTAGACCCGTATAACGGTGTGAAGGATATCGCAGCGGGATTGATCCGTGTGCTGCATCCACATAGCTTTGTCGACGATCCAACCCGACTGTTCCGGGCGATAAGATTTGAGCAGCGCCTGAAGTTTACTCTGGAGCGGGAAACGCTTGAACTGTTTCGAGAGGCGGTCCAGGGCCGGATGATAGACCAGTTGTCCGATGACCGGTTGAGGGAACAACTCCGGCTCATGTTAGAGGAAACAGACCCGTGGCCCGCCGTGGCCCGCCTTGATGAATTGGGTGCCCTGGCTGCCATCGCACCGGAACTCCACGCCACACAGGAGACTCACCGGTTGTTCTCAGCTGTCACGAGATGGCGGGAGACCTCGGATACAGGAGTGCCGGACACCCCTGCTGTGTGGGAACTGTACCTGCTTGGCATGGCTGCTCCCTGTCCCGGCTCTGTCCCGAAGTTGATTGAACGTATGAAGTTGCAAAAGGATATTGCGGAAAGACTCAGGCGCCTGTCCGATATGCGCCGTATCGAACAGCAGGTCGTGGAGGGATCAATTACTAGCGCCTCGGCATTCTACACCAGTGTCCATTCGCTACCGCCGGAAATAGTATTCATGACTTCCATTGCGCACCCTGATAACACCGTGCGGCAATTCGGTTTTTCATATTATCATAAGCACCGGTATATGCAGCTTCCCATCGACGGTCACAAGCTCGAGTCACTCGGCATACCAGAAGGGCCTGTGTACGGTAAAATCCTGAACGCTGTGCATCTTGCCATGATAGACGGATACGTGAGAACGAAACAGGAGGCAAGTGACAAAGCACTGGCAATCTGGGAGTGCAGAGAGCGATAACGTTGCAATAGGTATCCAGTAAAGGAAATTGATTATTTTGGTTGTCTCATCTTAATTATCCCTGTACTTTTTCACTACAAATACGCCGTGTAAATACGCCAAGGGGTTTTAAGAATTAAGACCCTGCTACGGAGATCCTGTGCTTCCTGATATAAGCCAGCTGTTAATAATGACGCCAGCCTTCATATTCGCACTTACATTCCATGAATTTGCACATGCGTGGTCCGCAAACAAGCTGAACGATCCGACAGCTAAAAACGAGGGACGCCTGACGTTAAATCCCCTTGTTCACCTCGATCCGGTGGGGACGATCATGCTGTTTATCGTGCAATTCGGATGGGCGAGACCGGTGCCCGTAAATCCACGCAATCTTCAGAATCCCAGGCAAGACATGATGTGGATAGCGTTGGCAGGTCCGGTTTCTAATCTTCTACTTGCCTTTATATTAGGCTGGCTTTATGTCAATACCGCCCCTTCCTCTGAAATGATGGTGATGTTCAGAGCGATGCTCCAGTTTGGTATTCATATCAACCTGATCCTCTGTTTCTTCAACCTACTGCCCATACCGCCGCTTGATGGCTCCAGAATCATTACCGGACTGTTGCCTCAGGAGCAAGCATATCAATTCAGTAAGCTGGAGCAATTCGGACCTGGTCTGCTTATCGGTTTTATTGTTCTGGATCGGTTCATGAACCTGGGCCT
The DNA here is from genome assembly GCA_964470965.1 of uncultured Gemmatimonadota bacterium. GTDB lineage: Bacteria > JAAXHH01 > JAAXHH01 > JAAXHH01 > JABIQT01 > CAYYIS01. The sequence continues at coordinate 78,802 of CAYYIS010000018.1, read as the reverse complement.
TTTGAGTTCGTGGATTTTTCCACCGGTCATATATTGCCGCCGATTGATATTTTCCCTGTTCTCATAGAGAATCGCACAGAAAAATCCTAAAGCAGGAAGCACGCACCCATGCGCCTGACTTCAGAGTCGGTCGAACTCGCCCTGATTCATGCCTTCAAAATCTCCCGATCTACGGATAGCCACAAGCAGAACGTGATTGTGTCCCTGTCGGATAGCGGATACACCGGGGTCGGCGAGGCCGCACCATCTGCGTATTACGATGAGACTCAGGAAAAGGTGTTGGACACGCTTGCACTGGCACCCCGGGTTCTGGAGAATGATCCCTTTGATATGGAATTGCTGGACCGGCGACTGTACCAGACGATGGGTTCCAGTGCCGCCGCCCGGGCTGCTGTGGACATTGCGTTGCATGATCTGGTGGCGCAACGGCTCGGGATACCGCTCTACCGCCTGTTCGGTCTGAACGCCTCCCGAACACCGTTGACCTCTTTTACCATCGGAATAGACGATCCAGATGTCATACGCCTAAAGGTCCGGGAAGCTGCCGAGTATCCCATTTTAAAGGCAAAGGTGGGTGCCGGAAACGATCTGGAGATCGTCCGGGCCATACGGCAAGAGTCGGATGCGGTCATTCGTATCGACGCCAATGCCGGATGGACCGTTCACGAGGCGCAGGAACTTATTCCCGCACTCGCAGACTTGGGTGTTGAGATGATCGAACAGCCACTTCCCCCTGATGATTACGCCGGGTTAAAAACGCTCCGAGAAAAGTCGCCGTTACCTATATTTGTAGATGAAAGTGTGCTGATGGCGAAGGATATCCCCCGACTGGCAGGATGTGTGGATGGCGTGAATATCAAACTGATGAAGTGCGGTGGGCTTCGCGAAGCGCTGAGGTTGATCCATACCGCCCGTGCCCACGGGTTGCAGGTGATGTTGGGCTGCATGATCGAAACCTCAGTTGCCATAACCGCCGCTGCGCACCTCTCGCCCCTGGTTGATTTCGCCGACCTGGACGGAAATCTGCTTATATCGAACGATCCCTACCGGGGTGTGACGGTTGAGGGTGGGCGTCTGGTGCTCCCTGAAGGTCCGGGGTTGGGGCTGACCAAGTTGCCTTCCTGAACGGAACGACACCATGCGTCTCAATTTGATAAGGCACGGTAAAGCGGAAGAACGAATTCTCGTGGGTATTGGGGATGTTTTCCGCGCAACAGACGTCAACGAATTTCTGCGACAGGGCTCAAAGTAAGTTCCCGTCGCCTATGAGGGCCGTGGACGCGACATCGGATCTCATCTACGCAATGCTAACGTCGGCATTCCTCATGGAAAAAGTTTAAAGAAGCTTTGCCCAGATAATCAATTTTAGCGGCTATGCTGATGAAAATCGGGTTATTTTGCTGTATTTCCTGAGGCCGAAGCAGAGATTAAGGGATAATGTCTAAATTTCCTCACCATCCACTTTTTCCAACCGCAGAACCCCGTCTGTCATTACGCCGTACGTATAATACCTAATCCAGTCACCCAGATTCACGTACACCCTGCCGTCCAGCTGCTCGTAGTGGGGTTTGTGCACGTGCCCGAATATAACACAGTCGTAGCCTTCTGCCAGTTTTTCGACGGCTAGGTTTTTGTAGGCCCGGGCCGGGTTCCAGGACGTAGGGGCCGCATGATCACGGCTGGTGGCGGAGACCTTGCGGCCCAGCCACACGCCCAGATCAGGATGAATCCACTGAAACAACCAGATGCTCAGGCGGTTATGCAGGATCTTGCGCATCAACCGGTAGTTCCAGTCTTTGGAGATCATGCCATCACCATGGGATATCAACATGCGCTTGCCCTGATGCACCACATCCAGCTGGCCGTACACTGTCTCGACGCCGATCTGTTCTCTCAGGAACGACCCCAGCCAAAAATCGTGATTACCTGCCAGATACACGATATGTGTGCCGTTTTCGACCAGGCCCGCCAGTTCGTGAAGGACTCCGAAGTGCTGTTTGAGTATAGTACTCCGGTATTCGAACCAGAAGTCGAACAAATCACCGACTATGTAGAGTCGAGGCGCCCGACCCCTGAGACCCCGCAGAAAGGGTATGAGCTTTGACAGTTTCTCTTGCTCGTCTTCCAGTGGTGCCGCGCCCAGATGGGCGTCGGATATGAAGTAGATGGGATCGGACATAATTGGCGCAATATATCCGGCTGGTATAACCGGATCAATTGTTTTCTGCAGTCCTGCGAACACGAGACGGGATCCGAATCAGTGGCAGACGCATTTACGTTTACGTATATACGGTGGTTTTGATTATTACTAATTTAACATTTACGATCAAAGGCATCTACTACTTTTTTAGTTGACAAACAACACAATAAAAGATATGTATATCCGTTATATTTATAAGAACTGTACGTTCGAAAACTAGCGCATAATCCAGGTGCGGAAGGATAAGGCATATGAGACGGAAGAAATTGTCTGCTCTGACAGATCTCGAACTCGATGTTATGAACATCGTTTGGAAGTACTGGGGTGTCACGGTTCGGCAGATCGTTGAGGAATTGAAGGCATTCCGTCCGTTGGCCTATACCACGGTTCAGACTGTGCTGACGATCCTCACACAGAAAGGTTTTGTGGAGTATACCCCGCGAGGGCGTGCGTATGTATACCGCGCTATCGTTCAGTCGGAGGGTATTCGTGAGGAAACGGTCAACGCCGTGGTTGACAAGTTGTTTGAAGGCTCGCATCAATCACTTATGCTTCATTTGATCGGCTCGGATTCGCTCACATCCGATGAGGCCACAGAACTGCGGCGGCTTCTGGATCGGAAACTCCAAGGGACTGACTGATGACGAACCCTGCTACGGTGCTGTCTGTGCTTGATCAATTTGGGCGAGGCGTAGCCGAAGCGATGCTTATACCGAGTCTTGAGTCGCTGTTTCTGGGTTTGGTCGTTTGGCTCGGCCTGAAGTTCGACCGGAATACGGCGCCGCGTGTCCGCCATTTGCTGTGGCTTCTGGTCATTCTCAAACCGTTGATCTCACTGTTTCTGCCCTGGCAGGGCCCCGTGCCGCTGCCGGTATTGGCGGAAACCATCGTTTCTGCCAATACCTATACTCTTTCAGCGGCTGAATACAGTTATCCTGCGATCGCGGTCATCTGGGGATTCGCCATAACCGCCGGGATCCTTTGGACGAGTATGGGACTGGTGCTGCTTGTCTACAGAAGCCGCCAGACTATGCCCGTACCGGTACCCTGGGTGCAGGCGCTCTTCTCACGCTGTCTGAATTTGGTGGGCATATCCAAGTCGGTTGAACTGCGAATGTCCGATGATTTTTCCGGGCCTACTTTGATTGCCGTTGGCAAACCGGTCGTCGTGATGCCGTCCTGGTGTTTCATCGAGCTGTCGCCCCAGGAGATCAAACAGGTGTTTCTACATGAATTAATGCATTACAATCGGCGCGATCATCTAACCCTGTTTCTGGTACAGCTGGCGAAAATCTGCTTCTTTTTCCACCCGCTTGTCTGGTATGCCGGTCGCCGCATCAGCATGGAAGCCGAACGGGCCTGCGACATGGCGGTCGTGAACGTCTCGCGCCGGCCGAAGAGCTATGCAAACAGTCTGCTTAAAGTGGTGGAAGGCCCGATCACAAGAGGATGGCGCGGCGTCCTGGAACTGGCTCGGTCCGCTTCCCTGACGGCCATACGCATAAGAGAAGTCTTGACCGGCTTTGACGGACAGGGGTATGCTTTGAGCCGTAGAGCCGTTTGCGTCTTATTCCTCTGTGGGGCGGGCAGTGTTTTTCCGTTTTTTCATGTGCCAGTGCAGCAATTTTTGTCCGAAGCCGTACAAATGACAGAGTTTGATCCGATCTCACCTAAAAACTCAGGATTGGAGCCTGTCGCGCAGATTGTATTGCCCACCGGTTCCGTTCCGATGCTTTCGATTCCATCTCAACCCGTTGAGAACGACCTGGACGGATTCCATCCGGTTCGGCCCATGCCCAAAGTAAGACTGGATGCAAGGCAATCGGGCAAACCCATCGCAAGACCTCAGGTCGTATCGGATATCGTCAGGCCGCCATCGATGCTTAACACCGGACCTTTGGCACGATCAACGCCGGTTGTGCGGTCCTCTTTATTGGGTCTTTCCCCTCTGCCCCAATCCGGCAAGGTATCCCACGCCGGAGTCAGCCAGTTTGATCCGGGAAAGATCGAGGTGCAGGGGTTCGGTCAAATGACCGCATTACAGGGCGCCGCACACTCTATGTCCTTGCGGGCGGGGTATTTCGTTACCCGGGAGCATGAGCTGGGTGGAATCCTGTCGGTCGTAGGTCCAGGGGGGCAACAGGACGAAATGCAGCAAGAGGTTTCACCATCAGACTTGTTCAGAACCCGCCCGATGGTTACACGACCTGTCTCCACACGGCGGGTGCCCGAATCGCTCGGTAATGAGACCCTGCTTGGTAAGCGGGAGAAAGAAGAGAAACGTGGGGCCTCCTATCAGACTTTACGACTGGGTGCATTCTACAGGTATAACATCACTGGATTGAGCAACATCGTTGTACCATTCGTGGGGGTGGGTACCGGTATCGAACTGCACACGGGAAGGAATCCCGTACTGGTGGACGGCGGCGGCGGCATCCGATGCTTCTTAACACGCCAGGCCGCATTGATCATGCAGGTAGACTACATCAAGGATGTGGCGTTCTCGACAAGATCAAGAGTCGATATGTCACTGGGTTTTTCGACGATTTTCTAAGGTGCCGGGGTGGTTAGATGCCAGCCGGCTTTTCACATCGTAATCGGCGAAACTCTTGCTTCTTTCATGAGGGTTTCGCCGATTTAACGACCAGCAGTCAGGACGACCGTGGTAACAACCGCCCTTATTATAGCAGCCGGCGCAGGCGCCCGCCTTCATGAAGTGACGGGCAGCATGCCCAAACCCTTGCTCCCTCTGGCCGGGATACCCCTGTTAAAACGTATCATTCTGACTGCTCGCAAGGCAGGTATCGCTCGGTTCGTGATCGTAACGGGCCATGCTGCGGATCAATTCCACGAGGTGCTGGGAAGCGACCCTCAGCTTGACGGCCTGATCGACTGGATTCACAACGATGCCTGGCACCAACCGAACGGTGTTTCAGTACTGGCCGCCCGTAAACGGATCGATGAACCGTTCGCGCTGCTGATGGCGGATCACCTGTTCGAGGAACAGACGCTGGGACGCCTGCTTCAGCTACCCCTGAAAGCGGACGAGTGTCTCCTGGCGGTCGATGGTAATGTTGCATCCGTCTACGACCTGGACGACGCGACCAAAGTCTACGCGGAAGAGGGGCGGATTCTGGAGATCAATAAAAACCTCGAACGGTACAATGCGATAGACACTGGTATGTTTGTGTGCACCCCGATCCTGTTCGAGGCGCTGGAAACTGCCCGGCGGGATGACGGATGTTCGCTGAGTGATGGGATTCAGGCACTGGCGCGAAACGGAAAGATGCGCGTCCATGATATCGGTGACGCCTTCTGGCATGATATCGATACGCCGGACATGCTGGACCATGCAGAAGACATGCTTCTGCGCCGCCTCCGCAAGCCTACGGACGGCGTAGTCTCCCGGCACCTCAACCGGCATATATCCACACGCATCAGCAAATATCTGGTGCGCACCCCGCTCACACCCAACCATGTAACCCTCATTACGTTTGCGAGCGGCCTGCTTGCCGCCTGGTTCGTTGCCGCCGGAGATTACTGGTCCGTGTTCTGGGGAGCGATGTTGTTCCAGCTCTCGTCGATTCTCGACGGATGCGACGGGGAAGTGGCCAAGCTGACATTTAGCGAATCGAAGTACGGTTCGTGGCTCGACACCATTACAGATAATTTGACCTACGTGGCTTTTTTCGGGGGCGTGGTCTGGGCCTACGCGGAACTGGAAACGTCGTCTACGATTTTGACGTTGGGTACGGCGTCAGTCATTGCGGTGTCACTCTCTATTCTTTTGATGTACTATTACCTCGCGAACACAGGGCAAGGCGGAAGCCTTGTACGGTACAACGAAGCGTTTCAGGAACATGCTGCTAGGCCCCAGCCCGGCCTGCTGGCGCGGATGCTGAATATATTCCGCCTCATGGCCAAGCGGGATTTTTTCACGTTGCTCTTGCTAGTATTCGCTGTGATGGATCACCTGGACTGGATGTTCTGGACCGTCTCAGTAGGTGGCTTCGTGATGGCATTGGCCGTATTCCTGTCGACCGGCCGGCTGTTGAACCAGGATCGGGCAGCGCACCATGCGGAATTAACGGCAGACGAGGCAGCAGGCGAAGGGGCATAGGCAAGATACTATGGTTTTGATGGACCGGTTGCGAGGATTTTTCAAGGTAAGGATCCGCAAAGATTTTCATTTTCGGCGATTGCTTGAGACGGCGCCCGCCATGCGGTGGCTCAAGCCGCGTGCCGGTGAACGTATACTGGATATAGGATGCGGTGACGGCACGTACAACTACCGTATTTCACTGCGAGGCGCACAGATTTTCGGATTTGATATGAACCCGTTTCAGCTGAAGCGGGCGGTCATGCATCACAAGATTCCGTCCACCGGATTTTTTTGTGCTGACGCCACCTATTTCCCAGTCCGATCGGAGCAGTTCGACACGGTTATGAGTCTTTGCGTTTTCGAGCATTTGCCAAACGACCAGGAAACGCTTCGGGAGATATGGCGTACTTTAAAGCCGGATGGACGTGTCTTGCTGACGCTGGACAGCCTCAGCAATGATGCAGTGAATGATGGTTGGCGTGACGTCCACAGGGAGCGCCATGCCGTACGGCAGTTTTATACACATGAATCGATTCGGGATCAATTGAAGCAGAATGGGTTTACCCTCGACAGGTACAGGTATCTGATTAGATCGCCTTATGACTTTGCGCTGATGAAACTGAGCTATGCCACGGAACACATGAACCCTGTCTTCGCCACGCTTGTGCGTGCTTGGCTGGTCACGATTGGCAGGGCCATTTCAGCGCTTTGGAATCTTCTGGCGCCGAAAGACCGGGGATGGACATTGCTCATAGAAGCATCCAAACAGGCGTAGCGGACATTATATGACAAGGCAAGGAAACGATACGGAGACCAGGGTTAGAACGGCCCCGCAGGGAAACGACGCTTCTGTAATCGCTAAAGGTGCGCTGGTTAACTTTCTTGGTACCATGGCCAAGGTGATCAAATCGGCCACCTTCATATTTTTAACCCGCTTGTTCGGGGCCGAAGTGTTTGGCTTGTATATTCTAGCCTGGTCGGTGATTGACCTTGTGAGTAAGATCGGGAATTTTGCACTGGACAAGGGTGTGTTGAAATTCGTGGTGGAGTACCGGAGTGATGGCCACAACGAGGCGGTATACCGCACGCTGGGCCACGCCATCGCCATAGGTCTGACCCTGAGCGCCATAATCGCCGGATTCCTTCTCGTCTTGGCGCCGGTGATCGCCGTCCGGGTTTTTGACAAGCCGGAACTCGAATCCATGATGTACGTGCTGGCGTTGACCGTTCCTTTTCTTTCGTTCACGCAAATCGTCCTGGGCGCCGTAAAATCGCTCAAGATCATGAAATTCGACGCGTACATCAAAAGTGTGGCCGAACCGCTGTTACTATTCGGGGGTGCTGCCGTGTGTTTCATGATCGGCTGGCAGTTTAACGGTATTGCCATCGCCCACCTTGTGGCGGCCATCGGTGGAGCGGCCCTGGCAGTTTTCGCGTTCAGGCATTACTTTTCGTGGCGCCAATGCCTCAACGGCATGAAGCAGGTTCGTCTCTGGTCCGAACTTACCCGATTCTCTTTGCCGGTGATGGGTTACGAATTCCTCTATATTCTTATGATGAGGCTCGATGCCTTAATGGTCGGATACTTCCTGACCGCCGTGCAGGTGGGAATCTACGCGGTGGCCGTTGAAATTGCGTTGACGACCAAGAAAGTGCGGCAGTGGTTTGATCCTATTTTTGCGCCGATAATCTCCGAACTCAACCACCGCAACCATATTTCACGGCTGGGACACAATTTTGCACTGGTCACCCGCTGGGTGTTGACTGTAAACCTGGCGTTTTTGTTCTGTATGGTCCTGTTCGGACGGGAGCTGCTGTCATTGTTCGGCTCCGAATTCACAGCCGGTATCACTTGCCTGATCGTACTCAGCCTCAGCCAATTTTTATATGCCAGCATGGGGTCCGGCGATACGCTGCTGATAATGTCCGGACATCCTTATTTGAATCTCGTTAATACCGGGATTGTCGTAGCCCTCAATTTTGGTCTGAACCTGGTTCTGATTCCCCAGTATGGTATGCTCGGCGCCGCGCTGGGAACTCTAATCGCCTTTGGAACATTGAGTGCCGTTCGTGTCGTAGAAGTGTATCTCATTCAGAAGATCCATCCTTTCAGGATCGCGTTGCTGAAGCCTTGCATCGCTGGAATCCTGGCATTCGGGATCGCTTGGTTAGTGTCAGCCTGGCTGCCCGATAAGGGTGCGTGGCGTGCGGTTCCGCAGGCGGTGCTTTATCTAGGCGCCTATGGAGCTTTTCTGACAGGTTTCGGACTTGAATATGAAGACCGCCTGGTCATACGGAAGATCAGTGACAAAATACGCCGGAATAAATGGATATCTCGGGATGAGGAAATACGCCTGAGTGCTTGACTGATAGTTTGCAACAGACATAAAACGATTAAGAGAATAAATCCGATGAATATGCGAGTGCTGATATTTGCAGACCAGGAACCGGTGCACGGGGCGCTCCCCGCACTCAGACTTTTGTATCACGTTTCTATGGTGGAGAGACATATTCGCAGCTTCGCTTTTCTGGGTGTCACGGACATCACCGTGGTTGTACCTGCGAATGAGTATGGAAAAGAGATAAGAAAGCAATGCGACGGGTTTGACACCACATGGTTCGCACGGGCGTATCCGATACATATCGTGGACACCGATTCTTTCGCATCCGCATTACAAATGGATTCAGACCATCCGCTCCTGATGATAGACGCACACCATCTCTATGACCAGAGAGCGTTGGACGCAATCATTCAGGCCCGACCGAATACCATGCTCGTCGATGTAGACGCGACACCCGGGAATAAGACAACCGAACCGTGTCATCTGGCTATCGTAGACGCCGCATTTTCTGCTCGCCTTGCCGAGTTTTGGCAAGGCAGTTGTGCCTTATGGGACCACCTTACGTCTTTGAGGAAAAACGGTGAAATTGGAAGATTGAATATCCGGGACATCGATTCCTATGTCATAAATCTCCGTCGGTTCATCACGCCCTTCTGGCTGCCGGTGGAGACAGTGCGCGATGAACGGGCAGGGGAGCGTCACCTCATAGACGCCGCACAGAAAGGCACCCTGGATCTGCCGGCGCGTTACCTACATCCGCTTTGCGAAAACTGGATGACAAAACAAGCCGCCCGGTTTCCCGCCATCTCCCCCAATGTGATTACTACACTGACCAATATCATTGCCTTTGTGGCAACCGGCCTGATGGCGTTTGGCGACGTTGGCCAAGGCCTTGTTTTAGCGGTGCTGGTAGGCATCCTGGACGGTGTCGACGGCAAACTCGCCCGGACGACCGTGCGCTGTACAAGGTTCGGTGATCGGTACGAGCATATCCTGGATAACATCTACGAGTTGTCCTGGTACTGGGCGCTCGGTTGGGCGTTCAGCGGTGGCGCACTCGGTCATTTTCCGCTCATATTGAGCGGGCTGATGACGCTGTTTTACATACTCGATCGGGCATTCACAGGTGGGTTCAAACATTTCAAGCAAATAGAGTTGTTTGACTACGCGCCGATCGACCGGCTGTTTCGTCAGATAGGAAGCCGTCGAAATATCAATATCCTGATGATGATTATCGGTACGGGCATCCGGCTTCCGTACGAAGCATTTATGGTGATGGTGGCCTGGATGATGTTCACCGCCGTTTTTCACGGCGCGCGCGCCGTCTGGATTGCCTTGCTTTCCAGCCGGTCCGACCGGATGACGGAGACTGTCGGTGGAGCGCGATCTTAACGGATCGACATTTTTTACACAGGAGCAGGCATGAGTAGCCTTACCGGAAGTTTTGATAGATTGAAGACGCGCCTGACGCCGAACACGCCGTCATCAAGTGGCATTCCATTTTTCGAGCAGGCCAGGCATTTTTACCTGACAAGGAATACACCTTCTTTTCCGTTGAATATAGATATTATGACCAAGAGCGGATGCAACGCGAGTTGCGTCTTCTGCCCAAGCGGTAAACCGTTCCTGAAGGTATCACACGGTACCATGTCGGATGGGTTGTACGAGAAAATCGTCGATGAGGCGGCAAAACACAGAATCCTAAGGTTTGCCCCGTTTTTGCAGAACGAGCCACTGCGGGACGCGAAGATCAACGAACGCGTGGAATACGCCCGGCGGATGCTTCCCCGGTATTCACAGATTCGGTTGATTTCCAACGGCGCCCTGCTTACGGAAGACGTTGGACGCAACCTGATCGAGGCGGGGTTAACCAAGCTGGTAATCAGCATTCAGAGCATCGAGAAGGATGTATACGAAGAGACGATGCGTGGCCTGAAATTCGAGCAGACTATGGAAAACGTCATTCGTTTCGTGGAGCTAAAGGAGCGAATGCGAAAAAAGAATCCGGACTTAGAAGTGTGGATGGTACGCACGGCCTATGTAGAACAGAAACTTAAGGAACACAAAGACTTTTGGTCGAAACACGGTATAAAACTGAAAGCGCGCAAGCTCAACAATCAGGCCAGCCCGGAGCTGGAAAAAAGGATGAGGGAACGGGGAGATATTCCTGTGGATGTCTGGGAATACGCTCAGTCGTGCTCCATTCCGTTCTGGCGTGCCTGGGTCACCTGGACCGGAGACATGATCCTCTGCTGCGCTGACTGGCACCGTTCGACCGTTCTGGGAAACATTAACGAGCAGTCTATCGAAGAAATCTGGAATGGTGATCTTTACAAAGAGCACCGCGAATTAATGCTGGCCGGCAATGTGGCAGGTACCCTGTGCCAGGACTGCAAAGGCGTGGATTAAACCGCATATGACCAGGCTGAACGGGTACCGGACAACCGCAATCTTGATCGCGCTTGTCGTGACCCTGCGATTCCCGACCCTGCTTGATTCCATGTATCTGGTCGATGAAGGCTATTCGGGTGCGATCGCATCAGAGATGCTCCACGGGGGGGCAATATATAAGACTGCAGTCGATACCCGGCCGCCGTTTATTTATTACACATATTATTTAATTTTTCTCATCGCCGGCCAAAACAACCTGCTTGCGGTGCACATCGCGGCGATACTGTTCATCATAGCTACCACACTTGTAGTACGTGCCATCGGGTCCGTCGTCTACGGTCAGAGAGCGGGTTGCTGGGCGGCGATCGGCTATGTTGTCTTCTCGCATACCTATCTGCCCCGGGATACCCTCGCCGCCAATGTGGAGATATTTACGTTGTTGCCCCTGACGCTGGGGTTCTACTGGTTTCTGGAGGGAGAGCGTAAAAAACGCTTAAGCCTGCTGGTTCTCAGTGGCGTATGCTGTGGTGTGGCCACATTTTACAGGCAGCCGTCCGTGGTGAACTTAGGGGTGATGGGCGGCTACCTGATGTATCTCTGGTGGATATTGAAGGAGGTAAACCTACGGTACATAATGAAAACAGGAGGGGCGGTATTTGCCGGGTTTCTAGTTAGTACCGCCGGCATCGTCCTCTATCATCAGATGGAAGGCAACCTTGCGGAGATGGTGGAGTGGACCTGGTACATCGCCCTGAGGTATGTCAACTCCGAAACCACGGCGGAGTTTGTAACAAGACGCATTTTCCTGGTTCATTTCACCTTTATCCTGGCCGGCGCCCTGCTCTGGTATTTCGGACTCAAACACCTGCTGCTCACCTTCAGAAATGCTTGGCGGAAGACGCCGGAAACTACGGCTTCGGTACTTATTGCCTTTTGGTTCGCGGCAGCGTATTCCTTGCTGTTCACGGGTTGGAGGTTTCCGGGGCATTATCATCTGACTGTTTTGCCGCCGTTGGCGGTTCTGGCCGGAACCGCATTCGCAGGGTTTTTGGATCGGTTGCCGGACCGCGCCCTGGGTATGAGACGTTTTCTTGTGGGAGCGGCCGTGGTGCCGGCGCTAGGGTTTCTTGTGATGGCGTTCATCATCCGGCCCGATACCGTAGCATTCAGACCGATTCCCGACTATATCGCGGCCAATACCAGTGCGGAGGATCGGATATTCGTTTGGGGTAGTGCGCCGCAGGTATATAGTTTCTCCAACCGGCGTATGGCCGCCCGTTTCGTCAGCGGTTCTCACTTGGTGGGAATGTATGCGAGCCGGCCGCACAAAGACATCGATTCATCTAAATGGATCGTGCCAGGAAGCTGGGCGGCACTGGATGCCGATTTTAATTTGCATCCGCCCGAGTTGATTATAGATATGTCTTCCATATCTTCGAACTGGGATCGGCATCCCATTTCCAGGTATCCGGTTCTACAACGGCATCTCGGCATGTATCATCTCGAAGACACCATTCTGGGGGCTCGGATCTACCGCCGGAATAAATCATGATCCAAGCGGGATCGTTTCGGGGGGCAGGCGCGTTAAACAGGTAGTGACACCAGGATATTTGAGAGTAAAATTTTTAGACACGGTTATACAGGTAACAAGGAGGAGTCAGTGGTACGAACGGTGCTCCCACTGATCGGATTCATGATTCTGGCTGGAACCGCCTCATCCCAGGAGGGGCAGGTGGTACGCATGAACTTGGCGGATTGTCTGGCTCGTGCGTTGCTGGTTAGTCCTGATCTCGAACAGGCGGAAATCAACGTTAAGCTAATGGAGGCCCGGGTCAGTGAGGCGAAAAGTTCAGCCATCCTGCCCCAGTTGCAGCTTACGCAGATATTCGGCCCGGCACCCGGAATCGAAGGGGATCCGAGCAACGTGGAGACGGTCCGGAGTGATCTTGGTAACCTGGGCATATTTTCACGGACCAGTGTGGAGGTACTCCAGCCGATCTATACCTTCGGGAAAATCCGTGGCGCCAAGGATGCCGCGAGAGCCGGCTTAGAAGCCGGCGAGGCCGGCTTAGACAGAAAAAGAGAAGATATCGTATTACAGATCAGGAGATTATATCACAGTCTGGTGCTGGCTGCGGAGTTGCGACAGGTGGTTCTCGAAGGACAGGAGAATGTTCATAAGGCTCGAAATAGGGTCAACGAACTTATCGAGGAAGATTCGGACGATGTGGGACAGAATGACCTCTTTAAGATCGATGTGTTTGACTACGAAGTGAAGAAGAACCTTGCCAAGGTCGATAAGTCGATCGAGATGGGCAAAGCCGCTATGATGCAGCTGCTTAAAATAGACCGGGAGACTGATTTTGATATCGTCGTCCCTCAAGCGGAACCGGAAGTGCGGGAACTGGAGACGTTGAAGATCTATGTTAACCGCGCCCGCTATACACGGGCGGATATCAAACAACTTCGTGCCGGTCTACAGGTTCGCCGAGCCTTGCTTCGGGTGTCCCGGAGCGATTTTTTTCCGCAAATCGGACTGGCCGGTAGGATCGAATGGGGCACCGCTCCCCATCGGCCCCACTTCAGTAAAAGTAACCCGTTTTTGAACGATCAGTTCAACTTTTTTCGGCTCGGTGCGGTGGTTATGTTCCGGCAGTCGTTCAATTTCGGCCTTACGAATGCGAAACACCAGGCGCGACAAGCCGAGTACGAAGATCTTTTGAGTAAAGAGGAGCAGGCTGTTTCGGCGGTCGCGCTGGAGGTGGAGCGAGCGTACCGGGACGTGAAAGAGGCCAATATCAATGTGCAGAACAGTGACCGGGCCATGCGTTCGGCCAAAGCATGGATGACTTCTGAAGCCATGGGATTCGAAATCACCGGTGACAGCGCGAGCCTGTTGAATGCTTTTACAGCCTATTCCAGGATGCAGAACGAATATCACCAGGCGGTCTACAGCATGAAGATTTCCCGAGCGGTACTGGACCATACGACCGGGGCCGGTTTTCCGAATTAAGTAACGGGAATTGCTGTTAAACAGAGCTGCAAATTCTGTAATTAAAGGATGTGAACATGCAGAGGTCAGATTTTTTACAACACACCAGACCAAGCGACCGTGCGCTCATTTTCGGAGGTACAGGTGTCCTCATGGCCGCCTGGCTGTTTTGGGGTATCGCCACCACATTGGCGTCCCTGTCTGAAGAATCACAGACACGGCCTCCGAATTGGGAACCGGTCCAATTCCTCATGTCATCGTTGAATCCTGCCTACGCAGTCGCCTCGGCGACCGCGTTCCAGACTGCGCCCAGTTCGATTGTGATAGACGATTTCGATGATCTGCCGGTGGGCGGATTCCCGAATGTTTGGAAAGCCTGGCGTGGGGATGATGATTATGCTCGAAACCTCTACGGAATAGGAGAAGAGGCAGGAAACCGGTACTTGAAAGCAAGGGACGACGGTACGTCGATCATCATTCGCAAGAAGCTGGACAAATGGAACCCTCACGAACACCCGATCCTGTCCTGGCGTTGGCGTGCCCGGGCTTTACCCGAAAACGGGGACGAGCGGGTGGGATCTAAGAACGATAGCGCTGTGGCGGTGTATGTGCTCCTGGATCAGAATTTTTTCCGCGTTCCCAAAACCCTGAAATACGTCTGGAGCACTACTCTGCCGATCGGTACGCGCCATCGCCGGGACGGTATCGGTCGTCCCAACGTGATCGTCCTGCAGTCAGGTGAAGAAAAATTGGGGGAATGGGTAACGGAGACGATAAACGTGTATGACGATTTTATCCGCACATTCGGTAAAGAGCCTCCCAAGAGAGCGATTGGAATAGGCGTTCTCACGGACGGAAACGCTACGAAGACAAATTCCGAGGGAGATTATGACGACTTTGTGATCCATCGGTATCCGGACGGGGCGTTTTAAGGCCGGTTGATCTGTAAGGAGGAAGAATATGTTTATTATTATGAAACATAACATCGTAGTATTGACGGTTATTGGAATTGCCTGGACCCCGTTAGATGCTCAGACGATGTCTCCCACGGATTTCCTGAAGAAGCGGGACGAGACGCTGCAGCAACTGGCATCGACATCGAATACCGCGGATGGGGAAGCCGGTGTCCGTCAGGCGATCGTAGAGAGTTTCGATTTCATGGAACACAGTCGAATTTCCTTGGGGAAGCACTGGAAGAATCGGTCCAGTGCAGAGCAGGAAGATTTCTCGGATGTAATGAGGGCATGGACGGAAAATCGAGCTATAAAGAAGTTGCTGAAACGATCCGAGCAGACCGTCTATGGCAGCGAAGAGTTGATCGGATCCACGAAGGCGCTGGTGAAAACGACGGTCCGATACAAAGGGACAAAGACCTATGTGGAATACAAGATGAAGCTGTCCGGCGGCAGATGGCGCATATACGACATGATAGTCGACGGGGCGAGTATAGCCCTGGCCAATCGGGACGCATTTTACAAAAAAATAAATAAGACGTCCTATGGAGAGCTGGTCGCCACCCTTAAGCAAAAGACGCTCGAGACGGACTAAAACGGACATGGGTAGATGTATAATTTTAACAGTTTCTTGATTTACCCATTTACATTTATTACGAAGTACTATATCTTTAGTATTCTAAAAATTTGAGATATATGGTATTTCAGGAGCCCTGATGGGACAGTCACGGTTTTCTCGTTGTATCTTTTTACTCGTCGATGGGGCACGAGCGGATGTGGTGCAGGAAATGTACGAAAGCGACGAGTTGCCCAATCTAAAAAGGCATATAGTCGATCCGGGGACATACCAGACCGCCGTAACAGTTTTCCCATCTACAACAGGTCCGGCCCATGCGCCGTTTATAACCGGTTGTACACCTGGTTCCTGTAACATTCCCGGCATCCGGTGGTTCGATCGACATCAGCCGAGTGGTCTGTCGCATTACCACCAATCGCGAAGCTACGTTGGGCCCGGCAGTCTGTATATGGATACGGATCTGACTCCCGGCATCCAGACCATCTTCGAATATTTTGATAATCCGGCCGGTGTATTCAGTTTTCTCAACCGCGGTCTGGGGCTGACGCAGAACCGTACTTTGCTGCACAAGACCTGGTACTGGTTCTACGCACATTATACTGGGCACTGGCAGGCGGTCGACGATGCAGCCTGGCGCCATATTGAGAAGGCTGTAAACGGCGGGTCTGATTTTATATTTGCTGTCTTGCCTGCAGTGGATGAGTATTCTCATCACACTAATCCATTTTCTGAGGTTACTCGGGAGGCTTACCGCAAGGTCGATCAAGGGTTCGGCAGATTGGTCGAACAGTTGCACCGGCAGAATATGCTTGACGATACTCTCTTCGTCCTTTCGAGCGATCATGGGCTGTCAACTACCTATACTCATTTTGAGTTGTGGAGGTTTCTTGACGAATGTGGACTCAAAACGGTATACTATCCAAAGATCCTCCAAAGGGGCTGTAATGCTGCGTCCATGATCTCTGGGAACGGAATGTCGCAGGTGTATCTTAAGTTGGGTGATACTTGGAACCTGCGACCCACCTATCAGGATCTCTGCGATGGCCTGGTCGGTGATGGGAATCTCATAGATGACCTGGTAAACCAGGAGGCTGTAGACGTGGTAGCGGTTCGCGACGGTAACGGCGGGGTGGTTGCGTCCAGTAGGAACGGGCGTGCGGAGATAATGGAACAGGACGGCATGGTGCATTACCACCCGATCGATGGTGATCCATTCGGTTATGAACCGCAGGTGCCACGGATGACGATGGATGAGAGTTTAGAGGCAACTTTCGATACGGATTATCCGGACGCGCCGTATCAACTGTTAACACTGATGCAGTCTCCCCGTTGCGGCGATATGATCGTTAGCGCCCGGAAGGGATATGATCTTCGGGAACTGTACGAACACCCGGAGCACCACGCCTCACACGGATCATTGCATCGGGATCATATGCATGTTCCATTGATGATTAATGCGGAAGTCCATCGACCTTGCGTACGCACCGTGGACGTATTTACGTCCATGTTGGAGCTGATGGGACATTCCCCACAGGGAATGATAGATGGGCAGAGTTTTGTGACACCGACATATGCACAAGGAGTTGATTCTTAATGCCGACAGCCACTCAATTTGTTCCAGCTCCACCTAAACCGGAAGAGCCGATAAACGCACCTTCGATAACTATGCCTTCCAATGGTCATGATCAATACGAACAGATGACCCTTCGTCCCATGTCGTTAGTGCAGAAAGTCAGGGGGCTGCTCAAATATGGCTTGGTCCGGTTGCGAGGCGGGCCGATGCTGGTGAATATGGAGGTGACTCATTTCTGTAATGCGCAGTGCGATTTCTGTGACTTTTGGAAAACCTCTAATTCCGGAAAATTATCTGACTACGATTACATAGATGCGCTCAGAAAACTGAATCCGTTGTGTGTAACGCTGACAGGCGGCGAGCCGACCATAAACAAAAATCTGCCGGAGGTGGTTCAGCGGATAAAAGATGCGTTCGGTTTCATCTATATCGGAATGGTAACCCATGGTTCGCTCATGACCCTGGAGAAGGCCGAGACTCTATGGGAGGCCGGTATCGACCAGATCGCCATCTCGATGAATTATCTCGGCCTGGAGCATGACGCCGAGCGCGGTATTGAGGGACTGTTTGATCACCTGTCCGAATTGATTCCGCAGATGACGGCCCGAGGTATCAACATCGTGCTGAATACGGTCATTATGCAAGATAATCTGGATCACATCGTTCCGCTGGCCTATCGGGCCCGGCAGTGGGGTGCGAAAATATCGTTCAGTAGTTACAGTGACTTCAAGAATGGTAATCGGGCGCATCTGATCCACAATGTAGACAAGATGGACAAACTCATGAATGAGCTGATCGTACTCAAGGCGAAACTGGGAAACATCGTCAGCTCGGCGCACTATCTCCGGCGGGTCTCCAATTATTTCCGGGGCACGATGCAGGAGAACTGCCAGGCCGCCGGCAAGTGGCTGGTGCAACTGACACCGGACGGTGACGTGAAGCCATGTCCGGAGCTGGAAGTCAGCTCCCATTATTCGAATTTTAAGAAACAGTCCAAACCGATCGCCTGCAACCGGTGCTTCTACAGCTGTCGCGGTGAAACCGAGGCGTCACTCACACTCGAGCGGGCCGTGGAGCTATTGGGGAGAGTTTAGGGGTGTGGACAAATACACGCCAGCAGGGTTTCTTCCAGTAAATTCTCATGTCCCGTTTTCAGATCTTCGTCATCGCAGCGCTAATGTTATCAATCGGATTGGCCGGGGGAACGTATTTTTCGAACACCTCCGCCAAAGACCACCTGAGTCCGATCGAAACGCTTCCACCCGCTGTGATAACGTTACCGGCCGTACCATCCAGCACTATTCCCCGAGAAAATCCCGTTGACGCCCGCACGTTGGGGCAGTCGTTCGTAAATGTATCCAAAGCCATCAGACCTGCGGTCGTGTCTCTGAGAGCTGAACGCCTTGTTGAACATCCCAGCAGTGATGGTGGCGTCCTTCCGGATTTCCTTAAAAGCCCTTTCGGTCGCTTCTTCGGCGCGCCGAAAGAAGTACCCGGAAGCAGTATGGGGTCAGGTGTCATTGTAGACGGGAAGTCCGGTTACATCCTGACCAACCACCATGTGGTCGAAGGTGCCACGACCATCGATGTATCTCTCCTGAATGACAGGACGCTGAAGGCGGAATTGATCGGAAGCGACGCCAAGACAGACCTTGCTGTAATCCGTATCTATGATCAAGGAGGGGAACTACCCCGAGCGGTACTGGGAAATTCCGATCTGCTGGAGGTGGGTGAATGGGTGGTTGCAGTCGGAAATCCCTTCGGACTGAGCCATACTGTTACAGCGGGCATTGTCAGCGGGCGCGGCAGGGTGCTGAATCCGCAGAACTATGAGGACTTTATTCAGACCGATGCAGCTATCAATCCCGGCAATAGCGGTGGAGCCCTGGTAAACCTGGATGGCCAGGTGGTCGGTATCAATACGGCAATCGCCAGTA
Source organism: uncultured Gemmatimonadota bacterium (assembly GCA_964470965.1). GTDB lineage: Bacteria > JAAXHH01 > JAAXHH01 > JAAXHH01 > JABIQT01 > CAYYIS01. Next base: position 59,735 of record CAYYIS010000018.1, on the reverse strand, counting down.
ATAATGGTTATTTCCAGGGCGCCGGGTTCGCCATTCCGATCAATCAGGCCCGTTTAATCATGCAGCAACTGATACGGACCGGCTACGTGGCGCGCGGGTACATCGGTATCCGAATGGAAAAGTTGAGCGTGGACGCCGCCGAAGGACTGGGCATCGAACGGGGCATACTGATTCATCAGGTGGAACCCGATACCCCGGCCGAGGAGGCAGGCCTCCAGAGCGGAGACATTATCGTGGCTTTTCAGGGTGAAGCAGTGGATGAAACCGGCCAGTTCCGTAATGCCGTAGCATCGCTTATGCCCGGCACAGGAATAAATGTAAGGATCTGGCGTGACGGTACGTACCGGGATTTTTCGGTGACGTTGGGTGAGCTGGAACCCTGACCGCAGCGCATCGCTGCCGCAGATGGTACTACTAGGTCCCAGGAAGCACTCGGCATTTCAGTAACCCCTCTGTCGGATGGTAATTCGGTACACTATGGTCAAGATGTGGAAGGTGGGATGGTGGTCTCAAGCGTTGAGGCCGGTAGTCTTGGTTTTCGAAGCGGCCTGCGGGCTGGAGACCTGATAGAGCAGATCAATCACATTCCTGTGTCCACTACCGAAGACCATAACCTGGTCCTGGACGCGGTCGAACCCGGCCAGATCATGCTCCTTTTCATACGGCGTGATGCTCATAACACTCGGATTGTTACCGTACGAAAACCAAGAGGGCATTGATTCATTTTCTGATGGTCCCGGTCTCTTTTGAATGTACCAACAACGATCCTGTGAACCAATCCTGAATCACCTGCCCCAGTTCCTAACCATGTATTCCGGTCGTCGGCACTGAAGAACGCCGTGTCTTTCAATCCGGCAAAAGACCCGCCGGTCAACTCACCGGGATGTGGGTCATCACCCCCGTATCTGATATCAGCAATTCGGACGACTCTAAATGCAGTTCGGGGAAACGTAGCAGTGATGCAGATGAATGGTGCGGCGAAGTTCAGTACTGGGCACCACATATCATCCTCTATGCTTTACAATACATAAAATACAATTAAGTTAAAAGGGATATGGGCACCCATTTGTTGTCGGTCTAATTTAAAGTCCCATCTCTTTGCCCAGCACCTTTCCAGTATGCGATGCGGTCACCGAAACGATTTCCTCCGGCGTCCCCACCGCCACCACCTCTCCGCCGCTGTCGCCGCCCTCCGGGCCGAGATCGATGACCCAGTCGGCGGTTTTAACGACGTCCAGGTTGTGTTCGATGATCAGGACGGTATTTCCATTCTGTACCAAGTGGTTGAGGACCGAGAGCAGCTTGCGGATATCGTCGAAATGCAACCCAGTGGTGGGCTCATCGAGTAGGTAGATGGTTTTACCGGTCCCCGGCCGTGATAACTCTTTGGCGAGTTTGACGCGTTGCGCTTCTCCGCCGGAGAGGGTAATGGCGGACTGGCCGAGCTGTATGTAATCCAGTCCTACATCGTAGAGCGTCTTCAGGGATCGCTTGATACGGGGGATCGCCTCAAAATGCTCCAGTGCTTCCGCGACTGTCATCTGAAGCGTTTCGGAGATGTTTTTGCCCTTATACCGAATATCAAGAGTCTCCTGCATATACCGGGTGCCGCCGCATTCCTCGCAGGTGATCCACACATCCGCCAGAAAATGCATCTCCACTTTTCGGACACCGAGCCCCTGACAAGCCTCACATCGTCCCCCCGGCACATTAAAGCTGAAACGACGGGATTTATAGCCACGCACCTTGGCGTCCGGCAGATTGGCGTACAGAGAACGGATGCGGTCGAAGACACCGACATAGGTCGCCGGATCGGATCGGGGCGAATAGCCGATCGGAGTCTGGTCGATGTTGATCACCTTATCGAGGTGTGTCAGGCCGGTAATTTTTTCGTGCGGCGCCGGGCTGAGCTGGGCCCGATGGATGCTGGAAGCAAGCGCCGGATACAGCGTGTCGTTAACGAGCGAACTTTTACCCGACCCGGAAACGCCGGTTATGCAGACGAACAGCCCGAGCGGTATCGCCACGTCGATATGTTTCAGGTTGTTATGATGGGCGCCTATTATTTCTAGTTTCTTGTTTCCAGGTTTTCGTCGTTTGCCGGGAATTTCGATTGCCAGACGATTGCTGAGATAGTTACCCGTCAGTGACTTCTTAGATGTCCGTACCCTGGCTGGCGAGCCGGTGGACACGACCCGGCCGCCATTGATACCCGCGCCCGGTCCGAAGTCCACCAGATGATCGGCACTCTCCAGGGTCTCCCGGTCGTGTTCCACCATGATAAGCGTATTGCCGAGATCCCGCAGGTTGGTGAGGGCGTGGATCAACCGGCGGTTATCGCGGGCATGCAGACCGATGGTCGGCTCATCGAGCACATACAGTACCCCGGTAAGTCCTGAGCCGATCTGGCTGGCGAGCCGGATGCGTTGTGCCTCACCTCCGGACAGTGTCGGAGCCCGGCGATCCAGTGACAGATAATCCAGTCCCACATCCAGAAGGAACCGCAGGCGATTATGAATTTCGGTCATCACATCCCCTGCCACCGACATCCGGTCTGAGGTCACGTCCAGATCCTTGATGAACCGGAGCGCTTCTTCCACGGAAAGACGGCAGAAGCCGTCAATGGACAGTCCTTCAATAGTTACAGCACGGCTTTCCGGTCGTAACCGACCACCTTCACAGCCCGCGCAAGGGACCGGCTGCATCAGACGTCCTAATTCCGGGAATTGGTGCGCATATCGAGATGCCCGTTCCACCGTTGGAAAGATACCCCGATATTGGAATGACAGATTGGGACCGACGGTTTTCCGATCTCTTTTCTTGATACCCCCCTGTACGGTGGCGCTGATATTATCTGGGTTCACGATCCATTGATCGCTCCCGTGCAGGATCACTCTTATCTGCTTCGGCGTCATGTCCTTGAACGGGGTGTCGAGCGTAAATCCGAACATCTCTCCCACCAGCTCAAGCATCTGGTATATGGGATGGAAGTCGAACGGGCCATCGGTCCAAACCTTGAGACCGCCCTGTCGGATGGACTTGTTGCTGTCCGGAATAAGAACGCTAAGGTCGATTCCCGCCTGGGTACCCAGGCCTTCGCACGTCTGGCACATACCGCTCTGGTGGTTAAACGAGAAGCTCTGGGGCGTGATTTCTTCATAGCTGGTTCCGCAGGTTGGGCAGGAATAGTGCTGACTGAACCGTATGTCCCTGGTGCCGCCGTTGTCCGGCGCCTGTATCTCCGCCATCACCAGGCCGCGGGACAGTTCCAGGGCGATTTCGACTGAATCGGCCAGTCGCTGCTGTGCGCCGGATCGGATTACTACGCGGTCGACCACGATGCAGACCTCATGGAGGCTTCGCTTGTCGATCCGGATCTCTTCCTCCAGACGCAGGAATTTCCCATCTACACGCACGCGCACATAACCCCCGCGCCGCGCCCGTTCGAGTACATCGTCGTAATCGTCCGCGCCCTCCGGTTCTACCGGAGCCATAAGCGTGGCCCTTGTCTCAACCGGCATCGCGAGAAGCCGGTCAACGATCTGGCTGGGTGTCTGTGCGCCGATGGGAACGCGGCATTTCGGACAGTGAGGTGTACCGGCCAGCGCGAACAGGCCGCGCAGATATTCGTAGATCTCCGTGATTGTGCCTACGGTGGATCGCGGGTTGCGGCCGGCTGACTTCTGTTCGATTGATATGGCCGGGGACAGACCGATGATGTGATCCACTCTGGGTTTCTGCATCTGTTGCAGAAACTGCCGCGCATAGGCCGAGAGCGATTCTACATACCGTCGCTGGCCCTCAGCATAGATTGTATCCAGGGCCATGGAGGACTTTCCGGAGCCGGATACACCCGTAAAAACGGTCATCTGCCCACGAGGCAACGAAATATCCAAGTCCTGCAGGTTGTGCTCCCGGGCGCCCATCACCGAAATCTCATTGATAGTGCCGTTATCCTTCGATACGGGGTTCAATTGTCTGATTGATTCCGCCACCTGCTTGGCCATTTCGGCGTGGGTTCCGTTCAGCACGTTTCTGAGGACCTGGCCGGTGTACGATGCTTCCGTGGCGGCGACTTCCTCGGGCGTACCGGTGACTATAACTTCTCCACCGCCGGAACCTCCTTCAGGGCCCAGATCGACGATCCAATCGGCGGTTTTAATCACGTCGGTGTTATGTTCGATGACCACGACCGTGTTGCCGGCGTCGGAGAATGCGTGGAGCACCTTTAATAGATGTTTAATGTCTTCGAAATGCAGACCGGTAGTTGGTTCGTCCAGGACGTACAGTGTGCGGCCGGTGCTGCGTTTGCACAGCTCCCTTGCCAGCTTGACACGCTGTGCCTCTCCGCCGGACAGTGTCGGCGCCGGCTGGCCCAGTTTGATGTAGTCGAGTCCTACATCATGGAGTGTTTGGAGTGTCCGGTAGATCGATGGAACGTTTCGGAACAGGTCAAGGGCCTCCTGGACATCCATATCGAGTACACCGGCGATGGAATGGCTCTTGTATTTGACTTCCAGCGTTTCCCGGTCGAATCGATTGCCCTCACAGACCGGGCAAGTGACCCATACATCTGCCAAAAAGTCCATTTCGATACGGTTGGCTCCGTTGCCTTCACAAGCCTCACATCGCCCGTTCTTGACGTTGAAGCTGAACCGCCCGGGTTTATAACCCCGCACTTTGGCTTCGGGCGTTTCGGCGAACAGGGACCGAATGCTGTCGAATACCTTGGTGTAGGTGGCAGGGTTGGAACGTGGCGTACGGCCGATCGGGGTCTGGTCGATATCGATTACTTTATCGAGGTGCTCGCTGCCCCGGAGGTACCGGTACGCGCCCGGTTCGGTATGTGCCTTGTTAAGCGTTCGTGCCAGAGAGGCGTACATGATATCGTTGATGAGCGAACTCTTGCCAGAACCCGATACACCGGTGACACAAGTAAACACCCCGAGTGGGATCTTTACGGATATATCTTTGAGGTTATTCTGCGCAGCCCCGATGATTTCAAGCCAATGGCCGTTTAACGGTCGGCGATTCGAAGGTATTTCGATAGAGCGCACACCCTGGAGGTACTGGCCGGTTAGAGATTGTTTTTGGGTCGTTATTTTCTCCGGTTTACCCTGAGCTACTATTTTACCCCCTTTGACGCCCGCGCCGGGTCCGAAGTCCACCAGGTGATCCGCAGCCCACATGGTTTCTTCGTCATGCTCCACAACGATAACGGTGTTGCCTTGATCGCGAAGCGTGTATAAAGTATTGAGTAATCGCCGGTTATCCCGTGGATGAAGACCTATGCTGGGCTCGTCCAACACGTAAAGAACGCCCACCAGACCACGCCCGATCTGACTGGCCAGGCGGATGCGCTGTGCCTCGCCGCCCGAAAGCGTGGGGGCAGTTCGATCCAGCGTGAGGTAGTTGAGACCGACATTCATCAGAAAATCGAGTCTAGCGCGTATTTCCTTTAGGGCCTCGTCCGCGATCTGTATCTGGGCTTCCGTCAGCGGTAGCTCCAAAAAAAACCGCTGTGCGTCTTCAACGGCCATGGCGCAGAGTTCGGCGATGGAGAGACCGTTCAGCGTGACTGTCAACGCCTCCGGCTTGATTCTGGTGCCGTGGCACGCATCACACCGCCCGATTGCCATGTACACTTCCAGCTTAGCCTTGTGACGTTGCGACTTGAGGGCGTGGTATTTCCGTTCGAGATTCTGGATTACGCCGACAAACCGGTCTTTATGATTCCACTCGCCGCCTCGTCCATTGCGGAATGTGAATGTGAGGCGTCTGGTACCCAGGCCATGGAGGATGGTGTGCTGCTCCTCGTCAGTCAGCTCCCCCCAAGGTGTGTCGAGGGTGAATCCCATGTACTCGGCGAGGCCCTCGAAGAAATGCCGTTGCCAGAGATTGGAGATCGTCCCGTACGGCACGATGGCGCCTTCGTTAATGGAAAGCGAATGGTCCGGCACCACCAGGCGCGGTTCCATGCGTGACATGATACCCAGGCCGTGGCAGGTCGGACACATGCCGTGAGGGCTGTTGAATGAGAAAAGCTGTGGATTCGGCTCTTCGTAGCTGATGCCGCAGTCGGCGCAGGCGTAGTTGGAACTGAACAGGAGGTCGTAGGCATCTTTCCCGTGCGGCTCCTGTACGTTTACGACCATGGCGCCATTTCCCAGGATGAGCGCGCTCTCAACCGCCTCGAGCAGGCGGGTCCGGATACCGTCTCGGATAATCAGGCGATCGGTCACCACCTCGATATAATGCCGCATGTTGCGGTCAAGATCCGGCGCATCGGACAGGTTAACTACGTCACCGTCGATCCGCGCCCGCAGGTAACCTTCCCGGAGCAGGTCCTCGAACAAATCTCGGTACTCGCCGCGGCGGCCCTGGATCACCGGCGCCATCGTATGAAGCCGGGCGTCTTCAGGCAGGGCCAGTATGCGGGTGACGATCTGCTCCCTGGTCTGGGCGCCGATGGGATTGGCGCATTTGACACAATGGGGCGTGCCGACTCGCGCGAACAGCACACGCATGAAGTCATATAATTCAGTGATGGTACCGACGGTAGACCGGGGATTCTGTCCGGTGGCCTTCTGCTCTATCGATATGGCCGGAGCAAGACCGGAGATCAGATCCACATCCGGTTTCTGCATATGCCCCAGAAACTGACGGGCATAGGCTGAAAGCGACTCTACATACCTCCGCTGACCCTCCGCATAGATGGTGTCAAAAGCCAGAGAAGATTTTCCGGATCCGGACACCCCGGTGAAACAGATCAGCGCATTCTTGGGCAGGTCGAGCGAGATGTTCTTCAGATTGTGAACACGGGCGCCCTTGATGGCGATTTTGGAGAGAGACATATTGTAAAATCAGAGCTGAAACAGATTAATTTTCAGAACGAAAACCGGTATTCGAACCGTCAAAAAAGTATACTCTACGCATGTTTAGAAGTCAAGAGGTTAAGAACGTTTTATGCTATATTTCTACAATAGACTACAACATGTTAAATTTATTAAACTTATGGTCTGAAAAACAGGTTTGTGCCTTATGTTCAACAACATGAATAAGTTACGTTATGATTAAATGGTGAAATATGTGATAATTACTTCTTGTGAACTATGATAGCGGCGACTATTTTTGATTTATCCTACCGAAAAAATGTACACAGGAGCTTACATGACCCGCCAATGGTTTGAATCGTATTTCAGCGAGGACTATTATCGTGCCGACCGGCACGAGGACACCGACCTTGAGGTGGAGGGAATATCACTTTTGCTGGGTCCGCCGAAGGATACAATACTGCTCGATCTCGGTTGCGGTTACGGAAGGCACAGTGTGAAGCTTGCGGAGCTCGGATACCGGATGGTGGGGTATGATTTGTCACCGATTCTGCTCAGACGTGCTGCCGGCGTTAACCCGAGCGTCGGATGGATTCGCGGCGATGTGCGCTCGTTGCCGTTCAGGAATACGTTCGATGGGATGATTAGCATGTTCAATGCCTTTGGGTATTTTGAAGATGAAACCGAAAATTATATCGTGCTTCAGGAGGTAGAGGCGGTTCTGCGTCCCGGCGGTAGAATGATCATTCAGCTCGTGAACAGGGATTTCCTGGTGCGCGAATTTGTGAGAGAGGAAATCCGAAGGGAAGACGGCCTTCTGGTGCTCGAGGAACGCAACTTCGATGTGGTAAGTAGCCGCGTGCTGACTGTCACCACCGTAATGGAAGGCACCGAACAACGCCGGTATGAATCTTCCATACGGGTCTACACGTTGAGTGAACTGGATATGCTGATGGCCGCTGCGGGACTGAAAATCCGGGAGGTGTACGGTGGATTGGATCAGCGTCCATTTGACTGGGATACCAATCAGCTTGTCATCATTGCGGAGAAGCCTTGAGGGAACAGGCAAATCGCTTGACAAACCGACAGGTTGCATTTATGGTGAAACGTGTTTCAACTTAAAACAAATGAGGTGTCTACGTCTTTACTGTTCCGTGCATGTTTCTTGCTCACGATCCGTTTTTCAGCAGGATTATGCTTAGCTGGATGGGACCGGTACTGCGGTGCTTGGCCGGTGAGGAGATAGAGTGCGAACGCTTGGTTATTTTGCATGGCGTCCACCCAATCTAATGAAGTACACTGGCTGTGAGAGGGTGTAATGGCTACTCGTCGTATCCGGGTCGGGGTGATCGGACTGGGTTTCGGGCTTTACCACATCAGAGGGTATCAACAGTGTCCGGATGTGGAGGTGTTCGCGGTCTGCGCCCGAACCGATGAGACAGTTAAAAACATAGCACGTGAATATGGTATTCGGCATGCGGTGACTGATTACCGTGCCCTGCTTGCGATGGAAGAGATAGAGGCCGTCAGTATCTGCTCGCCGGTCTACCTGCACCACGGCATGACGCTCGAGGCCATCAAGGCCGGAAAACATGTGCTCAGCGAAAAACCACTGGCGCTAGACCGGATGCTGGGACAGGAAATGCTCGATCGGGCCACACAGGCGGGCATCATTCACATGACTAATTTCGGGTGGCGATTCAACAATGCGGCATATCAACTGAAATCAATGATGGAACAGGGTTGGTTGGGAGATCTGTTCCACATTAATGCCAGGTATCTGATGGCGTACAGGGCGGATCCTGCGGTGCCTCACGGGTGGCGGGATCAGCGCAATTTGGGCGGTATGGGAGCCCTGGGAGACCTAGGAGTACACCTGATCGATATGGTCCGCTGGTGGGCCGGGGATTTCGAGGCCGTTCTTGGCAGTATGCAGGCTCCCATCACCGAACGCCGGAATGCGGCCACCGGCCATATGGAAATCTCAGAACTCGAAGACGCCAGTAGCTTTCTGGCAAGCATAGAAGGCGGCGTTCAGGGTGTGTTTCATGTGAGTCGATGTGCTATCGGAAGCAACTATATTCACGTCGATCTCCACGGCTCCCAAGGCAGTCTGAGTTTTCAGTTCGATCGAGATACGATGCAGGCCACGCTTTTTGGAAGCGAAGGGCTTCAGGGTGAACGAAAGGATATAACGCCCCATGACATCCAGACGCCTTCTCCACAGCAGCATTTTGTTAACGGTGTCCGCAGCGGGCAGGCAGTACAGCCCGGATTTCACGAAGGAGTGAAGGTTCAGCAGGTCGCGGATGCACTCGCGGCTTCAGCGGAGCGGCGGGCGTGGGCGCAGGTACCGGATTTTTAAAACCGTTCTTGCGGGAATATACTTCAACCATTGTTGATCGTTCTGTCAAAAGAGGGTTTTATGACAAAAAGGACGAATTTGTTTCTTGCAATCGCGTTGTTCACTGCTTTCGAAGGCATTACGGCCGCACCGCCAGGCAGCGGGTCAGATTCTAAGGCCATTGCCATCGCGAACCAGGTAATAAACGCAATGGGTGGTAAAGAGGCCTGGAGTAATACCCGTTACATCCGCTTTACTTTTTTCGGTTTCAGGACACACCACTGGGACAAATGGACAGATCGGTACCGGGTGGAATGGAAAGACCGCAGGAGTGGGGACACCAACGTGGTCCTGATGAATCTGAAAACAAAAGAGGGAGAAGCGTTCGTCAACGGTCGAAAAGTGCAGGGCGAGGACCTTGCCGCTCTCCTTAGGAGCGGAGATAGGGCTTGGGCCAACGACACTTACTGGCTGTTGATGCCTTACAAGCTGCAGGATCCGGGTGTAACGCTGAAATACGACGGGGAAGAAACCATAGGCGGTGTCACTTACGACAAACTACATCTGAGCTTTGATGAGGGTGTAGGCTTTACGCCGGGCGATGAATACTGGGCTTATATTAATCGAGAGACGCATCTTATGGACCAGTGGCGTTTTCTGCTTCAACCCCGCGGTGAAGAGGGGCGCCGCTCCGAAGGCGTCTATAAATGGATAGAATGGCAGAAATACGGCAACATCATGATATCCTCGGAGCGTGAGAGTGCTGACGGTAACACACGGGAATTGCAGAACATCGCCGTTTTTGACACTCTGGATGACTCGGTGTTTACATCTCCTGAACCCGTCCGATTGGATCAATGAATTCATCATCTCCCACCCCAGTCCACCTTGCGGTTGACCATCCTGAACCCGGAAATCTCACTATTTTCTGGGATGACGGAGTCGAATGCTTGTATACCCTGGCGGATCTACGAAAAGTATGCCCGTGTGCGACTTGCCGGGACCTACGCCGTGAAATGGACGAGGGAGATAATCTGATGTTGATGACGAATCCTGCGATCGATCCGAGCACCGAGATAGCGGGCATCGATACCGTAGGCCGCTATGCGATCCAGTTTACGTGGACAGATGGCCATAACACCGGTATCTACACGTATGAATTTCTCAGGGAGGAGTGTCGTCAGGGTTAGCGGCTTTCGAAAGGGCAATCACAAAAGGGGCATACATTATCAAGGGGTTGTACTGTGCAACAGGAACGGGCTGTTAAGGTAAGAGTAGGTTTGCTGGGTGTCACCCATCCACACGCCCTTGCGCACCTGCGTACGCTTGAATTACTGGATGAGGTCGAATCCGTCGCGGTCTGGGACGAAGATGATGCCGTGGTCGATAGGTTAATAAATGAAAACCGCGAAAAGGTGGAGACCACGACAGATACGCTTGAACACTTGCTCAATCGTGCGGATGTGCCGATCGTGTATTGCCTGGGTGCCAACAACCGGAATGCTGATTTGATCATCCGGGCGGCAGCCGCGGGCAAGCACATTATCACTGAAAAACCGGTTGCAGAAAACACCCGAGAAATCGAGCGCGCTGTCGCCGCTGTCCGGAGCGCGGGGGTTCACATGGAGGTGTGTTACACCTGGCGGTTCAATCCCGTGGCCCGGGACATCCGGTCGATGATCCAGAACGGCGTGCTGGGCAAGTTGATGAGTGTCGAAGCACGCATGGTAACTTCTCAGGTTCATTTTCGGGACCCGTCCCACTGGTTGTTTAACAAAAGCGTCGCCGGTGGCGGCATCCTTTCATGGCTGGGGTGCCACTGGATCGATCTTGTCAGGTATATCACCGATGATGAGGTGGAAACCGTCTCGGCCATAACGGATACGCTGAATGGCGCGTCGATCGATGTCGAAGATACCGCAGCGGTGGTGATGCAGATGAAGAGCAGAGCTCTGGCGACTCTGCATGCCGGATATCTCCTGCCTCAGAGCGATTCCGGTTATATGAACGCCTCCTACGACACCTACCTTTCCTTCAGAGGACTCAGTGGGAATATATCGTGGTATCCGACCGAACCTGAAAAAAGTGTGATTGTTGAAAGCGTAGCGCCCGCCTGGCATAACGCCCCTCGCCGTGAACTTCGATATTACACGGCCGAGACGGAGGCCTATGGCGGTCGGTACGGACAGGATTTTGTGCGTCATTTTATCCGTTCGGCCATGCGCAAAGACCCGGTACCGGCCAACGGAGAAAATGCCTTACGGGTCATGCAGATAATCGAAGCGGCCTATGAATCCAGCGGCACGGGCCGAACGGTTAAAGTGGGAGACCAATATAAGGAGATGTCATAGTGCAGGTTGAAGAACGTCTTGAAGATATCGGAATAGATCTGGAAGAACCCGGAGGGGACAAAGGAAAAACCGCTCCTGCGCTCCGAACCGGTAACCTGGTGTTTACCTCTGCCTTTTCTTCGGATGAGCAGGGCAAGCTCGGCGATGACATCCCGGCGACACAGGGGTATCACGAAGTCCAGCACGCTACCGCCCGATGTCTCAGCGCCATCAAAACGGTTATCGGGGATCTGGACAAGATCACTCAAATCGTAAAAATACAGGTTTTTATTAATTGCACACCGGAGTTTACGGATCAGGTTCAGGTCATTCACGGTGCGACTGAATTGCTGCTCGATGCCTTCGGGGAAGATATCGGATGGCACGTCCGCTCTTCGGCCGGGGTCCAGCAACTGCATGACAATGCCGCCGTGGCGGTCGATATGGTTGTGGAAGTGGGAGATTAGCGAGCTAACCTGTTATGCCTCATTACACCGATACCGTCGTCCTCATTACCGGCGCGTCCGCGGGTATCGGCCGCGCAGCCGCTCTGGCTTTTGCGAGGGAAGGCGCCCGGGTGGCGCTGGTCGCCCGGACGGAAGAGCGCCTGCGCCCTGTCGCGGATGAGGTGGAGGAGATCGGGGGCAACGCTCTGATCGTACCGGCTGATGTGGCCGACAGGGATCAGGTTTTCTCCATGGTCGAGACGGTCATCGAGGTGTTCGGCCGAATCGATATACTCCTTAACAACGCAGGCATCGGTCTGCTTGTCAGTGTCGAAAATATGCATCCGGCGGATCTGAAACGGGTGGTCGATGTAAACGTGTATGGATTGATCTGGTGTACCCAGGCGGTCCTGCCCCATATGGTTCCCAGGAAGTCCGGGCAGATCATCAATGTGTCTTCCATCGTGGGGAAACGGGCCATGCCGTATATGTCCGGCTACTGCCTCAGCAAATTTGGCGTACAGGCTTTTTCCGATTCGCTGCGCATCGAAGTGGCGCCCCATAACATAGACGTAATCGTCATTTGTCCTACCCGAACCGCTACGGAATTCGGCGACACGGATATGATGAAGAAGGGCGGCCGGCGTCTCGACCTCCACGGCATGACCGCCGAATCGGTTGCCGGGATCATCATTCGCGCTTCCCGCAGGCGGAAACGGGAGGTGGTCATTTCACTAGGTTCCCAAGCTCTGAACCTGGCCAACAGCCTGGTTCCCCGGGTGGTGGATTGGGCGATCAAGATCGCATGGGGAAGATTTGCAAAGCCTTTTAAATAAGGTTTTGGGACCTGCTTTGAACCTACTTTAGTTTTGTGCAAAATAATGAAAGGTCATGCCGTATCGGGATGAGGATCTGACATGTCCTATGTACATGTACCCAAAGAATGGAAAATACCGGAGTCACAGGTAACATCCGAGGAAGCCTTCCACAACCGGCGTCGGTTTCTGAAGCGGCTGGGCCTCGGCAGCATCGGTGCGTTGGGGTTGCTCAGTACGTATGGTCGATCTGCATCCGCCGGTATCGCTGAGGCATTTGAGCTCCAGTCTGAAACAACCCCGACGACGTCGGCTTTCTATCCGGCACCACTTAATGCGGACTTCAGTCAGTTGGATCGACCTATAACGCCGCAGTCGGTGACATCCAAATACAACAACTTCTATGAATTCACTATGAGCAAGGATGTGTGGAAATACGTAAGCCGTTTTCGAACTAGGCCATGGGAAATTGAGGTCAAAGGTCTGGTGGAGAATCCCGGTGTGTTCGATATAGACCATCTGGTGCGCACCATGCCGCTGGAAGAACGCCTCTACCGATTCCGCTGTGTGGAGGCCTGGGCTATGGCGGTGCCGTGGACGGGATTTCGCTTCAAGGCACTGCTCGATGAAGTCAAACCGAAATCGAACGCCACGCACGTTCGGATGCTCACGTTTCTCCGCCCAAACGAAGCGCCGGTTCAGCAGGAAAACTGGTTCGAGTGGCCTTACTACGAAGCGTTGACCATGGCAGAGGCACGAAATGAGTTGACGTTACTGGCGACCGGCATCTACGGTAAGGAACTCCCGGCCCAGCATGGCGCTCCCATCCGTCTGGTAACGCCTTGGAAATACGGATACAAAGGCATTAAATCGATTGTACTCATCGAGGTGACCGATGAAAAACCCCGTACATTCTGGAACGATCTGGCACCGCGCGAATACGATTTCAACGGCAATGTAAATCCTTACGTACCACACCCCCGCTGGTCGCAGGCCCGGGAGCGCATGATCGACACCGGAGATTTTCGCGACACGCAGCTGTACAACGGATATGCGCCCTATGTTTCGCATCTTTATCAGTAGAAATTTTGAGAATTCGATCCTGAAAACAACGGGAATCCGCTGAATTCAATGGACAGGTCCTTACCATGGCCTGTCCATTTATGTTGAACAGTTGCGATTACACCTGCGCCGCCGTTAACCGATCAGTCTGAACGTCAAATCGGCCGTCAGTCCCGCGCTTCCGTTCAGGGAGACTGAATGCCGGCTGTCAATCATCGGGGATTAATAGGCAGACAGGGATTTGAACCGGGGATAAAACGATGATGTTTCCGCCGGCAACCTGAGGTATCTCCGGCAATGAGGCCGAGCCGAGTGCGGAATAAAAAAAACAGCAGACATACTCACTTCAATTCCCCCATAAAATCTTCCTGATCATCGCACTTTCGCTCTGAATTTCGAGTCTTCCTGGCTTGGTACTCGTCCCAGGTCAGCATCTCTGAGGCCTGACATCTCATACACCACTGTATGACGACGGGCCTCCCCTTCCGATTAGTTTGTACCGCCACCCAGAATTCCAGACTATGATCGCACCACGGCTGTCTCTGCTGTTGTTCGAATATGACGTGCTGGTATCCCTCTTCGGTCAGGATTTGCTTTGTAAAGGGGCCGTCGTCTCGCCGTTCGGGCATGGGGTATCCTAGAGCTATTGAGTGAGTTTCGACAACGCGATTCCACAATATCGTTACGACAGATACCGTGTCAAGACGAATTATTCTTGACGGATTATCGGAGTGACAAACCCCGTAGTATCTGCTTTCGGACCATCGCACCGGGTGAGGTCGATCCATAGGCCGAGACAGATCCCGGGATGTTCGCTGGGGCTGGTCCTACACCCTCACAAAATCTTCGTGAAGGATCTTGTCCAGAGTGGATACGAGGCGATCGGCGTTGTCTTCGTTGAATACCATAGGGGGCTTTATTTTCAGGACGTTGTGCAGGGGGCCATCGGTGCTGATCAGGATGCCGTGGTCTTTCATGCGATTGGCGATGTAGGAGGCCTGATATCCGGCCGGTTCCAGCGTTTCGCGGTCGAGCACCAGTTCTGCGCCGATGTACAGACCCAGGCCGCGGACGTCGCCGATGATCAGGTGCTCAGCCATCAGGCCGCGCAGCCCATCCATGATCCGGTTACCCACGCTCAGGGCATTTTCCTGAAGCCTTTCATTGTGGATAACGTCAAGAACCGCCAATCCTATGGCACAGGACACCGGATTGCCGCCGAACGTGTTGAAATACTCCATTCCGTTGTTAAACGCATCCGCGACGGCCTCGGTGGTTATGACCGCGCCCAAGGGGTGCCCGTTGCCGATCGGTTTGCCCAGCGTCACGATATCCGGTGTCACGTCTTGCGTTTCAAAGCCCCAGTAATGGGAGCCGGGCCGGCCGAAACCGACCTGTACCTCATCCGCGATACAGACACCGCCGGCTTCCCGTACCCGGGCGTACGCCTCCTTCAAGTATCCGTCCGGCATAACAATCTGGCCTCCGCAGCCCAAGAGCGATTCAGCGATGAATCCACACAGGTTACCGCCTTGCCGATGGATCTGGCTGATGACCTGTTGCACTTCCTGCCCGTATTCGGCCCCCGTCTCAGCGCCATAGCCTTTGTACCTCCCTCTGTAAGGATCCGGTATCATCGTCCTGTGAACCCCGGGAGGGATGCCCTGACCTCCCGGTCCGTCAAATTTGTAGGGGCTCAGTTCGATTAGCGATGTCAGGTTTCCGTGGTAGGCGCCGTCCAGGATGATCATATCCTGCTGGCCGGTGTAGGCCCGTGCCAGTCGGAGTGCCAGGTCATTCGCCTCGCTGCCGGAATTGACGAAAAAACATACTCTCAGGGGATCCGGCATGGTGCCGCAGAGCCGTTCCGCATAGGTCACCAGATTGTTATGCAGATACCGCGTGTTGGTGTTGAGAATCGCGGCCTGCCGCTGCCCCGCTTCTACCACTCTCGGGTGGCTGTGGCCCACATGCGGAACGTTATTGACCGCATCCAGGTAGGCTTGGCCGGTCTCGTCGTAAAGATACTGCCCGGAGCCTTGGACGATGTTAAGAGGTGCGTTGTATGAAATGCTGAGAGATTTGCCGATATGGCGTTGACGGGAACGTAGAAGATCTGCCTGGGTACGCTCCTCGGGCGGGAAACGATCCTCCGGTACGCCGATGAGTACATTCGGTCCGGGTGCCAGGTTCAACCACACCCGACGCCGGCTTGAGGCGCCGACACCGGGAAACTCACCAGTACGGCCTAGCATGTCGGTAATGATCTGGAAATGCAAATGTGGCGGCCACCCGCCGTTAACCGTGTCGTCTCCCAGCCAGGCGATCAGATCACCTTGGTTAACCGGCATGCCTTCGGCCTTGCCATCCAGTGATTTTTCCGACAGATGGCCGTACAGAGTGTAAAAAGGAACGTCTTCATCCGTCCGATGCTCAAGGATAATCGTCGGTCCGTAATCCAGCGGGTCGGTGTTGTTGCGGTAGCTGTGCACGATCCCGCCCAACGGCGCATGGACAGGGGCCTCCGCCTCAAGGAACAGGTCCATACCCAGATGTATTTTCCGAGTCTCCGGCAGTTCGTCATGGTCTACGGCAAATTGATCCGCTGTATAAATCTGTCGTGCTTCGTTGTACCGTCCGATGCCTACCTCGGCCCCGGACTCCCGCATCCGGCGGAACAGTATTTCGGTGGTTTCGTGGACGTCGGATCGGTTCTTGGCCATGGCCAATTCGGGACTTCCCACACTCAGGTCGAATACCAGAGAGTTAGCGATGTCTACATCTGGCCCCATCACCGGCGCGAACGATTCCTGCCGACTGCGTAACCAGTGCATGATCCCCGCGGTCTGCGGACAAGGGGGCAATCCGCAGGCGTCTCTGAACACGTAATGGACCATGTTCACAGGCATATCCTGTAACTGGGAAAGCAGTTTCCACCCTGGCGCTTCACTGACCGACAGATATTCGTTTTCCGGTTCGTCCTGCTGTTGCTGCGCTGAGATCGACACGCTCATGCACAGGCGCATGCACACAAAATGAATGAGCAGTTCAATCTCCTGTTCTGTCAGGGGAAATACACGATGATATCCCGTTACCACATGGGCAGCGGCAGCGATGGGGTCGGATTTATTCAGCATGACATAGGCAAGAGATACGGCCAACTCCGCGATGGTGTAGGAGGTGACTATATCGCCGAAATCTATCAGGCCGACCACCCGCCTCTTCCAACAGGAAGGATCGTGCGGATCAACATCGTCGACGAGAACATTATGATCGTTGCCGTCATTGTGTATCACGCTGCGTCGCAGGGAGGGAAGCGACGGGACGACAAGCGCTTCATATTGATGAAGGAAATGCTCAACCAGTCCCCGTTGATCCGGGTTTGCGATATGATTGAGGCAGGTGCGCACCACTTCGGGACCGTTGTCCATATTCCATTTCAGATTCCGTTGCGTGGCGGAATGAGAGAATCCTTCCAGGGCACGGCCCACCAACCCCAGGAAAGCACCCAGATTCTCGAGTAAGTCCGGAGATTGGGGATTGATGTTCACGAGGGGGGTGCCCGGCACGTACGTGAGCATCCGGACCATATAGGAGACGCCTTTCTCTCCATCAATAGTGGCAATTTCTTCACTATTTCCTGTCTGACATACCTTCGGCCAGATGCCTGCTCCGTGATGCACACCAAGTCGAGCCATGGCCTGATGTTGCAGATCGAGGATATCCCGTTTTTCCGCTGAACTGGAAATTTTCAAGACGAAGGAATCATTCGATTGCGTCTTCAAACAAAAGTTCTGATCCCGCTCACTGGGCAGCGGTTCACAGGTCCGAACATGAAGCCCGTACAATCTGCGGGCAAGATCAATCGCGTCCTCGATGGAACGGTGTGGTCGATGGTCGGCGACGGTGGACATGAACACTCCTTTACAACGAAATTCGAATACTACATTCCGGGTAGGCACAATGTATATATCAACGACGAAATAAACAACCTTCTCATTTCGTCCGACGCTTTCGTTTTACAACATTTACAAGATTTTTACGGCACCTGCGGATTTTAAATTCTGTATACAATATTTTGTACAGCCGACTATAATGTGTGGCTATGATCAACTGCAGTGATAAGCATCTGCCAGTGCCTATAGAACCGATCGCGAACCTCAATTTTGCCCATAGTTGGCTCGGCCAAAGGTTTTGTCAAGTGCCCAATCCTGCTTGACAGGATACCATTAACAGCGCATTATTGCGGTGTCAAGGCTATAATCGATTGGTTGATCAGGGAGGTGTTCGGGGATGAAAGTAGAGTCATGGCTCAACCAGGCGGAGGAGCGTATCACCGATGGTTCGGGAATAACCGCAGAGGACTTAAGGGCACTGCGCACACTGCTGGAAGGAGAACAACAGCATCTGCTGTATATATGGATGCGTGAGGACCGTGTCGATTCGGATGTGGTGGGATGGAACTATTTCGGACCGTTTAAGAGCGAATTCAATTTCGACCCAAAGAACGAATGCCCGTACAAATCAGTGCGAGACGCTATGGCGGACGGATGGCGGACGATTTCGTTTCCCTCCGTGGAATACCCGATCGACAACGCACACAACCAGCTTGGTCACGAATACATCCTGGAACGGTATTTTCCTGCCGGTGAGGGACTGGATGTCACGCCGCATGGGCAGAGAGTTTTGGACTAACCGCCGCCGCGTCCCGGCAAGGGATAGCCTCGGGCAGGTGTCAGGAGTCTATAATAATGGATGAAGACTGGAAGGTGCTAAAGCGTTCGTTTGTCGATGACGGATACATCACCCTGGCCGGTTGGTTGGGTGAGGATCTTGTACAGAGAGTTCTGCTGGATTCTCTGGAATATAAAGGTATCTCGATTTTCGAACGGGAGAGTGTGGGCGACCTGCTGTGTCATCCACAGATCGTTGAATTGGTGGCATTCCTTCTGGAGGCGGACGCGGATCAGGTGGCCATCAGCCCGTTCCGGTTCTGGAACCACCTGTCTGCCGGTGGTGTGAGTGACGGGGGTGGATGGCATGTGGACGACACGTACATGGCGCGTCGGCCGCTCACGGAGGTCCTCTGCATGTACTACCCTCAGTGCGTCACCGAAGACATGGGCCCTACCATGTTGCTGCCGGGCAGCCACCGCAGGCTGTATACGCCTTCTCAGACCAACAAGTTGGGCTGGATCAAGGGACAGCAGAAGGTGGTCGTCGAAGCCGGCACGCTGGTTATCGCCTATGCGTCGATACTGCACGCCAAGGCCGCCCATTTTTCCGACGCGCCCCGGTCCATGGTGAAATACGGTTACGAAATCGGAGATCCGAAATACGGTTATTACCTGACGCAGGAAGCGTACGACAATTTTCGCCGCACCGGATTGGGCTGTTCTCTTACGCAACATGCGGAAGTAAAGGATAAAAAAGATGCGGTGTGGAGCAGCTACTGGAAGTTCCACGACAGCTACACGTTTCAAGACTTCAAACATCAGATCGGGATCGTAGGCCGTGAATTGAGGAAGCACCTTGAACACGAAACGACACCGGAGAGATAGGCGGTCGCAGGGCGTTTTAACACTCATAGCGTTGCTATGGCTTCATGTACCGGCCACTGCTCAGGTAAACATCGAAGAACTGCGGCAGAACGGTGACGAAGTCGGAGCCTCCGGTGCGCTCGCCATGGAACTCGAGGCCCACTCCGGAAACACGGACATTAAGGAATTCGGTGTGGAAGGACGTTTGGACTACACCCGGCCGTCGGTCACCACGTTCCTACTTGCGAGCACGGAATTCGGATGGGAGCAGGGGCAGCGTTTTGCCAACGAGGGGCTGATCCACCTGAGGCAGGGTTATCGGATTCGAAACCGTCTGTTGCTCGAAGTGTTCGGACAATACAACTACGACAAGACCTACCTCCTGGATTTCCGGATGCTGGGTGGGGTCGGCGTGAGGTTCCGCCTGTTTGAATCGCGAATCGTCCACCTCTGGCAGGGCACCGCTTACATGCTGGAATACGAACGGCTGGGCGGGTTACCGATTAACCCGATGCACCCGGTCCGCACCACCGCCAACCGCTGGAGCAACTATCTGGCCGCCCGCTTCACAGTCAATAACCGCCTCTCCTCCGCCTGGACTGTATACGTACAGCCACAGTTGAACGCCATGGGAGATGTACGCGTGCTGAGCGACGCCAACCTGGAAATCGATCTGGGCGGCCCCCTTGTTCTTGTATTTTCCTTCAGCATGCGCTACGACAGCCGGACCCCCTCTGGTGTAAAAAGCGTTGATACGACGCTGGAGAACACCCTGGCAGTCACGTTTTAATTGGTACTGAAAAGAAAGACGTCGTCGTCCCGACACTCCCGGAAAAAATGGTGAAACAGCACTCGGACTGGCCCCGAGCCCGGACGGACAGGCATTTTCAAACCATTATCTGAGAATCAGCCTGAAAAAATCCTCGGGTATTCGGTGGTTGCCTCCCTCTTTAAAGGGAGTCTGATTACTCTGATCAACGATTAATCGCAATGGTACAAATGATTCAGCTTGTTTTCAACCTGACTAATCAACATATTTTTGTAGTATCATAGTATTCCGGTCGCAGTGCCTGGATCACCCGGAGACCGGCGAAAGGGCGAGTAGTGCAGGCCTTGAGGTTCCGTGTGCGGGATTCACAATACTTGGTGAATAATGTGTGCCCCTATTCAAACAGAAGGAGACAATCCATGACTGGCCAAGAAATCGTTCGCAAGTATAATGAAGACGGTTGGGTCGTCATCCCGAACGTGATCGATCAGAACCTGGTGAAAGAGACGCAGGGGCATATCGAATGGCTGGGAAGGAAGCATCCGGAACTTCGTCCGGAGCAGTACCACCATAACCTCATCGTAGACGACCCGTTCTGGATTCGTCTATGTACCGATGCCCGGTTGATTGACGTCATAGAGCCGTTCCTCGGTCCGAATATCGCGTTGTTCGCGGCCCACTACATCAGTAAACCGCCCCGGACCGGACAGCCGGTACTCTGGCATCAGGACGGCAACTACTGGCCGCTGGAACCGATGGAAGTCATCACCATCTGGCTGGCCGCGGACGATTCGACACCGGAAAACGGGTGCATGCGCGTCATCCCGGGCACCCACATCGGGCAGAAAATTTATCAACACCGACAGAGCAATGAGGAACCCAACGTACTCAGCTCAGCACTCGATCGGAAGGTGGACGAAACCGAGGCGGTAGATGTAATCGTTCCGGCCGGCGGAGTCTCCCTTCACAGCCCATTCCTGATCCACGGCTCCGAGGCCAATCCCTCGGACAAACGACGCGGTGGCCTGACTCTTCGTTATATTCCGACCACCACGCGTATCAAGCGGGAGAACTTCCCGGCCTACCTGTGCCGCGGCGAAAGGGTCGACGGGATCAATAATTATCCGCCTCTGCCTAAATACCGTTCGGGCGATCATTATCCGTTCCGCGGATGCCATCAATCGCCGTGGGCGTGATGGCTCTACACAACCATGCCTTCGAATAACTCCCGGCCGATTTCTCTCAAGCGCCTCCTCACCCTTACCATCTTCGTCCGTCTGTTGGTGGATACCGGCGCACGGATGCTGTATCCGTTTCTTCCATTGATTAGCCGTGGACTGGGTATCTCCCTTGTAGCCGCAGGTTCGTTGATGACGATCCGTACAGCGGTTGGACTGCTGGCACCGTGGGGGGGACTCGCTATCAACCGTTTTGGTGTGAAGCGGGCAGTCCTGTTCGGCATGGCCTTGCAAGCGGTAGGCGCCTGGTGGTTCAGCGGTGCTCAGGGATGGGTGTCGTCGGTCGGCCCGGTGATCCTTCTGGGTTTACCGTTTGTGATCGTGGTGCCCGCGATACAGGTATTGGTCAGCGATCTCGTGCCCTATGCCAAACGGGGCCGGATAATGGGCGTCATTGAATTCAGCTGGGCGGCCACCAACCTATTCATCATACCACTGGTAGGACTCCTGATAAAATGGATGGGCTGGCAGACGCCGTTCCTGTATCTGGCCGGCATGACCGCGGTAGGCATGGGGGCCACTTGGCTGTGGTTTCCCGACCATCGGCTCCGGACCGAGTCCGGTGGGGAAAATCTACGGGCCTACCTCTCCCGCCTGCGGAAAAACCGCAGCGCTCTCGCCGTGGTGCTCTGTGGATTTTTCCTGTTTATCGGTACCGAATCGTTTTTCATAACCTATGCCGCCTGGCTGGAGCAGCGGTTTGGCCTGGGACCGCAGGAAATCGGCATAGTCGCCGCTATACTGGGCTTGACGGAATGGGGCGGCTCCGGGATTTCAAGCGCGTTTATCGATCGGATGGGGAAACTTCGGGGCCTCCTGATCGGATTCTCCATGGCCAGCCTGGTCCTGCTAATCCTCCCGTACCTAGACACATCTCTATGGCTTGCCATTACGGGTCTGGCAATCTACTCCTTGATGTTCGAATTCACAATTGTCTCCTCCATCCCTCTCCTGTCCGAACAGATGCCCGATGCCCGTGGTATGACGCTGACCATGGGCATTCTGGCCATCTCTCTCTCTCGCTTGATGATAGCACCCGTCGCCGCCTGGCTAATGATAAACGTGAGTTTCGCCGCTACCTGCCTGGTAGGCGCTTTGGGTACAGCAGGGGGGGTGCTGGTGTTGGCTTTGTGGGCGAGGGAGGATTGACTGACTGAAGGACAGAAAGGACATTCCTAATCAGTTTTTTTCATCGTTTGGCTGATAGCCGACCGGAGAAATCAAGTAGTTGGAATTACAGGAATCGTCTCGTCAATCCGTCAATGGCATCATCCCCTCTCCCTGACTGTACCAGGACGCTCTGATGTGCTTCCCATTCAAGAGAGTCGTCCAACGGGGCAAGGGGGATGTCACCGTAGCGGCGGTCCAGGGCAAGGTGAATAAGGTGGTCGGTAAAATGAGGGTTGCGAGGCAGGATGGGGCCGTGGAGGTAGGTGCCGAAAACGGTGCGGGAGCGACAGCCTTCAAACGCGTCTTCACCATTGTTGCCCTGGCCTATGACCCGCCTGCCGAGCGGCATGTCCGCCCCTCCGAGATAGGTTTTTCCGGAATGGCTTTCGAAACCGACCATTGTTCGCGGTTTCAGAAAATCAGTGTCTATGATGATGTCGCCGGAGATCTGGTCCTCACTGTCGACAGTCCACATGTCCAGCAGGCCAAGGCCCGGAATTCTGGCGTTTTCTCCGGTTGCGAAAAAACGACCACTCATCTGATATCCCCCGCCTGTTGCGAGCACCACCATACCACCTTCTACAGCCTGACGAATTCCGCCGGCTTTACTCTTGATCATATCGTCCGCTACAAACGTCTGCTGGCGCCGGTCCTGGCCCCCGCCGAACAGAAGTATATCGAAGAAATCCGTGGGAATCGTGTCTCCGGGCAGCAGCGTGTGCGTTTCCACAGATATACCTCGCCACCGACACCGGTTGGAGAAAACGAGCAGGTTGCCGTAATCGCCATTGATACGCATACGGTCAGGATAAAGAACGGCTGTACGGAGGTTCAGGTTGTTGTTCATGATCGAGTTTGACAGAGGTTCGCACCATCGATCCCTATGGGAATTGACGGATTACACCTACCTCCCCCAGTTCCCGGCGCAGTTCGAACAGCGCAGCATCGGTGGCGAGGACATTCAGGTGATGTTTTCTCGGCATATCGGCCATAGCACGGTGGAACGCATCGTCCGGGTCGGCATCGATTTCGGTTACTTCGACACCCGCGTGTTTGAACCGCAGGACCAGATGATCCGCCCCTGAACCGGACACCACGACTGAGTCCGCTCTCTGAGACAGAAGTTCAAGGTCGGCGTCCCAGATCCAGGAAACATCGCCACCGGAGTCTATCTCATCGTCTATGAGAAACAGCAAACGGTGAGGCGGCGGCATCATCAACGCGGTGCGTATGGCCTCATTGAGAGAGGTAGGATTCTTGATGAGCATGAACCGGGCGTGGCGTTCATTCACGACCACCTGTTCACCACGGCCCCGCTCCGGATCCGATTGCTCCAGACCGGACCGTATGGACGCAGGATTGACGCCCAGGGAGATCGCGGCGGCGGCGGCGGCTACGGCGTTGTAGACGTTATGGACTCCCGGTAGGCGCAAGGTCACATCCAGCGGGCCGGATGGCGTGATAATCCGGAACTGTGACGAATCCGGATGGATCGTCACATTGATGGCATACACGGTGGGCATCGGTCGCTCCCAACCGCAAACGTCGCATCGGTAATCTCCCAGATGTGACATGGCCACCAGACGGTATTCGATCGGCCCTCCGCATCTTAGACACCGCGTCAATTCGGCCGCACGGGAGGGGATGCGCAACCGTTCATCTTCGACTCCGAAATAAACCACCCTAGGTGGTACACCCCGGATGAATCCACCGCAGAGTATCGGGTCATCGGAGTTGATCAATAGGATCTGATCTGGAGAGAGTTCGTTGAACAGTGTTCGCCATTCGCGTAATATCGCATCAGCCCCTCCTTCGGTTTCAATACCGTCCTCGTACAGATTATTTAACACCAGGACTTTGGGTGACGTGAAGGTTAGCACATCGTGCAGCAGTTCATCATCGACTCCGAATACGCCGTAATCCCCACGGATCCTGCCGTGGGTGGAGGTAGCCTGTATGAGTGTTGCGACGAGATCTTCAAAGGATCCTGAAGTGTCCGCTGTGTGTAGCGTAGCCTTGCCCGATCGGCGCAGAATTGTCGAAAGAAGATGGCTGGTGGTGGTTTTTCCGTTTATACCGGTAATGAACACTATTCCTTCCCGGATCTGCTTAAGCAGGTCCACAGCCATCTGCGGGTAGACCGCCGCGATGAAGGAGCCGATGGGAACTCTGCCCCGTGTAAGCTCGAACATCTCTGCCGCACGGGAGAGTGATTTGTCGAGAGTCAGGGCTGCTTTTTGAATGAAGTCCGATGCCATAGATAGAAGATTCCCGGTGGTTTGGAAGGCAGGTAATGCACTGATTTCAAACCTGTCGGATCACGCAATGTAATATAGATGCCGCTGGCTGAACTCAGCAAGGAAATTTGGGTTGACGCACTGTATTCTTCAATGCATACTCAAAAAAAATATGTGATATTCCCTATAGGAGAAAGCCATGCTCTTCAATCGAGCCCGGGCCGAGGCCTACATGCGCGCCTGTGATTTGGACGTACTGATAGTTACGGCCCCCGTATCGATCACCTACTTTACGGATTATGCCTGCTGGATCGATCCGCTCATGAAAGAGTATATGATGTCGCCCGGCGCGTCTGCGCATATCGGTCAGGCCTTCGCCGTGTATCCGCAGGACGGAGCCCCGGCATTCATATGCAGCGGTGCGCTGATGGCTGTGAACGCCATCGATCTCTGGGTGAAGGACGTGCGCTGTTACGGTGCATCCGGTGCGGACTTCTCTCTGCCCGCATCAGAACTCCCGCCCGGTGAGCAGCGCATCTACGACCTGCTAACGGCAGCACCGTCCTATGCGACCCCGGCGGAGGCGTTGACGGCTGTGATCACGGACAGGGGTCTGACATCCGCCCGGATAGGGTTTGAATCGGACGGTGTCCCCGTCGAACGATATGAGGCTGTCTGCCAGTTATTGCCACGGGCCGATATCAGGAATTGCTCCAACCTGATTCGTTTGATCCGAGCCGTAAAGACTCAGGATGAAATCGATATGCTGGCCAGGGCAGCGGAGATCAGCGAGGTGGCAGCTATGGAGGCGTTTACGCTGGCTGCCAACGGCAAATCGATTCGTCCATGTATCGATCATTTCCGCACACGCATCAGTGAGATGGGTGCGGAAATGGACCACTTCGCGTACGGCTACCACGGTATGGGTATCGCGACCGAACCGGATCGTATTCTCAAGGAAGACTTCGTGGAATATGTTGACTGGGGATGCGTTTACGGGGAATGCTATTCCGACACCGGTACGACCCTGGCACTTCGTCCGTTATCAACCGAGATGCAGCGTCGGTTCGATGCCCTGCGCGCCTGTATGGACGCATCCGCCGCAGCCATCCGGCCGGGTGCTAAAGCCTCGGAAGTGCGTACGCCCATGCTGGAGGTGATGACACAGCACGGCCTTACCGACACATTTCCGCACGGCCACGGACTGGGCCTGGAAGTTCGCGGATATCCCATTATCGTGCCGGACAACGGGCTTCGGATCCGGGACGATTGTATAGACGTGTCGTCAGACCTGCCTCTGGAAAAGGATATGGTCGTCAATCTGGAAGCGCCTTTGTTTATGCCGGGCGTGGGATCGCTGCACATCGAAGAATCGTTCTTGGTCACCACTGACGGCAGCATCCCGCTGGTTGCTCAGGAGCGGCGCATGCCGGTGATTCCGGGATAAGGTATTTAGTTAGGACATAATTATGAAGATATTCATGTGTACGGATATTGAAGGCGTGGCCGGCGTGGTGTCCTTCCCAGATCAATCGTATGCGGACGGAAAATACCACGATCAGGCCAAGCGCCTTGCCACCGGAGAGGTGAACGCCGCAGTAGACGGATTGTTGGACGCGGGCGTGGAGGACGTCCTCGTGGTCGACGGTCACGGTCCGGGCGGGCTAAACTTTGAGGAGCTGCACGAGGCAGCCAGGCTGATCCACGGACGCCCGAGTGCACCGAGATCGGTTCGGGACCCCGTAGTCGCGGAATACGATGCTTGTGTTATGATCGGTCAGCATGCCATGGCCGGCGTGCCGACCAGCAATCAGAACCATACTCAGAGCAGCCGATCCATCGACTACTACAAACTCAATGGCAAACCTATCGGGGAGATCGCTCAGTTCGGCCTTTATCACGGTGCGTTCGGTATACCCTTGATATTCCTCAGCGGGGAGGACGATGCCTGCAGGGAGGCGGAAGATCTTGTTCCCGGTATTACCACAGTGTCGGTAAAGCAGGGCCTGAGCAGAACCGCCGCCATCTCGGTATCGGCCATCGAAGCCCGGCGACGAATCCGGGTCGGAATAACGAAGGCCGTAGACAGGCACCGGAAACACCCCGTCCCCCCACTGGTCTGGGAACAGCCCTTCGTGCTGGAGAAACGTTTTTTCTTCACACATGAAGCGGACGCGGCGGCATCTCAACCCGGAGCAGAGAGGGTCGATGGGCAGACGGTGCGCTACCGGGGAAATGAGATCGGGGAGATTGTTTACCGCTAGTCGGGATTCTGATGCCACCGGCCGCCATTCGTGTTTGCGCTGGGGCGCCGAACAAGTTTCCAGGATACTATGAGGATACTTATGAAAACAAAACAACTGATCGTAGTGGAACCGGGACGTATCGAACTTCAGGAAAACGATTTCGATGAGACGTTGCGGTCCAACGAGGCTCTGATAAGATCGGAATACTCCGTCGTGAGCGCCGGTACCGAAGGAGCCGGTTTTACGGGACTGGTAAAGGAAATGCCGTTCGGGGACGGTGGTCATTATCCGCGAGGAACCGGATACGGAAATCTCGGTCAAGTGCTCGCAGTGGGTGATGCGGTGAGCATGTGCAAACCCGGTGACCGGGTATTGAGTTTTTCCCAGCACGCTTCACTCCTCAAAGCAGACGCAGCCCGCATGGCCCTTCCTGCGCCGTCCGGGGCAGACGGCAAGCAACTCGTCTTCGCCCGCATGGCCGGCGTGAGTATCGGTGCGGTGCGTGCCTCCAGCGTACAGCCGGGAGATACCGTCCTCATAATCGGCATGGGGCTCGTAGGCAATTTTGCGGCACAACTTTTCCGTATGGCCGGCGCCGACGTGATGGTAGCGGACCTGTCAGACCTGCGTTTGCAGAAAGGACAGGAGTGTGGCATAGAGGCCACTGTGAACTCCAGCCGCGAAGATCTGAAAGATGCCGTAATGACATGGACGGAAGGTAAGGGCGCACGTATCGTCGTGGAGGCCATCGGCATCAGTGAAGTTATCTGCGAGGTGGCGCTGTTGACGCGACGGTACGGCGAACTTATTCTGCTGGGTAGTCCCCGCGCCCGTGCAGCCATCGATGTAACGCCCATGCTGCTGCACATACACCTGGAAGCCATCCGCATGATCGGCGCGTTAGAATGGCGCTGGCCGAGTCATGAATCCGACCGGCACCGCAGCCTGGTGGACAACTATCGTCAGATCCTCGACTGGATCGCCGAAGGCAGGTTGATCACAGATCCGTTACTGACGCATCTAGCCTCGCCGGCTGACTGCCAGATAATCTACGAGGGCCTGACACGGCAGCGGGAGGAATACATGAGCGCCGTGTTCGACTGGAGTGGTGTATGAGGTGTTCATTCATGCAACCCGCTGAACACATGCTTCGTATCAACCTGGAGCCGCCGGAAGAGGGATATAAATTAAATGCCGCTGAGACGATTAATTCGCGGCAGCATGGCAATCGGGAACCCTCATTCAAGGATTCCGACCGGGTATGGTCCCGCCAGGGCATCCACAACATGCGCATTCCTGAAATGTTCGGTTCGGTCCAGTTTTCAGAATTGCTCGTGGGCACCGGCAATGATGATTTGGCGGAGAAAGCATAGGGATTTCTATGAACATACCTCCCTCCGATGCGATGCGGGTTCCGGTAGGAGCACTTCGAGCTCTGATTGAATCTATCTTCCGAGAAACCGGCGTGCCGGAACAGGATGCGGTTCTCATTTCAGACTTGTTGATCGATACGGACCTGCGCGGTGTTCTGAGCCACGGTACCAACGCGACTCCGGGGTATGCCAGGGCGTTTTTGTCCGGTTCTATGAATCCTGTAACCCAGGTATCCGTTACCAGGGACGAGGTTTCTACCGCGGTCGTAGACGGGGACGGCGGTCTCGGCCATCCGGCTACGTACCGTGCCGCTGAACTGGCCATCGAGAAAGCCAGGGCAACCGGCGTAGGCGCCGTGATTTCTCGCAACCACGGACATTTCGGGAGTGCGGGAAAATACACGCGAATGGCCGTCCGGGAGGATTTTATAGGGTTCTGTGTATCGGGGCATTTGATAGGAGAAGGGGGTGTCCGTCCCGATTTGCCCCAGTTCAACCCGCTGGGCAATCCACCCATGAGTTTTGCAATTCCATCGGGAGAGAAGGCGCCGCTCATTCTTGATATGGGGACATCATTCTTCGAACCAGAGGACTTCCATGATCTGTTTCACCGTATCCCGGCCGCGTTTTTCAAAAGCCTCGGTCTTGTGGGTGTAGCACTGCTAATGGGCGGCGCCCTAGCCGGCATGATGGACAAATCATATCAGCCAGAGAGCAGGCGTTATTCTGCCGCAGGATACGGTGGATTTATATTCGCGATGGATGTAGGGCGTTTCGTGTCGGTCGATACGTTCAAGGCGGAGATGGACCGTTCCATGCGCTACATTCAGGACTTGCCGCCTTTACCAGGATACGAGCGTTTTGATTTCCCAGGCGGTCAGGAATTTGACCGTGAATCCATCTGGGCTGAACAGGGTATTCCACTGTCCGGCTCCCATCGCCAGGGCCTTGAAGATATCGCACGTGAGCTGGATCTTACGACGCCATGGTGACGGGTAAATCTCTTTTTTTTGTTCTGCCAGAGACCGATTTCAACGCCGATTTCAACGCGCCAGATTTTATTTTGTATGCACGCCCTATTGAGGGAGGACACAGTTGCAAATAATCAATGTACTCATTCACCAGCCAATCGGCCTGCTTCGGATTCAGACCGATACCGAATTGGAAGGCTGGTGCTTCGGGGTCGGTCCGGATGACGGACAGAAAATCCAACAGGAACTTGCCGGAGTGTTAATTGATCAGAATCCCATCGACCGGGAGCGTCTCTGGCTCGCGCTGCTACGGCTGGACACAGGGCAGGACGCTGCTCTACGCGGGTATATCGACACCGCCCTCTGGGATCTGGTGGCCAAGGCCGTCGGACAGCCGGTGTACAGGATGACCGGCGGTTTCCGCAGCCGGACACCGGCGTATCTGGTCGGTGGCAGTCATGACGACAGCGAGGGCGTAGTGCAGGAGGCGCTGAGTGCCCAACGGGACGGTTTTCTCGGGTACAAAATCACCTGCCTCCAGTCCCAGGACAGTCTGTTCGGTCTGATACGTGAGATCCGC
This sequence comes from uncultured Gemmatimonadota bacterium, assembly GCA_964470965.1. GTDB lineage: Bacteria > JAAXHH01 > JAAXHH01 > JAAXHH01 > JABIQT01 > CAYYIS01. The sequence continues at coordinate 29,781 of CAYYIS010000018.1, read as the reverse complement.
CAGCGAGTGGGAGCCGATTTCTACCTGATGCTGGACGGTGCCGGGCAGAACGATTCCGCCGGTGCGGTTCAGATCGGAAGGGTACTGGACGAGGCGGATTTTTACTGGTATGAAGAACCGTTGGAGGAAGGGAACCTGTCCAGCTGCAGGCTGTTGGCGGAAAGGATCGATACACCGGTCGCGCTTAGGGTTCGAACGAGCCGTGATGTTTCGCGGATATTATCGGTACAGGCCGCAGACATGGTCATTGCTGGAACGCCATTTTCCGGAGGGATAACCGACCTCCTTAAAATAGGCCGGGCCGCCGACGCCTTCGGAGTATTCAGCCTGATGGCGTCAGCGGGTGTCTCATGTGGTTTCGCCCATGCCCATCTGCTGGGTTCCATGAAAAACGCACCGTTCTTTGAAGCCAGGCAGGCGGGTGTCGTGGAGGATACACCCTGTATAAACAATCCTCTGAAGGTAGTGGATGGCTATCTCGAGATCCCCAAGTCTCCCGGTCTGGGAATGGACCTGAACTGGGATGCAATCGATGAAAAAACGGAACAGATAATCGAACCAAGTTAATAGAGGAGCCATCCGATGCAAATTAACGATGTAAGATTTTATATAAACAAAGGCGACTCCGAGCACAGAGTCATAACGTCACCGCAGGCGACGATGGAACCCGTGCCGCCGGGTATTAACGGGCTGTTTACCCATACGCACGGACTGCGTGGAGCGGATGCCCCTACGGAATGGCGAAGCGCGGAGCCTCTGCCGACGTACCAACTGATGATTCGCCTGGTGACCGATGGCCGCCTGGATGCGTACATGACATACGGCACCGGGTTCAGTCCGGCTGAGCTGGAAGCGGAGGCCCGGCGGTTTCAACTCAGCTATACGCCTCTTCTGCTTGGGGTGGATGCGTTCGACAGAGAGCACGTGTGGCAGAAACTGTGGTACGCTCAGCGGTTCATGTACACGGGACGCCGGCTTGTGGATGATATCGACAACATGCTCTGGGATTTGGCGAGCCGCCACGCCTGCCTTCCGATTTACAAGCTGCTGGGCGGTTGCCGGGAGAAGGTCCCTGCGTACACAAACATCGGTGGCACGACCATAGACGACCTTGTGCAAAGTGCAGTAATGGCAAGGGAACGGGGCTTTATAGGCGGCAAAGATCACTCGTACCGCGGCGTCAAAGGCAACATCGAAATGGCGAAAAGACTCCGGGAGACCATGGGAGACGATTTTTTGCTGTTCCATGATCCGGTGGAATCATATACTTATGATGAGGCGGTCAAGGTGGGGCGGGCGATGGAGCAATACCGATATGAATGGATCGAAGAGCCTCTCCAGGACTATGATATCCTCGGTCTGAAAAAACTGTGTGATACGCTCGACCTGAAAGTACTCACGCTCGAATGGATCGGCGCCATCGGCGGCCAACCGTTTAACACGGCGCCATATCTGGCTATGGGTGCGGCCGACATAGTGCGCCAGCGCGGTATAGGCATCACCGGTCAGGTTAAGCAGGCCGCCATCGCCGAGAGCTTCGGAGTTGAGGTGCATGGCGGCGACCACCACGTTATTCTGGCGACTCACAATGACCCGGTCTTCGAGGCTTATATGGGGCTGCAACCGCGACCGGGCGACGAGGAACTCGATTGCAGGGGGAAGTTGGTGGTGGAAGACGGTTACATGTCAGTCGCATGGAGTGATAAACCCGTGGAAGAGCCGGACTGGGATGACGTTGAGAGAGCCGCTTTTAAGGTGATAGGCTCATTAGACTCTTGACTCATTTGACGGTTGTAGGCCCCGGGGATTGAATCTTCATTCCTATTATTTGTGCTGCTATCGAAGTCCAGAGACAACTGTCTGTTCCATCATAAGATGGCACAATGAACAGTTGAATCGGTGACATCAGGAGAAGCAAATGACAGAACCTATCCGGTGGGGAATACTAGGAACCGGAAATATCGCGGGAAGTTTTGCTGCGGGACTGCAGTCTGTAGAAGATGCGCAGCTCGTGGCAGTGGGATCGAGGACAAAGGGGACGGCGGACGTGTTTGGCGACCGATTCAATATTGCCAGGCGTCATGCCAGTTACGATGCTCTGGCGGGTGATAAGGAAGTAGACGCTATCTATGTCGCCACACCGCATTCGTATCATAAGGAGAACAGTATTCTCTGCCTCGAGGCGGGAAAAGCAGTGCTCTGTGAGAAGCCGTTTGCGATTAATATCGGTGAGGCGGAGAAGATCGTAGCTTGTGCGCGGGAGCGTGGCATCTTCCTTATGGAGGCCATGTGGACGAGGTTTCTTCCCGCGCTCGTTCAGGTGAGGCAATGGCTGTCCCATGGCGCCATCGGTGAGGTGAGAATGCTGGCGGCGGACTTCGGATTCCGGGCGAATGTCAATCCGGACGGTCGCCTGTTTAATCCTTCCCTGGGCGGCGGTGGGCTCCTTGATGTGGGCATTTATCCTGTTTCCCTGGCTTCGCTGGTGTTCGCCGAGCAGCCGTCCCGGATCTCGGGACTCGCGGATATCGGGGACACCGGTGTCGATGAACAGGGTGCCATGGTCCTGGGATATGACAGCGGTCAGATCGCAATTCTCTACTGCGCGGTGCGAACCAATACACCCATGGAAGCGACGATCATGGGCACGGAAGGCTCTATCCGCATCGAATCGCCGTTCTGGAAGGCAGCGAGCGCAACGCTCTCGGTTAATGGAAAAGATCTTGTGCGGACGGAGTTACCGTTCGAAGGCAACGGTTACAACTACGAGGCCGCCGATGTAGGCAGGTGTCTCAGGGCAGGTCTACTGGAAAACGAAACCATGCCACTGGAAGAAACATTGGGCATTATGCGCACGCTGGACAGTATTCGCGCCCACTGGGGTCTGCGCTATCCGGCGGATTGACAAAGGATTATTCCATGATTCGAATACGCTTTGCTACACTGTTAATCATATTCATTATGAACACTTCGTTGGTGAATGCTCAAATTTCACTTAGCGATGCGCTCAAGGACAACGGTGTTCAGACTGCTCTGCGGTACGTAGATGAGGGGGCGGATGCCACGGCAAAGTCACTCGTGGAAATCGGCGGTATCATCTCGCCATCGGGACAGGAACACGAACGGGCGACCGCGGTGGCGGAACGTATGCGGGCCATGGGACTGTCAAACGTTGCGGTGGACGGCACGCCCAATGCCATAGGTGTGATTCCGGGGCGTTCCGGACGTTCGCTCGTGTTTATCGCCACACTCGACGATCTGGCCACGGTTGCCCAACATCAGAAAGCTTCGGGCCAGCCGCCGAAGATCGAAGGCGATCAAGTGGTTGGACCGGGTACCAACACCTCCCTGGTCACTGCCGCGATGCTGGCTGCTGCGACCGCGTTAAAGAAAGCGAACGTAGTGCCGGAACACGACCTGGTGTTTGCCGCTGTAGCGCAGGAAGAAACCGGCCTTGTTGGGATGAAAAGAGTCTACGAGACCTATCGTGACCGGGCCGTTGGTTTTGTGGACATCCTTGGAGATGGCCGCAGCATTAGTTACGGCGCTATCGTAATTCACTGGTGGCGTGTGGTCGCCGAAGGACCTCCCGGCCACTCGCTTGGCGGCGGGCTGCCCAACGTGAACCAGGGCATCGGGCGTGCGGTAGACCGAATCCTGCAACTGCCGCATCCCGAAAGGCACAAAAGCCAGCGGACGGTGATCAACGTATCTATTCTGAACAGCGGTAGGGTGTACAATCACAAACCGGAAACCGGCTGGTTCTCTCTCGATCTTCGTTCTCTGGACGGGAATATCGTGGCTGAGATGGAGGAGGATGTAAGGGGTGTTTTAGACGGGGTGTCCGAAGAAACCCAGATAGCACTCCGCATGGAACCATTTCATCTCACTCCCGGCGGCCAGATACCTGGCGCAAGGGAATCAGTGCTGGTCACCTCGGCTGAAGCGATATCCAAACACCTAGGCTATGAACCGCGCGTGTCTAACATGGGATCGTCCAATATGAATGTCGCCATCGGCGGTGGGACGTCCGCTATTGGCCTGGGCGGTTCCAGGGGCGGGCGGCGCGGTTTCCCGGATGAATGGGCTGATATTCCCGTTATGATCCGTACGGCGAAACATGTGGTTCTCCTGTCGGCGACGGTCGGCGGCGCAAAGACGGAATAGCAGTATCACGTTGTGTGTAAAAAACTAGATAAGGAGTAACCCTAAATGCAATACGGTAACATCGATGGTATCGACAAACCGATCTCCCGGCTGGTGCACGGGACCATTATGCTGACGTCGGAAGAAGAAGAATGGAGCTTCAAATTACTGGATGCGGTTTATGATAACGGGATTACCGCATTTGATACCGGACATATTTACGGTGGTGGAGATCCCGAACGGATCCTGGGAAGATGGATGAAGGAACGGGGGAATCGGGACAGGGTGGTGCTCCTGGGAAAAGGCGCGCATCACAATGCCGACCGACGCCGGGTGACGCCGTTCGATGTCACGGCCGATCTGCACGATTCCCTGGCCCGGTTTCAAGTAGATTACATAGACATCTATGTCTTGCACCGGGATGATCCTTCTGTTCCTGTAGGCCCCATAGTGGAGGTTCTCAACGAGCACATTCAGGCGGGAAAAATCGGAAAAATCGGCGGATCCAACTGGTCCCACGAGCGTTTACAGGAAGCGAACGCGTACGCGGAAGCCAACGGTTTACAGCCGTTTGCAGTGAGCAGTCCCAACTTCAGCCTGGCGGAACAGGCCGAACCGCCGTGGTCGGAGTGCATCACCATAAGCGGACCGGAAAATGCCGGGGTGCGCTCATGGTATGAGGAAAGTCAAATGCCGCTGTTTACCTGGTCCAGTATCGCCAACGGTTTTTTTTCAGGCCGCCTGACGCGGGCAAATTTCGAAGAAGTTAAAGATCAGTTCGACGAAAGCTCCATTCGCGCCTACTGCACACCCGATAATTTCGATCGGCTAGACCGGGTGGAGAAACTAGCGGCCGACAAAAGCCTGACCGTCCCGCAGGTAGCGCTCGCATATGTTCTGAATCAACCGCTCAATATATTTGCCCTGGTCGGCGCACGCAGTCGTGCAGAATGCGATGCGAACCTTGAGGTCCTGTCCCTTGAACTGACGCAGGCGGAAATGGACTGGCTGGATTTAAGAACCTAAAGCGCCTGCCTGCCAATCCCTCGCCTCAAAGCATAGGGGAGACTGACGGCAATGAATCCGAAGGGTGGAGCAGTTTTTTGATTCCCGGAGTTGCTATGCAACGCACGTTTTTCTGGACAGTGGCTGTGATGGTTTTCGGCCTGCACCTCTCTGGTCTGTTCAGCGATCCAGAAGCGCAGATCCGCAATGCGGTTGGAAGAATCATGCCAACGGATGCTGCACCGTCCGGCCAGCAGGTGTTCCGGTTTATGAACGCGGAACCGACGAACCTGGACATCGGAGTGGCCATCTATGAGGTCGGCGGCATCGTGTTTCTGTTCGAACGGCTGACCATGCTCGATTACAACAACCGGGTTATTCCGGGAGCGGCGGAATCATGGGAGGCGTCCGATGATCAGACCCGGTGGACGTTTCATATGCGACCGGAAGGAAAGTGGAGCGACGGTCGTCCAGTGACTGCCCAGGATTTCGAATATGCTTTTAAAAGAATGTTTGACCCCTCTACAGCTGCGTCGTATGCATTTTTCTACTATGACATCAAAGGGGCGCAGGCGTTCAACACGGGCCAGACCAATGATCCCGAATCGGTCGGTGTCAAGGCAACAGACGACTTGACTCTGGTTATTGAGACCGAAGGTCCGTGTCCGTATTTGCCTATGATCGCGGCCTTCTTTACCTCTAATCCTGTTCCCCGTTGGCAGGTGGACAAATATGGGGACCACTGGGCAAAGGATGTGAATGTTATCAGTAACTCATCCTACAAAGTCGGTGAATGGCGATCCGGGCAGCATCTGATGTTTGAACTGGACCCCATGTACAACGGGCCGAACAAGGGTTACTTAACAGAAATCAAGTCGGTTTTTTTCCAGAATCAGATGGCCAGTGGACTGTTGCCGTACGAGAACGACGAGCTTGATCTCGCCCAGGTGGATGTGCGGGATCTGAACCGCATCGAAAACGACCCGGAGCTGAGCCGGGAGTTTCATCGGTACATGGATTTCAACGCCCTGTATCTGTATTTTCGGACGCGCGAGGGTCTTTTCAGTGATCGTCGTATCCGGCGGGCCATTGGCCATGCCATCGATCGGGATGCACTGTGCAACGTGGTGCTCAGAGGCAACGCCTTGCCGGCCTATACCATGATCCCACCCGGATTTCCGGGGTACGCCGGAGACCAGCTCAAGAATGCCCAGCGCTTCGACGTGACCGAGGCCAGGCGACTTCTGGCGAGTGCTGGCTATCCCGGTGGACGAGGGTTTCCGGCGACTGAAATATGGCTTCGAGGTGAATTACCCCACCGGATCATGGCATCCGAGGCGATCGCTGCGATGTTGAAGGAACATTTGAACATCAACGTCAGTGTCCGCAATATGGAGGCCCGGTCCTATAACGAAAAGATGCTTCAGTTCGAGGTGCCCTTCAGCCTCATCCCGTTTCAGTATGACTTTCCGGACCAGCACAACCTGCTCGGCATGGTGTGGCAGACACAGGCCAAAGGTGCCGGACGCCACGACTGGACCAGTATCGAATTCGATCGCCTGATAGAAGAAGCCGCCCGAGAAACCGACACAGACAGACGCCGGAAGATGTATACGGATGCGGAACGACTTCTGGTGGAGGACGCCGGAGGCGTGTTTGTTTTTCACGATTATGTGCTTCAGCTTCGAAAGCCCTGGCTCGGTGGCTGGAAGAAAGATTCAATAGGACAGGAACCGTTCTTCATAGACAATACCACGATAACGGATTTATACATTAAACGGCATTGATCCATTGGTTTACCGGGATGGTGCGTGATGAAGACCTACTTGGAAGGTTGCGGGGTACCCACGACCATTGTGGGTGATGTGGAAATTCCGAGATTGATAATGGGGATTCATCCTTATGATGGGTGTTCGTACCAGGATAAGGCACGGGATGAGGAGAATGCGCGGGCGTTTGACCGGGTTGGAAAGGTGGCCGAGGTGATCGGGTGCGCAGTTCGTGAGTCCGGGGTGACGGCGGTGCAGGTGGATCATATGAATGCTGAACTGGACAGGATGCACCTGCAAGCGATACGGGAGGCGGAACAGGACACGGATACTCGGATCGGTATGGTGGCATACATCCTGATTCCTGTGGTTCTGGACGGCGAGATCGTGGCGTATTCCGACCGGGCCCATGCTACATTTTATGCCTGTGATGAAAAAGTAGGAGGACATTCGTTCCGGGAGCGGATGCAGAAGGACGATATCGTCCGGTATGTGCTGGGTGGGTCCTACGACAACATGGTCACCCCGAAAACCGTGGCGCCTTACTCATCAGAAGATGCCGCCCGTTTCGAGATAGACTACGGGATTCTGGAACGACACCTGGGCTTCTTTGAAGGATGCGATATTCTAATCGCAGACCCCGGAGCCGAAATAGACCTTTTGGCTATGACTGGCCGGTTCGACCTCATCAGAGACTATATCTCCTTTCTGAAAAGGCGTTTCGGGACAGTCATTACCAGTGTCCACCATGCCGGCGTCACGATCCCGCTCCTGGAGGAAGAAAACATCCCGGTGGATGGCTATTTGACTACCATTAACAAACCCGGGACCTTCATGTTTCCAACCCGGGACATAGCGCTGGACGCTATCCGCAACGTCGATAAACCCGTAATCGCCATAAAACCCATGGCCGGCGGTCGTTACCTGGGCCATAAAGCCTTCGATTTCGTATACAACGAAATGGGTGCCGCCGCCGCCATGTTCGGTATGGGATCTTTGGGGCAGGTGCGAGAAACAACACTTGCCGCAAGAGAAGCACTTGGCGCGGCGTGAGATATTTGGCTCATTGGTTCCTGTTTCATTTTAAATTAAAGGACTTCTCGCCGACGAGCTGTGGAAATGCTCCTGGCGTTAAAGAGCAGCAGGTCAGTCAATGAACCAGTTCCTTCCCTCCCACCCTGTAATCGATATCCACGTCCACCCCCTTGCCTGTTTCGGCGGTAATGGCATTACGTCGGCGCAAGAAGATGCACGGCGGTTGATCGAGGCCGGGAAGCGGTCGGGCATCACGAAGATGGTAGTATTTTCCCTCTATACGTCCACCCCCTATGAACCCACGCATGATCAGTGCGTGCAGGCGAATGACTATGTCCTGGCCATGCGCGATTCGGCGCCGGAGGTTTTCATACCGTTCTGCTACGTGACTCCGGCGGTGCCGGAGCAAGCGGTGGCTGAAATCCAGCGATGTGTGGGCGGAGCTCGGATGGCGGGTGTTAAACTCTGGGTGGCGCGAAAGGCTACGGATCCCGGGCTTGATCCAATTATGCAAGCTGCTATCGACCACGATGTACCGGTATTGCAGCATGCCTGGCTGAAAACCACAGGCAACCTGCCCGGCGAGTCTACTCCGGAAGATGTAGCGAATCTTGCTAGACGGCACCCACAGTCCCGTATCATCATGGCGCATTTAAATGGTGCCGGCATGCGGGGATTAGAAGCGATTGTGTCAACGCCCAATGTGGTGGTAGATACCTCCGGCGGTGATCCGGAATCCGGTATGGTGGAGGCGGCCGTCGCCAGGCTGGGACCGCACCGGGTGGTAAATGGCTCTGATGCGCCGATCAGGCATTTCGGTGTCGCGCTGGGGAAAACACTGGGGGCGGACCTGCCGGATAAGGTAAAGCGGTCCATACTGTGGGAGAACGCAGTCCGACTGTTGCCTTCCTGGGCGGTGTAACTTCGGAATTGCCTGGTTCGGGTAATGTTGTCAGGCTGTTTTTCCTGGTACCCGTTCTCAGGGTCTACCGATATGCAATTCGCCATCCCCATGTGGTAATCACGCGGAAGTGGGCGAGCTACAGGGTTTATTTCCGATGGATGAGCCTGGGCCGGACATGGGGAGACTCACACACCCGCCGGGCGATGATACCCTGTAAGGGATGGTCAGTGATCAGGTGGGCAACGAAGGGTTCCGGTCACTGTGGTGTATCCAGTCGAATAGGTTCGTATCGCGCCTGTCGGCTCCTGGGCCAGGGACTGGGCCAACGATAAATCCCTTTGCAAAGCCTGTTGTTAGTGTTAATGTAGTAGCCAGGACGGGCACAGAGAATTCAGGATCTAACGTGTCGGTAAATGGTTACGTTTGATACGAGTACTTTGGCCACCGGTCGAATTGTCACGCTGGACTGACACTCAATAAATAGTTGTCACAACATAACAAGCTAGTATGTTAATCGATATTAATGCCTGGACCGGTCACTGGAATACTCATCCCGTGAAAGGTGACATAATCACCGTCCGTGAGTCGCTGACTGCGTGCAGGATAGATCGTATCTGCCTGTCCCCGCTCGATGGAGCCTGGTGCCCGAACCAGCATCGGTACAATCACATTGTTTACGAGGCAGCTTCACAGTTCCCGGATATCCTCCCGGTACCGGTACTCGACCCTACTCTGCCCACCTGGCGCGACGAGCTGGAACAGACGCGTGCCCAGTCGCGGTTTGGCCTAGTTAAACTATTGCCGGGATATGCTGCGTACAATCTGACCGAGGCCGACACCCTGTGCGGTGTCCTTGCGGAGCAGAAAATCGGGGTCATCGTTCAGACCCGCATCGACGATCCTCGCCATCAACATCCGCTGGCCAGGACAGAAGATGTTCCCGCGGAACACATTGCGGATCTCGCGGAACGCCATCCGGATCTGACGGTCATCGCCGGCGGTCCGACGACTGCCGCGATACGCTCTTTACGAGCCCGTCTGCTCACGCTGCCGAACCTGTACGCAGACGTATCGCAGGCTGACGGTATGGACGCTCTGCTGTCCATGGTACGGGAAGGTCTGACGCATAAATTGTTGTTCGGTTCACATGCCCCTCTGTTCGTCCCCCATGCCGCCATGGCACGTGTGGTTAACGACCTGGCGGAAGAAGATGCGGAGGCGATACTGGGGGGCAATGCGAGTCGGATGTTTTGTTTCAACAAACTTTAAGGAGCCATATCTATGTTTACCCGCGTATGTATCGTTGCAGCCACCGTTGCCGTCTTAACCGGCCTCTCTACCTCCGACGCATCAGCCCAACTTGTTGTGCGAGGCATCGCAGGAACAGCTTCTGAAGATGAATATGGATTCGGGTTCGGCGGCAGCGTGGGATTTTATCTGCCGACCGGAAAGAAGAATCTTTTTGTAGGCGCCAGAGGTGTCTATCATACCGGTGAGGAACGCTCCGAAGGACTTAATGTCACGGAAAATGGACAATTACTGTTCGGCCTTGAGTTCGGTTCTGCGTTCATTACAAAGCCGATTATAATTCGGTCCGTGGGTTGGTTGGGGGTGGCGAGTCAGTCAACAAAGACCCTAACCGGGGGCTCCGTGGTCAGCAAACTCACTGACAACAAAGTCCTATTTGGTCCGGGCCTACTCGTGGCCATACCCATAGGTTCGTTTCGGATCGGCGTGGAGCCCCGGTACCTCCGGGTTTTCGGTGGCAAAAGCTCGTTTGTCGTCTACGGTTCTCTTGGACTGAACATCAACTAAACCGGTTCCATTCGTCCGTCCCAATCCTTGTCACAATGTCCCGGAGGCAGGCATTCAATGTTTCTGTCGGGTAGATGTAGTGGGATGGGAATCCTATTGCCAAGTTACCCGGGATGCTCTAACCGGCCGTGTCCTCACGAAAATCCCCCACCTGACGCCGGGCCAGTCTAGCCGATGAAGTCCGGGATCGCGTGTCTTCAATGATGGTGGAAAGAAAGGCACCGGTCTCCGGTTTTCTTAGGGATGACGAAGGTGGCGGTTGAGTAAATACATTTTTGCCTCCCTTCAGTTCGTGAGATCCCGTCCGCAGTTCACACTTCGGCCTGTAACTTCGACTCCGACCCCACTTTCTCTAGACGGATGCGTCCAGGCGCGTACGAGAACGCAATGTGATCGCAACTGAATCATGGATCGCAATTGATCGGAATTCCGCAATAAGAGCCCGTGAGGCCGATGTGACGGACCTATCGGTTAAATACTTTGTTCCGGCCGTAGGGTTTAGGTTGTCGGAGCAGCCGTAGATGGTTCTAAGGTGGATCTGATGATCGTGGTGGCCGTGGTCGCCTTCACCGATGCAGTGCCGCGGGATACGCTATTGAAGCCACGGTCCCGGGCATGTTGCCGAAGCTGTCAACCGCCGCCGTGTCGATCCCATGCCAGGCCCGCAGTAAAGGTTAGGTCTCCATGCTTACTTATGACCAATGGGATATCGTCGCGGACGCTTATATCCCGATTCTAGCCCTGCTGGCGCTGTGGTCACTGATTAAAAGATTTCGAAATGCCGGCGCACCTTATGCCATCCTCCAGACAAAAGTGCTGGTTTTATCGGTCCTGCTCGTATATTTATTGATGTATTTGGATGCGGTGCTGGTCATTTGGCCGCGATTCGGTCTGGACTATAGTACCCATGCAGCATTGGCTCTGGTCCTCTTCTGTTATCTTGTCTTCTTCTGTAAACCGTTTGCCCCTTTACTGGCAGGATCGATGTGCCTGTACAATATTCTTCTTGTCTATCAGGGGTATCATACGATGTGGGATATCGTGTCTACGGCTGGTGTCACATTGCCCGGTCTTTGGATTGTATATCTTCGCTTTACCGAGTTCAAAAGAGCAGCATGGAATTCAGTTTGACCAAGGAGTCATGACATGACTGAGATAAAGGCTGAAGATCTGGAGCAGGGCGTTTACGATTTGTTCGACGAATATGTGCACGGACTGATCGACCGCCGCGAGTTCCTGCATCATGCCTCAAAGTATGCGGTCGCCGGACTTACCGCCACCGCCATCTTCGATTTCCTGTCTCCTGACTATACGTTGGCGCAGCATGTGGGGCCGCTGGATCCCAGGTTGTCATCGGAATATATCGAATACGACTCCCCCAAGGGCGGTGGCACCATAAAAGGCCTGCTTTCCCGCCCGGCGAATCATCAGGAAAAACTACCCGGTATTGTGGTTGTGCATGAAAACCGGGGCCTCAATCCCTATATAGAGGACGTGGCTCGGAGGGCCGGTCTCGCGGGATTCATAGCCCTGGCTCCGGATGCTCTCTCACCCTTCGGCGGATATCCCGGTACGGACGACGAAGGCAGGAAACTCCAGAGGGAGCGGGACCGTAACGGGATGCTGGATGATTTCATCGCCGCCCATACGTATCTGAAATCGCACCCGGAATGCAGCGGCAGGGTGGGCGTGGTAGGGTTCTGTTTCGGCGGATGGGTGTCAAACATGATGGCGGTGCGTATCCCGGAACTGGGTGCGTCCGTTCCGTTCTACGGCGTTCAGCCTGATGATGAGGATGTGCCCACGATCCAAGCGCCGCTTATGATACATTATGCCGGTTTGGACACTCGCGTGAACACGGGCTGGCCCAATTTCGAGGCTGCGTTGATAGAGAACAACAAGGAATACACGGTGCACATGTATCCCAATGCGAATCACGGATTCCATAACGACACCACACCGCGCCACGACAAACCCGCTGCCGATCTGGCATGGCAGCGGACCATTGTTTTTTTCAACAATAAGCTGAGGTAAGATGGACAAGCATCCCGCAAAACATCAGCTGCACCCGATCCTGCTGCTGGGCCATCCCGGACTCCGTGCGGTCTGTGAGCCAGTCGTTGATTTCGAGTGTCCGGGATTTATCAAGGAGGGCAGGCGGCTGATGTTTGTGCTACAGCAATTCCGGGCGGAACACGGATTCGGCCGTGCCATCGCCGCCCCGCAGATCGGCGTCACAAAGCGGGTGGTCGCCATGGACCTGGGCGAGGGGCCGTTTCTGATTGTCAATCCGGAGATCGTCTGGGAAAGTGAGGAGCGGTTCTCGCTCTGGGACGACTGCATGAGTTTCCCGTTCCTCATGGTCCGCCTGTCCCGGGCGGCCTCCCTGACGTTGTCGTGGCAGGATCACCTCGGACAAACTCGGCGTTGGGACCAGGTGGACCGGTCCCGTGCCGAACTCCTACAGCACGAGATAGACCACCTGAATGGTATCCTTGCCGTAGACCACGCTATGGATCGTGATGCGCTCATCGCACGGGAAGTGTACGAAGCGGATAAGAACCGGTACGACCGGATGGTGTCTGATCAAACACAAAACGTGTTGTAGAATAAAACGGGCAGGACACTTGATCAGGAAAATAAGACCCTATTGATGACGGTGCCCCCCCCGGTCGTTATGTATCCGGCCAGGAGTTTCGTCTGGGGGATTCAGGCCTATCCTATTCTTCCGGTACCAGCGCTACCTTGATAAGATCCCCAGGCCGGTCCACCAGCGTTTCAAACATCTCCGCTCCCTGTTCCAACCCTTTGGACACGACCATGGATGCCACGTCTATTTTGCCGCCGGCGATCAGGTCAAGCGATCTCGCAAAATCAGGAGGATTGTAAGCATAGGTGCCACGCACCGTAAGCTCCTTGTTGACGATCGCCAGGCCGTCGAGCGGTATTTTCGACTCGGCGCCCAGCCCTAGCAGGACGGCTTCTCCACCCACTTTCAGCATGTCGACGGTCTGCGATTGCGTCTCTACATGGCCGACCGCCTCCACAACCAGGTCCACCCCCGCTCCTCCTGTGATCTCCATAACCGCTTCGACAGCGTCAGTGTTGCCCACGTTGACCGGATGCGTGGCGCCGAAGAATTCCGCCATTTCCAATCTGGACGGTACCATGTCGGTGATTATGGTCTTCTGGGCACCGATTAGTGACGCTACCTGAAGCGCCAGCAAACCCTGGGTTCCGGCGCCGATGATCGCCACGCTGTCAACCATGCCCTGCAGACTGCGATCGAAGATATGAATGGCGTTGGACAGCGATTCGACCATGCTGCCGGAAAGGTCGTCCACATGATCCGGCAGCTTGAAACAGGTTTGCGCGGGTACCGCCACGTAGTTTGCGAAGGCGCCCGTGCGGTCGATGCCGATAACCTTGCGCGTGGGGCATATGTTCATGCGGCCTTTTATGCAGGAAGGGCACTGACCGCAGGAAATAATGGGATTGACCGTGACGCGGTCACCCACAGCCAGATGGTTTTTGCCTGCACCGGTTTCCACCACCTCGCCCGTAAACTCATGCCCCATAACAAGAGGTGGGACCCGTTTGGCGCTCTTACCCAGAAACCCGTGCAGGTCCGACCCACAGATGCTCGAGGCGCCGACTTTCAGTACGACTTCACCGGGTGTTACAGGCGGATCGGGAATGGTCTGTATCTCCATGTTTCGTGTGCCCAGGTACATCAAGGCTTTCATATTTTCCTTCCTCCTTATCAAAAGTTTCGGAAAGCTATCACATCATCTATAGAGGTCGTATCTGCAAACAGCATGGTAAGCCGGTCCAGACCGAGTGCGATGCCGGCGGCCGGGGGCATGCCATATTCCAGTGCGGCAAGAAACGCTTCGTCGACACCGCCGTCATATCCGCGGGCTTGTTCGCCCGGAAGTTGTTCGGTAAACCGGGTGCGTTGCTCTTCCGGATCATTGAGTTCCGTGAATGCGTTGGCCAGCTCCAGCCCCCCGATATACAGTTCAAACCGTTCTACAAATCTGTCGTCTTCTTCCGTACACCTTGCCAGGGAAGGCATACACACCGGATATTCGGTGAGAATGATCGGACGGTCGTGGGGAAGGTTCGACTCGATCTTCTTCAGAAACAGCCTGTGGAACACGTCTTCCCAGGTATCATCTTCAGAAACTTCCACATCTCGTGCGGCGACGCATTTTTTGAAGCTTTCGAGCGTCCAGTTGTGTTTCAGGTCGATGCCGGCATGTTCCAATATTAAATCACGCACGGTTGTCCGTGTCCAGGGGGGCGTCAAGTCGATCGTCCTGCCCTGGTATGTGATGAGCGATTCGCCGTGGAGCGAGACGGCCAGGGAAGCAATATATTCTTCCATGGTCTGCATAACGGAGCGATAATCACTATAGGCCTGGTACCATTCCAGACCGACGAACTCCGGATGATGTGTAGCATACCGTTCGCCGTCCCTGAAAAAGCGACAGATCTGATATATATTTTCATACCCCAGCGCCAGCAGCCGCTTCATGTAATGTTCAGGGGATGTCTGGAGATAGTACGAGATGGCGCGTCCGGCCGGGTCATGAAATTCGGTTTTAAAAGAGGTGATACCCGGTGTTAGGTCCGGTTCCGCCATAAAGTAGGGGGTATCCACTCCGAGAAACCCGTGTTCATCGAAAAACTGTGCGGTGTATTTAAGGATGTTCGATTTTAATGTTACAGCCGAATCCGGTATATGCTCCGGAAAAGTACGATACGATGGAACGAGCAGCCGCAGATCACGTATTTGAATCGCATCACATTCCGTAACGACCCGGCACTCGACAATGTCTCCGGCGATCAATTCTTTAAAAAGGCTTTGCGAACGTACATCGGAATCGGAGTGAAGTCGTAGCGATGCGCTTCCCGAAGCATCCCGGAGAGTTCCGATACCTGCGTCAACATCGACCGTCACCAAGCGTCCAGCGATAATGCAGTTACCGGATTTGCGGCTGACCGATAGGGCTTCGGTGATCGTGTGGGTGCGCCCACTGCCGGCAGGGTACAGTTCGACACCCAGCTGGTTCAATCTGTCTGTGCGGGACAACGGTGTTATTCTTTCAGTTCGCTCAGTGCCGGGACTTCCACCCTGACGGTCTGGTCTATGGTGAACGGTGTGATGGAGACATAGCCGTTAATCATCGCCCACTCGTCGGTTCCTTCTTCGGCGACCGAAAGATCCCGGGATCGGGTCTGCCAGTAAAGTTCCCGGCCGAACGGGCTGGTCTGGTTAACATAGCGAAACCCCAGATCCCTCAGGCTCTGACGGGTGATGCGAATGCCTTTAATATCCACATCCTGAGAGGGAATGTTGATATTAAGGAATACGCCATGAGGCATGGAAGTACCCCTGATCATCTCCACCACTTTACGTGTGTATTCGGCAGCTCGACGGAAGTCGAGCGCGACACCCCGACTGCTCGGACGGTTGAGCGATACGGCGATCGAAGGGACCCCGTTCATAGCGCCTTCCCGGGCACCCGCGACGGTACCGGAACTGGGCGTGACAAGCCCGGCGTTGGCCCCCCGGTTGATGCCCGATATGACCAGGTCGGGTTTGGGATCCATCAACTCCTGGATGCCGATGGTAACGCAGGAGGCGGGTGGGACGTTGACGTTGTAACCGATGACATTCCCGTCGCGTCTGATAGGTGTCACCGTAAACGGATCCCGGAGCATAACCCAGTGTCCGGCTCCGCTGTAGTTCTTGTCGGGCGCGACTATCATCACTTCCGTATTGACCATGGTCATGAGTTCGTCGTATAACATCGTAACGCCTGGAGAATCGAACCCGTCGTCGTTGGCTATCATGATACGGTACGGTTGATCCTGCCCGAGTCCCTCCACCGGAATCGCAAACAGGCAGATCGACAGGCATACAACCAACACGAAGCAATGCTGTGATTTTCTCATTGTATTTTCCACCAGTGGTTGGACTTCATCAGCAGCACGCACCCGCCTGCCAAATCGAAAATATCTGCGAGGTTGCGTTGGGGCGGCATCTACCTACAGACCGTAATCCCAGCGCTCCCGTACCCACACAAGGACCAGGGCACTGTCCGCCCGTCACTCACAGGCAGATGGCTTGTTGAGGTTATTGGTTCGGGCCTTAAATCCGGATTGCCTGTAAATCTTTCGCACGCCAGAACCCCGAATGACCTGGGTGACATCAACGCCTGGAAAGAAAGACTACTGGTTACGGAACAGGAGGGTCAAACAACGGGCAAAAGTGATATCGGTCCCGCCAACCTATCTGCAACAAGTGGTATTCAGTCTCCCGAACACGGAATACGGTGCACCCTGCCCCGTGGGATGAACTTTGTCACCCATCGCCTTACACTACGAGATTTATTATAACAAGGTGAGATGCGAAATTCAAGGTTATCTTTCCTATCCGGCAGGGTTTCGAACAGTGTGACTCGGATGCAGATGCCCCGTTGATCGCGTTCTCCGCCCATGGACGGGCCGCATGCAATGGCCTGATATTTCCGGTTTTCCTGGCGGTGTACCTGTTGTCTTCAACAGGTGCCTAGGACCACCTACGCATACGTAAACCACGGCAATGGTATTCCAGCGTCGCGCTCTTGTGTCCGCGCTACTAAAATTTGGCACGACCCACGGACATCTTCACAAGAGGAATTATGCGGAAACCTGCCGAAGCGCAGTGATGAAAGATTGGTTTTCTTCCCTCGTTCCAATGGACACACGGACGTGATTGTTCACTTTCCAGGTGCGGTCGGCATTGCGGACATACACGTTTAGACGTGCCAGTTTCCTGGTGATCTCTTCCGCATCACCCACTTCGACAAGCATAAAATTAGACTCTGTGCGTACGTAGGACAACCCCATGGCGTCCAGCTCGCGGTACAGATAGTCTCTCCCTTCCCACGTCATCTGCCTGGTAGCGGCGACATGACCCGTATCCTCCAGGGCAGCGGTAGCGGCATGGAGGGCAATCGATGAGGGGAAACAGGTGTATACCCAGAAATTTTTCAGTGTTTCCGGAACTGCCAGCGCGTAACCCACCCGCACTCCCGGCAGGCCGTATATTATAGAAAATGTACGGGTCACCAGTACATTCGGCCGGGACACTGCCACGTCGCCCATGCTCTTATACCCTGGTTCCTTGACATAGTCCATATACGCTTCATCCACCAAGACCGTTACATGGTCCGGCATACTGGCGATAAATTGCTCCAGATCCGCTCTGGGAACGACCGTACCGGTCGGATTATTGGGGTTGGTCACCACCACCAGCTTGGTGCGGTCGTTGACCTCCTTATGCATGGCGTCCAGATCGTGCCGGAATTCAGAGGTCAGTGGGACGCGGTTTACTTTCACGTCCATGCCAAGTTCGTCGACCATGTAACTCGCGTGTTCGCTCACATTGCCGTACCCCGGATTCGCCTCGATAACTTCGCCCCCGTTACGAAGGCAGGCAAATGCCGCGGCACGGAGCAGATTGCCGGAACCGTCGCTGAGGTACACCCTGTTCCGCTTCCACATCTTGTCCTGATCTTCCCTTTTGTGAAGGTCCAGATCCGAATAATCCACACCGGCCATGCGGTTCAGTCCCTTGAACAAGTCGCTCGCGTTGATGCCGAATCGATTTATGTCGTGCAGATGTGTCCGAATGGCTTCAATTGCTTTGGGAGAGGGACCAAGGGGGTTTTCATTGAAATTGAGGCGGGCGATGCCCGAGGGTATCCCGTCAACTTGTTCGCCGGGGTCGGAGATACCCAGGGCCAGCGCTTTTGCCATGGATTCGGGAGCGGAAGAAAGCGCCGCCGCGCCCAGGCTGCCTATGGCCGAGGTTTTTAGAAATTGTCTTCTGGACAGTGCAATACGGGATATTTCATCAGGGAATTGCATATCAGAGGCCTCCTCATTTGTGTTAGGCCTTGAGGGTGGTTACTTTAGTTTCTTAAAAAAAGACACTTTTTACTGCATAATGTCCTAAGCGTTTTACGGTTTATTTTTGATTCATCCTGGGTTACATGAACCCAAAAATTTTGCCACAAAGACGGGTGTGCCCGGCATGTTTAAGCGCAATCGTCGCTCGGGCGAGCCGGAAACCGCCTGGTATGTGATTGTATTTCCGGGATAGCCGTAAACAAGCGCCGCGGTCGCCACGCATGGCCGCATACACCAGCGATCTCCGCAAAACGGGGGATTTCTGTGAAGCAGTTTCACGAAGCCGCCGCCGGCGCATCAGCAATAGCCTGGCGGGTTCCGTCAATGTCAAAACAATCGCGTTGGTTTTGCTGCATCAGCCTGGTGGCTGTATCTATGGCCTGTCGTTCGGTCATATCACCGCTCACAACCTCCGCCTCCAGGGCACGAGTCAGCCATTTTCGGGCCTGTATGGCATAGCCCACGGCGCTGGTCGGCCACATGGTATCTCCGCCGAAGGCGAACAGTTTGTTGCACGGCACCGCATGGATGAACCGCCGCACAAAGTCACAGGAACTGAACGGATCGATGGACCAGGCCCAGCACAGGTCTACCCAGACATTCGGGTAATGCTTGGCGATGGCAACCATCTCATCGCTGTACGGATAGGCAATGTGCATCAGGACGAACCGGGCATCCAGATACTTGTTCAGAAGCCCGCACAGGTTGCCGCCTTTTATCCGGTCTACCGGCATCCGGCTGTGACCGGCGTAGTATCCGGTGTGGATTTTGAACGGCAGGTTATGCTCGATCGCATGTTCTACGCCACGTGCCAGGCACCAGTCACCCAGGCAGAGCCGGTCTTCTTCGGAAACGTTATCCGGATTCTCCAGGGTTCGTGACAGGGCACCGCTGGCCTCGGTCTCCGTACGTTCTTCCCAGCATAGGGTTCTGCTGTAGGCATGCTGCGACTTGACCGCAATGGCGTACGGCGCGTACATCTCGAACAGACGGGACATAGCCTGGCGGAGGTCTTCCAATGAGGTGACCTCTACACCCGTCTCCTTCGCGAGATCCTCGCGCCTGATGTCCCCGTTGCAGAAATTCACCCATGACAGATCGTACATGAAGAAGTCACGACCGGATTCATCCGGCCCGCAGGCCCACACGAAGTTGTCGGTCTGCACGTGGTCCAGGTTGGCGCCCCGGTTCAGAAGGCCCAGGCGCGTGCCCGGCTTTCTAAGTTCAGTCAGCCGCTCCTGGGCCTGCGGTAATGCTTCAGCGGATATCGGACTCATCTGGTATATTTGCTCCGCCAAATTCCGAACCGCCTCACCGTATCCGGTAAACTGCACCGCTTCCCAAGCCTTCCGAATTGGCTCGAACCGGGCGGCAAGGTCCGGGTTGGACGTGTCGAACAACATCTGTATGTCTTCCTCGGTAGCACCTGCAACGGTGAGATCCGCAGTCACATAGTTGCCGAACAGGTCCTGTAGAATGTCCGGCCCGTCTTCCAGCCAGTCCTGTTCGGACCGCAAGTGCTCGTGGGTGTCGATCAGGGGCGTAGTTTCGATATGCCTGCTGAGATCTGTAGACATGAAAAGCTCCTTTACGTTTTAATGCCGGCCTGTTATCATTGATGATTGTCAACATAATATGTGAATTTATCATGATACACCAGACCGAAATAAAAACGGTGTGCCCGGAGGTCCATGTTTTGAATGGTATCGAATCCTGCATTGCGCATATCGAAGCCAGGGGTTATTACGTCCTTGAGAAGTTGCTCGATCCGGACTCGGCAGACCGAATCGAGCAATGTGCCCGTCACCTGATGCCACAGGACGGTGGGTACGTGAAGATGGAAGGTTCCCTGAATCATATCCCGGAACTGGCGCAGATCTGTGCACATCCGCTGGTGCTCCGGGTCGCCGAACATTTCCTGAGTCCGCCAATCTATCTGGCCAACAATGTCGCCATGATGTGGTGTCAGCCGGGATCCGCTCCCGGGGATCTCCACGCCGACTGGCCACTTGGAACGGTGCCGGAGCCCTACCCACCCTGGCCCATGTTACTGCAGACCATGTGGATGCTGACGGATTTCACAGAAGACAACGGCGCCACACGGATGGTGCCAGGGTCACATCTATCCGGCAGGATGCCACGGAAGGGAGACGAGTCAGAGGAAATCGCCATTACCGGCTCAAAGGGATCTGTCTTGATCTGGCATGGCGCCACCTGGCACCGCAACGGTCCCAACACCTCGTTGGACCGCCACCGTATGGGCGCCAATATTGCCTACATTCCGTCGTTTATCCATCGTTCCCCTGATTCATGGCCACTGGTAAAAAGAGATGTCTATGAAAAGTTGTCTGGCCGCTTGAAGGGATTGCTGGAACGGTCGGTGGAAATTCGGGAAGCATAAGGCCATGCCTACCGATTGACTGCCCATGCAGCATGCCGGTTCTGCACGACCGTGGACGGCGTATGCATCTGGGGAATGAAGAAATACTGCCATCGAGGTAGATGTTGTTTGTCGATAAGCAGCGCAGGTCCAGATACCGGGATTCCTACGTCCCGAATACCGATCCGTGGCGCGATCAGAGGCCTGTAGGGCAGACCATCGATTTCCAGGCCGGCAAATGGCAAGCACGCGGACGTTATTAAGTCTCACTCCGCAGGCGGCGAAAAGGGGCACCTGATTAACTTTGTACTTTCGAACTACCCTATGGAAGAATGGCAGCATCCCGATTGAATGTCGCCTAACCTTTGATATTGTAGCAGTTGCTAAATATCAGCAGGCCACCGATTAAAGAATCGGTGGCCTGTGTCCAAGGAGATACCCCCGGGGTGACTCGAACACCCGACCTACGGTTTAGGAAACCGGTGCTCTATCCTGCTGAGCTACGGGGGCGGATTGCTTGCATTTCCGCCGTGAAATATACGCCGATACCGGTACATGTCAATCTTTTTACTGTCGTTCAACACGGCCTCGCTTTGCCCTGTCCCCGACTCCCTGGACTCTTGGCCATTCCAGCCCCGTGAATATGTAGAAGACTACAGTTGCGTTTATCCACCCTGTCCACTATCTTACACGTCCATCAGGGAGGAACTGACCATGAAAGGTGTGGTAAAATATGCGTTGGGGCCCGGCAACATGGAAGTTCGGGACATGCCGGATCCGGATCTTAAGCCGGACCATGTGAAGATCGAAGTCGAGGCGGCCGGCATCTGCGGGACGGATCTGCACATCTATCTGAATGAATATCCTTCAAATCCCCCGGTGATAGTCGGCCATGAAGTGTCCGGTACCGTGGTGGATCTGGACGGTGTGGACGACATCGCCATAGGCGACTCCGTTACCGCGATTCCCACTACGGTCGTATGCGGCGAATGCAGGTATTGCCAGGCTGGGGACCTAAGCCTCTGTGGGCAGAGGCTTTCGATCGGCAGCGGCGTGCACGGCACCTTCACCAAATTCGTGGTGGTACCCGCATGGGCCGTACGCAAGATCCCGGCTAATATCGATATCCGGTCGGGTGCATTGAGCGAACCGCTTTGCTGCTGCGTGAAGGCAGTGTCGATGCTGACACGAATCATGGCCGGAGACATCACGGTAGTGACCGGTCCGGGACCGATCGGCTTGATGACCGCACAGGTGGCACGGGCCGAAGGTGCGTATGTAATACTTACCGGCACGTCGATCGACGAAGAGCGGCTGGCGCTTGGTGCAAGATGGGCGGATAAGGTGGTTAACGTGGAGACCGAAAACCTGGCCGGCATCGTCGGTGACCTCACGAACGGATACGGGGCGGACGTCATCCTGGAATGCTCCGGCTCTGCAGCGGGTACCCGATCGGCCATCGACCTAGTGCGCAAGCAGGGAACCATCATGCAGATAGGCCTCCACGGAGCTCCCTTCGATGTGGATTTCTTTCAGGCAGAACTGAAGGAGATAACCATCAAAACCTCGTTCGCGGGCTCTTTGCCCGCATGGGACCGCACCATGCGCATGATGGAACAGGGTAAATTCGACTTGAAGTCCCTCATCTCTGACGTTGTTCCGCTGACCGATTTCGAAAACGCCTTCGAGCGACTGCTTCGCAAAGAGGGAATGAAAATGGTACTCCAACCGGTGGGCTGATATGCCTGGACGTATTACCGATTCGATCTTCTTCGAGGACATGTACGGCACCGAGGCCATGCGTGGCGTATTCGCAGATGAGTCGTTGCTGCAGTACTGGCTCGACGTGGAGGCGGCCCTGGCCAGAGTTGAGGCGCGGCTTGGTGTCGTCCCGCAGGAAGCCGCCGATGAAATCAGCCGAAAGGCCAAGTGCTCCAATATGAACCTACCGTCCATCGCTCGGGAGATGGCGGAGACAAGTCATCCTATCGTCCCCCTGATCCGTGCCCTCCAGCGCGTGTGTGACGGAGATACGGGCCAGTACATTCACTGGGGCGCTACCACGCAGGATATCACAGATACCGGGTTGGTACTCCAGCTCCGGGATGCCGTAACACTTATCGAACATGATTTGTTGACACTCGAAGATGCCCTGCTGGATCTGGCCCGTTCACATCGCGATACGGTGATGCCCGGTAGGACACACGGGCAGCATGCGCTGCCCATAACTTTCGGATACAAAGTGGCGGTCTGGGCGGCTGAGATCAGGCGGCATCTGGAGCGTCTGGAAGAAGCCCGGCCACGCGTATTTTCCGGACAGTTCGCCGGTGCAGTGGGGACGCTGGCTTCCGTCTCCGGGCGTGGGCTGGAAATCCAGGAGGCGCTTCTGGATGAACTTGATTTGAGTGTCCCCGTAATCTGCTGGAATACTGCCCGCGACGGGATCACCGAGTGTATCTCCATCCTCTGTATGATCACCGCCACGCTGGGCAAGATAGCGAATGAGATCGTCAACCTGCAGCGTACGGAAATAGCGGAGCTGGAAGAGCCGTTCGTCATGGGCAAAGTGGGAAGCAGCACCATGCCACATAAGCGCAATCCAATGATCTGCGAGGCGATCGTCGGCATGGCGCGGTTGATTCGGCAGAATGTTCCGTCAGCCCTGGAAGCTATGGGACACGAACACGAGCGCGACTGGTCCATGGTCCATATGGAATGGGCATTTGTGCCGGAGACCTGCCTGTATACAGCCGGGGCTCTGTCACAGATGAACCGTGTCATTAGCGGTCTGATCGTCTATCCGGAACGGATGGCCAAGAACATGGTCATGCTGCGCGGTCTGTTGCTGTCAGAAGCTGTCATGCTGAACCTTGCCGAGAAAATCGGCCGCCAGGATGCACACGATGTGGTATACAGGGCCTCCATGCGGGCGTATGAAGATAGACTTTCTCTTAAAGAATCATTACTGCAAGAACAGGTCGTAACGGCGCATATGTCCTCAGATCAGATCGACGAACTGTTGAAACCCGAATCATATACCGGTTTCGCAGGCGATTTTGTCGATCGGGTCATAGCTCAGGCTAACCGCGCACGCGGAAGATAAACTCGGTTATTGTCGTGGTTGTGCGGGTTCAACCACATCAGAAGGAGCATTACAAATGGATCTTGGATTAAACGGGAAAGTCGCTCTGGTTACCGGATCGAGCCGCGGCATAGGCAGGGCGATAGCCCTGGGGCTGGCCGAAGAGGGCTGCAGTGTCAGCCTTTGTGCCCGGGGTGCTGAAAAGCTGCACCGGACCGAAACGGAGGTCAGGGCACACGGCGTCCAAACGGTCGCCACCACGGTGGATATGATGCAGGCGGACGCCGCACAGCAGGTGGTACAGAACACGCTTGACGCGCTTGGCCCTATCGATATCCTGATTAACAATGTCGGCGGGAGCCAATGGACACCATTCGGTGATGTGGCCGATGAAGAGTGGAACGAGATCTTTGACATGAACCTGTGGGCGGCCGTACGGTCCACCCGGGCTGCTCTTCCGTCGATGCAGGAGAACGGCAGTGGTGTCATCATCACGATATCCTCCATATTCGGCAGGGAATCGGGCGGTCCGGTAACCTATAACGCTGCCAAAGCTGCCGAAATCAGCATGGCCAAGACGCTGGCGAAAGAGCTGGCTCCCAGCGGTATCCGGGTCAATACCATCGCGCCGGGGTCGATTATATTCCCCGGCGGAAACTGGCAGAAACGTTTGGATGCCGACCCGGAAGGTATCGGAAATTTCGTCAACCAGGAAATCCCCTGGGGGCGTTTCGGTAAGCCGGAGGAAGTGGCTAACGTGGTGGTGTTCGTAGCATCACCCAGAGCAAGCTGGGTCACCGGCGCCTGTATCAACGTAGACGGGTGTCAGTCCCGATCGCTAATTTAGGTCGCGTGGCACGTTACCGATGGATGAAGAAACGTTCCTGTCAAGTTTTGCTTGTCACGTCAGTGTGTCTTTTTTTTGCGCTTCGTCTATATGCCCAGGATGAAGGGCGGCAGATTTATTTAGGTGCCGGTGGAGGATTTGGCGTTCCGGATGGACCGCCCTCCTTACGGAGTGGCATTCTGGGTGAGATGCAGGCGGAAATCCGTGCCACAGACAGGCTCTGGGTTTCCTTGGGACTTGGTGGTCTGTTCAGTGCCTCAGATCATAATAATGATTTCAAGGTCATCGTGTTTCATGCCCGTCTTTCTATTCAGTATGATCTGCCGCTGGACCTATCGGAACACGCGTCCCTATACGTAAATGGCGGTCCTATTTACCAGAATTTTGATCCTGTAGGCCGATTTGACGCTCAGGAAAGTGTTACCGGTGCCGGATTTCATTTGGGTGGTGGGGTATGGCGACATATGTTTTCAAGGATACGGTTGCAGGGATTCCTGAGGATAACATCATTGTCCTCGAATGTGGGCTCCTTCCCCTTGTCCACTGACACGGGAGGAAATGCAGCCAGATCTTTTCATATCTACCTTGGGACTGTAGTTTCGGTAAGGTTGTAACGGTGGTCTTCTACGATGTCTTCTTGACTTCTAAATCTGCTTACTACATTATTTGATGTCATTCAGGTGCACTGCGATGGCAAAAAAACAGGCCCTGCGGACGGTGATGGTTTGGACAATGCCGTTGTCGCAATCCTCAGGGGCGATATACATCAGTAAGAAATTCGGGACGGATCCGTTGTCGCACTTCAAAATTCGTCGTATGCCCGGCTACGTTTGTCCACTAATGAATACACGGAGTAATTATCTATGTCGCAGGTAAGCCTGTCTTCACCTTACAGCGAGAAACCTCACTGGTTCAAAGGGAATCTGCACACTCATACCACAAATAGTGACGGAGCCAGGACGGTTGAGTCAGTTCTCCGTGATTATGAAGAACGGGAATATGACTTTCTTTCCATATCGGACCACGATGTCCTGGTGGATCCGGTGCCATATGAGAACGGAACAGCGTTGACGTTGATTCCCGGAGTGGAGGTCACTGCCAATGGCCCGCACCTGCTTCATGTAAACGCATCGACACGTGTCCCTCCGCATCAGAAACGCCAGCAGGTGCTCGATGAGATCTCGGAACAGCAGGAAAGTTTTGCCATTCTGAATCACCCAAACTGGCTGGCACCGCTTCCTGGTCTGCATTTCACCCATGCTCATATGCGCTCCTTGACAGGGTACGCCGGTATCGAAATCTACAACGGCGTCATTGAGCGCCTTCCTGGAACCGCGCTGGCGACCGACCAGTGGGACCAGCTGCTGTCCAATGATCTGCGTCTCTGGGGATACGGCCACGACGACTCCCACGAGGCAGGCGATGTGGAGCTGGCATGGAACATGGTTCAGGCAACCGAACCCACTGTGCCAGAGCTGACCAGTGCGTTGAGAGGGGGGCGGTTTTATGTTTCTACAGGGGTTATTATTAAGAGGATATCTGTCTCAGAACGAACGGTCCGGATTTTCACGTCTAATGCGGCACGCATCCGCTTCATCAGCCGGTGGGGCGTAATCCGGGACACATTCGACAGCCAGGCCGCGGAATATACCGTGCCGGAGGATCCGGATGAGGCGAAAGCGCTCGGTTACATTCGCGTCGAATGTTACGGCGGCGGCAGCGCCATGGCCTGGAGTCAACCGGTCTGGATAGAAACGGATTAAGGTGGGATTACAGATATGACTACACGGCTGGAACAGTTGGAACGGCTGGCGGAAATGAAACCTGACTATAATTTTGTACAGTATGCGTTTGCTCTTGAGTATGTCAGCGTGAGGCGCTTCAAGGAGGCCGCGGAAATTCTGGAGGCATCGATGCGCCGGGATCGGACCTACGTGGCGGCATTTCATCAGGCGGCGCGTACCTATGAGCAACTCGAACAGATCGATGATGCCAGGCGGTGCTACGAACAGGGTGTCGCCGTTGCCACAGAGCAGGGAGATGCACACGCCAGAGGCGAGATGGAAGAAGCGTTGCGGATGCTGGAGTAGTCAAATCGAAAAACGACTCATCACACGTTTTGCACAGACCATCGTTGGATGGATGTTCATCATTCTCGGGATAATCGGTGTCTTCCTTCCGGTTCTTCAGGGTATTCTCTTCATGGTAATCGGTCTGATGCTGCTGTCAAACCAGTATGCCTTTGCGCGGAATCTGCTGCTCAAAGCCGAAGGGAAATATCCGAAGGAATACGCTAAGATGGTGGAGATGCGGGGCCGGATTATGGCCAACAAACCGCTTTTGGCTATCGGGATGGTGGTACTGTTCGGTCTTCTGGCACTGGGGATTTATGCGGCGTTTTCGGCAGTACTCACACTCGTGGAGAGTGCTTGATTAACCAAGGGCCTTTGGAAATCATCTAAGGTCCATTATGGGCTTTTCGAAATAACGATGTACCAAGTAAGAAATAAGCACTGTTGCCGTCAGCCAGAATATCCTTAAGCCTGAATCAAGCAGTATATTTTGGCCGATATAGCTGGAAAACTGGTGAACAATGAGATAGGCTATAATGGAATGTGAAAGATATAAAATGTAAGATGTCTTCGAAATGAATTCCATCACATGTTTGAATGAACCCTGTAAATTCAATGACATCACGAACGGGAACAGAAAAAGAATACTGAGGGAAACAAAAAACGAATAAAAGACAGGAATAAATGATCCTTCAAATTGGTCAAATGGAAGTTGTACCAATAAAATGGTTAGGCATAGACCGGTAACAAAAACTAATTTTTTCCTACGATTAAAAAAGTGCTGGTAAAATATTGATAAATACGCACCGAGCATTCCAATCTGGAGTGAATCCATCCGGAATAAAACCACCTTCCTGAACTGTTGGTCCCACATAAAAAAATCAGAAATGGGCAAAATAGCAGCATTATAGTAATATCTAATTACTATACTTGAGATCACCAGTAAAAAGATCACTCCCAAAAAACACTGATGGTTTCTTTTAAATGATGTTTTGGTTAGATACAACACCAAAGGAATAGTCAAATAGAACCATTCTTCAACTGCTAGGCTCCATGATTCAATAAAAAACGTTGGGTTTGCAGGGTAATATAAATTTTGATAGAAAAACATATATTGTATGACAGTCCAACCGCCAAGACCCCAGGAACCGATGGTTCTTGTTACAATGGAATTTGCAGATAAAAACAAAAAATAACTTGGTATTGTCCTGAGCCATCGGCGCCACCAGAAAGAAAAGATAGACACATTACTGGACAAATTCCTTATTAAAATCCTCCCAATCAAATAACCGCTGAGAACAAAAAATATCTCTACCCCCCAAACTCCTAACAACCACTGTGTGTGGAATGACCATTGATAAAATGGCCCGGTGTGACTTAAAAGCACAAAAATGATTGCTGTCGCGCGTACTAAATCTAACCCTGCATTGCGTTCCACGGTCTCCCCCAACCTAACAGCTATTTATTTAGATCTAGCGGCAGGGCCAGTTTCATTGAAGAAAGATGGGCAAAAAGAAGTTCGGCCACATAAGCATGCCCTCTTTTATTCCAGTGAATGTCATCCGAAAAAAAATAAGCTTCCCAGTCATCCAGGTTATAAAAAGATTGAGACAGATCGAGTAATGTAAGGTCATTTTCACGGGCAAATTCGGCATGTATGTTTTCATGTATCGACGGAAATCGTGACCCTGCTAATTGTATAGGCCATGGGTATATCACTAACGTAAAACTGATATTGTGCTGATGACAGAGTTTTGCGATTTTTTTGATATTTCTGTGGGCTGCTGTCAGGCCAGGGTAACCCCACTCAAATGCATCGAGTCCTTTTTTCGTCCATAACCCTTTGGTATTCCGAATGGCAGCCATTTTTTGCTGCACATTCTCTCTGCGATCTGATTTAGCCAAATGATATTGAATCAATGAAAACAGCCGTGGACGGATGGGCTTTTTATCTTTTGGCCAAAAATTTATCAATGCCTGATTAGTTTCTTCAATATGGGCATTCCAATCTACGGTTGAAAATATATACTCATCGTTAATATCTGATACGTCATACATTAAAACGACATCGTCAGTTTTATAGCCGGATTCTATAAATCGTTCCAGCGTACGATATTCCAGCAAAGGTGAGTAACCAATCACCCCGCCATTTAATATTTCTACAGAGAAATTTCCTGATCCGAAAAGATGGTCTAGGCGGCCACAAAATGACTCATCATACTCCATTCCTACTGC